>JAAQTN010000024.1 GCA_011742915.1 Billgrantia desiderata | reverse complement strand
ATGAACCGCCGTATACCGAACGGTACGTACGGTGGTGTGGGAGGGCGCCGGGGGTGACCCCGGCCCCTACCCGATTCACCTGGGCGTGCGCGGGTAGGGCGGCAGCGGTATCTGCAATGGCCAGCTGTCGTCGACGACGAACAGCCGTCGACGAGCGCTGGCCGGGCCGGCGGAATCGAGCAGCGCAATCTGCACCGGCGAGGCGGGCCGTGAGAAATGCTGCGCCAGACGCGCCTCGACGTCGTCCAACGGCAGGAAGGCCTCGTCCCGCGGCAGCGCCAGCCAGTGCGGCTTGACCAGCCAGGCGGCGCGGGTGTCCCGCCTCAGGCCGTCGCGCAGCCGTCGCCAGTCGCGCCAGTGTAGCCACTCTCCGCGCAGATGATCGGTCGTTGCCTCGTGCGGTGCCGGCAGCGGCCGGTGCCAGGGATAGAACAGCACGCCGGGCATCGCCAGCTGTTGCCTGATCGTCTCCGTCCGCGCGGGGCCGATGTCGCGGGGCTGGGTGTGCTGGTGGATGGTCAGCCGGGTCTCGGCATGCTCGGTCAGACGCAGTTGATGACGGTCCAGATGCTCGCGCTTGGTGGCGAGGCTGTCGGCGCCGCCGGGACCGATCCAGCGTGCCTGGTCGTCGTTCGGGCCGGGGCCTTGCGGCAGGCCCAGGTAGAACTTGATGGCCACTTCGAGATGAATGGGCGTGGGATCGTGGCGACGGCGGTAGAGCAGGTCGAGCTCCCCCAGGGTGCGTTTGCCCTGGTGAATGCGAAGATTGCTGGCGAGCAGACGGGTGCCCGGCGCAGTGTCGAGCAGAAATTGCCAGAGGCGCTCGTGATAGTGGCCCATGCGGCCATCGACGGTGCTGCCCGCCCGGCGCTCGAGGCCCTCGGGGTTGGCTTCCAGTTCGTCGAGGTAGGCCAGCAGACGCTCGTCCCGTTCGAGGCCGAAGTCCGCCCGGCTCGGGCGTCCGGGCCAGGGCATGGCGATCAGGTCCGGCGCCATGACGATCCAGGCCAGATCGCGCACCAGGGGGTGATGGCAACGGGCGAGCAGGGCGGTACCGTCCGCATCCATGGGGAGCTCCGCGTTGAGAACGGGTCTGACAGTCAAACTGTACACGCCTTATACTCTACCGACATACCCATAGGATGGTGATGATCATGAAACGCTACTTGTCTGTGGCGGCCGTGACGGCCGGCTCCCTGCTTTTCGCCGTCGGCGTGCATGCCGGTGACCCGGTCACGGTATCTTCCAAGATCGATACCGAGGGCTCGGTGCTGGGGCAGTTGATCATTCAGCGCCTGGAGCAGGGCGGCATCCCGACGGAGGACAGGCTGCAGCTCGGCGCCACCAGCATCGTCCGGCAGGCCTTGCTGAACGGCGAGATCGACCTCTACCCTGAGTACACCGGCAACGGGGCCTTCTTCTTCGACATGACCGACAGCGATGTCTGGCACGATGCCGAGAGCGCTTTCGAAACGGTGCGTGAACGAGACGCCGAGAACGGTCTGGTGTGGCTTGCGCCGGCCCAGGCCAACAATACCTGGGCCATGAGCGTGCGCGGCGACCTGGCCCGGGAGCATGGCCTCGAGACCCTCGAGGACCTGGCCGAGTATCTCGACGGCGGCGGGGAGTTCAAGTTCGCCGCCAGCGCCGAATTCGTCGAGTCCGAACAGGCACTGCCGGCGTTTCAGCAGGCCTATGGCTTCGAGCTGAGCAGCGATCAGCTGCTGGTGCTCTCCGGCGGCAATACCGCCGCTACCATGCGTGCCGCCGCCCAGCAGACCAGCGGGGTGAATGCCGCCATGACCTACGGCACCGACGGCGGGCTCAGCGCGCTCGACCTGGTGGTGCTGGAGGATACGCTCGGGGTGCAGCCGGTCTATCAGCCGGCGCCGGTGGTGCGCGAGGAAGTGCTCGAGGCCTACCCGGAGATTGCCGAACTGCTCGAGCCGCTGTTCCAGTCCCTCGATCTGGAAATTCTGCAGGAGCTCAATGCCAAGGTGGCGGTGGAAGGGCTCGATCCGCGCCAAGTCGCCGAGGAGTATCTGGCCGAGCTGCAGGACTGAGGCGTGGGCGAGACCAGGCAATCTCCCAACTGGGTCCTGTCGAGCCTGATGCTGGCCGCGACGGCGGCCTGGCTGACGCTGGATGCCGTCAGCGTCGCGCCCAACCGAATCGTGCCCGGCACGCCCTACGCCGCGCTCGAGGTCGTGGGCGGCTGGCCGGCGCTGCTGATGGCCGTACCCATGCTCGCCGTGGTGGTGCTGGCCTGGCGGCCGAACCGCAAGGGGCTGACGCTTTCCCTTGGCGTGGTGATGGCGCTGCTCGCGCTCTTGCCGCTGTGGCTGGCGGCGGCCACGGCGGTGCTGGTGACGCCGGATATGCCCCAGGCGCGGGTGGGTATCGGCAGTGCGCTGTGGCTGCTGCTCTTCCTGCTGCTGCTGGTGTTGATCGAGCTACGTACCCGGCTCGGCATGTCGCGTGCGCTGGGCTGGCTGCTGCTGGTGCCGATGCTGCTCGGCTGGTGGCTGGCGCTGTCACTGTGGCTGGAGCCGCTGGCACTGCTGCGCGAATATCACGCCCGCAGCGACCAGTTCGCCAGTGCCGTCCAGCAACATCTCGCGCTGGTCGGGGCGGCGGTGGGGGCCAGCCTGGTGGTGGCCTCTCTACTGGTGCTGGCCATGCGCAGGCACACCGGGGTGCGGCGTGTCGGCTTCGGCGTGCTCAACTTTCTCCAGACCATTCCCAGCCTGGCGCTGTTCGGCCTGCTGCTGGCCCCGCTTGCCTGGCTCGGCGCGCGGGTCGATTGGCTGGCGGCGCTGGGAGTCAGCGGCATCGGCTGGGCGCCGGCCTTCCTGGCCCTGCTCGGCTACAGCCTGCTGCCGATGGTTCGCAACATCTTCGTCGCCCTGGAAGAGGTGGACCCGGCGGTGATCGAATCCGCCCGCGGCATGGGCATGGCCCGACGCCAGGTCTTTTTGCAGGTGCGCCTGCCGCTGGCACTGCCGGTGGTGCTGGAGGGCGTGCGCATCACCACCGTCCAGGCCATCGGCCTGACGGCGGTGGCGGCCCTGATCGGTGCCGGCGGGCTCGGCACCTTCATTTTCCAGGGATTGGGGCAGGCGGCCATGGACATGGTGCTGCTGGGCGCCCTGCCGATCATCGGCCTGGCCCTAGTCGCCGATGCCTTGATCGGCGCCTTGAGTGAACGTCTTCGCCCGGGAGGGGCCGCATGATCGAACTGTTCGACGTGACCAAGCGTTTCGGCGACGAGACCGCCGTGGACGGTATCTCGCTGCGTGTCGAGAAGGGCGAGCTGTGCGCGCTGGTCGGCACCTCGGGCTGCGGCAAGTCGACCACCCTGCGCATGATCAATCGACTGATCGAGCACGACGGCGGCGAGATTCATCTCGACGGCCAGCCGGTGCGCAGCTTCGACGAAGTCGCCCTGCGACGGCGGATCGGCTACGTCATCCAGAGTACCGGGCTGTTTCCCCACTGGACGGTGGCGCGCAACATCGGTCTGGTGCCGCGCCTGCTGAAATGGCCCAAGGGCAAGGTGCGCGACAGGGTAGAAGAGCTGATGCAGCTGCTGGGCCTGCCCGTGGCGGAGTTCGCCGACAAGTACCCGCGCCAGCTCTCCGGCGGCCAGGCGCAGCGTGTCGGCGTGGCCCGGGCCTTGGCCGCCGACCCCGACATCCTGCTGATGGACGAGCCCTTCGGCGCCCTCGACCCCATCACCCGGGCCACCCTGCAGGATGAGCTGCGGGTGCTGCAGGCGCGCCTGCACAAGACCGTCGTTTTCGTCACTCACGACATGGACGAGGCGCTGGCGCTCGCCGACAGGCTGGTGGTGATGCACCAGGGGCGGATCGTGCAGCAGGGCTCACCCGTCGAGCTGCTGCGCGAGCCGGCCAATCCCTTCGTCGAGTCGCTGCTGGGCGGCATGGACCGCGGCCTGAAGGAGGCGGCGCTGATCCAGGTCAGCGAGCACATGCTGCCGTTGGGGCCGCGGCTGCTGGCCAGCGAGCGGATTCCCTACGGCGCCTCGTTGAGCCAGGCGCTGTCGGTCATGCTCTGGCACAGGGTCGACCGGCTGACGGTGGTCGACGAAGAGGACATTCCCATCGGCGAGCTGTCGCTGCGCCGCCTGCTCGGGGCCAAGGTGCCATGAGTTCGGCTGCGTCGTCGACGACACACGGCTCGGCCGTACAGCGGTGGCTGGCGCCGATCGTCTGGCTGAGCCTGCTGTTGCTGCTGACCCTGGGCATGGGGCATCTCGAGTGGCTGTTCCGCCTGCTCGAACCCGACCTGCGGCAGGTGATCTATCGCCGCGCCGATTTCCTGACCCTGCTGGGCCAGCACGTGCTGGTAGTGGGCATCGCCTCGCTGCTGGCGGTGGCCCTGGGGGTCTCCGCCGCGGTGGCCGTCACCCGGAAGTTCGGCAGGGACTTCCTGCCGCTGGTGTCGCAGCTGGCCTCCATCGGTCAGACCTTTCCTCCGGTCGCCGTGCTGGCCCTGGCGGTGCCCGCTCTGGGGTTCGGTACGCTGCCCATCATCGTCGCGCTGCTGCTGTATGGGCTGCTGCCCATCGTGCGCAACACCCTGGCCGGGATCGACAGCATCGACCCGCAGGTGCACGAGGCGGCCCGCGCCATGGGCATGACCCCGTGGCAGGTACTGCGCCAGGTGGAGCTGCCGCTGGCCGCGCCCTTCATCCTTGCCGGTATCCGCACCTCGGTCACCATCAATATCGCCACCGCCGCTCTGGGCACCACCGTGGGGGCGAGCAACCTGGGCGACCCGATCATTTCCGGCATCGTCAACGGCAATACCGCCTACATCGTCCAGGGGGCCGTACTGATCGGCCTGTTGGCGCTGGCCGTGGACAGCCTCTTCGAGCGCCTGCAGCGGCGCGGCTAGGCGCGGGCCGACGCCCGCTCGCTCCAGGCTGCGCTTGCCAGGTCGATATCACGGGTGATGCTGAGCTCACGGAGCGTTCGGCTATGGCTGGCGGCAGTGATAGTGCATTCGTCGTAGAGAGGGGGCTTGTATAGCAAAATAGGTGCGTTTAGATTCATCTTACGTTAACGTCAACTTTTCCAGCGTTGGCGATCTGCTGGAGAGACCCTCTGGCAGACGGCTACATTAGAGTCAACACTGCCCTCACGAGGGGCGGCACTCCTCCTGCCATTACCCAAGGACCAGGAAGATGACAACAACACACGATGTCCACACGCCTAGCTTCATGACCGGCGACGAGTTCCACATCCCCACCTTTCGCCTGCTGCAGCAGGACGGCTCCCTGTTCGAGGGGGCCGAGGCGCCCGAGCTCGACAAGGAGAAGGCGCTGAGAATCTACCGGGCCATGCTCGTCACCCGAGTGCTCGACGAGCGCATGATGGCGGCGCAGCGTCAGGGCCGGCTCTCCTTCTACATGCAGTGCACCGGCGAGGAGGCCGCGGTGATCGGCGCCACCGCAGCGCTCGACGATGCCGACATGATCATGGCCCAGTATCGTGAGCAGGGCGCGCTGGTCTATCGCGGCTTCAGCTACGACGAGTTCATGAACCAGCTGTTCGGCAACGAACTCGACTACGGCAAGGGCCGGCAGATGCCGATCCACTACGGCTCGCGCAAATTGCACTACATGACGATCTCGTCACCGCTGGCCACCCAGATCCCCCAGGCCACCGGCTACGCCTACGGCCAGAAGCTGGCCGGCGAAGGCCACTGCACCATCACCTTCTTCGGCGAGGGTGCGGCCTCGGAGGGCGACTTCCACGCCGCGCTGAACATGGCGTCGGTGCACAAGGTGCCGGTGATCTTCTTCTGTCGTAACAACGGCTACGCCATCTCGACGCCGGCCAGCGAGCAGTTTGCCGCCGACGGGATCGCGCCGCGGGCGTTCGGCTATCGCATGCACGTGATTCGTGTCGACGGCAACGACGTACTGGCCGTCTATCGTGCCACCCAGGAGGCGCGCAAGATCGCGGTGGAGCAGAACCAGCCGGTGCTGATCGAGGCCATGACCTATCGCCTGGCGGCTCACTCCTCGTCCGACGACCCCTCGGGCTATCGCTCGCGCAAGGAGGAGGAGGCCTGGCGCGAGAAGGATCCCATCCTGCGCATGCAGCGCTGGCTGATCGACGGCGGCTGGTGGAGCGAGGAGGAGGAGAAGGAGCTTCAGGAGAGCCTGCGCCGCGAGGTGCTCGAGACCATGAAGCGTGCCGAGAAGCGTCCGCCGCCGCCGCTGGAGAGCCTGGTGACCGATGTCTACGCCGATGTCACGCCGGCGCTGCAGCGTCAGCTCGATGCGCTGAAGACCCACATTCGCAAGTATCCCGATGCCTACCCGAAGGGCGCCCGTTCGCTCGACCCCGACGTCAGGCCGGGTGGCGACCACAAGTCCAGCGACGAGCAGGGAGGAGCCTGAGATGCCCAGAATGAACATGCTGCAGGCGATCAACAACGCCCTGGACATCGCCATGGCCGAGGATGAAAAGGTGCTCTGCTTCGGCGAGGACGTCGGCGTCTTCGGTGGGGTCTTCCGCGCCACCAGCCACTTGCAGGAGAAGTACGGTCGCGCGCGCTGCTTCAACACGCCGCTGGTGGAGCAGGGGATCATCGGCTTTGCTAACGGCCTGGCGGCCCAGGGCTCGGTACCGGTGGCCGAGATCCAGTTCGCCGACTACATCTTTCCGGCCTTCGACCAGATCGTCAACGAGACCGCCAAGTTCCGCTTCCGCTCGGGCGATCTGTTCAACGTCGGCGGCCTCACCATCCGCACGCCCTATGGCGGCGGGATCTCCGGCGGTCTCTATCACTCCCAGTCGCCGGAAGCCTATTTCGCCCATACGCCGGGTCTCAAGATCGTGGTGCCGCGCAATCCCTACCAAGCCAAAGGGCTGCTGCTCTCGGCCATTCGCGACCCCGACCCGGTGATCTTCTTCGAGCCCAAGCGCCTCTACCGCGCCGCGGTGGGCGAGGTGCCCGAGGAGGACTACCAGCTGCCCATCGGCGAGGCCGAGGTCACCAAGGAAGGCAGCGACATCACCGTGCTCGGCTGGGGCGCCCAGATGGAGGTGATCGACCGTGCCGTGGAGCTGGCCGAGAAGGAGGGCATCTCCTGTGAGGTGATCGACCTGCGCAGCATCCTGCCGTGGGACGAGGACACCGTGGTGGAGTCGGTACTCAAGACCGGCCGCCTGGTGGTCACCCACGAGGCGCCGCGCACCGGCGGCTTTGCCAGCGAGATCGCCGCCACCATCCAGGAGCGCTGCTTCCTGTACCTGGAGTCGCCCATCGAACGGGTGACGGGCCTGGATACGCCTTTCCCGCTGACGCTGGAGAAGGAGTATCTGCCCGACCACCTCAAGATCTTCGAAGCGATCAAGGCATCCGCGGCGTTCTGACGCCCGATATCAGGACAGGAGAGAACGATGAGCGATTTCATGCTGCCCGATATCGGCGAAGGTATCGTGGAGTGCGAAGTGGTCGAATGGCGGGTGAACGAGGGCGACGAGATCGCCGAGGACCAGCCGGTGGTCGAGGTGATGACCGACAAGGCGCTGGTGGAGATCACCGCCCCCGAAGCCGGCCGCGTGACCCGGTTGTACGTGGCCAAGGGCGACATCGCCAAGGTGCACGCCCCGCTGTTCGCCTATGAGGCCACCGGAGAGGTCGAGTTCGAGACCCCGCCGCGACCCGCCGCACGGGAAGAGGACGAAGTGGTAAGCCCCGCGGCGGAAGCGCCGCCGCCCGCTGCGTCATCGTCGCCGCCCGAAGGCAGGGCCGCGACCAGTGCCAAGGCCAAGGATTTCATTCTGCCCGACATCGGCGAGGGCATCGTCGAGTGCGAAGTGGTCGAGTGGCGGGTCGGCGAGGGCGACGAGATCGCCGAGGACCAGCCGCTGGTCGACGTGATGACCGACAAGGCGCTGGTGGAGATCACCGCCCCCGAAGCCGGCACGGTGAGCAAGCTTCACGTGGCCAAGGGCGAGATCGCCAAGGTACATGCGCCGCTTTACGCCTACGTGCCGGCGCATGTCGAGCCGGGCGAGGCCCAGGCCGACCTCGGCCAGCCGTCGCCCTCCGCGCCCCAGGCGGCGCAGCTGCACAGGGTCGCGCCGGTGGCTAGCGGCGGACGCGGCCCCTACGGGCGCATTCCGGCGAGCCCTGCGGTGCGGCGTCTGGTACGCGAGCACGGCCTGGATCTCGAAGCCGTGGCCGGTTCGGGCAAGGACGGCCGCGTGTTGAAGGAAGACGTGCTGCGCTTTCTCGAGCAGGGCCCGCAGCAGCAGGGCGAGCCGCCTGCCGCTCGACCGGCCAGCCCAGCCCCGCAGAGCGAAACGCCGTCTGGCGCAGCGCCGTCACGGCATGCAGCCGGCGAGGTTCGCGTCGAGCCGATTCGTGGCGTGCGCGCGGTGATGGCGCGGCGCATGGTCGAGTCGGCCAGCACCGTTCCGCATTTTCAATACGGCGAGGAGATCGACGTCACCGAACTGCTGGCGCTGCGCGAGCGACTCAAGCCCGTGGCCGAGGCGCAGCAGGTGCGCCTGACACTGATGCCGTTCTTCATGAAGGCGCTGGCACTGGCGGTGCGTGAGGAGCCGATCCTCAACGCGCGGCTCAACCCCGAGGTCAGCGAGATCCACTATCTGCCCGAAGTGAACGTGGGCATGGCGGTGGACAGCAAGGCGGGGCTGATCGTACCCAACGTCAAGCGGGTGGAGCAGCGCAGCGTGCTCGAGGTGGCCCGCGAGATCCAGCGGCTGACCGCCGCGGCCCGGGAAGGGCGGGTGGCCCAGGAGGATCTCAAGGGTGGCACCATCAGCATCTCCAACATCGGCGCCTTCGGCGGCACCTATGCGGCACCGATCATCAACGTGCCGGAGCTGGCCATCGTCGCCATCGGCAAGAGCCAGTGGCTGCCGCGTTTCGACGAGCGTGGCGAGGTGGTGAGGCGGGCGATCATGACCGTCACCTGGGCGGGGGATCACCGGGTGATCGACGGCGGCACCATCGCGCGCTTCTGCAATGCCTGGAGAGGCTACCTCGAAAGCCCGGAAACCATGCTGCTGCATCTCGGCTAGCCGGACGCGAGCCGTCTCGGAAAGGATCATCCGATGACGGCTCCCAGCAACAGGCGGACACCCATGTCTCAGGCACCGCTGCAGCAGTTCTACATTCCGGAAGAGCAGTCGATCTATCTGCTCAGCCACGACGACGCGCGCAAGCTCAAGGCGTGGGTGGCGCTGTGTCAGGCCCAGCTCGAGCAGCTGGGCTACCGCGACATCGCGCTGATCGGCAAGGGCGCCTACGGCTTCGTCTTCGCCGGCATCACGGCCCACGGCGAGGAGAACGTGTTCAAGTTCACCCGGGTCAACCTGCCCCAGCAGGTGCAGGACCGCCTCGAGGAGGAGGCGTTCATGCTGGAGCAGGTCGATCACCCGCGGGTGCCGCGGCTGATCGCCTTTCAGCGTGTGCGCAACCAGTCGATCCTGGTGATGCAGCGCGCCCCCGGGCTCAACCTGGAGGAGGTGTCGCTGCGTCAGGGGCGCCTTTCGCCGCGTCTGGTGGTGCGCATCGCCGATCAGCTCGCCGACATCCTGCGCAGCCTGCGACGCGAGGCGGGACCCGCTGGGCGGCCCATCGTGCATGGCGACATCAAGCCCTCCAATCTGGTCTTCGATGCCCGTCGCGAGGAGGTCGCGCTGATCGACTGGGGCTCGTCAGTGTTCGCCCAGCTCGACGCCAACCAGCAGTTCGTGGCGGCCAACGTCATGGAGCTGATGTCGGACAACCTTCAGCAGACCAACGCGCGGCTGGGCGACGTCTACTTCATCGGCGAAGAGCAGCTCAACGGCGCGCTGTCATCGCCGCGCTTCGACGAGCAGGGCACGGCCGGCACCCTCTATGCGCTGGCCTCGGCACAGTCGTGTCGCTTCGGTCATCGTGCCATTCCCGCCACCTCGCTGGGGCTGCCCATGGAGTTCGCCCGCATGCTCGACGGCATGCTCGACCCCGACCCGCGGGTGCGCCAGCGCGCCGGCGACCACTTCATTCGCGAGATGCCGCGCCTGGCGCGGGTGGTGATGATCGATCTGCCAGGTGCAGCCGAAGCGCCGCTGGTGCCCACCTGGGTGCGGCCCATGACGCGGGAGATCGACACCGTGGTCTACAGCTCGCGCAAGGCGTTCCTGCGCGAGGAGGGCGGAGCGGAAACGCTCAACGACGTCAACGACGTGCAGCTGGATCGCTACTACAAGAACTTCATGCAGGGCATGGGCGAGACCGAGAAGGCCTTTCTCGCCGCGGTGAGCCGGCTGGGCAAGTACCCGGTGGTGGGCGGGCTGGCCGTGCGCTGGGAAGCCGATGGCGTCTACATCGACACCTCGCTCAATCTGCACGACTCCTCGCTCAAGCCGGCCTTCGTGGCGGCGGTCAACAACATGGTCAACCTGGCGCGTGCCATCTACCGCCAGGGCATCTTCAAGAGCTGCCTGTTCAACGCCCGCGACACCCTGCACCTCGATCGGTCGAGCCCGGCGCATCCCTTCGTCATCGAGCCCGGCATGCGGCTGCGCTACGAGGTCAGCGCGGTGCCTGAACTGGAAGACCGCAGCCGGCTGCACAGCTACTTCGAGGACGGCCCCGACCCCGAGGAGTTTCTGGTGCTGCCGGAGCCGATCATCACCTCGCTGGAGGCGCTCAACGACATCCACCACACCGGCATGATCATCTTCGAAGCGCTGCCCCAGCATCTCAAGATCCACAGCTACTACCGCCTGCTCGACCCCTCCCGCGAGGAGGAGTTTCGCGAGCGTCTCGAAGACATTCTCGATGCGGTGGGGCTGATCGAGGGGCTGGGGGTTTCCGGGTTCATGAAGATGCCCTACAAGGACACGCGCTTCTTCGCTCACGTGGAGCGCCAGCCGGAGCGCTACTATCCGCGCAATCCGAGGGAGGAGGGCGCCCGGCACCCATAGGGACCGGGCACTTCTCCTAGCGGCTCATGCTCTGGGGCAGGTAGAGGGCGATCTCGGGAAACAGGTGCATCAGCGCGATCGACAGCATCATCAGCAGGAAGAACGGCAGCGTGGCCTTGGTGATGGTGAGGATGTCCTTGCCCGTGAGGCCCTGGATCACGAACAGGTTGAAGCCCACCGGCGGTGTGATCTGTGACATCTCCACCACGATCACCAGGTAGATGCCGAACCAGATCAGATCGAAGCCGGCGGCACTGACCAGCGGCATGATGATGGCGGTGATCAGCAGGATCAGCGAGATGCCGTCGAGGAAGCAGCCCATCACTAGCAGCAGCAGCGTCAGCGCCACCAGCAGCATGGTCGGCGAAAGGCCCATCTCGCCGATGGTACGGGCCAGTTGCATGGGCACCTGGGTGAAGCCCATGGCCGAGGTCAGAAACGAGGCGCCGGCGATGATGAAGGCGATCATGCAGGCGGTACGAATGGCGGCGAACAGCGAGTCGCTGAAGATCCTGACGTTGAAGTTGCCGTTCCAGCGGGCAATCAGCATCGACAGCACCACGCCGACGGCCGCGGCCTCGGTGGGCGAGGCAAGCCCGCCGTAGATCGACACGATGATGCCGCCGATCAGCAGCAGGATGGGCAGCAGCTCGAGGGTCTGGCGCAGCTTCTGGCCCAGCGGCATGGACGATTCGTCGGCGCCGGTGAGGCCCTTGCGATTGCCGCTCACCAGTGACCAGACGATGAGGTAGGTCATGAACAGGGCGAGGATCATCAGGCCCGGGCCGATGCCGGCCATGAACAGCCGCGAGATCGACTGTTCGGTCACCACGCCGTAGACGATCAGCACGATGGAGGGCGGGATCAACAGCCCCAGCGTGGAGGCGCTGGCCAGGGTGCCGATGGCCATGTTGCTGTCGTAGCCGCGGCGCTCCAGCTCCGGCAGCGTCATCTTGCCCACGGTGGCGCAGGTGGCCGCCGAGGAGCCGCACACGGCGGCAAACATGCCGCTGCCGATGATGTTGGTATGCAGCAGGCGGCCGGGCATGCGGTTGAGCCAGGGGGAGAGGCCGCGGAACATGTTGTCGGCGAGGCCGGAGCGAAACAGGATCTCGCCCATCCAGATGAACATCGGCAGGGCGGTCAGATCCCAGCCGTAGCTGGCGCCCCAGAAATCGGAAGCCAGGATCGGGCCCGGTGCGAAGGGACTGAAGAAGGCCAGCGCGACCCAGGCGGTGCCGATCAGGGCGAAGGCGATCCACACCCCGCTGCCGAGCAGGACGGCCAGCGTCATTATCGTAGCCAGGCTGAGTATCAGCACGTGACGTATCTCCGTGTGGTTGAGTGCGGCTCAGTGAATCTCACTGTCGTCGGTGGCCGTCGCCTCGCGGAAGCGGCTAGGCTCGCGAATGGCGATACGCAGGGTCGTCACCAGCGCCTCGGCCAGGGCCAGGCAGAGCAGTCCCACGCCGGTGGCCAGTACCGTCTGGGGAATCCACAGCGGAATCGACAGGAAGCCGGAGGAGACGTCATTGAACATTCGGCTCTCCCGCGCGAGCTCCACCAGGCCGTAGCCGAGCAGCAGGCTGATGGCCAGTGCGACCAGCAGACAGAAGACCTCGAACCAGGCCCTGATGGCCGATGGCAGCCGTGAAATCAACAGCGTGACGCGGATGTGAGCGTGATGCACGAAGGTGTAGGCAAGGCCCAGGAAGGTCGCACCCACCAACAGGTAGGAGGCGATCTCCGAGACGCCGGTGATGCCGAGGCCAAGGCGCCGCATGCCGATCAGTACCAGCAGGGCATCGATCAGGCGAAACGAGACCTGCAGCGCGATCAGGGCACAGATGGTCACCATGCAGGCGGCCGCGCCCAGGGCACCCAGGCGGTAGAGGGCATTGAACTTGAAGGTCATGACGCTAACCTCGAGGCGAGCTTGAGGGAGGCGTGGCGGCAAGCCGCCACGCCTGGGGTTGGGCTCAATCCTGGCGCTGCTGCTGGTACTCCTCGAGTACCTGCTTCGCCTGCTCACCGGCACGACTCTCCCAGGCCGAGAAGAGCTGGTCGCCGGCTGCCTGCAGGGCGGCCGCAACCTCATCGTTCGGCTCGGAGACGGTGATGCCGTTCGCCTGCAGCGCCTCGAGGCTGGCCTGATTGTCGTCACGGCTCATCTGCCAGCCGCGCTCCTCGGCCCGTGCGGCGGCCTCCAGCAGCGCTTCCTGGGTGGCTTCGTCCAGGCGATCGAAGGCGCGCTGATTGATGAACACGATGTTCTTCGGCAGCCACAGGTTGGCGTCGGTGTAGTGGGAGACGTAATCCCAGGCGGTCATCGAGTTACCGGTGGAACTCGAGGTGATCATGGCGTCGACCCGACCGGTGCTGAACGCCGTGGGAATGTCCGACTCCTCGGTTTCGGTGGGGCTGCCGCCCAGGTAGTCGACGAAGCGCTGGGTGTTGATGTTGGGGGCGCGCACCCGCAGGCCCTCGAACTGCTCGGCATCGTCGAGCTCGAAGTCGGTATAGATGCCCTGGGCCGGCCAGGCCACGGCGTAGAGCGGCATCATGCCCTGATTGGCGAACAGTTCGGTGATCAGCGGCTTGGTGGCCTGCCACAGTTCGAAGGCTTCCTCGTAGCTTCCGGCCACGCCCGGCAGGGTATCGACCTCGAAGATGGGGTCCTCGTTGGAGAGGGTGGAGAGAAAGATCTCGCCGGCCTCGATGGTGCCGCGGCGTACCGAAGGCTTGATCTCGCCGTGGGCCACCAGCGAGCCGCCGCTGTGGACGTTGATGGTCAGTTCGCCACCGGTGGCTTCCGCCACGTCCTCGGCGAACTGCTTCACGTTCTTGGTATGGAAGCTGGCATCGCCGTAGGGGGTGGCCATGGTCCACTGGGCGGCACTGGCGGTCGTGGAGAGGCCGCAGGCAGCGGCGATCAGCACGGAGCGGGACAGGATCTTGTTCATTTTGGTCTCTCTAGTTGGAGTTGTGTGGGTGGCGTCAGAGCGCCTATGGGTGAGTTTCGGGACGCTTCGGCCTCACCCAGCGGCCGGAGAAATCGCTTGTCGTCATGTCGGTCATGCGTGACTCTGCATAGCGCTTGGCGCATTGCTGTGCCAGCAGCCCCACGCTGCGGCAGAACCGGGGATGGCTGCCGATGCGCCAGATCACGTCGTAATGCATGTCCGGCAGGGGCTGCGGCAGCTCGATCCGATAGAGCTGACCCTGGCGCCATTCGTCGAGTACGGTGGCGACGGGGAGCGCGCCGATGCCGAGTCCTTCCATGGTCATGCGCACGATGGTCATCAGCGTGCTGACACTGTGAATGCGGGGCTCCGCCACGCCCTGGCGATCCAGGTACACCACCAGCTCCTCGTAGGGTCTGGCCCTCTTGCCGAAGGAGATGAAGGGCAGGCAGCCAAGCCACTCGCTACCCTGTACCGCGATCGTCTCGACATGGTCGGGTGAGACGAACATGCCCATCTCGTAAGGACTCAGCGGCAGCTGGTCGATGCGCTCCGGCTCCAGGTAGCCATTCATCGCCAGCAGAATGTCCAGATCGTTCTTCGCCAGCCGGCGGTTGAGCGCCGGCGAGTAATCGACGCTCAGCTCGATGGTCAACTGCGGATAGCGCAGGGTCAGGCAGCGCATGAAGTCGGGCAGCCAGCTGTGGGCGATGGTCTCAATGGCGCCGAGGCGCAGTGGGGCGGAATAGTTCTCCTCATCCTCGAACAGCTTCAGCGCCGCGTCACGCTGCTGCAGAAGACGCTCGGCGTGGACGAAGAACTCGCGTCCGCGCATGGTGGGCTGGATCGGCCTGGCCGAGCGCTCCAGCAGCACCTCTCCCACGCTGCTCTCGAGGCGCGAGATGCGCTCCGAGATCGAGGGTTGGGTCAGGTGCAGGCGCATGGCCGCCTTGCGGAAGGAGCCCAGCCTCACCGCCCAGACGAACGCTTCCAGCTCCTTGAAATCGAGCATCTGCGAATCCGGCTCAGGACTTCTTGAACAGCTGTTCTTCGCGATTCTTGAACGCCTTGAACTCCAGGGCATTGCCGGAGGGATCGTAGAAGAACATGGTGGCCTGTTCCCCCGGCTCGCCCTTGAAGCGGATGTAGGGTTCGATCTCGAATGCCACGCCGTGCTCGCGCAATTTCTGCGCCAGGGCTTCCCAGGCATCCATCTCCAGCACCACGCCGAAATGGGGAACCGGCACGCCATGTCCGTCCACCGGGTTCTTGTGGCTGGAAACTCCGGCGTCTTTCAAGGCGGGGTTGAGGTGGCAAACGAACTGATGCCCGTAGAGATCGAAGTCGACCCAGCTCGCGGATGAGCGGCCTTCGGGGCAGCCGAGGAAGTCGCCGTAGAAGCGACGTGCCTCGTCGATATCACGTACCTGTACGGCCAGATGGAAGGGATCTTTTACGGCCATGTGTATACTCCTTTTATTGGCATTGTATTGCCTGGCTTCATTTCATTGATAATCGCGAAGCGACATGGCGTCAACCATTTTTCCACAGAATAACAATATGATAGGAGATGCCGATATTGAGTATCGTGAAAAACGATTGGCATTGAAAAAGGGCGCTTCATATAGTGTCGACCATCACAAGAACAGTTCAAAACAGCGCAAAAAGGAGTCGCCAATGGCCGTGCCACTGCTCAATTGCGATATGGGGGAAAGCTTCGGCAACTACACGCTGGGGCTGGACGGCGAGGTCATGCCTTACGTCGACTGTGCCAATATCGCCTGCGGTTTCCATGCCTCCGACCCTCATGTGATGCGCCATACGGTGCGTCTGGCGGTGGAGCATGGCGTCAAGGTCGGCGCCCATCCCGCCTATCCCGATCTGATGGGTTTCGGTCGTCGCTCCATGGCTTGTTCCCCCGCCGAAGTCGAGGATCTGGTGCTGTATCAGATCGGCGCGCTGGCCGGCATCTGTCAGGCGGAGGGAACGGCCGTTCGCTACGTCAAGCCGCACGGTGCGCTGTACAACGACATGGCACGGGACCCCGAGCTGCTGAGGGCCGTGATGCGCGCCGTGACCAGCTACGATCCGAGCCTGCCGCTGATGCTGATGGCGACCGCCGACCCGGAGCCGAGCCGCCAACTGGCGGCGGAGATGGGCATCGCCATCTGGTTCGAGACCTTTGCCGATCGTGCCTACGATGCCGGCGGCCATCTCGTCTCGCGCCGTTTGCCGGGGGCGGTGCACCATGACCAGGCGACCATCGTCGCCCAGGCCGTGAGCCTGGCTCGCGGCGAGCCGCTGGCGGCCATCGACGGTACGCCTCTGCAGCTGCCTTGCGATACGCTCTGCGTGCATGGCGACAATCCCGAGTCGGTAGCGGCCGTTCGGGCGATACGCGAGGCCTTCGACAAGCTGGACCGGGCGTGACGATGGTCGCGCAGATCGAGCTGACTGCCATGGACGTGCTCATGGTGCGCCTGTTCGACGCCATCGACGAGGCCAACATGGGCTGGATCGTGGCCGCCGATCGCGCCCTGCGCGAGGCCTTCGGCCAGGAGCTCATCGACCTGGTGCCCTCCTACACCACCCTCATGCTGCACTACGATGCGCTGCGGCTCGACCACGACGAGGCCATCGGGCGTATCCAGCGCGTACTCGAACGCCTGGAGCCGGCCGACACCGGGCTGGGCCAATGTCATGAAGTGCCGGTCTGGTACGACCTCAGCGTCGGACCGGATCTCACCCGGGTGGCCGAACGAGCCGGCATCGCGGTGGACGAGGTGGTACGTCGCCACTGTGGCCGTGACTATTACGTCTTTGCCCTGGGTTTCGCACCCGGCTACAGCTTCATGGGGCTGGTGGAAGAGGCGCTGGCCACCCCGCGGCTGAAAACGCCCCGGCGCCGCGTGGCCGCGGGCAGTGTAGGCATCGCCGACCGCCAGACCGCGATCTACCCGCTGACTTCGCCGGGCGGCTGGAACATTCTCGGGCGTACCGCCTTCCCGCTGTTCGAACACGCCCGCCGCGGCGAGCCCCTGCTGCGGCCGGGCGATCGGGTTCGCTTCAAGTCCATCAGTCGCGAGGAGTTCGTCCGCCAGGGGGGCGATACGACGGTGCTGGAGAGTGCGCCATGAGCGTTTCCGACAAGGGCGCGCTGCGAGTCGTGCGGGCCGGGCCCCTGGCGCTGCTGGTCGACGACGGTCGCTTCGGGGTGCGCCACCTGGGGGTCACCCAGGGCGGGGCTGCCGATTGGTTCTCGTTTCGCTGGGCCAACTGGCTATTGGGCAACGCGCTGGATGCCGCAGCGCTGGAAATCGTCATCGGTGGCGGTCTCGAGCTGGAAGCGGAGGCGGACTCCACGCTGGCGCTGATGGGAGCCGACCTCGATGCCCGTCTCGACGACCGTGCCCTGAAGCCTGGCGCCACGTTCACCATACGGGCCGGTCAGCGCCTGGTCTTCCGTCAGCCGCGCAATGGCTTGCGCGCCTACCTGGCCGTGCCCGGCGGACTCGAAGCGCCCCAGGTGCTGGGAAGTCGCAGCGCCACGCCCCGGGAGCAACTGGGCGGGCTGCACGGCGATGGGCGTACGCTGCAGGTCGACGACAAGCTGGCATGGAACGGCCGTGCCGTCACCGGCCGCCCACTGCCGTTCGACCCGGCGATCAACATGGCGCTTTCGGGAAACTGGCTGGCGCTGGTACCCGGCGCCCAGATCGGTCATTTCAGCGGCGCCAGCCTTTCTCGTGCCTTCAACCTGCCTTGGCGGGTCGACGATCGTGCCGATCGAATGGGGGTCAGGTTGGTGGGGCCGAAACTGCACTGCCGACTGGGAAGCATGATTTCCGAGGGCATACCGCTGGGCGCGGTACAGGTGCCGCCCGATGGCCAACCGATCGTGCTGCTGAACGACCGTCAGACCATCGGTGGGTATCCGCGTCTGGGGGCGCTGACGCCGCTGGCCGCGGCGCGGCTGGCGCAGTGCCTGCCGGGGCAGGAGGTCAGGCTGGTGGCCACCGCCCGCGAGCATGCCTTGCGTACACATCGCCGTTGCCTGGCGGCCTTCCGCTGAGCCGGGAGGGGAGTCCGTACATCAGGCTCCCAGGCCGCTTTCGCGCAGCAGCTGATCGAGAGCGGGCTTGTCGGCAACGGTAGGAGCGCTGACGGCTTCTTCCAGCAGCAGCTGAGACTCCAGGTCGTGCATGCCCACGGCAAGGCAGCGTTCGATCAAGGCGCTCTTGCTCTGGCCGGTGCGCTGGGAGAGTCGTTCCAGACGAAGTTCGATGTCGCGTGAGAACCGCAGCAGGTGTGGCATGGCGCCCCCCATCAGGCCTTGGCGGCCGAGACTGTGCCTGGCCGTGCTTGGATGGTATGTCTTCAACATAAGCCGCCGGCAGCGGCCTGTCACTTGCGATTCTCACGCAGCGACATGACAGGGCAATGACCGGGCAGCGCTCAGGCCAGGCCCCGTCGGGTCATGACCTGCGTGATGATGGGCACCGGGGTCATCAGGTGTTCGCGCATCATCTCGGCGGCGCGTGTGGCCTCACGGGCCAGGATCACCTCGACCAGGGCGGCGTGCTCCTGGCGCTTGCGCTCCAGCGCTTCCTCCGAGAAGACCGTCTCACGCAGCCACAGATGGCGGTAACGTTCCACCTGGTCGAACAGGCTCTCGCGTACCTGCAGCAGATGCGGCGAGCGGCAGCCGCTGGCGATGGCCGTGTGGAATGCCTTGTGCCGGGCGTCCCACACGTCCAGCATCTCATCGGGGCTGTTCACTTCCATGACCTTGGCGAGGGTGTGCGCCTTGGCCAGGATATCCGCTTCCCAGCTATCGTCGCCGCGTTCGATGGCCAGCGTGAGAATCAGCCCCTCCAACTGCGCGCGGGCGTCGTAGAGATCGGCGAGCTCGGCCAGCGACATGGGCGCTACCCGATAGCCGCGCTGGCTGATCGCTACCACCAGGCGCTCGGCGACGAGCTGTGACAGCGCTTCGCGCAGGGGGCCGATGCCCAACTGATAGCGCTCCTTGAGCCGGCTCATCAGCAGCTTTTCGCCGGGCTGGAAGACGCCTCGTGTGATGTCGCGCTTGAGCCAGCTGTAAGCGCTGATACCGAGATTCTGGCGTGGCGAGCTGTCCATCGTCATTGTCGCTGTTTCCTTGCTTTTTCGCCCATGATAACCAAAGGCCACCGTTGGCGGTAACCACACGACATTCATAACAAGTGTCTACATTCACTTGACGGCTGTCGTCATGCCGGTCAGCGCTCATGCATCTGCATCAGGCTCCAGTCCACCAGCTCCTGTGCCAAGCGGTCGGCGGCCGTGCCGAAGGCATCGACCACGTCTTCGATGGACTCGCTGTCGGCCCGCTGGTAGTGGAGAAAGCGCTGGCTGGCCAGCAGACGCTGCGTGCGGGCATCGACCAGTCTGGCTTCGAGACGGATCACGGCCTCCGGCCGACCGCCGCGGTACTCGCTGTGGAAGGTCCGCAGGTCGCTGTGCAGCTCCACGTCGGCGGTGACGCCGCTGTCCTCGTGCACCACACCGGGCAGGCGGCCATCGTCATGGAAGGCGTCGAGCAGCCGATCGCGCAGCAATAGCGGCATGGCATCGGCCCAGCGAGCGCCGGCGTACACCTGGGGGCGGTTGGGCTGCGGCACGACGAGGATCCGCGTGCCGTCGAGCAGCCCGCTGGCGCGCGGTGTGGCCAGGCGCAGGGTGGCGTCCACCTGGGTGGCCGACGAAGGCGCGGGCGTCAGTGTCCGCGCCGGCAGATCGTAGAAGGCGACCGGCGTGCGTTCCGGCACGAATTGGCAGCCACCGAGCGCCAGGGCCACTGCCAACGCGACGAGCCAGGACAAGCGCGGGCGATACCTCATGGGCTGAACTCCTCGACGCGGTCGCGTCCCAGCAGGAAGTTGCGGGGATTCTCCTCCAGGCGGCGCACGATGCGATTGAGCGAGGAGAGCGTGTTGCGCAGCTCGATGGTGGCCGGCCCCAGGCCCTGCACGCCGCGCATGCCGCTTTCCAGTGCCCCCTGGTTGTCCGCCAGCAGCTCCTCGAGGCTCTGGGCTGTGCGGGACAGGCTGGCGGTGAGCTGGCGGGTGTCGATCATGATGCCCTCGGCATGGCCCTGCATCAGGCCGCCGGTGCGGTTGGCCAGAGCGCGGAATTCGGCCAGGGCGCGGGCGGCTTCCCGTGAAACCTCTTCCATGCTCTCGGCGAGCCGGGCCGGGGCATCGCCGATGGCGGCAAGCTGAGCGGTGGTGCGCTCGAGATTGGCCAGGATCCGCTCCACGCTTTCCACGTTCTCCTCCGACAGCACCGCCTCCAGCCGCGACAGCACGCGATTGACGTTGCCCAGCAGCTCCTCGCTGTCGCTGAGCAGGGCACCCAGCGGCGATTGATCGGCGACGATGCGTGCCGGTCGTTCGCCGCGGGCGATCAGCAGCGGGCTCTCGGGCGTGCCGCCGTGCAGCTGGATCGACATGCTGCCGGTGATGTTGGCCAGCGCCAGGCGCGCACGGGTGTCCTGACGAATCGGCACCTGGCTCTCGACGCGAATGAGGGCCATGACGTTGCGCGGATCGGCCGGGTCGAGGCGCAGCTCCACGACGTCACCGACCCTGACGCCGCTGTACTCCACGGCATTGCCCTCCGACAGCCCGCTGACGCCGTGGTTGAACAGCACTTCGTAATGGGTGTAGGCCTGGGCGCGGGTGCTCTGGTTGAGCCACAGAGCGAACAGCACGCCGCCGACGAGTGTCAGCACGACGAACAGGCCGATCACGACATGGTGTGCGCGGGTTTCCATCAGCTTTGCCCTCCCGGCGGAGATGTGAGTTGCTGCGCCGCCTGGCTTGCTGCGCGACCTCTGGGACCATGGAAATAGTCGCGTATCCAGGGGTCGTCGGTGGCTTCCACCGCCGACAGGGAGTCGGCCACCAGCACGCGCTTGTCGGCGATGACGGCGACCCGGTCGCAGCTCGAGTACAGCGTATCGAGATCGTGGGTGACCAGAAAGACACTGAAGCCCAGGGCATCGCGCAGGGTCACCAGCAGGCGGTCGAAAGCGGCGGCGCCGATGGGGTCGAGGCCCGCGGTGGGCTCGTCGAGGAACAGCACCTCGGGGTCCAGGGCCAGGGCGCGGGCCAGGGCGGCGCGCTTGATCATGCCGCCGGAAAGTGCGGCCGGATCGAGCCGGGCGGCATCGGGGGGCAGCCCCGCCAGGGCCAGCTTGACCCGCGCCAGGCGTTCGGCATCGGCGCGCGACAGGCCGGCATGTTCGATCAGCGGCAGGGCGACGTTCTCCTGCAGGTTCAACGAGGAGAACAGGGCGCCGCGCTGGAACAGCACGCCGAAGCGGCGTTCGATGCTGGCGCGGCGGGCGGCAGGCAGGCGCTGCAGCTCCTCGCCGAAAACGCGAATGGAGCCGCCGTCGGGTCGCTTGAGGCCGACGATGCTGCGCAGCAGTACCGACTTGCCGGTGCCCGAGCCGCCCACCACGCCGAGTATCTCGGCGCGGCGAATGTCCAGATCCAGCCCCTCGTGAACCACATGCCGGCCGAAGCGGTTGACCAGGCCGCGAATCTCGACGATGGGCTCCGAGGCATTCATCACCAGCCCATCTCCATGAAGAACAGTGCGGCCAGGGCATCGAGCAGGATCACCATGAAGATCGACTGCACCACGCTCGAGGTGGTGTGCTCGCCCACCGACTGGGCGCTGGCCTCGGCCTTGAACCCTTCCAGACAGCCGATCACGGCAATGACGAAGGCGAACAGCGGTGCCTTGCCGATGCCCACCAGAAAGTGCCCCAAGGGGATGTCGCGTTGCACGATGGCGATGAATTGGGCAAAGGAGATGTCCAGTGCCAGGGCGCACACCAGCGCGCCACCGAACATGCCGCAGAGCATGCCGATCAGGGTCAGGATCGGCAGGCTGACGGTCATGGCCAGTACGCGCGGCAGCACCAGCAGCTCCATGGGGTCGAGGCCTTGCGCCCGCAGCGCATCGAGCTCCTCGTTGGCCTTCATCGAGCCGATCTGGGCGGTGAAGGCGCTGGCGGTGCGGCCGGCCAGCAGGATGGCGGCGAGCAGCACGCCGAATTCGCGCAGGAAGGCGTAGGCGACCAGGTTGACGGTGTAGATGGTGGCGCCGAAGTCGCGCAACACCGTGGCGCCCAGGAAGGCGACCACGGCGCCGACCAGGAAGGTGAGCAGGGCGACGATGGGGATGGCGTTGAGCCCGGTCTGCTGAACGTGCGCCACCAGCGAGGTGAGGCGCCAGTGCCATGGCGTGAAGAGCGTGGTCAGCAGCGTGCTCAGGGTCAAGCCAACGAAGGCGATCAGCTGCAACTGCTGACGGGCGAGCTGCTCGACGACCTGTCCCAGGCTGGCCAAGGCCGCCAGCGGAGCCGGCCGGGGCGCTGGCGGCGGCAGCGGACGGAGGCGAGTGGCGTCGGCAACGGCCTTGAGCAGGGCCTGGCGCTCCGGGGGCAGACCGGGCGCCCACTCGGCGATGTCGCTGACGGCATCGGGGCCCAGCAGGTCGACCAACAGCGAAGCACCTGACGTATCCAGCTCGCCGAGCTGGGCCAGATCGACCGAGTCGGCTTCATGAACCCGCGCCACGGCGTCCCTGAGCCTGGCATAGTGCGGCAGGGTCCAGTCGCCCACGGCGCTCAGACGGTGGGCCTGCTGTTCCAGCATGCCGGGACGTGAAGCGGTGTCGGGCATGGCGAGTGGTGCTTCTCTCCCTGAAAATGGTGCCCGAAGGCAATCTCACCATCACTATATCATCATACGCCGTTGGGCGACAGCGGCGCAGGACTTGCCAAGCTCGGGCTCGACGCAGCCTCAGCCGGTGCCGTGCTCGAGTTCGCCGAGAATGCGGCGTGCCACTTCCTTCAGTCGCGGTCCCAGGTTGTCGACCATGATCGAATGACTCAGTCGATGGGCGGCACCGCCGCAGTTGATCGCCATCACTTCGGCGCCGTCTTCGAGCACCAGCGGCGTGGCCACGGCACTGATCTGCGACTGCCAGTCGCCCTCGGAGAGGCAGAAGCCGTAGCGGGCGTAATCCTCCTGGCTGCGCCGGATGCCCTTCTCCAACGCCGGCCAGTCGGCGCCGTGGGCCCTGGCCAGCTCCGCCAATACCGCTTCGCGACGGGACTCGGAAAGACCGCAAAGCCAGGCACGCCCGATGGCCGTGGTCGCCATCGGCAGCCGCGAACCGACGTCGAGCCGCACGATCAGCGGGCCGCTGCCGTGGCAGCTTTCGATGTAGACCATTTCGGTCTTGTCGGCCGCTCCCAGACTGACGTTGCAGTCGGTGGCCTCGGCGAACTGCTGCATGAAGGGGCGGGCGATCTCGCGGATGCCCTGACTGGCCAGGAAGCGGTAGCCCAGCGCCAGGATGCCTGGGCCCAGGCGGTATTTCTCCAGCCGCGTGTTGTGGCGCAGATAACCGAGCTGGGTCAGCGTATAGGTCAGTCGCGACACCGTGGGGCGGGGAATGCCGGTACGGCTGGAAAGTTCGGCATTGCCGAGATATTCCTCGCCGGGGGCGAAAGCGCGCAGCAGCTCGAGGCCGCGAGCCAGGGCAGTGACGAAGTTGCGGTCCTTGGTCGGCGGGGTGTCGTCTTCCAACTGGGCGGGCTTGTTCATGGCGGTTCCCTGTCGCGAAATCGTTTGGCGGAGTATCGCATATTGCCCCGGGCGGGTGCGTTGGCGGCGCCGCTCCGGGGCGGCGTGGCGATCAGACGTTCATTCTTTCGATGATGCAGGCGATGCCTTGCCCGACGCCGATGCACATGGTGACCAGCGCATAGCGGCCACCGCCGGCTTCGAGCTGACGCAGGGCGGTCAACGCAAGGCGGGCGCCCGAAGCGCCCAATGGATGGCCGATGGCAATGGCCCCGCCGTTGGCATTGAGCCGGCTGTCGTCGGGGTCGAGTCCGAGCTGCTGGGTGCATCCCAATACCTGAACGGCGAAGGCCTCGTTGATCTCGATCGCGTCCATCTGCGCGAGGTTCAGGCCGGCGCGTTCCAGCGCCTTGCGGCTGGCCGGTACCGGCCCCAACCCCATCACCCGAGGGGGTACCCCGGCCACGGCGCTGGCCACGATACGCGCCCGCGGGGCCATGCCTGCACGCTCGCCGGCGGCCAGGCTGCCGACGATCAACGCCGCGGCACCGTCGTTGAGGCCGGAGGCGTTGCCGGCGGTGACCACGCCGCCTTCGAACAGCGGGCCGAGCCGGGCCAGCTTGCCGGCATCGGTACCCGGACGCGGATGCTCGTCTCGGTCCACTGTCAGCGGCGGCTGCTTGCGCCCCTGGGGTACCTCGACGGCGAGCAGCTCGTCGTCATAGAAGCCCCGTGCCAGGGCTTCGGCGTAGCGCGCCTGTGAGCGGGCGGCGAAGGCGTCGCTGGCGTCACGGCCGATGCCGAGGTCATGGGCCACGTTGTCGGCGGTCTCGGGCATGCTGTGGCTGCCGTACTCGCGGGCGAGCCAGGGGTTGGGGAAGCGCGAGCCGATCACGGTGTCGTAGAGCGGCTGGTTGCGGGCGAAGGGCGACTCCGCCTTGCCCAGCACGTAGGGGGCGCGCGACATCGACTCCACGCCGCCGGCAAGGAACAGTTCGCCCTCGCCGAGGCGAGTGGCCCGCGCGGCATCGATCACCGCGGCCAGGCCGCTGCCGCACAGGCGGTTGACCGTCTGGGCCGCCACTTCGACCGGCAGCCCGGCCAGCAGCCCCGCGTGACGGGCCACGTTGCGCGAGTCCTCGCCGGCCTGGTTGGTGCAACCGGCCAGCACTTCTTCGTAGGCCTCGGCGGCAAAGCCGTTGCGTGCGACCAGCGCCTTCAGCACATGACCCAGCAGGTCGTCGGGACGCACTGCGGCCAGGCTGCCGCCGTGGCGGCCGAAGGGAGTGCGCAGTCCGTCAAAGATGTAGGCGTCTTGCATGGTGGCTCCTTTATGGTGGCTCCTTTGAGGCATCAGACGGCTGTCAGCGGCATATCGAGGGTGGCACGGCGGCGCAGCCAGGGGCTGGCGCGATAGCGGGGATCGCCGGTGGCGGCCAGCATGTTGTCGAGAATGGTCAGGATCCGACGGCTGCCGTAGTGGTCGCCCATGGCCAACGGCCCGTGGGGATAGCCCAGACCCAGCTCTACGGCGCGGTCGACGGTTTGCGGTGCGGCCACGCCCTGTTGCGCGATCTCGCAGCCGACGTTGACGATGCAGGCCACCACCCGCTGCAGCACGAAGCCGGTGCTGTCGTCGAGCACGCTGACCGGCGTGCCGTCGTGGGCGAACAGGGCGGCGGCGGCATCACGGTAGGCCGCGCGAGTGGCCGGTGTGAGCATCAGGCTGCGACGCCGTTCGAGGCCGGCCAGCAGATCCACGGCCACGCAGCGCTCGGCGGGCAGGCCCAGCCGCAGGGCGCAGGAAGTCGCGTCCTCGCCCAGCGGGGCCAGCAGGCAAAGCGCGTCTGGGGTGGGCGTCTCGTGGCTCTCTTCAGCATTCTCCAGCGGCCAGCCCGCTGCGGTTACCAGCCCGATGAGCTGGCGGCGGGCTTCGTCATCCTCGGCGCCGATCCACACCGGTCGCGGTTCGACCGGGGGCGGCGGGGTCTCGTCGGGCACCTGGGGTTTGCCTTCCACATAGCGATAGAAGCCTTCGCCCGTCTTGCGCCCGAGCAGGCCGGCGGTGAGGCGCTGACGGGTCAGCGGCGAGGGGCGAAAACGCGGCTCCTCGTAGTACTGGTGGTAGATCGACTCCATCACCGCATGGGAGACGTCGAGCCCGGTGAGATCGAGCAGGGCGAAGGGCCCCATGCGAAAGCCGCCCTGATCGACCAGGATGCGATCGATGGTGACGTGATCGGTGACGCGCTCGCCGAGGATGCGCAGCGCTTCGGTACCGAAGGCACGACCGGCGTGGTTGACCAGGAAGCCCGGGGTATCGGTAGTACGCGCGGTGAAGTGCCCCATGGCCTGGCCCAGCGCTTCCACCCGGTCGGCGACGTCGCTGGCGGTGCGCAGACCCGGAATCACCTCGACGATCTTCATCAGCGGCACCGGGTTGAAGAAGTGAAAGCCGATCACGCGCTGGGGGAGGCGGCAGCTCGAGGCGATCGCCGTCACCGACAGCGACGAGGTGTTGGTGGCCAGTACCGCCTGGTCGTCGAGAATCTCTTCGAGCTGCTGGAACAGCGCCTGCTTGGCTTCGAGCTTCTCGACGATGGCTTCGACGACGATGTCGCATCCGGCAAGCTCGCCGAGGGTGGCGGCTTCCTTCAGGTTGGCGCGATAGCGCTCGGCTTCGGCCTCGCTCAGGCGCTGCTTGTCCACGGCGCGCTGCCACATGCCGCCAACGAACTCCCGCGCCTCAGTGACGGCGCCTTCGCGCAGGTCGTGGAGCAGCACGGTCAATCCGGCCTGGGCGGCGATCTGGGCGATACCGCGGCCCATGGCGCCGGTCCCGACAATACCCAGCGTCTTGAAGGGCGGGGTCGCTGTTGCGTTCGGCATGGAAAGCTCCTCTGGCACCTTTGTTCTGCATTGCGGAACGTGATTTCGTTTATTGACTGCCATCCTAGGCTATGCCACATTTCCTGACAATCAAATGCGGTCTTTGATTCTGCCTAGCGAAATTCTGCTTAGCCAAATAAGGACAGATACGCTCACCGGATTCAAGAGTGTCTCGTCCCGATCAGCCGCCTTCCCTGCGTGAGGACACGTCATGATTCGCGATCCCGAACTGCTCGCTCAGCTCATCGATACCATTTCCCGCTTCGTGCGCGAGCGCCTGATCCCCAACGAAGCGCGGCTGGCCGAGGAGGACGCGGTGCCAGCGGAGCTGCTCGAGGAGATGAAGGAGATGGGGCTGTTCGGCCTGTCGATTCCGGAGGAGTACGGCGGCCTGGGGCTGACCATGGAGGAGGAGGCGCTGGTGGCGATGGAGATCGGCAAGACCTCACCGGCTTTCCGTTCGATCTTCGGCACCAACAACGGTATCGGCGCTCAGGGCATCCTGATCGACGGCACCCCGGAGCAGAAGGCCAAATACGTGCCGCGACTGGCCACCGGCGAACTGCTCAGCTCCTTCTGCCTCACCGAGCCCGACGCCGGTTCGGATGCCGCCAGCCTGCGCACCACCGCGGTCCGCGACGGCGATCACTACGTGCTCAACGGCACCAAGCGTTTCATCACCAACGGCCCCGAGGCCGACGTCTTCACCGTCATGGCGCGCACCGACCCCGGCAACAAGGGCGCCGGTGGCATCACTGCCTTCATCGTCGAAGGCGATACCCCGGGGCTCAAGCGCGGCCCGGCCGACAGCAAGATGGGCCAGAAGGGCGCTCACACCTGCGACATCATCTTCGAGGACTGCCGGGTACCGGCCGAAAACATCATCGGCGGTGTGGAAGGAAAGGGCTTCAAGACCGCGATGAAGGTACTCGACCGCGGCCGCCTGCACATCTCGGCGGTATGCGTGGGCGTGGCCGAGCGGCTGGTCGAGGAGTCGCTCAACTACGCCATCGAGCGCAAGCAGTTCGGCGTGCCGCTGGCCGAGCACCAACTGGTGCAGGCGATGCTTGCCGACAGCAAGACCGAAGCCTACGCCGGCCGCACCATGGTACTCGACGCTGCGCGGCGAAAGGATGCCGGCGAGAACGTCTCGACGCTGGCCTCCTGCTGCAAGCTGTTCTGCGCCGAGATGGTGGGCCGCGTGGCCGACCGGGCAGTGCAGGTGCACGGCGGTGCCGGCTACATGGCGGAATACGCGGTGGAGCGTTTCTATCGCGACGTTCGCTTGTTCCGCATCTACGAGGGTACGACCCAGATCCAGCAGGTAGTGATCGCGCGCAACATGGTGCGGGAGGTGAGCTGATGGCGCTCTCGGTGTGCCGCCGGGCGCCTGACGAGGCGATCTTCGGCCGCCTGGCGAGCGAGCTGGTGGCCGAACTGCCCGAACGCTTGAGTACCCGGGTGTTGGAGAACGCCGAGCGCCTGGCCGCCGAGCCGGCGCTGGTCGATGGCGAGATCCGCTGGAGCTATGCCGAGCTGGGGCGCGAGATTCGCGCCGCCGCCGCTTGGCTCGACTCGCTCGACGTACGCCCGGGCGACCGCATCATGACCGTGAGCGAGAATGGCCGGGCGCTGGTCACGCTGCTGCTGGCGGCCAGCGAACGCGACGTCTGGGTGGCTATTGTCAACTCGCGCCTCTCGGCGCAGGAGGTCGATGCGATCCGCGACCACTGCCAGCCGCGACGGGTGTTCTACACCAGCGAAGCCTCGCCGGACGCCGAGGCCCACGGAGAACGTCACGGCGCCGCCGTCCACGCACATTCGACTCTGGGACGTCTGAGAATATCGCCGCTGATAGAGGTGGAGCCGGAGCCGGTCGAGGCCAGTGGCGCCGAGCAGGTGGCGGCGATGATCTACACCTCGGGTACCACCGGCACACCCAAGGGAGTGATGCTGACCCATCGCGGTATCCTCTACATCGCCTCGCTCTCGGGGGGGATGCGTCATCTGCGTGAGGGCGAGCGGGTCTACGGCGTGCTGCCGATGTCGCACGTGTTCGGCCTGTCGTCGGTGTGCATGGGCTCGCTCTACAACGGCGCCTGCCTCTACAGCGTGCCGCGCTTCGACGCCGCCGCCATGCTGGCGGCGCTGGAGCAGGAGCGCATCACCGTGCTGCAGGGCGTGCCGGCGATGTTCGCGCGCACGCTGGAGTTTCTGCGTCGCGAAGGGCGCGCGCTGGCGGCTCCCGCGCTGCGCTACATCTCCGCCGGCGGCTCGCCCCTGGATGCCGACCTCAAGCGTCGTGTCCAGGCGCTGTTCGGCCTGACGCTGCACAACGGCTATGGTCTCACCGAGGCGAGCCCGACCATCAGCCAGACCCGTATCGAGGATCGCTTCGACAGCAATACCGTGGGCCGGGTGCTGCCGTTGCTGGAGTATCGCCTGGAGCCGCTGGGGGAAGGGGGCGAGGACGAGCCCGAGCACGCCGGGGCCGGTGAGCTATGGGTGCGCGGCCCCAACGTGATGAAAGGCTACTTTCGTCAGCCTTCGGCCACTCGCGCCTGCCTCAGCGAGGATGGCTGGCTCAATACCGGTGACATCGCGCGCTTCGACGAGGATGATCAGCTCTACATCGTCGGACGCAGCAAGGAGCTGATCATTCGCTCGGGCTTCAATATCTATCCGCCCGACGTGGAGGCGGTGATCAACGAACACCCGGACGTGACACTCTCGGCGGTGGTCGGGCGCCAGGTGGAGGGCAACGAGGAGGTGGTCGCCTTCGTCCAGTGCGAGCCCGGCGCCATGCTCAGCGAGGAAGCGCTGCGCGAGTTTCTCGCTGCCCGGCTGGCTCCCTACAAGCGCCCTGCACGTCTGATTCTCATGGAGTCGCTGCCGGCCACGGCCAGCGGCAAGATCCTCAAAGGGCGCCTGCGCAACATGGCCGATCGGGAGGGCGCGACATGAGTGAATCCGAACGGACGGCGTTGATGGGCTACCATGAGCTGCTCGGCATGCGAGTGGTCGAGTGGGCGGAAGAGCTCGCGGTAGTGGAGCTGGTAGCCGATGAACGGCATCTCAATCGCAGCGGCATCGTGCACGGCGGTGTACTCACCTCCATGCTCGACAGTGCTCTGAGTCTCGCCGGGCTCTATTGTGCCACTCTTGGGCGGGTACGCCGCGGCATGACGCTGTCGCTGACCACCACTTTCGTGGGGCCTGCTGGGGCCGGCGTGCTGCGCGCCACCGGCCGGGTGCGCGGCGGTGGGCGCAAGGTGTACATGTCCAGCGGCGAAGTCGTCGGCGCCGATGGCGAACTGCTGGCCATGGCCGAAGGTGCGTTTCGCAGGCGCAGCGGCAGCGAGTCGCCGGTGGGTCTGCCCGAGTGAGCATGGCGCGACTTCGCGCCGGCCTGCTGGTTATCGTCACGCTGGCCACTCTGAGCCATCTGGTTTTTTACAGCATCGTGCTGCAGGCAGTGGGCATCCTTGCCCTGGCGGCTTATCTGGCCACCTTGGGCGCAGTACTCTCCCACATGGCCCGAGTACTGCTGCTGAGCGCCTGCCTGGCGACCCTGGTGGTGCTATGGCGAGCCGAGGCAGCGGGATGGTTGCTGTTCGAGGCTGCCGGGCGCTTCGCCTTCTTCGCCACCTTCGTCGTGGCATTGAGCCTGCTGCGCCTGCCGGCCTATCGCTCGCGGCTGGTGCGTCGCTGCGGTACAGCCATGCTGCTGCAGCCGCCCGCTCGCCGATACCCCATTCTTTCCGCCGGCTCGGCGCTGTTCGGCATCATTCTCAATATCGGCGTGCTCAATCTGTTCGCCGGCATGATCGAGAAGAGCAACACGCTGACGGCGGCCCAGGGGCGAGAGTGGGTACGTCGAGCGCGCCAGCGCCGTATGATGCTGGCTCTGCTGCGGGGGTTCTCCCTGGCCCCGCTGATCTCGCCGATGGGGATCGGTGTGGCGGTGGTGCTTTCGAGCCTACCCGAGCTGCGCTGGATCGACCTCGCACCCTATGTGATCGGTGCGGCGCTGCTCATCTTCCTGGTGGGTTGGAGTGTCGATTTTCTGACCGGCCCGAACACGGCAGCGCGCAGTGTCAGCCAGCCGGCGCCTTCGCTGGCTCCCTTGGGACAGTTCTGTCTGCTGCTGCTGGGCATCGTCACGCTGGTGTTCGTGCTCTCCTGGGCACTCGATCTGCGCCTGCCGATTGCCGCCCTGGTCGGCGCGCCGCTCAGCGCAATGGCCTGGCTCGCCTGGCAGCGGCATCGACTCGGCCTGCTGGGCGTGCCGGCGGCGGTGGCAAGCCTGCGACGCCAGCTACCGTGGCTGGTAGCTCCCATCGGTAACGAGGTCGTGATACTTGGAGGGGCGGGCTACCTTGGCCATCTTTGCGTAGGGCTGATACCGGTGGAGAGTCTGGGGCCGCTGCTCGGCATCATCGAGCCGCTCGGGGCGGTCAATGCCGTATTGGCCATGCTGCTGGTGGTGGGGCTGGCCCAGGTCGGCGTCAACCCCATCGTCACCGTGACGCTGCTCGTTGGCCTGCTGCCGACGCTTGCCATCGAAGGCCTGACGCCGGCGCTGACCGGTGCCGCACTAATGGTTGGCTGGGCGCTGGCGCTGATGTCGTCGCCCATAACGGCCTCGATGCTGATCCTGTCGCGCTTCACTGGTGTGGCCTCGATCCATATCGGCTATCGCTGGAATGCCCGCTTCCTGCTGGCGTGCATTCCGCTGTTGGCAGGATGGTTTCTGTATGCCGCCTGGTGATGGGTTGCGGCAGAACTGAAGAGCAGGAAATGGCCCTGTGGCGTCCCACTCCAGGCAACGCCAATGGCCCACATTCTTGAGCCATTGGCATTGATGGTCAGCCGATGTTCAGGCCGCCGTAAGCCGCTCGCTGACGATCTCCAGGTGATGGTCCACATCGCCCAGATGATGGTCGAACATGATCAGCCGTCGGGCATAGCGGGACACCTGGCACTCCTCGGTCATGCCCATGGCGCCATGCAGCTGGATCGCCTGCTCGGCGACGAAGCGAGCGGCTTCGCCGCAGTAGGCCTTGGCGGCGGAGATGCGGTAATCGCGCTGTTCGGCGGGGTACTCGAGGCTGGCAGCGGCGAGGATCGCCATCGAGCGCGCCTGCTCCAGGTTCAGGTGCATGTCGACCATGCGGTGCTGCAGCACCTGGAAGCTGGCCAGAGGTGCACCGAACTGCTGACGCTCCTTGAGGTAGGCCAGCGTCTGCTCGCACGCCACCTGCATGGCGCCCACCGCCTCGGCACAGAGCGCGGCACGCCCCTGCGCCAGGGTCGCCTCGAGCGCGTCGCTGGCATCGCCGCCGAGGCGGGCGTCGTGGGGTAGTGCGACGCCGTCCAACTGCACGTCGCTGGCTGTCTGGTCATCGAGCGTGGCGTAGTCGCGACGCACGAGACCGGCGCTGTCGCTCGGCACCAGGAAGGCGGCGAGGCTGCCGTCGTCGAGCCGGGCCGTGACCACCAGCGCATCGGCCGAGGCAGCGGCCAGCACCACCTGCTTGGTGCCGTCGAGCACCCAACCGTCTGCCTGGCGCCGCGCGCGGGTGGCGATGGCCTGCGCGTCGTAGCGCGAGGCGGTTTCCTGCCACGCCAGCGCCAGCCGAGACTCACCGGCCAGCAGTGGACTCAGCCAGCGCTCGCGCTGGGCCGAGTTCGCCAGCCGGGCCAGCAGGGTGCCGGGCAACAGCAGGCCGCCCAGGTAGGGCGCGCGGATCAGGCTGCGGCCGAGTGCCTGCATCACGATCATCACGTCGATGCTGTCGCCGTCCAGGCCGCCGAGTTCCTCGGCGAACGGAAGCTGTAGCAGGCCCAGCTCGGCGAAGGTGCGCCACAGGGAAGCGGGTGCGGTTGGGCTGCCGGCGCTCGAATCGGCAACCAGACGCTCCAGGGTATCGGCGAGCATGCGCTGCTCGTCGCTGTAGGAAAAATCCATGAGGGCTCCTTGCCTGCCGACCGGTTACATACCTAGCAGCGTCTTGGCGACGATGCTCTTCTGAATCTCGTTGCTGCCGCCGTAGATCGAGAGCTTGCGCCGGTTGAGGTACTGAGCGCCGATGGCGGCCTGTTCGGCGCGCTCCGGCTCCAGCTCGACGTCGCCGTAGAGAAAATCGGGGAAGAAGGGTAGCGCCGCCGGGCCCAGGGCACGGCGGGTCAGCTCGCTGAGCTCCTGGCGCAACTCCGAGCCGCGCACCTTGAGCAGCGAACTCTCGGCGCCGGGCGCGTCGCCGCCGCGGGCGCTGGCGAGCACGCGCAGGTGGGTGATCTCGAGTGCCATCAGCTCGAGTTCGGCCCTGACCACCCGCTGGCGGAAGCTCGGCAGTTCGAGCAGCGGGCGACCTCGGTGCCGGATCTGCCCCGCCAGCGTCTTGAGATGGCGCAGCGCCTGCTTGGCGTGGCCGAGGCCGGCGATGCCGGTACGCTCATGGGTGAGCAGGAACTTGGCGCAGGTCCAGCCCTGGCCCTCCTCGCCGATGCGGTTGGCCACCGGCACGCGCACCTCGTCGAGGAATACCTCGTTGACCTCATGGGCGCCATCGAGGGTGATGATGGGGCGCACGCTGATGCCGGGGCTTGCCATGTCGATCAGCAGGAAGCTGATGCCGGCCTGCTTCCTGGCCTCGGGGTCGGTGCGCACCAGGCAGAACATCATGTTGGCGTGCTGGCCCAGGGTGGTCCAGGTCTTCTGGCCGCTGACGACGTAGTCGTCGCCGTCGCGCACCGCGCGGGTGCGCAGGCTGGCCAGGTCGGAGCCGGCGCCGGGTTCGGAGTAGCCCTGGCACCACCAGTCCCGGTTGGCAAGGATGCGCGGCAGATAATGGCGCTGCTGCGCCTCGCTGCCGAACTTCATGATCACCGGAGCGACCATGCTCACGCCGAAGGGCACCACGGTCGGCGCGTGGGCGGCGGCGCACTCCTCGTCGAAGATATGTCGCTCCACCGGCCCCCAGCCCGGGCCGCCATGCTCGCATGGCCAGCCGGCGGCAAGCCAGCCGCGCCGACTGAGCACGTTCTGCCAGCGCAGGTGATCGTCGGCGGAGAGCCGCCGGCCCAGGCGCACGCGCTCACGGATGTCGTCGGGCAGCTCGGCGGCGAGGAACTCACGGACTTCGCGGCGAAAAGCCTGCTCCTCTGGGGTGAAGTCGAGGTTCATGAGGCACGCTCCGCACCTACGGCCTGGCTGGCCTGGCGGTGGGGGCCGCCCAGGTGGCGAGGGTAGCCGAGCGCCTCGATGGCGAGCAGGTCGATATCGCTCTCGCGGTAGGCCCAGCCGCGCTCGGCCAGCATCAGGCTCGCTGCCTCCATGGCCGCCCGGGGATTGGAGGCGTCGTCGCGTGCTGCCTTGGCCAGCGTGGCCAGCAGGCTGCCCTGACGGCTCACCGTCACGGGCAGACGCAGCGCCTTCAGCGCATTGGCCGCGGCCTGATGCCGTTCGGCGTCGGCGCGCAGCGCGACCAGTTCGGTCATGCCGGCGGTCACGACCAGCGCCAGGTCGGCATCGACGGCGGTGAGGTCTTCTGCCGCCCCGGGCGACAGCACAACGATGCTCAGACAATGACTCGGACAGGTCGTGTCGGAACCGGCGATCAGACACGCCTGAGTGGCCTCGGCGGGACGGTCGGCGAGAACGATGCCGGCTCGCTCGGCTTTTCCATGCAGGCGCTCGAACAGCGGGTGCTCGCCCAGCAGAGCGAGGTGATCGAATGTCGGCGGCTCACCGGAGTCGGGCACCCGGTGCGGTGCGCGAGCGGCGAAGAAGGCGTGGATCAGCCCGGCGCGCTGGGGTGAATCCATACAGGCGAAGAACAGTTCGCGCTCACGACGCAGGCCATCGGCCAGGCTGCCTTCACTGCTGAAGGCAATCGCTTCGACACAGCGGAAGGGGGAGTAGAGTTCCGGCACCTCGCTTTCCAGTTGGGCCCGGTAGCGCTCGATGGCCGCCGGGGCGGCGGCAGGGGCCGGCAGCTCCCCGGTGACCCGCGGCGTATGTTTGCCGGCGAGGACGTCACGCGCCGCCGCCAGTCCCGCCTCGAGCGGGTCGCCAGCGTCCGCTACGGCGTCGACGACACCCAGGGCGAGTGCCTCGTCGGCATCGACAAAGCGGCCGCTGGTGATCAGGTCGAGGGCCGCCTCGATGCCGCTCAGCCGTGGCAGACGCTGCGTGCCGCCGGCGCCCGGCAGCAGGCCGAGCTTGACCTCGGGAAGGCCCAGCTTGGTGCCGGGCAGGGCCACCCTCAACTGGCAGCCCAGCGCCACCTCGAGCCCGCCGCCCAGCGCGGTACCGTGCAGCACGGCGATGATGGGCTTGTCACCGGCTTCCAGGGTGGCGATCACCTCCGGCAGGATCGGCGCCTGGGGCGGTTTGCCGAACTCGCGAATGTCGGCGCCGGCAATGAAGGTGCGGCCGCGAGCGAGGAGTACCAGCACCCGCGCCTCGCTATCCTCGTTGCCCCGGGTGATGGTCTCCATCAGGCCCTGGCGGACGGCCTGGCCCAGGGCGTTGACCGGCGGGTTGTCGATGGTGATCACGCCGATGTCGTCATGGCGCTGGTAGCTGACCGGAGTCGTCATGGGGCATGGCTCTCAGTGGCTGGTAGAAGAGTAAGCGTATCTCGCATCGTCAGGCTCATGAATCGATGGGGGGCGTCAGGGTCGCCGAACGTGGCCGCGCCAGGCGCTGACTCCAGCGCGCCAGCAGTACGGCGGGCACCAGCGCAGCGAGGGCGAAGGCGAACAGCTCGAGCTGGCTGAGCGGGACCATGCCGCCGCCGGGCAGGGCGAACAGCAGTCCTGCCACCAGCACCAGGCCGCGGGTGACGGTTTCGCTGACGGCGCCAATGCCGAGACGGCCCACACCGATGAGATAGCCCTGCATGGCGGAGGCGAACAGCACGATACCGATCAGCGCCTGGACGAAGACCAGCCCGATCTGCAGCGGCTCGGCCTGCATGATCAGCGCCGGATTGAGCACGAACAGGAAGGGGATGAAGTAGATCACGCTGCCCAGGCGCATGGCCTGCAGCCCGGTGGCCATGGGTCGCGCACCGGCGACGGTGGCGGCGGCGAAGGCGCCGAGCGCCACGGGCGGGGTGATGAAGCTGAGCATGCCCCAGTAGAGGATGAACATGTGCACCGCCATGGGGTCGAGGCCGCCACCCTGGATCAGCGCCGGGGCCAGGGCCACGGCGAGGAAGATGTAGGCCGCGGTGACGGTCATGCCGATACCCAGCACGAAACTGGTGAGCGCCCCCATGATCAGCAGCAGCGGTACGCTGCCGCCGGCGATGTGAATGAAGTCGTTGGCGATGGTGCCGGAGAGGCCGGTCATCGACAGTGCCCCGACCAGCATGCCGACGCCGGCCAGGATGGCGATCAGCTCGGCGAACAGCTTGGCCGCCGAGGAGAGCGCCTCGCCGATCTCGTGCCAGCCCCAGCGGTTGCGGCGCGAGAACTGGTTGAGCACCAGCAGCAACGCGGTGGCGTAGAAGGGCGCCACGGCTTCGCGCTGCATCACCAGCAGCATCCATACCAGCAGAGCGAAGACGAAGATGAAATACCAGCCCTGCTTGAGGGTCTGCCACAGCGAAGGCAGCTCGGCCGCCGGCAGGCCCTTGATGTCGTGGCGCGCAGCATAGGCGTCGATCTGGATGAACAGACCGAGGAAGTAGAGGATCGAGGGGATGATGGCGGCCAGCGCCACGGCGGCATAGGGCACGTCGAGGAACATCGCCATGACGAAGGCGGTGGCGCCCATCACCGGCGGCATCAGCACCCCGCCGGTGGAGGCGCAGGCTTCCACCCCGCCGGAGAACGAGCGGCCCATGCCGATGCGGCGCATGGCGGGAATCGACAGTACGCCGGTGGTTAGCACGTTGCTGATCACGCTGCCGCTCATCGAGCCCATCAGGCCGCTGGAGAAGATCGAGACCTTGGCCGGCCCGCCGCGCACGTGCCCCAGCAGAGAGAAGGCCAGGTCGATGAAGAACTTGCCGCCGCCGCTCTTCTGCAGCACCACGCCGAATACGAGGAAGCCGATCACCAGGCCGGCGAAGGCTTGCAGCGGTACGCCCATGATGCTCTCGGTGCTCATGGTGTGGTACATGGCGGTCTCCTCCAGAGTGGAGGGGAACGCCTGGATCGGCCCTGGCACGATGTCGGCGACCAGTGGATAGAGCGAGAAGGCGGCTACGATCACCGCGATGGGCCAGCCACCGGCGCGCCGGGCCGCCTCGACGATCAGCAGCCACCAGGCGTAGCTGGCCATGATGGCGGTATCCGGCGCGGCGAAGGCCCAGCCGCGTTCGAGGATCGACTCGGCGTGATAGACGAAGTACCCGCCGACGACCAGCGTGGCCAGGCTCAGCGCGTAGTCGTACCAGGGTACCGGGCGATGCTGGAGCGATGGTGCAGCAGGCCACAGCAGATAGACCAGCGGCAGCAACAGTGCCACCACGGCATAGTAGAACTGGGTCTCCAGCCCGGTGACGAAGCGCAGCCAGCCGAGGTTGAACAGGTAGTCCAGCGTCATCGCCATCAGTACCACGGTCACCGCGCCGGGGATCCAGCGCAGCGCGACCGGCAGCGTACGGATGTGGGTGACCTTTTCCTTCAGCTGGCGCGTCGATTCGTTAGGGGCGTTAGGTGTGGTCATGGAGGCGTCCGTGAATCGGGAAAGGGGCGGCAGGGCCGCCCCGAGAACGGGCTCAGGCCCCAGCTCACTCGAAGACCGGGTCGAGGCCAGCCTCGCGCAGCGCTTCGGCGCGAGCCTGCATCCAGGCTGCCTCGAACGCCTCTTCGCCGTCGGGGGCATCGCCGAGGAAGTCGTTCCAGGTGGCAAGCAGCAGCTCCTGGCGTTCCACCAGTGCCTCCTGATGCGCCTGCATCTCTTCGGTCCAGACGCCGATCTCCTCGTAGTACGCCACTACCGCATCGTGCAACGGCACGACCCACTGCAGATCCTGGTACTCGAAGGCGTACCCCACGGCACCGGGGGCGGCATCCTTGTAGTCGTCGTAGTTGTCCTGCAGCGCCTTGATCAGGCCATAGGCGACGTTGTCGTCGAGATCCTGATTGGCCACCACGATCGGATAGGGGTAGCTGGCGCTGGGTACCGGATTGTCGGCGCTCACGTTGCCGGCCCCGGCGGTGACCTCATGGGGGCGGAAGTAGGGCGCCACCGCCATCATGCGCTCCCACCCCTCGGCGTCGTCGGGGTCGAGCACCGGCCAGCTGATGCCGCGCGGGCTGCTGGCGAGCTGCTGTGCCGGCGGTGTGACGGTGGTGGTGAAGGAGGCGTCCACGTTGCCGGCGATGATGCCGTCGAAGGAGCGGGCATAACCGGGGAAGTCGACGCGCTCGACGTCGTCCCAGGTCAGGCCGCCGAAGGCCAGATAGGCTTCGGTGCCCTTGTTCAAGGCGTCGTCACCGCGGATGTAGGCGATGCGCTTGCCGGCCAGGTCGGCCGGGGTCTCGACGCCGAGATCGCCGGCTACGGCAAGTGAAAGGCCGAACGAAGCGGTGGAGGTGGTGATCACGCGGATCGGCTGCGGCCCCCAGTCGCGGTTGGCGAACATCATCACGCCCTCGGCGCCGTAATAGCTGGCGATGCCGCAGGCACAGAGATCGACGCGACCCTGCTTGAGCGGGGTCATGCGCGAGACGTCGTTGTCGCCGGGCAGGATACGCACCGAGGTGCCGTAATGGTTCTGCAGCATGTTGCCGATGGCCACCGCCTGGGCATAGCCGCTGGAGTTGGTGCCGTAGGCGGTCCAGGCCATGGTGCGGGGGAGTTCGACCTCGCCGGCCTGGATCACACCGGCGGAGAGCAGCGAGAGCGGAAGTGCCGCGAGGGCGAGTGAACGGGACAGCTGGCGCATAGGAGGCTCCTGTGCTGTGAGTGATTGTTGTTTTGCTGTGCGGTATTTAATTCCGAAACTGAAACCGATACTAGGAAGCCGGTACGCCGGTGTCAACGAATGCGCGAGCGCCGTATGCCGGCAACTTTCCGCCACGCGGAACCGGCTTGTGGATGACTTTCAAAAGGCCGTCGAATTAATGAGTTGCCAGCGAGTGAGTGGCGTCGGAAGAAGGGGGGATTAGACCAAGGTTCAATGCCCGGACAAGCGCTTTCCGGGCGTCTTGATCACTGCGAGGGACGTGAGAGTTCGCGCCAGGCGGCGAAGGTGCTGAGAAAGACGCGCCCCGTCATGTCGTCGAGAAAGTCGCTGCATTTGAGGCGATCCATGACCGGGCCTTTCACTTCGGCCAGGTGCAGGGTGACGCGGGAGTCCTTGAGCCGCGCGTTGATGGCGTCGAGGCTCTCCAGCGCCGAGGCATCGATCAGGTTGACGGCCGAGCAGATCAGCACCACATGCTCGAGTTCCGGGCGAGTGGCCACCAGGTCGTAGACGGTGTCTTCGAGGTAGCGTGCATTGGCGAAATAGAGGCTTTCGTCGATGCGCAGCAGGGCCACGTGACTGACGGTCTCGGTCTCGTGGCGCTCGACGTTGCGGAAGTGCTCGGTGCCGGGGATACGTCCTACCAGGGCGCTGTGAGGACGGCTGGTGCGGTAGAGAAACAGACCGATCGAGATGGCGACGCCGCTGATGATGCCGGTCTCGACGCCCTCCACCAGGGTCAGCAGAATGGTGACCGCCATGGCCGCGAAGTCGCTGCGTGAATAGCGCCAGGTCTGACGGATCAGGGGAATGTCGATCAAGGTCAGGATCGAGACCGTGATCGTCGCCGCCAGGGTGGCGATGGGCAGGTAGGCCAGGGCCGGGGTGAGAAACAGCGTCACGGCGCCGATGCCGATGGCCGCGAACATGCCGGCCAGCGGCGTCTGGGCGCCGGCGTCGTAGTTGATCACCGTACGTGTCAGGCCGCCGCTGACCGGCATTCCCGAGGTGAAGGCGGCGGCGAGGTTGGCCCCGCCCAAGCCGACCAGCTCCTGATTGGGCGAGATGCGCTCGCGGCGTCGGGCGGCGAGCATCTGCCCCATGGAAACCGATTCGACGAAGCCCACCACGCTGATCAGCAAGGCGGGAACCAGTAGCGCCTGCCACAGCGAGGCATCGAAGCCCGGTATGCTCAAGGGTGGCAAACCCTGGGGAATGTCGCCGATCACGGCGACGCCGATGGCGTCGAGTTCCAGCTGCCAGGTGGCGAGGGTGGTCACGACCACGGCGAAGACGGGGCCCGAGCGGGTGAGCAGGTCGGCCAGTGGGCGAGAAAGGCCGAGGCCACGCAGCGTGGAGCGCCCGTACTGGCGCAGCAGCAGCAGGAACAGCAGGCTGCCGGCGCCGATGGCCAGGGTCGGCAGATGGATGTCGGCCAGGCCACCAACGAGCTCGGCCAGTCGTGGCAGCAGATCGCGGGCGACGAGTTCCACGCCGAGCAGATGGCCGATCTGACTGGCGGCGATGAGCAGGCCCGAGGCGGCCAGAAAGCCGGCGATGACGGGGTGGCTGAGGAAGTTGGCCACGAACCCCATGCGCAGCAGCCCCATGAGCAACAGCATGAGACCAGACAGCAGAGAGAGTACCAGGGCGGCCTGCAGATAGTCGGGCGTGCCTGGCGTGGCGACGCCGGACAGCGCCGCGCCGGTCATCAGCGCGACGATGGCCACCGGCCCAACGGCCAGGGTGCGGCTGGTCCCCAGCACGACGTAGGCCAGTGCCGGCAGCAGGCTGGCATACAGGCCCACCACCGCCGGTAGCCCAGCAAGTACGGCGTAGGCCAGCGACTGGGGTATGACCATGACGGTGACGATCACGCCCGCCAGCAGGTCGGCACCGCCCAGGCGGCGGTTGTAGTGGGGGAGCCATGTCAGGATCGGCAGGTAGCGTCTGAGCATCCCGTCTCTTGGTCGTCAGGGGAATGGGCTAACCAGACTAAACGATATTGGTGGTGGGGTTGAGTCTTGGTTAGCATCAGGTGAAACAACGTACTCAGCAAGACCACTCATACTAACTCAGGAAAGGCTGAACAAATCGACGAGCGAAATGAATCGGCTAGGTTCGTTCCCGACGAACCAACGCACTTCCCACATCCCTGTGGGTCGCAAGGCGCACCGTGCAGCGCCGTGATTCGTTCGCGCACCTGTTCAGCGTTTCCCACAATCAGGACACGCCATGAAGCCCGAAACCATTGCCCTGCACCACGGCTACGCTCCCGACGACCAGCACGCCGTGGCGGTGCCGATCCACCAGACCACCTCATTCTCCTTCGACAGTGCCCAGCACGCCGCCGACCTCTTCGATCTCAAGGTCGAGGGCAACATCTACTCGCGCATCATGAATCCCACCTGCGCGGTGCTGGAGCAGCGCGTCGCCGCACTGGAAGGCGGCATCGCCGGCCTGGCCGTGGCATCCGGCATGGCGGCGATCACCTATGCGATCCAGACCATCGCCGAGGCCGGCGACAACATCGTCTCCATCAGCGAACTCTACGGCGGCACCTACAACCTGTTCGCCCATACTCTGCCGCGTCAGGGAATCGAGGTACGCTTCGCCGACAAGGACGACATCGACGGAATCGAGTCGCTGATCGATGCGCGCACCAAGGCGGTGTTCTGCGAGAGTGTCGGCAACCCGTCCGGCAGCGTGGTCGACATGGCCAGGCTGGCCGAGGTCGCCCACCGGCATGGCGTGCCGGTGATCGTCGACAACACCGTACCGACACCCTTCCTGTGGCGGCCCATCGAGCATGGCGCCGACATCGTCATTCACTCGGCCACCAAGTACATCGGCGGGCACGGCACCACGGTCGGCGGCGTCATCGTCGATTCGGGCAGGTTTCCCTGGGCCGACCATCCGCAGCGATTCCCGCTGCTCAACGAGCCGGACGTCTCCTACCACGGCGTGTGTTATACCCGCGACGTCGGCGAGGCTGCCTTCATCGCCCGGGCCCGGGTCGTGCCGCTACGCAACATGGGCGCTGCGCTCTCGGCTCAGGCGGCCTGGAATCTGCTGCAGGGGCTGGAGACCCTCGCGCTGCGTATCGAGCGTATCTGCGACAATGCACTGAAAGTGGCCGAGTACCTTGAAGCGCACGACGCGGTGACCTGGGTGCAGTATGCCGGCCTGCCCGGCCACAAGGACCATCAGCTCGCGCAGCGCTACATGGGTGGCAGGGCCTCGGGCATCTTGAGCTTCGGCATCCAGGGCGGCCGCGAGGCGGGGGCACGCTTCTACGATGCGCTGGGCATGATCCTGCGCCTGGTCAACATCGGCGATGCCAAGACCTGCTCTTCGATTCCGGCGTCGACCACCCATCGCCAGTTGAGCGACGAGGAGCTGGCCGCGGCCGGCGTGACACCGGACATGGTGCGGCTCTCCATCGGTATCGAGCACGTCGACGATATCATCGCCGACCTGGAACAGGCATTGGCCGCCAGCCAGCGCTGATGCCAAGGGCCGCCCTTGCGTGGGCGGCCTGCATCTGCCGACTCGGAGCGCAGTCCAATCCCTTTCCTATCGGCCGCAAGATGCGCGGCTTGAGTCGTGCTTTGGTATGTCAGGCCAAAGTGGTGATGTGCATGCCACTTACATGGCGTTAATCTCTCATCACCTCCAATAACAAAGAGACGAGACGTCATGCGTATTCTGATGCTTCTACTGGCTGTCGTTTCGCTTGCCGGTGGATTCTTTCTCGTCACCCTCAGCGGTGCGGGTTGGCAGGCCTGGCCAGCTCTGGGTCTGGGACTGCTGGCAGGTATGCTGTTGGCGCTGAGCGGGGCAGCTGCAGTTTACCGTGCCGATGCGAATTCGCTGGCCGCTATCCGTGGCTGGCTTCCAACCACCCGTGATTACCTCTCGCTGCGTCGTATGGCCCATGGCCTGATCCGCCAGGCCAGCGCCACGGCCATCGCTTCGGCCGAGGTGTCCCACCATGCCGACCGCATGGACCATCGCCTCGAGCGCCAGGAGCAGACGGTCCGGGAAGCATCATCAAGCATGGCCGCGATCACCTCGGCCATCGAGCAGGTAGCCGCCAGCGCCGCCAACGTGGCCACTCTGGCCAGCCGTTCACGCGATGCCAGCCACGTCAGCCGCGAGTCGCTGAGCCAGGTCATCGAAGAGATGCAGGCTCTGGCGGAGCGTTCCGAGGAAGCCCTGGAACTGCTCAACGTGCTGAGTCAGAAGGCCGACAGCGTGCGCCATGTCACCTCCCTGATCGAAGAGATCGCCGAGCAGACCAATCTGCTGTCTCTCAACGCCTCCATCGAGGCCGCCCGCGCCGGTGAGCACGGCCGCGGATTCGCCGTGGTGGCCGGCGAGGTGCGTCAGCTTGCCGGCCGTACGGCGGACGCGACCCGCAACGTCGAGGCCCTGGTGGGCGACATCGGCGACAGCAGTCATCGTGTGGTCGATACCATTGGCCACCTGATGCAGCGGGTGGGAGAGCGGGCCAAGGAGATGAGCAAGGTGGGCGAGCAGCTCACCGAGATGACCGGGCACTTCGATCAGGTCGAGGGCGAGATTCGCTCCATTGCCGTGGCGATGGAAGACACCAACAAGCATTCGCAGCGGGTGGCCGGTACCCTGGGCACGCTGCAGGAAGATGCCGAGCAGGGCAATCGCGACATGCACGGGCTGGCCAGCCAGGCCCGAGCGCTCATGGCAGGCGCCGAGGGGGTCGATGCGGCGCTGGCACAGCAGCGCCTGGAAGGGCGTCATCAGCAGGTGTTCGAAGCGGCCCGGGAAACGGCGGTCAAGCTCGGCAAGCTGCTCGAATCCGCCATCAAGAAGGGCGAACTCGACGAGCAAACCCTGTTCCACGCGACCTACACCCCCATTCCCGGCACCAACCCCCAGCAGTACGTGACCGGCTTCGTCGATTACACCGACGAGCATTTCCCGCCCATTCAGGAGCCGCTGCTCGAGCGTCTGGGCGTTGCCTACGCCATCGGCATCGACCGTCGCGGCTACATTCCGACGCACAACGATAGCGTCAGTCGGCCGCCGACGGGTGACTACGAGCACGATCTCAAGTTCTGCCGCAATCGGCGCATTTACGAAGATGCGACGGGGCAGCGCTGCGGTACCCACGAGCAGACGTTGCTGCTGCAAACCTACAAGCGCGATACCGGCGAAATCATGCACGACCTCTCCGTGCCGATCTACGTCGAAGGCAAGCATTGGGGTGGTTTTCGCGTAGGCTACAAGCCGGAAGCCGCCTGATTCGGCCGCGACGACGCAGCGAGGCTCATTGGCGATAGTCGGCCATGAAGCGATCGTCCAGCCAGCGCTTCCAGAGCAGGCTGCTGCGGCCGGCCCACCACAGCCGGCCACGGATGGCCAAGCCTTGGCCGTGCCCCAGATCGAGAATCGTCAGCGCCTGAGCCTGGGGGCGGTAGCGCTGCAGCGGGCGCCCGTGAAGCCGGGCTTCGAGATTGGCCAGCAGCACCGGTGCCTGTCGTACGCCGTAGACGCCCAGCCGGGGCAAGGCGTGCGCCACCAGGGCGGCACAGTCGCCGGCAGCGAACACGTCAGGGTCGTCCACGCTCTGCAGGGTGTCGTGCAGAGCCAGCCCCCTTCCGTCAATGAGTGTCAGCCCCAGGCCTCCCAGCGCATCCGGCGGCGCCAGCCCACTGGCGTGGATGACATGGCCGCACTCCAGCAGCCGCAAGGCGTCCTGGCCCATGGTCGCGTCCTCCGCCGCGATCAGCAGGCCGTCCCGATGCTGCGAGACGGCGCGCATGCCAACTCGCACCTCCACGCCGATGCGACGCAGATAACCTTCCAGCCAACGACGTGCGCCGGATGGAGCGGTCGGGATCAGCTTGCGTGAACGGGAGACCAGGGTGATGGCGATCTGCGCCGCATGCCTTGTCGCCAGGGAGCGCAGGTTGCAGGCCAGCTCCACGCCGCTGGCGCCACCGCCCACCACCACCAGCGCGGGGCGCTCGCCTCGTTCGAAGGCGTTTGACAGGTAATGTCGCAGAGCGACGAGCTGTGCAATGGGCTTGACGGCCCATACCCCGGGACCGTGGGAAGCGGCAGAGGGGGTAGGCGCACCAGAGCCCAGATTGAGGGAAATCAGGTCATAGCCGAGCGTGCGACCATCCGCCAACTGGGCCTGGCGTCCGGCGCGGTCCAGCCCTACGAGGCGGCCTCGAACGCTGTCGAGACCGTACTGCCGGGCGAGCCGTCGCGGGTCGCTGCGGATCTCCGCGGGATCATGCGCGCCGCCCAGCATGCCGGCGGCCATGCCGGAATACCAGAACGCGCCCGGATCGACGATGGTGATGTCTGCATCGGCCAGCCGGTGGCGATGGCGCATCAGGTAGAGGTGGGCATGGCCGGCACCGATCAGGACGATATGCGGCCGGCCACCCCCTCGCAGCGCCGACATGGGATCAGAGCCTCTCGCTCTGTTGCGGTGCACCGGCCGGCGCGAGAGTGGAGCGAGATCTGTCGTTCCAGGCCGACCATGAGTAGAGCGCCAGGCTGGCCCAGATCAGCCCGAAGGTGCCCAACTGCACCAGCGACAGGGGCTCGCGGAACACCAGCAGGGCGATGAAGAACTGAATGGTGGGGTTCAGGTACATCAAGAAGCCCAGCGTGGCCAGACGCAGGCGTCGTGCCGCACCGGCGAAGGCCAGCAGGGGGAGGGCAGTGATCACCCCGCTGGCGATCAACAGCAGCGTGAGCCGTGGCCCGTCCATGAAGTGGGAGAGTTCGGCAGCACTGAGCCAGGCCAGGGCCATCAGCCCCAGCGGGAGCAGCAGCAGGGTTTCGACGAATAGTCCGGACAGCCCATCCAACGGTACCTGTTTGCGTAGCAGGCCGTAGGTGCCGAAGGTCAACGCCAGCGTCAGGCTGATCCATGGCAGCTCACCCAGCAGCACGAGCTGGATGACGATGGCCGTGCCTGCCAGCAGCACCGCAATTCGCTGCAGTCCCGCCATGGCCTCGCGCAGTACCAGCAGGCCCAGCGCCACGTTGACCAGTGGCGTGAGAAAATAGCCGAGACTGGCCTGAAACACTTGGCGGGTCTCGACGGCATAGATGTACAGCCCCCAGTTGGTGGCTATCAGCACGGCGCAGCCCAGCACCCGGCCCAGGCGGCGTGGCTCTGACAGCGCCCTGCGAATCGGCCCCCAGCGCTTGAGCAGTGTCACCAGCCCGACCAGGAACAGACAAGACCAGATGATGCGATGGATCAGCACTTCAAAAGCGGGAACGCCTTCGAACAGGGCGAAGAAGAGAGGAAAGCAGCCCCACATGACATAGGCGAGCAGGCCGAACCCGACACCTCTGGCGGCTTCACGATCCGTGAGGGGCAACGCTGACATTTGCGATTCTCTGTAGTGTGGAAAGGCTTAAACTTAGCAGGCTATGGTATTGATCACCATGCTCTGATGCAGCCACTGCCGCAACGGCATCCGGGCTGACGCACGGCAACGCCTGGGGTAGGCTGGACCTTCAATCTCGGGCAAGACACAGCAAGGGAGCCAACATGAGCGATTTGCGTACCACCCTGGTGCAGTGCGACCTGCGCTGGGAGGACCCCGATGCGAACTGCCGCCTGCTCGACGAACTGCTGGGTGAGCTCGACGGCGAAGAGACCGATCTCATCGTGCTGCCGGAGATGTTCTCTACCGGCTTCACCATGAACTCCCGTGAAATGGCCGAATCCATGGCCGAAAGTCGCGCCGTGGCCTGGTTGACCGAGCAGGCCCGCAAGCGCGACTGCGTCGTCACCGGCAGCGTGGCGATCGTCGAGGACGGCCGCTACTACAACCGCCTGGTGTGGGCGCGACCGGACGGCAGTCTTGCCACCTACGACAAGCGACACCTGTTCCGCATGGCCGGTGAGCATGAGCGGTACTCCATGGGGCACGACAGGGTCATCGTCACGCTCAAGGGATTTCGCATCTTGCTCAGCGTCTGCTACGACCTGCGCTTTCCGGTGTGGTTGCGCCAGAGCCCCGGCCCGGGCGAACACTTCGAATACGACGCGCTGTTGTGCGTGGCCAACTGGCCGGCACCACGGCGACACCCGTGGCGAATTCTGCTGCAGGCCCGTGCCATCGAGAACCTGTGTCCGGTCATCGGGGTCAACCGGGTCGGCGAGGATGCCAACGGCATGCAGTACGCCGGCGACTCGATGCTGGTGGACTTCAAGGGCGAGGCGATCATCGATGAGCCCCACGGAACCACCTTCATCAAGACCGCCACGCTCTCGCATGACGATCTCGCGGCCTTCCGCGAGAAGTTTCCCGCCTGGCGCGACGCCGACCACTTCACGCTGGCCGATGGGGTCGGGTTCTGATGCGCCTGGATCGTTTTCTGGCGGAAACCACCGAGCTGACGCGCAGCCTGGCCAAGAAGGCCCTGCAGCGCGGTGAGGTCACGCTGAATGGGGTAGTGACGAAGCAGGCCGCGACGAAGGTAGGCGAAGACGACAGGGTGGAGTGGGACGGCAAGCCCCTTGCCCTGGTCGGTTTGCGCTATGTGATGCTGCACAAACCCACCGAGGTGGAGTGCAGCGCGCGGCGCGGACTCTATCCACGCGCCGTGGATCTGATCGAGCTGCCCAAGGCCGAACGACTGCAGACGGTAGGGCGGCTCGATGTCGACACGACCGGCCTGGTGCTGCTCACGGACGATGGTCAGTGGGCGCATCGTGTCACGTCGCCGCGCCGGCGCTGCGCCAAGGTGTATCGTGCCACTCTGGCCGAACCGCTGACGGGCGATGCACTCAGAGCTGCCATCGCGCGCTTCGAGGAGGGGCTTCTGCTCGATGGCGAGGAGAAGCCGACTCTGCCGGCGGAACTCGTCATGCGCAGCGATCGTGACGCCGAACTGACGCTTTACGAAGGGCGCTACCATCAGGTCAAGCGCATGTTCGCCGCTATCGGCAATCACGTCACGGCACTGCACCGCGAGAGTGTGGGGCCGCTGACGCTGGGTTCGCTCGGCCCGGGGCAGTGGCGCGAGCTGCGCCCCGACGAAGTGGCTGCCTTCGACTGATCAAGTGACGGTAGATGCATACGTTTCGCAGCGATCGCGTCCGCTGCGTTTGGCATGGTAGAGCGCCGTATCTGCCAGTTGCACCAAGGCGCAGGGATCGTCGGTATGGGTCGGATAGCTGGCGATCCCGCAGGACAGGGCGACACGTCCGAGTGCGCTGTCGCCATGCTCGAAACGATGCCTGCGAACCGCCTCGAGCAGGCGCTCGATGGCTTCTCTGGCCTGGCCTTCCGCCGTCGAGGGCATGAGAATGACGAACTCCTCGCCACCAAGGCGGCAGACCACATCCGCCTCGCGGAAATGCTCACCGATCAGCCTGGCCGTGGTGACCAGGACGCTATCCCCGGCTTCATGGCCGTGCAGGTCGTTGAAGAGTTTGAAATGGTCGATATCGAGCATGGCCAAGGTCAGAGGCGTGCCGCGCTTGGCAAGGGCGGCCTCGCGGGCAAGCATCTCATTGAAGTAGCGCCGGTTCTTGAGTCCTGTCAGGGGATCCTGGTAGGAGAAGATGCGAAAGCGTTCGACCATCTGCTGCAGCTCTCCGGTCCGCTCCGCCACCTCCTTTTCCAGGCGCTGGTTGAGCACGACCAATTCACGCTGGGTACGGGCGTAGTGGCGCAGCGAGATGGCCACGATGACGAGGCTGAACAGGAGCGCGCCCAGGCTGACCGGAATGCGCTGCCAGGCCAGCAGACCATGAGCGACCGACATGTCCAGCAGGAGCAGCAAGCCGAACACGCCATAGGCGGCGATGATCAGGCGTTGCTCTCCGCCGAGCCGTTTGAGGCTGGCGATGAGCAGGGTGAACAGCAGCGGCAGGCTGATGGCCAGCAGGACATCGTAGACGGGAAAGGTGCTGGACAGATTGACGACGCCGGCGAGAGCCAGGCCGATTGCCAGCAACCAATAACCCAGGTGGAATTGCCACAGGTACCGAATCCAGCGCTTCTGCCGGCCGGAGAACCAGGTTTCCAGTAGCAGCCCGATTCCCACTGGCAGGGCAAAGTAGCCACCCGCAGCCATATAGTCCCACGCCAGCGGCCTGGCCAGCAGGAACTGGCTGGCCTGGGTTTCGGCCAGGATCATGATACCGGTGGCGAAGGAGAACAGCGCAATGCCGATGAAGTTTCGGCGTCGCTGCTGCACCAGGGCAAAGCCGGCGGCGAGCAGGGCGAGCAATAGGCAGAAGGCACTGACGGCCAGGTCGGTCGCCGAGCGCTGGAGTATCATGGTGAACAGATCGGGGCGATCCATCAGTCGAACTTCGCCCCACAGGCCGATATCGGTGTAGTCGGAATACACCCGGAAGGAGAGCTGGCGGCCGGCGAAATCCTCCGGCAGGCTGATCATGTGCCAGGGCCAGCCTACGAACGGTCCCTCGCCGCGCTCGTCGAAACTGCCATGCTGATAGATCAGCACGTCGTCCAGGAAGACCTGGGCAATGAGGTCGATGCTGTAGACGTACAGCACCGGATCGCGCCACTCGCCAGCCGGCAGGGTGATCCTGAACCAGGCATGACGTCTGCCTTCTCGCCCCGGTGGGTTGGAGGGAAAGTCGATGCTTTGCCAAGTGCCCTCAGGGGCGGTTTCGCGTAGCCAGGCGGGTGTGCCGTCTGCCAGCTGCGGCGAGTCTCCCCAGCGATATTCCCAGCCCTCGTCGAGATCCAGCGCCGGTGTCGAGGCAACGCCCATGGCCGGCCACAGAAGCAGCACCAGAGACAGCGTTATGCAGGGCCACAGTAGCGGGACAAGGCGGCGCATGGTGACGTTCCGGTCAGTAGGATTCACATTATGTCATGGTGTGTGTTGAAATCGCGCAAGATGTTCTCTAGGTTCGTTTTATACCGTTATCTTCCTTCAATTCCCTTACGCATTGCCATCTTTGCGGAGACTCATTCTTGCGCAGACAGACCGGCCGCCTTGACCAGAGCCCTCGTATAGCCGCTGGTCGGTTCGGCCAGCAGCGGAAGACATTCACCCTGTTCCACCAGTTCGCCGTCCTTGAGCACCAGAATCCGATGCGCCATGGCGCGAACCACTGCGAGATCGTGGCTGATGAACAGATAGCTCAGGCCGCGGCGAGCCTGTAGGTCACGCAGCAGTTCGACAAGCTGCTTCTGTACCGTTCGATCGAGTGCCGAGGTCGGCTCGTCGAGCACCACCAGCGCCGGCTCGAGAATCAGAGCCCGTGCCACGGCAATGCGCTGCCGCTGGCCACCCGAGAACTCATGCGGGTAGCGGGCGGCACAGTCGGGCGGCAGCCCGACCTCCTGAATGGCTGCCTTCACACGCTCGGCCACTTCCTGCTCGGACAGCTCGGGATAGTGGAAGCGCAGCCCCTCGCTGATGATGTCCGAGACGGGCATGCGCGGCGACAGCGAACCGTACGGATCCTGAAACACCACCTGCACACGCCGACGCCGCTTGCGCAGGGCATTGCCGGTCAGACGGTCCAGCCGTTCGCCGTCGAGTTCGATCTCCCCGCGCGACTCCACCAGACGCAGCAGGGCCATGGCCAGGGTGGTCTTGCCGGAGCCGGACTCGCCGACGATGCCCAGGGTTTCACCGGGAGCCAGGTGCAGGTCGATCGGCTTCACCGCCTCGAATGCGGGCGGGCGCTTGGCGAACAGACGCTTGGAGCGTTGGAAGCTGACCGAGACGCCGCGTGCTTCGAGCAGCCGCGCCGTCGAGGTGACGGGGGCGGGGCGCCCCGTCGGTTCGGCATCCAGCAGGGTGCGGGTATAGGCGCTGCGCGGCGAGGAGAAGACCTCGCCGACCGGACCGGTCTCCTGTTCCTGGCCGTTGTAGAGCACACAGACGCGATCGGCGTGCCGCCGCACCAGGTTGAGGTCGTGGGTGATGAACAGCATGCCCATGCCATGGCGCTCACGCAGCTCGGCGAGCAGAGCGAGAATGTCCTGCTGCACGGTCACGTCGAGCGCCGTGGTGGGCTCGTCGGCAATCAGCAGTTCGGGATCGTTGGCGATGGCCATGGCGATCATCACGCGCTGGCGCTGGCCGCCGGAAAGCTGGTGCGGCCAGGCGTCGAGCAGCTCGTCGGGCCGCGGCAGCTTGACCTGCTCGAGCAGTTTGCGGCTGCGCTCACGCGCTGCGCGCCCTGACAGCCCCTGATGCAGGCGTAGGGTCTCGCCGATCTGCTTGGCGATGGTGTGCAGCGGATTCAGCGAGGTCATCGGCTCCTGGAACACGAAGCCTACACGCCTGCCCAGCAGCGATTGCCACTGGCGCTTCTTCAGGGCGGCAAGATCGGTCTCGCCAAGCCAGCGCCCGCCGCTGACGTCGGCGTTGTCCGGCAGCAGGTTCATGGCACCGAGTGCCGAAACGGACTTGCCGGAGCCGGATTCGCCCACCAGTGCCAGGGTTTCCCCCCGGCGAACCTCCAGCGAGAGCTCCTTGAGTACCGGCTTGTCGCCGAAGGCGATCGACAGTTTGTCGAGGCGAAGCAAGGGCTGTGAATCAGGCATTGGGCTGAGTCCTGGTCAACGGTGTGGCGCTTGGGGCGTGCTGGATATGGCGTGGATCGAAGGCATCGCGCAGCCCTTCGCCGATGAAGACCAGCAGCGACAGCATCAACGACAGGCTGACGAAGGCGGTGATACCCAGCCACGGCGCATGCAGGTTGTTCTTGCCCTGAGCGACCAGTTCACCCAGGGAGGGCGAGCCGGGGGGCAGACCGAAGCCGAGGAAGTCGAGGGCCGTCAGGGTGGTGATGGCACCGGTGAACAGGAACGGGATGAAGGTCAACGTGGCGACCATGGCGTTGGGCAGCACGTGACGCCACATGATCAGCCGCGACGGCAGGCCCATCGCCTTGGCCGCGCGGACGTATTCCAGGTTACGCGCGCGCAGGAACTCGGCGCGCACCACGTCCACCAGGCCGAGCCAGGAAAACAGCAGCATGATGCCCAACAGCCACCAGAAGCCGGGCTGAACGAGACTGGCCAGGATGATCAGCAGGAACAGCACCGGTAGTCCCGACCATATCTCGGTGAGCCGCTGGCCGATGAGGTCTGTCTTGCCGCCGAAGTAACCCTGTATGCCGCCGATGATCACCCCCATCACCAGCGAGCCGGCGGTCAGCACCAGGGCGAAGAAGACCGACAGGCGAAAGCCGTAGATGACCCTTGCCAGCACGTCGCGCCCCTGGTCGTCGGTGCCCAGCCAGTGGCGGGCGTCGGGCGGAGAGGGCGAGGGCCGCATCATCTGCATGTCCAGCGTCTGATAGGAGAAGGGAATCAGCGGCCAGAGCGCCCAGCCGTGCTCCTCGATCTGCTGCTGGATGAAGGGGTCGTGGTAGTCGGTGCGGGTGGGTAGGAAGCCGCCGAACTCCGTCTCGGGGTAATCCACCAGCAGGGGTACGTACCACTGCCCGTCGTACTGCATGACGATCGGCTTGTCGTTGGCGATCAGTTCTGCCGTCAGGCTGACCACGAACAGGGCGAGGAAGATCCACAGCGAGACCCGGGCACGCCGGTTGCTGCGAAACACATCGATACGACGGCGCGCAATGGGCGAGAGCTTGGCGGTGAAGGCAGTCAGCATCGTCTCAGGACTCCCTGGTCTCGAAATCTATGCGCGGGTCCACCCAGACGTAGGTGAGATCGGAGATCAGCTTCAGGATGAGCCCGATCAGGGTGTAGAGGAACAGGGTGCCGAAGATCACCGGGTAATCGCGCTGCATCACCGCTTCGAAACCGAGCAGGCCGAGTCCTTCCAGCGAGAAGATCACCTCGATCAGCAGCGAGCCGGTGAAGAAGATGGTGACCAGCGCACCCGGCAGCCCGGCGATGATGATCAGCATGGCGTTGCGGAAGACGTGACCGTACAGGGTGCGCCGGTCGCTGGCGCCCTTGGCCCGCGCCGTCAGTACGTACTGCTTGTGAATCTCGTCGAGGAAGCTGTTCTTGGTCAGCATGGTCAGGGTGGCGAAACTGCCGATGGTCATGGCCGTGACCGGCAGGGTGATGTGCCAGAAGTAGTCCTTGATCTTGCCCCAGGTGGAGAGCTCATCGAAGTCCGGCGAGGTCAGGCCTCGCAGCGGGAACAGATCCCAGTAGCTGCCGCCGGCGAACAGCACGATCAAGAGGATGGCGAACAGGAAGCCGGGGATGGCGTAGCCGACGATCACCAGTCCCGAGGTCCAGACATCGAAGCGTGAGCCGTGGTGCAGCGCCTTGCGTATCCCCAGCGGGATCGAGATCAGGTAGACCAGCAGCGTGGTCCACAGGCCCAGCGAGATCGACACCGGCAGGCGTTCGATCATCAACTCCACCACCGGTCGGTCGCGGAAGAAGCTGTTGCCGAAATCGAAGGTCACGTAGTCGCGCATCATGGTCAGGAAGCGGATGTGCGCCGGCTGGTCGAAGCCGAACTGCTGCTCGAGCTGCTCGATGAAGCGCGGGTCGACGCCGCGGGCGCCGCGCGACTCATCCTGCACCACCACATCGCCGCCGCCGGCATCCAGACGGGTGCTGGCCATGGCGTCCATGCCCTCGAAGCGGGCCAGCATCTGGTCGATGGGGCCGCCCGGAGCGGCCTGCACGATGATGAAGTTGAGCAGCATGATGCCGATCAGGGTCGGGATCATCAGCAGCAGGCGGCGCAGGATGTAGCGACTCACGATAGATCATCCTCGTAGGAGCTTGGGTGACGGACGGCGACTGCCTACCTGCGTCGCAGACGGCGGTTCAGCTCGGCTTCGCGGTCGGTGTCCACCCACCAGGCCGAGAGGTCCAAGCCATACTTGGGAAACGGCTCCGGATAGCCGAACTTGTCCCATACCGCTATGCGGGTCTCGCCGGAATGGTACTGGGGAATGGTGATGAAACTCCACAGCAGCACCCGGTCCAGCGCCCGCGTGGCGGTATTGAGCTCCTCGCGGCTGTCGGCGCGGATGATGCGTTCCACCAGGGCGTCCACCGCCGGGCTCTCGAGCCCCATCAGGTTGCGGCTCTGGGGCGAGTGGGCAAACTCGCTGGTCCAGTACTCACGCTGTTCGTTACCGGGATTGTTCGACTGGGGGAACTGGCCGACCACGATGTCGAAGTCGAAGCTGCGCAGGCGGTTGAGGAACTGGTTGATGTCGACGATACGCAGCCGCCCCTGCACGCCCAGCCGCGACATGTTGCGCAGCATCGGCTGCACCACGCGTTCCATGCCGCTGTCGAACAGCATGACCTCGACGGTGAGAGGGCGGCCGCGCTCATCGACCAGCCGACCGTCGCGTACCTCGTAGCCGGCTTCGAGCAACAGGTCGTAGGCCAGCCGCAGGCGCTCGCGAAGATCCTCGGGGTGGTCGATGGGCACCGGACTGTCGAATACGCGCGAAGGAAGCTCGTCACGATGGGGCTCGAGCAGTTCGAGCTCCGCCTCGCTCGGCAGGCCTTCAGCGGCCATCTCGGAGTTCTGGAAATAGCTCTGGGTGGGGTGATAGGAGTCGTAGAACAGATTGGCGTTGAGCCAGGGGAAGTCGAAGGTCAGGTTCAGCGCCTCGCGAACGCGGGGATCCTGGAACTTGTCGCGGCGCAGGTTGAACACGAACGACTGCATGCGCGAAGGCTGACCGTCCGGCACGGTGATCCGCTTGACCAGACCGTCGCGATAGGCAGGAAAATCGTAGCCGATGGCCCAGGTGGCCGCGCGGGCATCGATGCGGTAGTCCATCACGCCTGCCTTGAAGGCTTCCCAGGCGATGTCGCGATCGCGGTAGTAGTCGTAGATCAGGCGGTCGATGTTGTGGCGACCGACGTTGACCGGCAGGTCGCGCCCCCAGTAGTCGTCGTCGCGCTGATAGACGATGCGCCGACCTGGCTCGACGCTGGCGATGCGATACGGCCCCGAGCCGGGATGCCGCGCCAGCGTCGGTACACTGAAGTCGCGCTCTTCCCAGTAGTGCTTGGGCAGGATCGGCAGCTGGCCGACGATCAGCGGCAGTTCGCGCGAGTGGTTGGTGGAGAACTCGAAGCGCACGGTATGTGGATCCAGCGCCACGACGCGCTCGACGTCGGCGTAATAGCCGCGATAGAACGGATTGCCCTCTTCGATCAGCAGGTTGAAGCTGAATACCACGTCCTCGGCGGTTACCGGCTCGCCGTCGTGAAAGCGGGCTTCAGGACGCAGGTCGAATTCGATCCAGTAGCGTTCCGGGTCGAGCCGCATACCTTCGGCCAACAGGCCATAGACGCTGAACGGCTCGTCGGCGTTCTCGGTCAGCAGCGTATCGTAGATCTGGCCGATGCCGATGGCCGGCGTGCCACGGATGATGAACGGGTTGGTCGAATCGAAACTGCTGCCTACCGCCGCCTGTGTCATGGTGCCACCCTTGGGAGCCTCGGGCTCCACATAGGGAAAGTGGCTGAAATCTTCGGGCAGGGCAGGCTCATCGTAGAGTGCCAGACCGTGTACGGTGGGAACGGTATCGGGATCGGTGTCGGCCGCGAGCGGCAAGGTCCAACCACCGAACAAGAGGCAGCAGCACAGAGTGGAGCGCAAGACGAACCGCATCTAAGACATCCTTGGTAGGGGCAATCCCGGAAAAACGAGCATTACCGCCATAAGGTGTCAGGCCACCCGTCGCTTGTAAACCTCGGTTTGTGCTGCGTTGCCGCCCATCTTACCGCGCGGCCAGGCTGCGCCGCGGAATTTCGAGCGTCTGCCCCACCTGGATGGTATCGCCGCGCAGGCCGTTATGCTGTCGCAGCTCGGCCACGCTGATGCTGTGGCGCGCCGCGATGGCGGAGAGACTGTCGCCGCGCTGCACGAGATATTGGCTGTCGCCAGCCGGCGCTTGGGGGGCTGGAGCGCTCAGCTCGGCCAGCACCACCTGTTCCTGCTCGACCGGCACCAGCACCACCTCGACGGTGGAGGGGTTGGCGCTACCGTTGGTCAGGCCGGGATTGAGCGCAGAGAGCTCCGAGGCGTCCACGCCGGTGACCCGGGCCAGCTGGGAGAGTTCGATGGGCCGGTTGACCGGCACCTTGGCAAAGGCGGGCGCATCGTCGATCTCGGGGAGAGCGACACCGTAGGCGTCGGGATCGTCGATGATCGCCGCGATGGCGTTCAGCTTGGGCAGGTATTGCATCGTCTCGTTGGGCAGCTGCAGTTGCCAGTAATCGCCGGCTTCGCCGCGTGCCAGGGCAGCATGCCGTGCGCGGTTGACCGTGCCGGCCCCGGCATTGTACGCCGCGAGCGAAAGTTCGATGTCGCCTTCGTACCACTGCTCAGCCTGCAGCTCGATGTAGTCCAGGGCCGCATTGGTGGCGGCGATCACGTCGAGGCGGCCATCGTAGCCCCCCTGGCGGCGCAGCCCCAGGGCGTCGGCGGTGCCGGGCATGAACTGCCAGAGGCCGGCAGCTCCGCGGTGACTGCGGGCGTGCGGGTCGTAGGAGCTTTCGATGAAGGGGATCAGGCTCACTTCGCCGGGTAGTCCTCGCCGTTCCACCTGCTCGGTGATCCAGGCCATCCAGGGGCGGGCGCGTTCGATGATCTCGACCACGTTGCCGGGGTTGGCGCGGTAATGCTCGATCCAATGCTGCACCCGAGCGTCATGGCGACGCTCCTGCCACGCCAGGTTCTCGCGCAGCCGCTCCCAGGCATCTCCCGGCATGGCCTCGAGATTCAGGTCGTCCCAGAAGTGGTGAGTGGGGAAGGCAGGCGTGGCGCCCGGATGAGGGGAGGCCAACAGCGCCGGGCTGGTTGCCGACAGCGCGCCGATCATGGCAATGCCGCCGGCGAGTGCCAGCGTCCACTGCCTCGTCGTTCGATAGGTCATACGTTCTCCTTCTGGGCTTTGAGCGGTCAAGCTGCCCATGGGATGCGTCGATTCTTGAAAAGCCGTGTCTTGAAAAACGTTCTCAGAAACCGTCTTTCCAGGCCCGCAGGGTCGCAAAGGTGCTCTGGACGGTTTCGGTATTGCCATGCTGAGAAGCAGTGGCACGCACGTCCGGATCTGCACAGCGCAGGAAAGGATTGATGCGTTTCTCGCGTGCAAGCTGGCTGGGCAGAGTAGGCCGGTCGTGCTCACGGGCACGCCGAGCTTCCGCCAGGGCATCGGCAACGTCACGATTGTGCGGGTCTGCCGCCTGAGCGAACCTCAGATTGGCCAGGGTGTACTCGTGAGCGGCGAAGACCAGGGTATCGTCCGGCAGGGCGGCCAGGGTCTGAAGGGAGCGGTGCATCTGCTCCGGGCTGCCTTCGAACAGTCGGCCGCAGCCACCGGAAAACAACGTGTCGCCGCAGAACAGCAGGGGCGGGATGCCGGCGGTGAAGAAAGCGATATGATCGAGGGTATGGCCGGGCACCTCTAGCACGTCGAAGCGACGACCCAGCACGCGACAGGTGTCGCCCTGACCGACGCGCTGCGTCAGGCCCGCAATGGCCGGGTTGTCGGGGCCGATGACCTCGGGTGAATAGCGCTCGATCAGTTCCGGCAGGCCACCCGTGTGGTCGTGATGATGATGAGTGACGAGAATGCTGCCAAGGGAGAGGCCTTCCTGCTCCAGCGCCTGGATGACCGGCGCCGCATCGCCTGGATCCACGACACAGGCTTCCGGGCTCGTATCCTGGCGCAATAGCCAGATATAGTTGTCGCTAAAAGCGGGAATCGGTGTCACGCTCAGCATAGGCAGTATGTCCTTGTTGCGTCGTCAACCGAATGTCAACCGAAATGAATGCAGTTCGCCGGTGTCTCCCGTTGCGTCCGGCGTCACTTGGGGGTCGCCAGCATGCGTTACATGGCGACGAATAGCGGCCAATTTGCCAAAAATTGCCTGCAAAACCGGTGATCATGGAGGTAATGGTCGGAAATGTCAAATCCGCACGCAGCGGCCACCCTGGCGCAGCTGTACCGAGAGGGGCATCGCTACTGGTCCAGCGAGAACGGTCAGGCCCATTGGCGCGCCGAACGGGCCTGTCTGGGTCCCGTATGCGAAAGCCTGCACGGCGGCCACAGTCTGGAGCTGGGAATGGGGCCTTCGCTGACCGACATGTCACCCATCCGCCACAACATTCGCTGGGCTCCCATCACCGAGCTCTCCGAGTCTGCATCGAGCCTGGTCTGTCCGCTGGATGCGCTTGCCCTGCCTGACGAGTGCCTGCATCTGGTCATCGTGCACCATTTGCTCGAACTCGTGGACGAACCGCACCGGCTGCTGCAGGAAGCGGCCCGGGTCACGGCGGACGATGGCTGCCTGATCGTGCTGGGCTGGATGCCGCTGGGCGTGACCGGCCTGGCACGGCTCTCGCCCAGGCGGCGTAACCGCTTGCCCTGGCGCGGCCACTGGAGAACGCCATCGAAGCTCCGTGACTGGCTGGCGTTTGTCGACTTTCGCATCGAGCGGGTAGACTATTGCGGCTTTCATCTTCCCGGCAGTCTGCCCAGCAATGCCACCCTCGAAACCTTCGGGCGGCGGCATAACGTGCCGCTGGGCGACAGCTACGTCATTCGGGCCAGACGCCGAGCGCGCCTCGTTCAGAGTCAGCGACCCAAGCTGCGCATTCAGAGCAGCCTGGGCGGCGGCGCCCTGGGTCATGCAACGCGTGTCGGAAGTGCCGCGCCGGAACCAAGCAGAAGGACCACCGAAGTTGAGTGACAGCGACCGCGATCAGCCCCTCCCCAGCGTGACGATACACACCGACGGTGCCTGCCGTGGCAATCCGGGCCCCGGGGGGTGGGGGGCCGTACTGGAAAGTGGCAGTCACGAGAAGACCCTCAACGGCTTCGAGGCGAACACCACCAACAATCGCATGGAGCTGATGGCCGCCATCATGGCGTTGCGCACGCTCAAACGCCCCTGCGAGGTGGAACTCTGGACCGACTCCGAATACCTGCGGCTCGGCATCACCGAATGGATCCACGGCTGGATGAAGCGCAACTGGAAGACGGCCAATCGTCAACCGGTCAAGAATGCGGAGCTTTGGCGCGAACTGCTCGAGGAGACCCGGCGCCATCGTATCCATTGGCATTGGGTCAAGGGGCACAGCGGCCATCCCGGCAACGAGCGCGCCGATGCGCTGGCCAACGCCGCCATCGATGCCCACCGCACCAGCGCCAAGCCCACCATCACTCAACCTGAGTCCTAGTCATGCGTCAGATCGTGCTGGATACCGAAACCACCGGCATCGACCCCCGGGAAGGCCACCGCCTGATCGAAATCGGTGCCCTCGAGCTGGTGAACCGGCGTTTCACCGGGCGCACCTACCATCAGTACATCAATCCCGAGCGCGAGGTCGAGGCCGAGGCCATCGGGGTGCACGGCATCACCAACGAATTCCTCGAGGACAAGCCGGTCTTTTCCGCCGTGGCCGATGAATTCTGGGAGTTCGTGCGCGGTGCCGAGCTGGTGATCCACAACGCCGCGTTCGACGTCGGCTTCATCGATCACGAATTCAATCTGCTGCTGGCGGCTCGCGGCGAGCCACGCCTCGGGCCGGTGGCCGAGCACTGTCGAATCCTGGATACGCTGCAACTGGCACGCGAGCGCCACCCCGGTCAGCGCAACAACCTGGATGCCCTGTGCAAGCGCTACGAGATCGACAACGGCCATCGTGTGCTGCATGGCGCCTTGCTCGATGCCGAGATCCTGGCCGAAGTCTATCTGGCCATGACCGGTGGGCAGACGGCGCTGTCGCTGGATGCAGAGGAGAGCAGCAGCAGCGAAGCCATGGCCAGCGGCCTGTCCATTCGGCGTCTCTCACTGCCCGCCGGCACGCTACGCGTGGTGCAACCCGGCGCCGAGGAACTGGCCGCTCATCGCGCCAAGCTCGAGCAGATTCGTCAGGCGGCGGGCAACTGTCACTGGGACGCGCTGCTGGGCTCGACGCACGAGGCCGGCGATGCTGCGCCGTGAACTACCCCTCGGCTGTGAGCAGGGACGACTGATCCGTGTGGCCGATGGACGCATCGCCATCGGCCCGGACGGCAGCCCGCTGCAGCCGGAGCAGCCCTGGACGCAGAGCGTGCAGCCGCTGGCCTTCTGGCATGACGAGCCGATTGCGCTGGTGGTGGAAGAGCATGCCGACGAGAGTTGGCCCGATGGCCGGCAGTGGCTTGCACGCCTCCCTGAATCCTGGTTTCCGCTGATCTCCACCGCGCTGCAGGTGGCGGCCTGGATCCGCGACCATCGCTTCTGTGGGCGCTGTGGGGCGCCCTCGGCGCGGCTCGATGCCGAATTCGCCATGCACTGCGCCCAGTGCGGGCATCGCAACTATCCGCGTATCTCGCCCTGCATCATCACCTTGGTGACTCACGGCGAGGCCATGCTGCTGGCTCGCAGTCCGCGCTTCCCACCGGGGCGCTACTCCACGCTGGCCGGCTTCATCGAGCCGGGCGAATCGGCCGAGGAGGCGGTACATCGCGAGGTTTACGAGGAGGTGGGCGTCAGCGTAGGACGCATACGCTACTATCGCAGCCAGGCCTGGCCCTTTCCCCATGCGCTGATGCTGGGCTTCTTCGCCGAGGCCGCCAGCCGCCGCATTCACATCGACGGTATCGAAATCGCCGATGCCGCCTGGTTCACGCCCGGCCGGTTGCCTCAACTGCCGCCGACCTACTCCATTTCCAGGGCGCTGATCGAGACTCACCTGGCCGAAGTCGCCGGCGGGTTCGCTCGCAAATGACAGGCGGTAGCATCCGAAAACGAGAAGGGCCGCCTGTTGGCGGCCCTTCGACGCTGTGTCGACGCGAGTCGATCAGCGATTCGGGAACAGGCTGGTGAGCTTGGTGGCCAGCATCACGTTGCCGGTGGCCTTGAGCTTGCCCGTCATGAAGGCCGTCATGCCGTTGACGTCGCCGGTCATGATGCCTTTCAGGGTATCGGTGCTCATGGAGAGCGAGACGGAAGGGTCGTCATGCTCGCCCTCCTCGATTGCCAGGGTGCCGTCCTTGACGACCAGATAGTGGCTGCCGTTGTCGCTGAAGTGAAACTGGAAGACATCGTCCATGCCCTTGGCGGCCTGGGGGTCGAAGCGCTCTTGCAGTTTATCGAGGGTCGAGATGGACATGGGCATTTCCTATGGGTGTTGAGCAGGGAACTTGAAAACCTGTTTGTCAGAGATTATTTCAAACGATTGTTTCAATCAAGTCCGTTGTCAATGTCCTCGGGCGAGGTCACGATTGGACAATCAACCAACGGAGGGAGTGGCAACGTGAATGAATGGCTGATGGATATCGGGCGCTTCATCGTACAGATGTCGGTACTCACGCTGCTGGTCGTCGTGGCGGTGGTGGTCATCGCCCGGATCAAGGGCGAGGGCCGCGATCGCACCCGGCTGAAAGTCGAGGAGTTGAACGACCGGCTGGAGTATCGCCGGCGCCGCCTGACCCTGGCTGCCACCGAACCCAATGCGCGCAAACGCCTGGTCAAGGCCTTCCGGCGTGACGACAAGAGCCGTTCCCGCAGTCGCAAGTCGCCGCCCGAGCCGCGCCACACGGTATGGGTGCTGGATTTCCGCGGTGATATCAAGGCCTCGGGCGTGGGGCGCTTCGCCGAGGAGATCTCCAGCGTGATCGCCGCGGCCGAAACGGGAGACGAGGTCGTCGTGCGTCTCGAGTCCGCCGGCGGCCTGGTGCACTCCTATGGGCTCGCCGCCGCCCAGATGGATCGCCTGCGCGAGGCCGGGCTGAAGACCACCGTCTGCGTGGACAAGGTTGCCGCCAGCGGTGGCTATCTCATGGCCTGTGCCGCCGACCAGCTGCGTGCCGCGCCGTTTGCCGTGCTGGGCTCGATCGGCGTCGTCGCCCAACTGCCCAACGTTCATCGCCTGCTGAAGCGCCATGACGTCGATGTCGAATTGCTCACGGCCGGCGAATACAAGCGGACGCTGACGGTCTTCGGCGAGAACACCGAAGAGGGGCGCGAAAAGTTCCAGGCCGATCTCGACAACATTCACGCGCTGTTCAAGCGTCACGTGGCCGAACGGCGCCCCGATCTCGATATCGAAGCGGTGGCAACGGGCGAGGTGTGGTACGGGCGGGACGCCCTGGACAAGGGGTTGATCGATGTGCTCGGTACCAGCGAGGCTTATCTGGTATCGCGTATGGAAGAGGCACGCATCGTCGGCGTTCGTCTCGAAACCCGCCACCCGATGAGCGAACGGCTGGGGATGGCAACCAGCAAGGCCGTCGAGGGAGCCATCATGCGTGTGCTCGAGCGACTCGACGCCAGCCGCTGGGAGAAACGCTGAGCGCAGGTATGCAGCCGCTCACGCCTCCTGCAAGCGCACCAGGGCGTCGATCATGCGGCGCGCCTGTTCGCCCTGCAGCGAGTAGTAGATGGTCTGCGATGCCCGGCGCGTCGACACGAGTCCTTCACGACGCAGGATCGCCAGGTGCTGCGAGAGGGCGGATTGGCTCAGCGAAAGCCGCTGGTTGAGTTCGGTCACCGAAAGCTCGGCACCGTCCAACAGACACAGAATACGCAGGCGATTGTCGTTGGCCAATGCCTTCAGCAGGGCAGTGGCGTTGTCGATGGCCGGGTTGCCGGCTTGCAGAAGCCGGCTTGCAGCACTGTGCGAGGTGCTCATGAAAGTTCTCCCCATATTGCCCGAGCCACGGTGGCTTGACTCAGGGTTCGGCGGCTTCAGGCATCTACCTCGGTCCGTGACAAGACAGCGCAAACGACATGTCATGGCCGTTGCTGTTCGGCAGCGCCCAATCTTGGTCATGGCATTGCTGATTTAGTCATCATTGATAGTGACTTCCTCCCTGTCAAACGGAGAATCAACCAAAGTCGCTATTTTCTCGTCATGACTTCTGACTTTTGCGTCTCATTGTCAACAACTCAACGGCTGCTCATGGCGAACACGCGGCTTTTTTCTCGATATTAGCCGATGGTATGAAGGAAAAACCGAAGAAAATCTCTAAAGTGTCAACAATCAAGTTCTCTTCGATGTCGGACAGATGCCCATGCCAGCCTACAAGAACGAATTCCAACGCTCGATCGAACAGCCGCAATCCTTCTGGGCCGACCAGGCACGCCGGATCCCCTGGTTCACGCCACCCAAGACCATTCTCGAGTACGACGAGCAGGGGCACGCTCGCTGGTACACCGACGGCGAGCTGAACCTGTGTCACGCCGCTCTGGATCATCATGTCGATCAGGGGCGAGGTGACCAGCCGGCCATCTACTGGGACTCGCCCGTCACCGGCGGCAAGCGCACGCTGACCTATCGCGAGATGCGCGACGAAGTGGCGCTGTTCGCCGGCGCACTCAAGGGGCTCGGGGTAGAGAAGGGCGATCGCGTCGTCATCTACATGCCGATGGTGCCGGAGGCGCTGGTAGCGATGTACGCCTGCGCGCGCCTGGGCGCCGTGCACTCAGTGGTATTCGGCGGTTTTGCCCCACACGAGCTCGCCGTTCGCATCGACGACGCCAAGCCCAAGGTCGTGGTGGCGGCTTCCTGCGGCGTCGAAATCGACCGGGTCATTGCCTATCAGCCGAACATCGCTGCAGCGATCGAGCTGAGCGAGCACAAGCCCGATGCCTGCATCTACCTGCAGCGTCAGCAGCAGTTGGCCGAACTCGGCCCGCGCGACCTGGACTGGTCCGAGCTGCTCGAGAGCGCCGAGCCGGCCGACTGCGTGCCGGTGAAGGGGAGCGACCCACTTTACGTGCTCTACACCTCCGGCACGACCGGAAAGCCCAAGGGGGTGGTGCGTGACACGGCGGGCTACGCCGTGGCGCTGCATTACTCGATGGAAACCATCTACGACGTGGCCCCGGGCGACGTGTTCTTCTCGGCCTCGGACGTGGGCTGGGTAGTGGGCCACTCCTATATCGTCTATGCCCCGCTGCTACGCGGCTGTACCACCGTGGTCTATGAGGGAAAGCCGGTCAAGACGCCGGACGCCGGTGCCTTCTGGCGGCTGATCAGCCAGTACCGGGTCAAGAGTTTCTTCACCGCGCCCACGGCCTTCCGCGCCATCAAGAAGGAGGATCCCGACGGCATCCTGCTGCAGCAGTACGACATCTCCTGCCTCAAGGCGCTCTATCTGGCGGGTGAGCGCCTCGATCCGCCGACGTTCCACTGGCTGGACGATTTGCTCGACGTGCCTGTCATCGATCACTGGTGGCAGACCGAAACCGGCTGGCCGATTGCGGCCAACCTGCAGGGGCTCGAGCCGATGCCGACCAAAGCCGGCAGCGCCACCGTGCCGGTGCCCGGGTTCAACGTGCAGATCCTCAACCGGGAAGGGGAGCAGGCCGCACCGATGGAGCAGGGCAGCGTGGTCATCAAGCAACCCATGCCGCCGGGCTGTCTGATCGGTGTATGGGGAGATCCCCAGCGGTTCCACAGCGCCTACATGGCCGCCTTCCCCGGCTATTACCTGACCGGCGACGGCGGTTACTTCGACGAAGAGGGCTACCTTTTCATCATGGGACGCACCGATGACGTCATCAACGTGGCCGGGCACAGGCTCTCCACCGGCGAGATGGAAGAGGTGGTTGGAGCTCACCGCGCCGTGGCCGAATGCGCCGTGATCGGTATACACGATGCCCTGAAGGGACAGATACCGGTCGGCCTGGTCATCCCCAAGGACGGCTTCGACGGCGATGAGGTCGCCCTGGAAAACGAGCTGATCGCTCTGGTGCGGGAGAAGATCGGCCCGATCGCCTGCTTCAAGCAGGTGCTGGTGGTCAACCGCCTGCCCAAGACCCGCTCGGGCAAGATCCTGCGCAAACTGCTGCGCAACATCGCCGATGGCAAGGAGTACGGCGTGCCCTCGACCATCGACGACCCGGCAAGCCTGCAGGACGTGCACGAAGCCATGAAGGCGCGTGACGTGGGCTCGGCGCACGAGGCACGCCAGGTCTGATCCTCAACCGATGAGCCGCCGCCCGGCGGCTCATCGCTCAATCTTCACTTGGTCTGCTCCTGTCTTCAGACCAGGCATTGGCCAGTGCCGACGGGCCACGTATAATCCCTGCCTCATTCCGGCATCCGATCAAACGGGCGTCGGCGAGGGTTCCCTCACCCCTCGTCATCGATTCGGCCGCCGTGGCGGTCGTCCAAAAAGGATTCATCCATGTTCGTCTTGTCCGAAGCGCAGCAGCGACGCTGCTTACTGCTGCTGGTGTCGTTCCACATTCTGGTCATTGCCGCCAGCAATTATCTCGTCCAGCTGCCGTTCACGCTGTTCGGTTTCCATACCACCTGGGGGGCCTTCAGCTTTCCCTTCATCTTTCTCGCCACCGACCTCACCGTGAGGCTGTTCGGCAAGGAGCCGGCCCGCGCCATCATCATGCGGGTCATGTTGCCTGCGCTGTTGATCTCCTACGTCGTTTCGGTCGTCTTCCCCCGGGGAAGCTTTGCCGGCCTGGAAGCGTTGGGCGAGTGGAACCTCTTCGTGGCGCGCATCGCCCTGGCGAGCTTTGCCGCCTACGTGCTCGGCCAACTGCTCGACGTCCAGGTCTTCGATCGTTTGCGCAGCCTGCGCGCCTGGTGGGTCGCCCCGGCCGTTTCCACCGTGCTCGGCAATCTCGCCGACACCGCCGCGTTCTTTGCCCTGGCCTTCCATCGCAGCCCCGACCCCTTCATGGCAGCCAACTGGGTCGAGATCGCCATCGTGGACTATGTCATCAAGCTGGGCATCAGCCTGCTGTTCTTCCTGCCGCTCTACGGCGTGCTGTTGAGCTGGCTGAGCCGCAGGCTGGTGCAACTCACCGGGCAGCAGGACCTGGCACCGCAGCGGCTCTGAACGACGCCCCACATGCTCAAGCCAACATGCTCAGATAAGGGAGGAAGGATGAGCGTCGAACTCAATTTCCAGGATAGCGGCGGGTCAGGCACTCCGCTCATCGTCGTCCACGGCCTGCTGGGCAGCGCCGACAACTGGCGCTCCCACGTCAAGCAGTGGCAGGAGCACCGCCGGGTGGTCGCGGTCGACCTGCGCAATCACGGACGCTCGCCGCACGCCGATGGCATGAGCTATGGCGAAATGGCCGAGGACCTGCTGGCCCTGATGGACCGCCTGGGCATCGACAAGGCTCATCTGCTGGGCCATTCGATGGGGGGGAAGGTGGTCATCAGCCTGGCGCGCCTGGCGCCGCATCGAGTGGCATCGCTGATCGTGGCAGACATCGCACCGCAGAAATACGGCCATGGCCACGACGCGGTCTTTGCCGGCCTGCGCAACCTTCAGCGCGGCAGGCCGGAAAACCGGCGCGAGGCGGATGCCCTGCTGGCCGAACATGTCGAAGAGCGCGCCACACGGCTGTTTCTCGCCACCAATCTGGAGCGCGATGCCAGCGGCGGCTTGGCCTTGCGCGTGGGGCTCGACCAGATAGAGGCCGGCTACGAGGACATCATGCTGGCGCCTGCCGGAGAGGGAGCATTCGATGGCCCGGTGCTGGTGCTGCGAGGCGGCCGTTCGCACTATGTCCCGGATTCGGCGCTGCCCGCGCTGCGTGAGGTACTGCCGACAGCCGAGGTGGTGACGCTGCAGGACGCCGGTCACTGGCTGCACGCCGAGCAGCCCAAGGCCTTCCAGGCCAAGGTCAACGACTTCCTCGCCGCCTTGTCTGCCTGACGGCGGCATTTGGCTTCGGCTAGGGAACTGCTGCCCCCAGGTCTATCGCCAGCCGCTCGAGGGGCGTTGGCACCTCGATGATGCCGGCATCCAGCAAGTACTGCTCGAGCCGCAGATAGCGCCCCTTGTCCACGGCCGCCGGCTGCAGCGAGAAGCGCGGAGAGATGCCGGCCCAGGCTTCCCGGTTGATCGGATCGGCCAGGGCGGGCTCGGCCTTTTCCAGCAGCGCCCACGCTTCCAGAGGGTGGTTGACGATCCACAGTGCCGCTTCTTCCAGGGCCGACACGAAGCGACGCAGCGCATCGCGCTTGCCGTTGAGCTGATCCCGGTTGGCCATCAGGATCAAGCCATCATGCAGGGGCAGGCCGAACTCCTCGATGGGCAGGGTGTGGGTCAATATGCCTTCGTCGGCCAGTTGGCGCGGCAGCAGGTAGCGATGATGCATCATCATGCCGTCGACGTCCTGAGCACGCATGGCATCGAGCATCGCGTAGTTGGTGTCCTTCAACTCCACCAGATCCAGCCCGTTGGCCGTCCCCAGCAGTTCGCTCAGCACGCTCTGCAGCATGGCGTCACGACCATCGACATCGGTATAGCCGATGCGCATGCCTTCCACGGCCAATTCCTGTTTCTCCGTATCGGCATTGGCACGCAGCATCAGCCCCGATACGGGGGCCGCTATCAGGGTGGCGATACGCACCAGCGGCATGCCGCTATCGACCAGCAAGTGCAGCTGAGTCTGGCGCCCCAATGCAAGATCGGTGCGTCCTGCCGCCAGCAGCTTGGCGGACACGTTGGGATCGGCCGGTACTATCAGCGACACGTCCAGGCCGCGACGCAGGAACATGCCTTTTTCACGTGCTATCAGCAGGGTGGCATGCTGGGGATTGAGGTACCAGTCCAGCGTCACGCTCAGTTGGGTGGTGGGTGGCGGTACAATCGGATCGGCCGGGGCAGTAACCACCGTTGGCACGTCCAGCGCGGGCTCGCTCGAGCTTACCTCGTGCTCGTCGAGCGCGCCCGGTGCCTCCGGCAGAAGGTGCCCGATGACCCCCACGCCGTCGACGACGGGGGGCGCCTCGACCAGCGGCACGGTGCCACCCGGTGCCAGGGCCTCACTGGTCACCAAGGGGGTGAACACCGTGACCTCGGTATCGAGTTCCAGCGGCGGCGCGGGCAGGGGCTCAGCCTCTTCTGCAGCCTGCTCGGCCTGCAGCAACAGCGGCAGCAACAGCAGGGCAGTCGTCAACGCTATCGCCAGGAGGCGTATCATGGTGCTGCGATCAAGCTTGGCCATGGAGCTCCAAAGCAAGTGTAATCTTCGGTAAGCGACCAGTTTATCGTTGTCATGACAGGCATGGCTAGCTGAGACCGTCCTGCGATAGTAAGGGTGGCATGGCATAATGGAGCCATTCCGGCTCGAGGTCATGCATGGACACCATCAATACACTGTTTCTGTTATCCGGCTTCCTTATCGCTCTGAGTGTCGTGGCAAGCCGCATCTCCTCGATGGTGGGCTTGCCGCTGCTGCTGATCTTCCTCGGGCTGGGCATGCTGGCCGGCGAAGACGGTATTCTGGGTATCCAGTTCGACGATTACTCGCTGGCCTTCCTGATCGGCCATCTCGCGCTGGCCATGATCCTTCTCGATGGCGGGCTGCGTACCCGCCTCAAGACCTTCCGGGTCGGTTTTCGTCCGGCGCTCTCCCTCGCCACACTCGGCGTGTTCGTCACCAGCGCCATCGTCGGCCTGTTCGCCATGTGGATCTTCGATCTCACGCTGATTCAGGGCCTGCTGGTCGGCGCGATCGTCGGCTCCACCGATGCCGCTGCGGTTTTCTCGATGCTCAGCGGCCGCGGCGTGCATCTCAACGAGCGCGTCAGTGCGACGCTCGAGATCGAGTCCGGCACCAACGACCCGATGGCCATCTTCCTGACCCTGCTGCTCGTCGAACTGCTGGTTGGCGACATTCGCGGGCTGGGTTCAACGGCGATGTTCATGGCCCTGCAGTTCGGTCTGGCGCTGGTGATCGGGGTGGGAGGCGGCTGGTTGAGTGCGAAACTGCTGCGCTGGCTGGACCTCGCCCCGGGGCTCTACTCGCTGTTGGCCCTGGGCCTGGGATTCTGCGTTTTCGGCGCCACCAGCTTCCTTGGCGGCAGCGGCTTCCTGGCGATCTATCTCACCGGGTTGATGATCGGCAACCAGCCGGGGCGCCATCTCAACTTCATTCTGCCCGTGCATGATGGCCTGGCCTGGTTGAGTCAGATCGGCCTGTTCCTGATCCTGGGCCTGCTGGTCAGCCCGTCGGGGCTGCTCGAGTTCGCCTTGCCGGCCGCGCTGGTAGCACTGGTGCTGATCTTCATCGCCCGCCCGCTGGCGGTGCTGCTGACGGTCAAGCCGTTCTTTCGTTTCCGCTGGCGGGAGATCGGCTTCATCTCCTGGGTCGGTCTGAGAGGGGCGGTGCCCATCGTACTGGCCATCTTCCCGGTGATCGGGGGGGTGGAGAATTCCGCGCTCTATTTCAACGTCGCCTTTGCCGTGGTCTTGCTCTCGCTGCTGATCCAGGGCGGCACGCTACCCTTGATGGCACGCTGGACCAAGGTCGAGGTACCCGTTGGCGTGACCCCCAACAATCGTGGCCCGCTAGGCATCCTGCCGGAAAACGACTACGAGATGTTCGTCTACAAGGTGGACAACCAGGACCTCGACGACGTCCCCATCCGCCTGTTGCGCTTTCCTTCGGGCGCAGTGATTTCGGCACTGTTTCGCCAACACGCCATGCTGCATCCAAAGGGCAGCACGCGCCTGAAGCTTGGCGACGTGATTTGCGTCATCGGCCGCAGCGAGGACCTGCCGGCGCTCAACCGGCTGTTCAGCGGCGACGCCAAGTTGAAGCGGGAGCGCGCCTTCTTCGGCACTTTCACCTTCGATGGCGATGCCTTGATGCGGGATATCGCCAGCGTCTACGGCCTGACCCTGAGCCCCGGAGAGAGCGAGATGACTTTGGCCGAATTCGTGTCCCTGCGCGTCGGCGGTCATCCCGTCGTGGGTGACGACGTCGACTGGCACGGCATTCACTGGGTGGTCAGCGAGATGGACGGCAATCGGGTGACCCGCGTCGGCTTGCGTCTCTATTGAGGCCCGGGTCCCGACCGCTTCGCTTGCAGCACTGAACGGCGGCTTCTATCTTCTCGTAACCGCTATCGGCATCGACAAGGAGACGTCACATGCTCAAATTTCTGGCAAGCACCGCCGGGATCATCTTTCTCATCGGCCTGCTGGTGGTCATCGGTTTGCTGATGCTCATCTTTTGATACTCGCTTCCATACGACGGCGTCACATACGAGACGGGGCAGCCAAGCTGCCCCGTCTTGCGTCGTGCCACCGGCCACTCAACCGATGGCGAAGCTGGCTGCATTGAGCCACAGATGAACTGCGATGCTGGCCGCATAGCCCACCAGGATCACCGGCGCCCAGCGCAGGTGGCCCATGAAGGTGTAGTTGCCACGCGCCTGGCCCATGAGAGCGACACCGGCGGCGGAGCCGATCGACAGCACGCTGCCCCCCACGCCGGCGGTCAGGGTGATCAGCAGCCACTGCCCGTGGGACATGTCGGGCTGCATGGTCAGCACGGCGAACATCACGGGGATGTTGTCGACCACCGCCGAGACCAGTCCCAGCACGATGTTGGCCCAGGTCGGGTTCCAGCCCAGGTAGAGCGCCTCGGAGAGCAGCCCCAGATAGCCCATGAAGCCCAGGCCGCCCACGCACATCACGACGCCGTAGAAGAACAGCAGGGTGTCCCACTCGGCGCGCGCCACACGATTGAATACGTCGAAGGGCACCACGCTGCCCAGCTGAGCCAATTTACGCTCATCGCCACGGGCGGTGTAGCGGGCACGCTTGCGCTCCAGCGAGCGCGGCAGGCTGCGGCGCAGGTAGTAACCGAAGAACTGCAGGTAGCCAAGGCCCGTCATCATGCCCAGTACCGGCGGCAGGTGGAGCAGGGTGTGGCTGGCGACCGCCGTGGCCACGGTGAGCAGGAATAGGGCGATGATGCGGCGCGCACCGCGCTTGAGCCAGACGTCCTCGTACACGCCCTCCGGCTTGCGATTGTTGATGAACAGGCTCATCACCAGGGCGGGAATGATGAAATTGACGATGGAAGGAATCAGCAGCGTGAAGAACTCATAGAACTGCACGATGCCGGCCTGCCACACCATCAGCGTGGTGATGTCACCGAACGGGCTGAAGGCGCCACCGGCGTTGGCTGCCACGACGATGTTGATGCAGCACAGGTTGATGAAGCGCTTGTCACCCTCGGCCACCTTGGTCACCACCGCACACATCAGCATGGCCGTGGTCAGGTTGTCGGCGATGGGCGAGATCACGAAGGCCAGCACGCCCGTCAGCCAGAAGAGCTGTCGGTAGCTGAAGCCCTTGCGTACCATCCAGGAGCGCAGGGCATCGAAGACACGGCGCTCGTCCATGGCGTTGATGTAGGTCATCGCCACCAGCAGGAAGAGCATGAGCTCGGTGAACTCGAGCAGGGTTTCGCGGAAGGCGTGCTCGGCCTGGTCGGGCATGCCGGCCTGCACGTAGACCCAGCCGATCATCGTCCAGATCAAGCCGGCGGCAACCAGCACCGGCTTCGACTTGCGCATGTGCAGCTTCTCTTCGGCCATGACCAGGGAGTAGGCCAATACGAAGATCAGGACTGCCAGGAAACCGACCATCGAGCCGGTCATCGGAATACTTCCGGTGACGGCAAAGGCGGCCGGGCTGAAGGTCGTGGCGAGAAGTGCGAGCAGCACGATGCCTGGCCACCGGGAAAGGCCCCGGAGCCTGGCGAGGGAACAAAAGCCGATAGGCATGGATTGAGTTCCTGGGTGGAGTAGTAGGGGAGGGATGAAAAAACGGCGCTATTCTAACACCTCATATTGCACCGCAATAGAGGTGACGAGCGTCCGAATTAGGATTGCCAGCATATCGAGCTGGAGCACGGGGCTTGGTGGCCAGCTCACCTCCTCGATTACGCCCTCCGACCAGGCGATGTATCCTCGCTACGTCATGCTGTCGCTCTGCCAGGCTTGCAGAGCCGGCCCCTCACCCATAAGCTTATAAAAACTTATGACGCATCATGTACAGTGGACGTTGAAGGCAGCCAAACAGGCGAAGAAGATCCCACTGCCGGAGCGGGGTCGTATCGTCGAGAGCGTCGGATCGCTCAAGGACTGGCCCGAAGCCATGCAGGCCAATGACATCAAACGCCTGAAGAATCACCGATACCAATATCGGATGAGAGTGGGACGCTATCGCGTCTTGTTCGACGTCGAGTCCGAATTGAAGGTCGTCTCCATCGAGGAGGTGAGAAAGCGCGATGAATGCACATATTGACTATCACATCAGTGAGCAGGCCGGTCGTCGCTATGCCGTGGTGCCGCTGGAGCAATTCACCGAGCTGGTGGAGCGGGCAGGTAAAGTCGATGCCCTGACACTGCCACATGAAGTGGTAAGCCGTCATCTGACCGATGATCTGCCTTTGTTGCGCTGCTGGCGTGAGTACCTGGGCATGACCCAGGCCGAGCTGGCAGAGCGCATGAAAGTCTCCCAAGCCCAAGTGGCTCAGTGGGAGCGACCCACCGCCAGGCCACGGCATGCCACCTTGAAGAAAGCGGCGGCAGCCTTGGGGATCCACGTCAGTCAGCTCACATTGAGCGACTGATCGAAACATCATGCAGATAGGCGGCATGCGGTGAGCATGCCGCCTATCTGCATGATGTTGGGTTGGATGGTGGGCAAACGAAAAAAGCGCCCGTAGGCGCTTGATTCTAAAAGACAAGGTGGCGGAGGGACAGGGACTTTCTGAAAATACACATAAGCTGTTGTTTTATATGAAATATAAGGGGTTACTTAACCTTTTGGTTAGAGTTTTTGGTTAGAAAATGACTATTTTTTGAGCTACCATAGCCTGGTTCAAACAGGAAACCATGATATGGCTGACCACTTAATTCAGAAAAAAGGCATGTATCACGTAAGGCTCGATATACCCGAGGATGTGCGGGAAGCCTTCGGCGGTCGAAAGGCATTGACAAAGACCTTGAAAACTGGCAGTAGGCGAGAGGCGAACGAGCGGAAGTTGCCAATCCTTCATGCATGGCGGAAACAGATCCGTAATGCCCGCCAAGGACAACCCTTGGCCGAGGCAGAGCGGAACCAATGGCCGAAAGCTCAGAAGAAATACAGCACAAAGCTACCCTTCACTCACAAGCAACTTGAAAAGTTTGAGAAATATCAAAAAGAAATCAAGGGTATATCAACAAAAACAGTCGATACCCAAATATCAAAAATCAAACAGATGGATGCTTATTTCAAGGAGAATGGCGACGATCTTACATTCGGAGCAGTTCATCGCTTTTTAGAAACACTGGCAGTCGCCACGAAAACAAAAAAGCAATATTTGTATGCTGGAAATAGTTTTCACAAATGGATGTATAAGTATAATCGTGAGTATCGCACGAAATACAAGCAGAAGTCCCCGCCCTTTGAAGGTCATGACCTGCCATCAATTAAGAAAGGTAAGAAAAAAGAAGAAAAACGGCTCCCTTTTCAAGTTGAAGACTTGCCCAAGCTTCACAGTGGTGCAGTAGCAAAAGGAAAGCTGGAACTTGCCGATATGATAAAGATAGCAAGCTATACTGGGTGTCGTATTGAAGAAATATGCAAGCTTAAAACTGAGCACATCATTGAGGAAAAAGGTATCAAGTGTCTTTTCATTGAAGAAGGGAAGACTGATTCCAGCATTAGAAAAATACCAATCCATCCTAAACTCAAGGAGTTAATTGACGAGCTAGCGACAAAATCAAGCGACGGCTACCTAATAAAAAGCTCTGGCGGTAATAAGTATGGCATTCGCTCAGACTCCCACAGTAAGGCTTTTGGCAGACTTAAAACGGAAATGGGCTATGATGCCCGCTATGTTTTCCATAGCATCAGAAAGACGGTTATAACAGCTTTACAGCACATTGATACCCCACCTCTTATCATAGCCTCAATAGTCGGTCATGAAACGGGAACCGTGACATTCGATATTTACAGTGAAGGGGCAAGTGCTGAGCAAATGTTTAAAGCTATAAAAAAGTTAAATATTCCACCCTTCAATACCTAGGTGGCGAAGCCACCGCATAGGATTAAAAACAAAAAAGAGCCGAAGGCTTGGCTTGTTTTCAATAAAAAAATTATTAAACTGAGAAGGTAGTAAATAAGCAAAGATTTGTCGTCATATTTACAGCACTTTTACTTGTCTAAAAAAAAGTGAGTTGAGCATATGCTCAACTTTAGTTATCCATATACTCAACTCTTTGAGCATATACTCAACTTTTTCCTCATCAAGTTGAGTATATGCTCAACTAATTTAAGACTAGCAATAAAAAAGTTATCAAATAGTTGCATATTTGATAACTTTATGATATACTAATATTCCGGTTGCCCGCCGGTAAGACTATTAACACTTTTCTAGGAGTATATTATATCATGAAAAACAACAATTACAAGATTTACAGGACAACTTTTTTAGCAAACCTTGGTGGAGAGGACGGCTTCGGTAGTTGTCAAGGAATCTGTCGCCTCTGAGGTCTTTTAGGCCACCTGTTTTTCCGGTTCTACGACGGTGACCTGG
>JAAQTN010000023.1 GCA_011742915.1 Billgrantia desiderata | reverse complement strand
TGGACCCTCCAGGTGAGCTCACGGAGGGGTCAGTTTTCCGTGTCGCCTGGGGGTCAGTTTTACGTGTCGCCTGACACGCCAGCCAGTTGACGCCGACGGCGGTCCAGTTGGGGTAGGGCGGTTCGCCGATTGCCTTGGTGCGAACCCTGTCGATCGCTTCCCACTGGGCGGCGGGATCGGTGTGGAAGGTGGTTACGTCGACGATATCGTCGAAGGTGCAACCGGCGGCATCGAGAACGGCCGAGAGGTTGTCGAAGGCGAGCTGAACCTGGTTTTCGAAATCCGGCTCGGGGGAGCCATCCTCGCGGCTGCCGACCTGGCCCGAGACGAACAGGTAGTCGCCCGAACGGATTGCCGCCGAGTAGCGGTTGATCTCGTAGAGTGCCTGCCTACCGGCAGGGAAGACTGCATCGCGTTTGGCCATCGTTCTACTCCGGTTCTGAATCCGGTGATTGGTGTTGCCAAGCCGGGTTTTCCTTTACCCGGCCGGCATTGATATACGGCCCGTATGTGAATTATGCTGGCCGCATACGCAGCGTATGTCAATGCACATACGCTGCGTATGTGAAATTTTGAGATTGCGTGAGGAGCAGGCGTGGCGACGAAACGTGCGCAGAAGATGGAGGAAACCCGGGCCAAGCTCATTCGGGCCGCCCGAGAGGCCTTCGCGAGCAAGGGCTATGCAGCGGCCTCGATGGATGAGCTTACTGCCGAAGCCGGGCTGACCCGCGGGGCGCTCTATCACAACTTCGGCGGCAAGCAGGGCCTGATGCAGGCGGTGGTCGATCAGATCGATCAGGAGATGGTAGAGCGCATGCTGGTCGCTCAGGCCCGCGCGGCAAGCCGTTGGGAAGGGTTGCTCGAAGAGGGCGTGGCCTATATCGAGATGGCGCTGGAGCCGGAGGTTCAGCGCATCATGCTGCTGGATGGTCCGGCGGTGCTTGGCGATCCCTCGCAATGGCCCAACCAGAACGCCTGCCTGCTACGTACCACGCAGACCATTCAGGCGCTGATCGATGAAGGCACGGTCAAGGCGGTGGATGCGGAAGCCGCCGCTCGCCTGATCAACGGTGCGGCACTCAATGCCGCCCTGTGGATCGCCGCCGCCGATGAGCCGCGCGCCGTGCTGCCGAAAGCCGTGGAGGCATTCCGACAGCTTGCTACGGGCTTGCTGCAAACCGAGGGGTGAGGCCACAAGACGAGCCAGACAGGCCGATGCCTGGCTGGGGCGGTTCACTTACTCATGCTGCAAGACGTTGATGAGCTTGCCGAAGGGGTCGCGAACGTAGAACCGTCGCACGCCCCAGGGCTCGCTGACAGGGCCGTACTCGATGGGCACGCTCGCTTTCTCGAAGCGGGCCAGCGCTGCTTCGATATCGTCGACTTCGATGGAGAGATCGGGCACGGGCGTGCCGGAGCCACCTTCGGTACCGAAGCTCACCTGCACCGTCATCTTGGCGTCCGAGCCGTAGGTGCGGAACCAGCCGTGGTCCATGAGCAGGTCGAGGCCCAGGATGTCGCCGTAAAATGCCGCTGCCTTGTCGAGCTCCTCTGTCGCCGTGTTGGCCATGATGCGTTTCACTTTCATGATCGCCTCGGGTGCTTTGTTGTGTGTGGTAAGTGCTGCGCATGCCGGTTGCGAAAGGCTTAAACATAGTCGCTTCGCCATCGTGCTGCCTGTTCTATCCTTTCCAACGGCCCCCACTATTTGGGCACCTTTCCACCCCCGAGGAGCTTTCGTGATGAGGAGCTTTCCATGAGCGGCACTCTCTATCGCCTTGCGGCCTTTACCGATGACCCGAGCGGCGGCAACCCCGCCGGGGTGTGGCTGGGTGATGCACTGCCCGAACCGGCGGAGATGCAGCGTATCGCCGCCGAGGTGGGCTATTCCGAAACCGCTTTCATTGCCCCGGCCGAGGGGGAGCGGCGCACGGTGCGCTACTACAGCCCCGAAGCGGAGGTGAGCTTTTGCGGCCATGCCACGGTGGCCGGCGGTGTGCAGATGGGCCGGCTGAGCGGGGCGGGTAGCTACATGCTGGATACGGCGGTGGGTGAGGTGATGGTCACGGTCAACCAGGTGGAAGGGGAGTGGCAGGCCTCGCTGGTGTCGGTGACGCCGGAGTTTCGCCCCGCCGAGCCCGAGCTGGTCGAGGAGGTGCGCGAGCTGCTTGGCTGGCAGGCCGAGGAGCTCGATCTCGAGATACCCCCCGCGCGGGCCTACGCCGGGGCCTGGCACCTGGTGCTGGCGTGCAAGGAGCGGGCACGCCTCGAACGGCTCGAGTATGACTTCGAAGGGCTCAAGGCGCTGATGCTGCGCGAGGGCCTGACCACGCTGCAACTGGTGTGGCGCGAGAGTGCAGAGCGGTTCCACGCCCGCGACCCGTTCCCGGTGGGCGGCGTGGTGGAAGACCCCGCCACCGGTGCGGCGGCCGCGGCACTGGGCGGCTACCTGCGCGATGCCGGCCTGCTCCAGGCGCCCGCTCAGCTGATCATCATTCAGGGCGAGACGATGGGCCGCCCCAGCCGCCTGCAGGTGGACATCCCCCTGTCAGGCGGCATCGTGGTGACCGGGCAGGCGGTGAGTCTGGAAGCCTGAGCCGAGCCTGATCGTCGACGGTCGGCTCATGGCCTGAGCACCCAGTAGTCGTTCTGGATGTCGTGGGGCAGCTGGTGAACCTCAATGCTGCCGAAGCCGGCCTTGCCGAAATATTCCCGCGCCTTCTCCTGGCCCCACATGGTACCCAGCCCCTCGCCGCCCTGGGCGAGGGAGACACTCATGCAGTGCATAATCGACAGGGTATAGAGCAGCGTCCCCATCGGGTGCTCGCGGTCGCCGTGGTGATGGCTCGAGGCGTGAATGTCCTGGGCCAGGTAGACACCATCCTGACGCAGGGTGCGACGAACTCCCTTGAGCAGATTCAGCGGGTGGGCCTGGTCGTGAATGGCATCGAAGGTCGTGACCAGATCGTAGCGCTGGGCCGGCGCGGTAAGGTCGAAGTCGCTGAGATCGCGCTCCTCGAAGCGCAGGTTGCCGAGCCCCCGCCGTGCGGCACGCTGCGTCGCCCAACCGATGGCCTCCCGGGAGAGGTCGTAACCGACGAAGCGGCTGGCGGGGAAGCGTTCGGCGAGTTTCATCAGCGCCAGGCCACGACCGCAGCCGAGATCGAGCACGTCGATGCCCTGCTCCAGTCTTGCCGGGAGTTCCGGCGCCAGCGGCAAAATGGCGTCGAACAGCACGGGCAGCACGGTCTGGCCGCTATCCTCGGCCATGACCTCGTGGAAACGGGTGTAGCGGGTGTAGGGCACGCCGCCGCCGTGACGAAAGCATTCCAGCACGTCGTCCTCCACCTGGCCCATCAAGGGCAGGTACTGGGCGAATACGGCGAGATTGGCTTCGCCCCTGTCGGTCAGCAGGGCGGCGTGCTCGAGCGGCAGGCGATAGGTCATGGCCTGCGGGTCGTGCTCGACCAGAGCGGCGACCGTGGCGCCGCCCAGCCACTCGCGTACGTAGCGCTCATTGAGCTCGGTCTTGGCGGCAAGCTCGCTGCTGGTCACCGGCTCGCCGTCGGACAATTGGGCGAGCAGGCCGCTGCGATGGGCCAGCGAGATCAGCTGCAGCATGGCGGCTTCGTTGAGCGCGGTGACGAAGCGGCTCTCGAAGCCGGCGACGCGGGTGGCGTCGATAGCGGCGGGCGCGTCGGTTTGGGATTGTGCTTGGGCTGTCATGGGGGTCTCCAGGTTGTTGTTGGACTTCGTTAGGGCTTCGTTGGGTATTGCGGAGAACCCATTGTGGCGCTCACGGTTGGGTTACACTGAAGTCCCTACGGACAAAAACCGGCGGTTTCCGCCATGTCGATGCACAAACCCACCATCGCGCTGCTGGCGATTCCCGAAGTGGCGGCTTCCACCCTGTATGGGATTTACGATGTCTTCGCCTCGGCGGGACGCGACTGGCCCGCTCTGATCGAGGGCAAGGCCGGCGAGTCGCTGTTCATGCCCAGGGTGGTGGCGCGCAGCGGTACGCGTGAAATGACCGTCGCCAACGGCGTGCGCGTCGTTCCCGATGCCGGTCTGGATTGGGTGCCCGATGTGGTGTGCATCCCCGAGATCGCGCTGCCGCCCGAAGCGGTGATCGAGGGGCGTTACAGCGAGGAAGTCGCATGGCTCAAGCGCTGCCATGCCGAAGGGGCCATACTGGCGACCGCCTGCTCGGGCGCCCTGCTGCTGGCTGAGTCGGGGCTGCTGCGGGGCGAGGATGCCACCACCCACTGGGCCTACTGCGACGTGCTGGGGCGCTATCCGGACGTGCGAGTGCATCCGCATCGCGCCCTGGTGATCGGCGGCATCGGCAGCCGCCTGGTCATGGCCGGGGGCGGCACCTCCTGGAGCGATCTGGCGCTCTATCTCGTCGCCCGCTTGGCGAGTGTCGATGAGGCGATGCACCTCGCCAAGCTGTTCCTGATCGATTGGCATGCCGCCGGCCAGCTTCCCTTTGCCATGCTCGCCCGCACCCGCCAAGCCGAGGATGCCGTTATCGCCCGCTGTCAGACGTGGGTTGCGGAACACTACGATGAGCCCTCGCCAGTGGCCTCGCTGATCGAGGTTTCCGGGCTGAGTGAGCGCAGCTTCCACCGCCGTTTCAGGAAGGCCACCGGCCTGACGCCGATGGAATACGTGCACACCCTGCGCCTGGAAGAGGCCAAGCAGATGCTGGAGACCGAGACCACGCCCGTGGATGCCATTGCCGAGGCGGTGGGCTACGAGGATGGCGCCTTCTTCGGGCGGTTGTTTCGGCGCAAGGTGGGGCTGACGCCGGCTCAGTACCGGCGCCGCTTTGGCGGACTGCGCAAGGCGCTGTCAGGGTGATGGGGAACGGTGAATCGCTCAACTGGGCCGCTCAGCTGGGCTGATGACTTCCCACATCGGCGGCAAAGCTGATCGCCAGCCGGTTCCAGGCGTTGATGGTACAGACCGCCAGGGTGAGGTCGGCCATGCCCTTCTCGGAGAAGTGCTCGCGGGTGGCCTCGTACAGGGCCTCGTCGATGCCGTTTCCGGCGATCAGGGTATTGGCCTCGGCCCAGGCCAGGGCGGCGCGCTCGCGCGGGGTATAAAAGGGCGTCTCGCGCCAGGCGTTCAGGGCATACAGCCGCTGCTCGGTTTCACCGGCCTTGCGTGCGTCCTTGGTATGCATGTCGATGCAATAGGCGCAGCCGTTGATCTGCGAGACGCGGGTATAGACCAGCGCCAGCAGGCCATCGCCAAGCTCACCCGCTTCCGCCGCCTGGTGAACGTGTTGCTGCAGATCCAGCATGGCCTTGAGGCCGGCGGGGCTGGCGGAGAAGTAGTTCATGCGCATGGGTGGGGCTCCGAAAGAACTTGGAAGCCCCACCCTAGCGCGGCGCTTATCGCCTCGATTGTAGATTTTCGACCTCAGTGCAGCTTCATGCGCGGGCGGATGAAGCGGTTGAGCCCGTCCGAGAGCAGAATCAGCGCCGTCTTGGCCGTGCCGTGGATGGCGCGCTGGTGCATGCGGTAGAGCGAGGCGTAGAAGAACTTGGCCAGGCGCCCCTCGATGAACAGGCTGCGCGCCGAGGCGCCGCGCATCAGGCTGCCGATGGCCTCGAAGTGGGCCAGCGAGATGAGCGAGCCGCGGTCGCGATAGCGGAACGGCTTGAGGGTGCCGTTCTCGAGCCGGGCGAGCAGGTTCTTGTACAGCCGCTGGGCCTGCTGGTGGGCGGCCTGCGCTCGTGGCGGTACCACGCTGCCGTCCGGCTGGGGGCAGCTGGCGCAGTCGCCGAGCACGAAGATGTTGGGGTCGTCGACGCTTTGCAGGGTCGGCTCCACCTGGATGCGCTGATTACGATCCAGGCTCAGCCCCAGTTCGCGCAGCACGTTGGGTGCCTTGATCCCGGCGGCCCAGACGTTGAGGTCGGTTTCGATGCGCTCCTCGTCGGCGGTGACGATGGCGCTCTCCTCCACGCAGACCACCCGGGTGCTGGTGTGCACCTTCACACCGAGGCGTTCCAGCTCGGTACGCACGGCGCTGCGAATGCGCTCGGGCAGGGCTGGCAGCACGTCCGGCGCCGCTTCGATCAGGTGAACCTCCAGGTGGCGGCTGTCCATCTCGGTGAATCCGTAGCTGTGCAGCATGCGCGAGGCGTCGTAGAGCTCCGCCGCCAGCTCCACGCCGGTGGCGCCGGCGCCGACGATGCCCACCGTGAGGTGCGGATGCTCTCGCCGCTCGGGGTCGCTGTAGCGCAGGAAGGTATTGAGCATGTCGCGCCGGAAGGCCTCGGCCTGGGCCGGACTGTCGAGGAAATGACAGTGATCGGCGACGCCGGGGGTGCCGAAATCGTTGCTCACGCTGCCGAGTGCCAACACCAGCAGGTCGTATTCGAGGCTGCGGGGCGGCAACACTTCCTCGCCGTGTTCATCGAGCACCGGGGCCAGGCGCAGTTGGCGAGCGTCGCGGTCGAGCCCTTCGAGGGTGCCGCGCTGGAAGCGGTAGCCGTTCAGCTGGGCATGGCTCTGATAGGAGATCTCATCGATGCTGGAATCTAGCGCACCGGTGGCGACCTCATGCAGCAGCGGCTTCCATATGTGGGTGGGGTTGCGGTCGATCAGCGTGATCTCCGCCTTGCCGCGTCGTCCCAGACGGCGGCCGAGGCGGGTGACCAGCTCAAGCCCGCCGGCGCCGCCGCCGACCACCAGGATTCGTCTTCCTTCCATGTAAGGCTCCGTTAATATGAATGTGTAATTGAGAAAAGCGTGCTTCTACTGTACCGCCGGAATTTGAGAATCGTTGTACTTTTTTCTATGCACTGAAGGGCTCCCAACATGAGCGCCGCTTTCCAGCTGTACCCGCCAGGTGGCACCGGCCTCGTGTTGCGGTACTTCACGCCCAGTGCCGCGCTGCGTGCCTACGTGCAGTGCTATTGGCAGGCGCAAAGGCAGGCGCAAGGGGGCAGCGAGCCGGCCGGCATCGAGCTGATGCACCCGGATGGCGCCGCGGGTCTGCTGTTCAACTTCGGTGACGCGCTGGAGCGCGACGGTGAGCGGCTGCACGGCGCCTGCTGGGTCGATGGACCCAAGCGGCGCACGGCGCGACTGACGGTGGGGAGCCAGCTCGAGCTGCTGGGCGTACGCTTCCTGCCGGGCATGGCATTGCCGTTCCTGGGCGAATCCCTGGCGGTCTTGGCCGGTGGGGGGCTGACGCCGGGCGAGGCCCTGCGCCGGCTCGAACTCGAGGCGCTGCACGAGCGGCTGCTCGAGACGCCCGATCCGGCGGGGCGCATTGCGCTGCTGGAGGGCTATCTACTCCAGCGGCTGCGGCGGTACGCCGCGCCACAGGTGCCGGCCCTGACGGCATCCCTCGACTGGCTCGAGCGCCACCAAGGCCAGACCAGTGTCGCCACGCTGGTGGCTGAGCTGCCCTTCGGCCAGCGCCACCTGGAGCGGCTGTTTCAGCGCCATGTGGGGCTCTCACCCAAGCGCTATGCCCGGCTGCTGCGCGTCGCCCGCAGCCGCGAGCTGATCAAGCAGGGCGGGGCGAGGGCCTCGCTGACCGATACCGCCTTTGCCGCCGGCTACTTCGACCAGGCCCACTTCATCCACGACTTCAAGGCCGTGACCGGCCTGACGCCGGGAGGCTATCGCGACCATGTGCGGCGGCGTTATGGGTAATGCTTCGGTCAACCTGATGCTTTGGCAGGCATATGCAGGGCCACGCCAGCCATGACCAGCGCGATGCCGGCGAGATCCTGTCGGGTCGGGATCTGAGCGAGCATGATCGCCGCAATAACGGTGGCTGTTGCTGGCAGGATGGCGAGATAGAGGGCAAAAGTCGCTCGCGGCAAACGAGACATGGCGAGTTGGTCGGAGACGTAGGGGATGACGGAGGAGCATATACCCACGGCGATACCCGCCAACACCAGCTCAATTACGCCGAAGGCTTTGGCTGCTTCGACAAGTCCGATTGGCACGAGAATGAAGAAAGCAATCGCCATGGCTGCTCCCAGACGTTCGACGCCGCCACTGGCGCCTTCCCTGGCCGCCTTGTGTCCAAGCACTAAATAGACAACGAAGAGAGCCCCATTCAGGGTGGCCCAGAACAGGCCCAAAGGATCGGAGGACCATCTCAAGTCGACCAGTAGCAAGACGCCCAATACTGCCAGGCTTAGTGCCAGAAGGTTGCGGCATGTGCGCAGGCCATAGAGGGAGACGGCGATGGTGCCGACGAACTCCATGGCTGCCACCAAGCTCATCGGCAGACGGTCGAGAGCGAGATAAAACGAAGTGTTCATTATCGCCAGGCAGGCGCCGAGCCCCAGTAGCAGCCACCTCGTCCGGGGATCGGCCTTTCGGATTGTTCGCCACGGCCGGGTGATGGGAGCGAAGAACAGGGCGGCCGTCGCGATCCGGAACCAGGCCACGCCGAGTACGCCGACGGCAGGGAAGAGCAGTACGGCGAAGGCGGGGCCAAGATAATGGAATACGGCGCTCACCCCGAACCAGACATGGGGTGGGACAACCTCGGCAACCCGATTGAGAGTGGCATTCGGCGGAGGCATGACAGCTCCTTTTTTCTTATTATGTGAAGAAAGGAAGCGGTAATGGCATGTGTTAAATAAGGACGTTTTCACCTGATAAATGGAAATTGGAAGGTAAAATCCATGAAACGCCTTCGATATGAAAATGGTGTGCCGGATGCAACGGATCGGCAGTTGCTGGAAGCGCTCGTTATCGATGCGCGCACCAGTATTGCAGAGCTGGCACGCCTCGTTGGTCTGTCGCCGCCCAGTGTTTCTGAGCGGATCAAACGCTTGGAGGAGGCGGGGGTGATCGAGGGCTATACCGCCAGGATCAGTCCGCGTGCATTGGGCTTGTCACTCGCAGCATGGTTGCGTATTCGACCGCTACCGGGACAGTTGCAACGGGTCGTTGATTTGCTGCAGGAACTGCCGGAGATCACGGAGTGCGACCGTATTACGGGCGACGATTGCTTCATTGCCCGTGCTCATCTCGAATCGGTCGAGCATTTGGAACGGTTGATCGATGAGATCATTCCCTATGCAACGACTAACACGGCAATCATCCAATCCTCCCCGGTTCCACGTCGCCTACCTCCATTGAATGGCGCTGAGGCGAGGGACGCTTTCGATAAGCGGCGCGCTCGCTGTCAGTGACGGTGTGTCGTGGCTATAAGCCGGGCGTGTTCCGTAGGTACCGTCGACGAGTTCATCGCCGCGCCCGTAGGCCGAATAGGTGTGGAAGATATCGCCGCTGGTGTCGCGGTAGTTCGACAGGTGGGCAGTGTTGTACTTGTTGACGTATTTGATCCTCACCGCGAGCATGGTTCTGCCATTCACTACGTCCAGCGTCGATACGCAGCCAGGGGATGAGCTCATGACGAATGAGGTTGGCCAGCCTTCCGGGCCGCGCCCTGGGTTCCGCTCTTCCGGGGGCGGTACCCATGAGGTGCCTGGAGCGGCGCTCTCCTATGTCGAAAAGGGTCGCGGCCTGCCACTGTTGATCCTGGGTTCGGCCGTCTACTATCCGCGCACCTTCCCGGCGAGCTTGCACGGATCGTGTCGTCTGATCTTCGTGGATCTTCGCCATTTCGCCGGCAAGCTCGACACGGGGCGGGTGGCCATTACCCTGGAGACGTACTGCGAGGATATCGAGGCCATGCGCAGCCGGCTGGGTCTCGAGCGGTTCGTGCTGGTGGGGCACTCCCATCACGGCAACGTCGCCCTTGCGTATGCCAAGCGATATCCCCACAGGGTGTCCCATCTGGTGCTCATCGGCACACCACCCTGTGACGTTCGGGGCACACTGGAAGCCGGGCATCGCTATTGGCAAACCCATGCCTCGAGCGAGCGCAAGGCGGCACTGACGCGCGGCCAGGTCCTGCTCGACGAGAAGGCGCTGGCCGCTCTGCCACCGGGAGAAGCGTTCGTCGCGCGCTATGTGGCCGAAGGCCCACGCTTCTGGTACGACCTGCATTACGACGCCGCCCCTCTCTGGCATGGGGTGCCGATCGACACCGAGGCTTTCACGGCCTTTCGTGACTTCTTCGTCGACTACGAGTTCAACTGGCGTGTGGAGGATCTCTCCGCGCCGGTACTGGTAGTGATGGGGCGCCATGATTATGTCGTGCCGCCTACGCTCTGGGAATCCCGCTTGCCTGGCCTGCCACCCGTTACCTATCGGCTGTTCGAGCGCAGTGGCCACACGCCCCAACTGGAAGAGCCGGAAGCGTTCGCCAGGTCGTTGTTGGAGTGGCTTGGGCTGGGTAAGCCATAAAGCGGTGACATCCATCTGCTTGACGCCTCGATCATCGAGGTATAGGTTTCCACTATGACCAAAGCGAAATCCGAAGCGGCCACCGGTCGCCGGATCCCCGACTACAGCGATCCTTCGTACTGGCGCGGCACGATCAAGATGTCGCTGTCGAAGTTCTTCGTGCTCAGCGTGCTGCACCGCAAACCGATGCACGGCTACGAGGTGGTACAGGCGGTGGAGAAGAGCACCAACGGCTGCTGCAGTCCCTCGGAGGGCACGGTCTATCCGGTGCTCAACGAGTTCGAGGCGGGGGGCTACCTCGCGTCCACGAATGAGGTGGTGCAGGGGCGCTCGCGTAAGGTCTACGCATTGACGGAGAAGGGGCGGGATGCCTTTCAGGTGGCGGTGGATGCCTGGCTGGAGGCCACGGACTGCATCGTCGAGAGCCGTCGCATGGCTGCGGGGGCAGTGAAACGGGAGGAGCGGGAAGGATGAGCGCGGCGCATTTTTTCAGGCCCAGATACCTCGATGATCGAGGTAGGCGATGAGCTCGCGCAGCGGTGTGGTCGTCGCCCTGGGCGTCTCCCAGACGCTGGCCTGGGGCTCGACCTACTATCTTCCAGCCATCCTAGCCGTGCCCATGGCGCGAGACCTTGGCCTTGCCACGGGCACGGTATTCGCGGCGTTCTCCTCGGCATTGGTGGTGTCGGCCGTGCTGGGGCCGGCGGTGGGAAGGCGCATCGACCGTTTTGGCGGACGCGACGTGCTGGCGGCCTCGAGCCTGGTATTTGCCCTGGGCCTGGTGCTGCTGGGGTTGGCGGATGGGCCCGTGCTGCTATGGGCAGGTTGGCTGGTGATCGGCGTCGGCATGGGGATGGGACTGTACGAATCGGCTTTCTCGACTCTGGCCGGGCTCTACGGTAGCGAGGCGCGCGGCGCCATTACCGGTATCACACTGTTGGCGGGCTTTGCCAGCACGGTGTGCTGGCCGATCACCGGCTGGCTCAACGCCGAGTTCGGCTGGCAGAGCGCCTGCTTCACCTGGGCGGCGGTACATCTGCTGCTGGGTTTGCCGCTCAACCGGCTGTTGATTCCATTCGGTATCCAGCCGCCCGCGCCTCACGCCGAGACGGCAGTCGCCGAGGCGAATTCGACCTGGCTGCCCATGGCGCTGCTGGCCTTTGTCTTCGCCGTGACCTGGTTTGTCAGTACCGCCATGGCGGCACACCTGCCGTGGCTGCTGCAGATCGCCGGCCTCTCGCCCGCCGCCGCCATTGCCGCCGCAGCGCTGGTCGGGCCGGCCCAGGTGGCGGCACGAATGCTCGAGTTCTCGCTGCTGCAGCGCTTTCATCCCTTGCTTTCGGCCAAGCTGGCCGTTATCGCGCATCCCATTGGCGCGCTCGGCGTGATGACGCTGGGGACACCGCTGGCCACGCTGTTCGTGCTGCTGCATGGTGCCGGCAACGGCATTCTCACCATCGCCAAGGGCACGCTGCCGCTGGCCATTTTCGGCCCCCATGGCTATGGCCTGCGCCAGGGCGTGCTGATGGTGCCGGCACGCTTCGGCCAGGCGCTGGCGCCGCTGGCCTTCGCCCTGTTGATCGAGCGCTTCGGCACCCAGGCGCTGCTGTTCTCCTCGGCCCTGGGGCTTGCCGCCCTGGTGGCGCTGCTCGTCCTGCAAACCCACGCCCTGAAGGAGGCGACATGAGGCTTCGCACGCTCAACGACCCCGACTATCTACCGGCCCTCGACGAGCGCTTCGCTCTGCGGCAGCCCGGCCAGGGCTTGCCCGATCCGCTGGGCCATCCGCCACGCATCCTGCTGCTCTACGGCTCGCTGCGCGAGCGCTCCTATTCGCGCCTGGCGGTGGAAGAGGCTGCGCGGCTGCTGCGCTATTTCGGCGCCGAGACGCGGATCTTCGACCCTTCCGACCTGCCGTTGCCGGACCAGGTGCCGGGCGACGATCACCCGGCGGTGCGGGAGCTGCGCGAGCTGGCGCTGTGGTCCGAAGGGCAGGTGTGGTGCAGCCCCGAGCGCCACGGCCAGATCACCGGCGTGATGAAAACCCAGATCGACCATCTGCCACTGAGCATGGGAGCGGTGCGGCCCACCCAGGGGCGCACCCTGGCGGTGATGCAGGTCAGCGGCGGCTCGCAGTCGTTCAATGCGGTGAACACGCTGCGCCTGCTGGGGCGCTGGATGCGCATGTTCACCATTCCCAACCAGTCCAGCGTGCCCAAGGCGTACCAGGAGTTCGACGAGGCCGGGCGCATGCGCCCCTCGCCGCTCTACGACCGCATCGCCGACGTGATGGAAGAACTGGTGCGCTTCACCCTGCTGCTGAGGCCCCATGCCGAAACGCTGGTGGACCGCTACTCGGAGCGCCGTGAGGCGGCCGGTGCCAAGGCCGACCCGGTGACCGACAAGGCGGCGGTCAGTCAGGCCTCATAGCGGTGACATGCATAACGGGGCGCCAGGCGCCCCGGTGTTCGGTCGTCTGAGAGCAGTCGTCACGCCGGCTGCGTCAGGCGCGACGTGGCGAACTCACGATGCAATTGCTCGACCAGCCGGTCGATGCGCTCCAGGGCGCTTTGGGTCGAAGCCGCCAGCGCCTCGCCGCCTTCCTCCTGATGCTCGATGGCGATGCTGTGAAAGCCGCCGATGCCGATGAACTGCAGGGCGGTGCGCGCGCCCGGCTCGAGATGGTTGAATGCCGCCATGCTGCGCCCTGGGTCGAAGTCGTAACCGCCGCGAGAGGAGAGCAGCACCGCATGCCGTTTTCGGTCGGCCAGCAGCGGCATGTAAGATTCCAGGGGCATGAAGGGGTGGGCACCGTACTGCATGTCGAAATCGACCGTACGACCGATGCGGACGATGTTGTCGATCCAGGCCTTGAACGCGGCCGGGGGGCCGAAGTTGTACAAGGGGGCGCCAAGCACCAGGATGTCGGCCTGTATGACCTCATCCACCAGGGCATCGCTTTCGGCAAGCACGGCTTTCATTGCCTCTGTCTTTTGCTCAGTCGGCGTGAATTCCGCCTCGATCCACTCGACGCTGGTCAAAGGAGGCGGATTGGCGCCGATATCCCGATAGACGACCTCGGCATCCGGCTCCAGAGTGCGCCAGCGGGAAACGAAGTGGTGGGTTAGCCGGCGGGTGTGCGAGCCGTGGTCGTGGCTGCCGGCACGGCCGGGGCGTGGGCTGGCATCGAGGTGAAGTAAACGCGTCATGGGTTTTCTCCGTCACTGGGTGTAGGATCTATTGAATGAATTGTTCTCAGCCTTGCTTGTGGCTCGTTTCATATAAGCCTGAAGCTACGTAGGGCGACAAACGACGATTCTTTTTCGATTTCGGAAAATAAAACTCATCCATGATGCCGCGACGATTGCCTTCTCTCTCCGCCCTGCGCGCCTTTGAGGCGGCGGCGCGCCACCTCAGCGCCAAGCGCGCTGCCGAGGAGCTCTCGGTCACGCCGACGGCGATCAGCCATCAGATACGCCAGCTCGAGGAGAGCCTGGGCGTGGCCCTGTTCGTGCGGCGGCCGCGCCAGCTGGTGCTGACGACTCAGGGCCAGGCGCTGCTCACCGTGCTGAGCGACTCCTTCGATGCCATCGCCGAGACGGTGACCAAGCTGCGCCGTCCGCCGACGCGGCAGGCGGTAACGCTCTCGACCACTCCGGCCGTGGCAGCACGCTGGCTGCTACCCTGGGTCTGCCTGCTGCGCGATGCCCACCCGCAGATCGACCTGAGCATTCAGGTCTCACACAAAGCGGTCGCCCTGGATGGCGTCGTCGCCGACATGGCGATTCGCTACGGCGATGGCCCCTGGCCCGGGTTGGTCGCGGAGAAGCTGTTCGACAATGTCTTCGTGCCCGTCTGCAGCCCCGTGCTGAAGCTGCGTGAACCGGCCGAACTGGTGCGCCATACGCTGCTGCACTTCTCTTCGCCCGCGCCGTTGGACTGGGCGGCCTGGCAGCGCCAAGTCCAGGTACCGGGGCTCGACGTCAGCGCCGGACTGATGTTCTCCGACGAGACCCACGGCATCGCCGCTGCCCTGGACGGCCAGGGCATAGCCCTGATGAGCCGGTATCTGATCGAGGAGGAGCTGCGTCAGGGGCGCCTGGTTCAGCCATTCGGCCCCGAGGTGAAGGCCGCGCCCTTCCAGCTCGTCTATCCGCCCGAGCGGCTCGAGGAGCCGGCCATCGCCGCCGTGCGCGAGTGGATCGTCGGGCTGCTGGATCCCCAAGCCAGAGAGAGCGGCTGCCGTGCGATAGTCGAGCGCCAGTCATGACGTCAGTCGTGTCAGCTTGTCGGGATTGCGCACGATGAAGATATCCGTGGCCTGGCCTGAGCGGTCGTAGCCGAAGGTCACCGTCGCGACGACACTTCCCTCTCGGTACATCATGAAGCCGGGACCGCCGTTGATGTCGGCCACGCGCCACAGATAGCCGGCCCAGTATTGGCTCAGACGGCTGGCCAGGAAGTCGAGTACGGCCGACTTGCCGTGCAGCGGCTCGAGCAGGGTGGGCACCTTGCCGCCGCCGTCGGCACTGAGGCGAACCTCGGCCGAGAGCAGGTTGGCGAGCCGTGCCGTGGCGCCCTCGGTGATGGCGAGCCTGAACGCTTCCAGCAGCGCCTGCTGGCGTTCTCGCGGTGGCGCATGGCGCTGTTCGGCGGCCTGAAGATTGGCTCGCGCTCGGGAAACCAACTTGCGGCAGGCCGGCTCCTTGAGCTCGAGCATGGCGGCGATCTCGGCGTAGGACGTGTCGAAGATCTCATGCAGCAGGTAGGCGGCCCGCTCCTTGGGCGAGAGGCGTTCCAGCAGCAGCAGGAAGGCGGTGGAGAGCGAGTCGGCCAGCTGCATGCTGCGTTCCGCATCGGATACGGCAGCGGTCGGGATGGGCTCGGGCAGCCAGGCACCGACGTAGTCGACCCTGGCCCGGTGGGCATTGCCCAGCAGATCGAGGCAGCGTCGCGTGCAGGCAGTGGTCAGCCAGGCGTGGGGCGTATCGATGGCCTCACGATCCGCTGCCTGCCATTTGAGAAAGGTGTCCTGCACCGCATCCTCGGCGTCGGCGTGCGAGCCGAGGATGCGATAGGCCAGCCCCAGCAGCATGGGGCGGGCCTCTTCGAAGCGCAGAAAATCGGCAGAAGGCATCAGGCTGTCTCGGCTATCGGCGCTGAGCTGTCCTTGGCCCAGGCCACCGTGGCGGCGTGGATCACGGGCGGATGGGCAAGCAGGGGCGATACTGCTGCCATATAGGCATCGTAGGCCGGCCCCTGCATGAAAGCCTGTGGATCCGCGCCGACGGCATAGCGCTGGAAGACGCGAATGGTGTCGGGATCGCTGTCATCGTAACAGTAGTAATAAACGTCGTGGACCTGGCGCGCCTGGATGCTGGGCGCCAGGTGGGTCTCCCAGGCGCGGCGTACCTCGTCGCGCTTGCCGGGCAGTGCCCTGTGGGTGATGAACAGAGTGCTCTGGCTCATGTGTGGCTCCTGAATCGCTTAGGTAGAGAGGCGAAGGCCGAGTGGCCGTCACTGTCATGACGATTCAGGTGGGCGTAATGTGACATGCGCCTGCTCGCCTCTTGTTCGACTCAAGAGCTGAGCCAAACAGTCACTGCTCTTCTCGCTCCGGATGGAGCGGCATCAGCCGGCCACGTTCACGATAGAGCCCGATGTCGCGCAGCATACGGGCGTCGCACTCTTTCAATGCGACATGCTGGCGATGGTTGGCAGAGCGGTAGCGGCCTTGCTTGAACCACGTCGCGATATTGCCCAGATTCATGATGTTCCCTCCCAAGGCGGTATGTCCCTGCAACTTGCCGATTCTCATCATGGGAATCACTCCGTTCATTGCCTTCAAAAGGCGGCATCGGGGCTGTTGGCGGGGAAGCGTTCGCTGATTTCCTCCACGGTGAAGCGCGGCGTGATGTGCTGTGGGCAGTTGAAATCGAACGCCTCGATGGCGATCACCACGCCTCTCTCTACCCGGGCGCGGTAGGTGGGCACCTCCAGCCGAGCCAGCAGGGCAGCGTCGTCCTCTTCGTGGACGATGCGTGCCCGACCCCAGATCTTTAGCCGCCGCCGGTTGGCGTAGTCGATCAGGAACAGCATCGTCCTGTCGTCATGGGCAATGTTGCCCGCGCTGATGTACTGCCGATTGCCGGAGAAATCGGCGAAGCCGAGGGTGTGGTCGTCAAGGCACTGCAGGAAGCCGGGCGAACCGCCACGGTGCTGCACATAGGGCCAGCCATTCTCGCCGATGCTGGCCATGAAGAAGTGGTCCTGGGCGGCAATGAACTCGCGAACCGGCGCGCCGAGAACGTCACGTTCGACCTCGGCCGGGTCGACGGGCTTGGTGTTTTCCCGGCTGCCGTAGCGAGCCTGGGCGGCGCGAACCGAAGGGGTATAGGTGAGCGTCTTGAAGGCACGTGTCATGGTGAAGTTCCTCGAAAGGTGCCGCCCAGGGAGAGCGGCACCGCAACGGTTAGGCAACCGAATTCAGGGTGACCCGGTCGAAGTCGATCTCCACGCGGCTGGCCTTGCCGAGGATATTGGTCAGCAGGTTCAAGCCCACATGGGTGATGATCTCGACGATCTCGCCGTCGCCATAGCCGGCATCGCGCACGGCCTGCAGCTCTGCCGTGGTGACCTCGCCCGTGTGCTCGACCAGGGCGCGGGCGAAGGCGACTGCGGCAGCGGCTTTGGCGTCCTGGCTGGTGCCGCGGCGATTGGCGGCCATCTCGTCGCTGGTCAGCCCGGCGCCCTGGCCAAGCGTCGAGTGTGCGGAAAGGCAATATTCGCAGCCGTTTTGCTGCGCCAGCGCCAGGGCGATACGCTCCCGGGTTCGCAGGTCGAGACGGCCCGACTTGGCGATGCCGTGCAGGCCGAGAAAGGCCTCCAGCGCCTTCGGTGAATTGGCAAACACCCTCAGGAAGTTCGGCACCACGCCCAGTTGTGACTGAATCGAATCGAACAGTGCCTTCTGCTCGGCATCGGCGGTTTCCAGACTGACGACATTGATACGGCTCATGGCAAAGCTCCTCTTGGTTTGAACGCCCGCTTTATGAGCGGCGTCGCAGCGTGAGCTGCGGACACGGCAAGCTTGCCTAATTTCGAAATATTGAAGAATCGTCATAGAATGCAATTTGTCATTTCTTTTTTCGGAACAATAAATGGATCGCTTTCACCTGATGACGGTATTCCTCGCCGTGGCGGAGGAGGAGAGCTTTGCCGGGGCGGCCCGCCGTCTGGGGCTCTCGCCGCCCGCCGTGACGCGTGCCATTGCCGAGCTGGAGGAGCGGCTGGGCGTGCGGCTAATGACGCGCACGACCCGGGTGGTGAGGGTGACCGAAGCGGGGGCGAGCTATCTCGACGACTGCCGCCGCATCCTGCAAGACGTCAAGGAGGCCGACGAATCGGCGGCGGGGCTTGCCGCCATGCCGCGCGGGCAGCTCAACGTGACCGCGCCGGTGCTGTTCGGCAGGCTCTTCGTGCTGCCGACCCTGCTCGATTACCTGGAGGAGTATCCCGAGGTCAACGCCAATGCGGTGTTTCTGGATCGGGTGGTCAACCTCGTCGACGAGGGTTTCGACGTGGCGGTGCGGATCGGTGAGCTGCCCGACTCGTCGCTACGCGCCGTGCGCGTCGGTCAGGTGCGGCGTGTAGTCTGCGGTGCTCCCAGTTACTTCGAGCGTCAAGGTTGGCCGCAGCATCCGGATGAGCTCGGCCAGCATCGCATCGTCATGGCCAGCGGCATCTCCTTGCAGTCGGAGTGGACGTTTTTCCCCAAGGCTGGAGAGAAGGGAGTGTCGTACCGGGTCAAGCCGCGCCTGGTGATCAACGTCAACGACGGTGCCGCGCAGGCAGCGTCCGCCGGCTGGGGCGTGACGCGTTTGCTGTCGTATCAGATCGCGCCGCAGCTCGAACGTGGAGAACTGGTCACGGTACTCGAGGAGTTCGAGGCGCCGCCGCTGCCTGTGCATATCGTGCATCGAGAGGGGCGCCGCCCGGCGGCCAAGGTGCGGGCCTTTATCGATCTGCTGGCCGGGCGGCTGAGAGAGGAAGCCGTGCTGCGCTAGGCGGCGGCCTGCTCCCCCTTGTCGTAGTTGATCATCCAGGCGACGCCGAATTTGTCCACCAGCATGCCGAAGCGATGTGCCCAGAAGGTCTCATCGAGAGGCATCTGCACAGTGCCGTTGTCGGCCAGCGCATTGAAGAGCTTTTCGGCCTGCACAACGGAGTCGACTCCTACCGCAATGCTGACGCCCTTGATGCCTTCATAGGGCGCGGGACAGGCAGGGGAATTGTCGGATGCCATCAGCGTCTGATCGCCGATGCGCAGTCGTGCGTGCATGACAAGATTGCTGGCTTCCTCAGGTATCTCCATGCCTTCGCTGGCGGGCATTTCGGCGTAGGTAGCCAGAGCCTCGAGCTTGGCGTCGAAGCAGCGCTGGTAGAACTCGAAGGCTTCGCGGCAATTGCCGTCGAAGATCAGGTAAGTGGAAAGCTGCATGGTGAATCTCCAGGGGTTTTTGTTGGTACCGCTTCCCTACATCGATTCAACATAGTCGCTTTCGACATGCCGCTTTATTTTTTAACGGCCAGTTGGCACGGCCAGACGCTGGAGGCGGGCGGCCTGCTGGGCAAGGGCGTCGCAAAGCGCCGGTGGATCGAGGATCTCGAATTCGTAGGGCTGATGGGCGAGCTGGCGAGCGAACCAAGTCAGGCTGTCGGTGCGGGCATGCAGCAGCACGGCGCTGCCGTCGGGAGTGAATACGCCGATATGGCGCCCCAACTCTTCGACGGCATGGGCGAGATCTGTGTGCAGGCGCACGCTGACGGCGGTGGCGCGGGGCAGGTTGGCGATGCTGCGGGCCAGATGTGCGGCCGGGTCGAAGTCGGCCGGCCTGTCGAAGCTGGCCTCGAGCGGGGTGGCCTCAATGATGCGGTCGAGGCGAAAGCTGCGCAGGTCGCGGCGCAAGTGGCACCAGCCACTGACGTACCAGCGCCCGCCGCGGAAGACCAAGCCATAGGGGTTTAGCACGCGCTGGGTGTGCTGCTCCCGGTCGTCGCGGTAGTCGAGCCGCACGCGCTGGCGGGCCTGGGTGGCGGTGGCGAACAAGAGCAGCAGGCGCTCGTCGCCCGGTGCCCTGGCCGAGGGCAACTCCAGCCGGGCGCTCTCGCTCAGTGCCTGTGCCTGCTGTTTCAGCCTGGCGGGCATGACCCGTTCCAGCTTGGCTCGCGCGGTGTCCAGCGCCGGTGCCGTTTCGGCAATGCCTAACCCTTGAGCGGCGAGCAGCCCCAGCGAGACAGCCAGCGCCTCTTCGCTGGTCAGCATCAGCGGTGGCAGCTTGAAGCCCGGCATCAGGCGGTAGCCGCCGTGCCGTCCCTGCTCGGTGGTGACGGGGATACCGAGCTCTTCCAGCGCCTGGATGTAGCGTCGCAGCGTGCGGCGGTCGACCCCCAGCCGCTCGGCCAGCTCCCGGCCGCTCATGTGACGGTGGGCCTGCAGCAGTTCGAGCAGTGTCAGCACGCGAACGGTGGGATTGGCCACACTGAAGGTTCCTGTTTTCAATAGGACATGATTCGCCCTATTTAGCCATTACCTTGCTGACAAGGCCAGGCGCAGAGGGCGCTGGCTTTTCTCACTCACTTTTTTCACTCAGCTTTTCTCTCTCAACAAGGAGCAAGACAATGGAACCCGTTCTCTTCTATGGCGTACCGCAAGGCTGCTCGTTCGGCTCTATCGTGGCGCTCGAGTGGCTGGGCAAGCCCTATCGCCTGTGCCGCATGGAAATGATGGAGCAGCCGTGGGATGCACGCTTTGCCAAGGTCAATCCGCGCTTCAAAACCCCGGCGCTGCTCACCGAAGACGATGAAATGCTGAGCGAAAGCCTGGCCATTCTGCTGCACGCGGCATCGCGCAACCCCGAGCACCCGCTTGGCGTTCGCCACGGCAGCGCGGAAGCCGATCGGCTGCACCAGATGCTGTCCTATCTGGTCTCGGATTTCTTCGCCGCCTTCAATCCGCTGTGGGTGCTATATGACGGTGCCGCTGGCATCGGTCCGCTGGCCGACAAAGGCGTCGACGCCAGTCATCAGGAACTGCTGCTGACGGTCGCCCGCACCGACATCGCCGAGCAGTGCGCCTACCTTGATGGCTTGCTCGCCGACCGGCAATGGCTGCTGGGCGAGCGCAGCGTCGCCGATGCCTACCTTACCGGCGTCGGCCGCTGGGTGGCGTACCACAACCGCAACTACGGTCTGTTTGATCTGGAAGGTGCGTACCAGAATTTGGCGGGCTACCTGCGCCGGCTGGACGACGATCCGGCGGTGCAGTTCGCCCGCGCCATCGAGCGCGGCGAGCAGCCGACGGGAAAGGGGCACTTCAAGGGCCATGTGAGCCTGCGTGAATTAGAGTCGCGACTGGTTGCCTAGGCAAGCACAAGCTGAGAAAGCCAAGCGCCGCCGGGCACGCTAAGATCAGGCGAAGCCCCGGCGGCGCTCGACTCGATGGAGGAGCGATATGTACCTATCGGCGCAGGATATCGAAGCTCTTGAGGGCATAAGGAAGGTGCACTTCCTCAATGCTCAGGCCGTGCGCATCAACAAGTCGCTGGGGGATGCCGTGGGCATGACTCGGCTCGGGATACACCACATCAGCGTGCCGCCTGGGCATTTCTCGACCGAATACCATTTGCATCATTATGAGGAAGAAGCCATCTACGTTCTCTCGGGGCGTGGGGTGGCCACCATCGGCGAGCGCAAGCAGCCGATCGGCCCCGGTGACTTCATCGGTTGTCCCACCAATGGCGTGGCCCATGAGATGTACAACGACGGCGACGAACCGCTGGTATGCCTGGTGGTAGGCCAGCGGCTGGCGCAGGACGTTTCCGACTACCCGCGTCTCGGCAAGCGGCTGTATCGCAACAGCGGCGAATGGAACCTGGTCGATCACGATGCCATCGAGCATGTGCCTCGGTAGCTCGTTGATCTGCTGTGTTCGAAGCGTCCTGGTAAGTAAGGACTTACCGGGGCGGGGCTTGGCTCGTCTGGGACAAGATTGATCTTCACGCGATTCGTGCTATGTTCGTCAGGTCTGGCAACCGCAACGAGACTGCTTTGACATGACCTTGCCGATACGCACTTCGCTCTCCACACCGATGGCCGTCCTGGCCATGGCGTCGGTGCGTGCGGTATCGCCACCCCCCGTTTCACCTGTCGCTCCGCCGTTCGGCGTTTCGCCACCAGCGGGGCTCGGCGTGGCCGGCGTTTCTCCGCCGCCCATGCGCGCTCTGGGCTGACTCCCAGCCCACCAAGCTGCCTCAGCTTTTGTCGTTCGGCATCGCCTGCTCGATGCCGGCTGAGGCCTGTGCGTTTCTAGACAGGTGATTTCATCATGACAAATCCTTCCGTTGCCTGGGCCGCCCATGCGTCCACGGCGCTCTTCGTGCTGCTGTGGGGCAGTGGCGCCATCTTCACCAAGTGGGGGCTGGAACATGCCCCGGCCTTTGCCTTTCTGCTACTGCGCTTTTCTCTGGCGCTGCTGTGTCTCGTGCTCATCGGCATATATCGACGGCGCTGGCTGCCTCAGCCGGGGTCGCGTATCTACGTCGTTGCCACGGGGTTGCTGATGGTCGGGGCCTACTCGATCTGCTACTTCCTCGCCATGGCGCAGGGCATCACACCCGGTGTGCTGGCCACCGTGCTGGGCATACAGCCGATTCTCACCCTGATGCTGCTGGAGCGTCGCTTCGCCCCGGCACGAATGGCGGGGCTCTGCGTGGCGCTGTTGGGACTGGTGCTGGTGGTCTATCAGAGTGTGGTGCTGGTGCGCTTTTCCCTGGCGGGCGTGGGCTTCGCTCTGGGGGCGCTGGGCTGCATGACGGTGGGTGCCATCATGCAGAAGCGCATCCGACAAGCGCCCGCCGAGGTGTTGCCGCTACAGTACCTGGCTAGCCTGGTGCTGTGCCTGCCCTTTGCTGCGGTCCAGCCGGTGGCGTTTGCGCCTGCCTGGGAATTCCTGATACCACTGCTGTGGCTAGCACTGGTCATCTCGGTGGTAGCGCAGTTGCTGCTCTATCGGCTGATCCAGGCCGGCAATCTGGTCAACGTCACCAGCCTGTTCTATCTGGTGCCGGTGGTCACCGCCCTGATGGATTACCTGTTCCTGGGCAATGCGCTGCCCATGCTCAGCCTGGCGGGCATGACGCTTATCCTGCTGGGGCTGGCACTGGTGTTCCGCCAGCCGGTAGCGACGTCGCGGCGATAGGGTAGGCCAGGCCGCGGGCGCTCACGGAGTATCGTGGCGCTCGCGGCTGTCGGCGGGCGCCTGGTCGCGTTCGTGCATGCCGTAGTCGCGCATCACCGTGGCCACGCGCAGGCGATAGTCGTCGAAGACTGCTTCGCGGCCCTGTGTCTGGGCTGCACGGTGGCGCTCGAGCTGGCGCCACTGGGCAACGGCCTGCTCGTCGCGCCAGAAGGAGAGCGAGAGGATCTTGCCCGGCTGGGTGAGGCTCTCGAAGCGTTCGATGGAGATGAATCCGTCGATCTCGTCGAGCAGCGGCCTCAGGCTGGCGGCGATGTCGAGGTATTGGTCGCGGCGGCCGGACTTGGGAATGACTTCGAAGATAACGGCGATCATGGCTGTTCCGTGTTGTCGTTGTCATGTGTGCCCGATACTACTCGTGCAGGCTTTAGGTTGCGATCTCGTCGTAGCCGCGATTCAGGAACTGCACGAAGCAGAAGCCGTGGCCGAAAGGGTCGGCCATCAGCGCCAGCTTGCCCCAGCGATCGGTGACGATGGGTTGCTCCTGGGTGGCGCCGGCGGCGATGGCGCGCTCCACTGCGGCGTCGATGTCATTCACTACCACGTCCAGATGCACCGGTGTCCAGTGGCGCGTGTAGTGGCGCTGCGCGCCGGGTACGGGCTCTCCTGTAGCATAGGCCGCTGAGCCGCTGGCCTTGACCAGCAGGTAGATCGGCGCCGGGCCGCCGATCATCTCCACGCCGTCATCGCCGAAGCGGCGGCCGACCTCAAGGCCGAAGGCGTGGACGTAGAAGTCGATGCCGCGCTCCAGATCGTCCACGTCCAGATTGACGAGAAAATCCATGCTGCCTCCTGCCAATGAGCCAGGCCAACCCGGCCAAGTGCGAAAGGGTAAGCCCTGCCCGGTAAGTAAGTGCTTGCCGGGGGTGGTGTCGTCTGGGAAGGGTAGCAGGCCGATGCGGTTAAAAAGGTCAATTTTTTTCAATACTCAACGCGGCTGGCCTTGCAGGCTTCAGAACCAATAAGGAGCCGCCATTATGTCCATGAAAACCGTCATCATCCTTTCTGACAGCTTGTCTGCTGGCCTTGCATCCAACTTTGCTGCCGTCCTTGGCATGAGCCTTGGGAAGCAGGTGCCCGACTTGGTGGGAAGCGATACAACCTCCGCCGATGGCATTCTGCTCAAAGGCATTACCACAGTGCCCCTACCTATTCTCTGCGCTCCTGAGAGTGATCTGCCCGCTCTCTTTGATGCTGCAGAGGAATTACCGATTCGTTTTGCCTATATGCGCGCTGCATTCGAAGCGAATGACTATGCGGACTACATGTTGCGCATCACTTCAACTTCATTCGGTGAGCAAGTGCCCCAGGGAATCCTGTTGGCCGGGCCGAGGAAGGCGGTGGCTCGTATATGCGGTCAATTACCCTTGCTGCGTTAAGGAAACATTGCACAAATGCCTGCGCGAGCGAATCGCTGCGTTGCGCGGTGCCGAAGCGTCGGACCGTCGGAATCCTCACATATACCCCATATGCTCCGGTTGACTCGACGCCTTCGGCTTCTCGCCCCTTCGGGGCCAGCCTACGGCTGTTTGTCGCTTCGCTCGGCACTGTGCTCCGTGCGCCTTGCGACCCACAGGGATGTGGGAAGTGCGTTGGTTCGTCGGGAACGAACCTAGCCGCTTCATCTCGCTCGCCGATTTGTTCAGCGTCTCCTTAAGCGCCCTATTGGTTGAAGGGGCTAGCGCCCAGTGGGGCTACTCAGGTAGCGGTGCCGTAAGGCGGTACCGCTACCTGACGATTCATGTACGGCTGATGGAGACGCCACCGTCGACCAGCATTGCGGTGCCGGTAACGAAGCTAGCGTCGTCGGAAGCCAGATAGAGCGCCGCTCGGGCGATCTCTTCCGGTACGGCCATGCGCTTGAGTGCGTGCAGGTTCTCGACGAAGGCCAGGACTTCCGGTCCGGCATCCGGGGCGTTGGTGATGCTGGCAGGCGTGTCGGTGCCACCGGGCAGCAGGGCGTTGACGCGTATCCCATGGGACCCCAGCTCCGTCGCCAGACATTTCATCATGCCCAGCAGGCCGGCCTTGCTGGCGGCGTAGGCGGACATGCCGGGCATGCCGACGGTATGACCGACGAAGCTCGAGGTGAACAACAGGCTGCCGCCGCCACGCTGCAGCAATGCCGGGATCTGGTATTTGGCCCCTAGAAAAGCGGCAGTCAGATTGGTATCCAGCACGCTGCTCCAGTCACTCGGCGCCATCTCCTGCAGTGGCCCCATCGGCCCGACGATGCCGGCGTTGTTGAAGGCAATGTCGAGACCGCCGAAGCGCTCCAGGGCGGTGGCGACCAGGCGCTGAGCTGACTGTTCGTCGCATACGTCTCCGGCGACGGCAATGGCTGTACCGCCGTTGCGTGCGATGGTCTCGACCAGGGCATCGAGTTCGCTCTGGCGGCGAGCGCTCACTATCACGCTGGCGCCTTCCTTGGCAAAGATGCGGGCAGTGGCATGGCCAATGCCCGAGCTGGCTCCGGTGACGATGGCGACCTTATCGGCAAGTCGTTTCATGGCAATATTCTCCTTGGTGTGGATATGAGATCGATGCGACCCCATACCCACCTTGCCGATGCTGAGGTAAGCCCTCACTCCGCTTCTTGCCGTCAAAAGATGAGCGGCCCGGTGATGCTATGCTGCGTTTGTCAGCGCACGAGCAGTTCACTTTGAAAGCAAGAGACGGAGTGTGCCAGGCGGGGATCGGGCTCATCCTGAACTCTCGGAGAACGCCGAAGCCACAGCGGGGGCCCGCCATGATCGACACAACTAGCGACTCACTTACCGCCTTCGATTCCGATGAGGCGAAATGGGCGGCAGTATCGAATCGTGATGCGAACGCCGATGACGCCTTCGTCTACGCGGTACGCACCACGGGCATCTATTGCCGCCCGACCTGCCCATCGCGCCGGCCACGCCGCGAGAACGCGGAGTTCCATGCCGACGCGGCGGCGGCCGAGCGGGCCGGCTATCGGCCGTGCCGGCGCTGCCATCCTCAAGAGGGCTCGCTGGCGCAGCGCAACGCCGAGCGCATTGCCCGCAGCTGCCGGCTCATCGAAGCTGCCGATGACCTGCCTTCTCTCGATGAGCTGGCTCAAGCCGCGGGGCTGAGCCGCTTCCATTTCCACCGGGTGTTCAAGTCAGTCACCGGGCTCACGCCCAAGGCCTACGCCGTCGCCTGTCGTGCGGATCGGGTGCGCCAGACCATGACGCAGCGTGAGACGGTCACCGAGGCGATGTACGAGGCGGGGTTCAACTCCAGCGGGCGCTTCTATGCCGGCGCCGACCGCATGCTCGGCATGACACCGAAGCGTTACCGGGCGGGTGGCCAAGGCGCCGAGATCCGCTTCGCGCTGGCCGAGTGCAGCCTGGGAGCGCTGCTGGTGGCGGCAAGCGACAAGGGCATTTGCGCTATCTCCTTGGGAGACGACCCTGAAGCTCTGCTGCGCGAGCTGGAAGACCGCTTTCCTACGGCCAGCCTGACCCCCGGCGATACTGCCTTCGATGAATGGGTGGCCACGGTGGCCGGCTTCGTCGAGGCGCCCAAGGGGTCGCTGGCTCTGCCGCTGGACGTTCGCGGCACTGCCTTTCAGCGGCGTGTCTGGCATGCGCTGACCGAGATTCCCATCGGGACTACGCTAAGCTATGCCGAGCTGGCGACTCGTATCGGTTCGCCCAGGGCGGTGCGCGCCGTGGCACGGGCCTGTGCGACCAACACCTTGGCGTTGGCGGTGCCCTGCCACCGGGTGGTACGTAGCGACGGCGCGCTTTCCGGCTACCGCTGGGGGGTGGAGAGAAAGCGTACGCTGCTCGAGCGTGAGGCGGCACTGGCGGATACCGCCGTGCCGGAAGAGATACGGGAATGAAGTAAATTCAGCTCGGAGCTTCGTCCATGGGCGGCTCTTCCAGCGCCTCGGTGATGCCCGCTTGAGGTGTGCGTTCCAGATAGGTGGAGAGCACCACGTAGCTGCGTGTGGCCTTGATGCCCGGCATGGCGTAGAGCCGCGCGAGCAGGCCCTCCAGTGCTCTGCTGCTGGCGCAGCGCACCTTGAGCAGGGTGCAGGTGTCGCCGGCCACCGAGTGGATCTCTTCCAGCTCGGGCAGTTCGGATAGTGCCCTGAAGGTGCGGCTCTTGCTGCCCCCGGTGGTGTCGACATGCACGAAGGCCAGGAAAGGCTTGCCGGTAGCGGGGCCGTCCAGCACCGCCACCGTACCGCGAATGCGCCCGGTGGCGCGCAGCCGCTTGACCCGTTCGTGCACGGCCGGCGCCGACAGCCCGACACGGCTGCCAAGCTCGGCATAGCTGAGCCCGGCGTCCACCGCCAGCTCGCCTAATATTTTTCGGTCGAAGGTGTCCAGAGGGCGGGCTTCCGGGGGCTTGTCCTGAACGTTTTCTGTTTTTTCAAAATTCGGCATTTTCGTGATTGCTCCGAACGTGATTCTTTTCTTCAATGATAATCTCGAATCGCATATGGAGCGAACCGTGATCTCTCGTCGCGTTCTCCTGCTGACCGCTGCCATTGCCGTGATCGGTGCCAATTCGCTGGCGCTGAGCCCTATCGCCGCCACGGTGGCGGCGTCGTTTCCGGGCCGCAACGCCGCCGATGTGGTAACGGCCGCGGCGCTCTATGGCCTGGCCACGGCGTGCAGTGCGCTGCTGCTGGCTTCGCTGAGCGATCGCATCGGCGCCGAGCGTGCCTTGACGCGGGCGCTGCTGGTGCTGTCGGCTTCCCTGGGTGTCGCTGCGCTTTCTCCGGCGCTGTGGACGCTGATCGTCGCCCAGGCGCTGGCCGGCCTGGCGGCGGGCGTGGCGCTGCCGGCGATCTATACCCTGACCGCGCAGGTGGCCGAGAAGGGGCGCGAGAGCCAGACGCTGAGCTTCGTGCTGACGGGATGGACGCTGAGCCTGGTGGTCGGGGTCGGCCTGGCGGCGCTGTTGGCCGATCTGCTGCACTGGCGTGCCGTCTTCTCCCTCCTGGCGCTGGCCGCCGTGGGGTTGACGCTGGGGATCTCGCGTTGTCACGACTGGGGCATGAGAACGGTCGGTGAGGCGCCGAGCTCCACCCTCAAGGCGTTGCGAATTCCCGGCATTCATTCGCTGCTGCTGAACGTCGCGGCCTACATGACGGCGTTCTACGGCTTGTACACCTACCTCGGCCCGCACCTGGGTGAGGTGCTGCAGCTTCCCACGTCCTTCGCCGGGCTCGCCATTGCCGTCTATGGCCTGGGCTTCGGCGCCGCCGCACCGTTGGGACGGTTGGTCGACCGCTACGGTGCGAACGCCGCCGCCGGTACCACCTTTGCCGGCCTGATGCTGGTCTACCTTGGGTTGATGGCGGCCGCCGCTCTTCCGCTGGTGATGCTGGCGCTCTGTCTAGCCTGGGGCGTGGCCAATCATCTCGGCTTGAACCTGCTCATGCGTCAGCTTGCCGAGATCGACCCGGTGCAGCGGGGGGCCATCATGGGGCTGTATAGCGCCATCACCTATCTGTGCGTATTCGTCGGCGCGCTGCTCTATCGGCCGATCTTCACCCACTTCGGCTTTGCCGCCTGCGCCTGGGCCTCGGCGATGCTGGTGCTGCCGGCCCTGGGCTGGGCGCTGGGGCAGTGGCGCAGAAAGCAGGCTGAACTACGCTGCCATTCGGAGACATGAGTTGGTAAGAGGAGGCATTACCGCATTGCCATTGATCATGGCGGCAGTGATAAAGCCACCCCGGTCCTATTGGCCTCAGTATGTCAAAAGCTGCTATGCAGCCTAGCTGCGCGACTGGAATAAATTAATTGGATCATCTGGAGCCCAACGTTTGGATAATATGTCCAACACTTTTTCCATTTGTCCCGGCTCTTGGCGGACTTGTAAAAATGAAATTTAATAATAACTGTTAGGCTGTTCGGATGATTTGCTGTAAAAGCCCCGGTGCGCCCGAATAGATTAAGGGCGGGCGGGTTATAAATTGTCGCTTATTATGCCTAGAAAAATAAATAGCGAGAACCCAATGAACGTTACCCCAGCAGTTCTTTCCAATGCCAATATGTGCTTTTCAAAAATGCTAATAAAGTGATTGGATGTTAAAATGATTGGCAAGGAGCAAAACCAAGATAGGCAGATTAAAGTTATAACGACTCCATAAAAAAGTTGGGTGATGAGTTCTGCGTCTGGGCCAACGATTTGACTGAATACGCTTACGAAAAACATCGTGGCCTTAGGGTTTAGTATATTGTTTATGAACCCTTGCTGCCATGAACTTCCTAGAAGGGCATGCTCGTTGTTCTCTATCCTGATGCAGCTATTTGAGCTGGCCAAAAGAGCTTTGCTGCCCAACCACAAAAGATACATTCCGCCAAGAATTCGCACTATCTCGAACACCCTGTCCGATGCTCCGGTAATATAATTGACGAATGTTATAGAGTAGGCGATATGGAACCAGATTGCGGTTGACACGCCCAAGGCGGTATAAATGCCTGCCCTGCGGCTCCTCACTAGTGTATTTTTTACGATTACAAGAAAGTCAGGCCCGGGAGTAAGGATGGTAATGATCGTGATTAGCAACAGGGCCAAGAATTCAGGGCCTATCATATGACTATCTCAGTGCCGTAAAGTTGCCGGTTATCTTATTAATCGACTTTGTGCTTCCGTATATTAATATGGAGTCTATGTCTAGGTTGTGGAATTCCTCAGTGCTGATTGATAAACTATATTCCTCATATGATCTAAGGCCTTGGGCGCGTTTCAGAAATATGAAATAGTCGCAAGAGAGCAACTTGGTCTTCTCGATGATGGAGTGATAGTCTACAGTCTTTGGCCGGGAAAGAATCGCGACAGGAACTTTTGTAAATCCATTTATCGTTATTCCGTCGGATGTGCAGTGATCTTCCCCAATCACCTCGGAATATTTTGACGCTAAACCTGACATGAGCACTGCGGCTCTGTTGGCGGTCACTCCCATACCTAAATCTTCATCCATTATGATAACAATTTTATTGGATTGCTTGTGACTCATTTTGATTCTCCATGGATGAGGCTTTCTTTGAATAGTTCTATCAGGTGGTCTTCCGGCATCAGGTCTTCTCCTGTGTCGATAGCTTTGTGCGGATATGGCTGTATCGTGGCGTCGGTATAGCCAACCGATGCCCAAGTTCCTTTTTCATAAGTGTTGACTACCTCAAGGCTCGACAAGGCTTTAACGCCTTTGAATTGATATAGGTCGAATGTCATTAACCTTACTGGCTGGCCTCGTTTGAATTCCAGTGGTTTGCCGTCCATATGCGTCACCAACCAACTATCGCCTCTCAAAAGGGTCTTGATAGATGTGGTGTCAACATAACCACCTAAGCTAGTCGCCTTCAAGAACTCGCCCTTAGGCTTTATCAGGTCTAGTACATCGGATAGTCTGTAGCCTCCCCATTCGCACTCGAGACTCCATCCGTTTACGCAATAAAAGCGGCGACGTCCCTTGACAGGTTTGATATGGTTGGGAAGGTTCTTCAGTTTTATCTGCATTGGGTTCTCGACAAGTCCATTGAAACTTAACACATGGTCGTCATGGTTAACGATGATTTTCTCCATTTCCTTGTTTTTAACGTATTCCCAAAAAAAAGTCGGTATCTTTCTGCGCATTTCTATGTCCTTAAAGTGTCAAATGCTACTCTAATTCCAACGATGTTGTCTCTGAACTCAGAGGAATACGACCACCTAGCAGCACATCTCAAGCGAGAGATACCTGTAACCCAGGCGCCACCTTTTAGCACTCGTCTTGGAGAAGCTCGATCTTCAAGTTTAACTCCTGCTATACGTCGCTGTGGAGTATCAATGTGGAAGTAATCGGAACACCATTCAAAAACGTTTCCAGCCATCTGGAAACAACCAAACGGGGAGACGTTTCTAGGGTGCTGTGTTACCTCTACAGCTGATAAATCAACGGGTACGAAGTCAGGGGAGAAGTTGGCCATGCTCATATCAGGTGGCTCGTTGCCCCAAGGAAATTCGCGACCATCCTCCCCTCTAGCAGCTCTTTCCCATTCAATTTCGGTTGGCAACCTGCCGCCTACCCACTTGGCAAACGCATTGGCTTCATGAAAGCTCACGCCAGTTACAGGTTGCGCGGAGCCGTTGTATTGCGGATCCAACCAAAATGCCGGATGTGAGATATTGAATGTCTGGCGCCATTTCCATCCGCTGGAACTCCACAGGTCAGGGCTTTCGTAACCACCAGCCTGTATAAATTGGCTGTATTCCTTGTTGGTGACGCAGTGCTCCATCATCTCAAAGCCAGCGACTTCAACTTGGCACGGTGGCCCTTCATAAGGAATATCAGACCCGACTATCGCTATGCCGGCTGGGATTTTTACTCGAGAAAGATTCATCTCATTAGCTCTTTTAAATGGTTCGATGAACTCTTTGGTAGGCATGCAAAAAAAACCATCTCAGGGGAGCCGAACTCGTGAATTTTTACTAATTTATTCAGACGTCGAGCGGTCTCAGTTGTAATGGCGGCATCGACGATGCCTGCCCGGCAAAGTTGTGCGGCATGAGAATTGCTTTTTGCATGAATGAAACTAAAAGAATTAGAGTATGCATCCAGCAGGGCGCCCGGTGATGGATGTGTTGCTACACTGACCACACTTGAGATGTCAATTTTTTGACGGCTAACCAGTTGCATACAATCCAATAGCATTCTTTGCTGCGCGAAGAACAGGTTGTGATCTACGCAGTTGAAGAATAACCGGTGCTCATTGTAATAAACGGCGCAAGTCCATGCTAGGTTTACGCTATTCCTGACGGCCTCATCACTTGCCTTTTCAATAGCTTCTTCCGGGGAGTCGCAATACCTAAGATTGCTTTTGTCTCCCATGCCTCTTTCTTCTGACCACCTAAGTGCCGCTTGAGATATGTTGGTGCCCTCAGGGCCTAGTACATAGTGGTTGATTTCGGTAACTCCAGGACTTCGCATTGTCTCCATTACGCACTTTTCGTTACGTAACAATTCACACGCTGGGGGGAATTTTGGCAATGTTATTTCTGTGTCCATAGCTACATTCTTCTCATCCCTTTTGACTTCTGCTGGTCTCGAATTAAAGCCACATCGCTCGCCAAGTGACGCCGGATTAAGGGGGTAAGTCTTGCGCGAAGGAGTTATGAATTTTAATTAGTCCAACCGCATCACCTGAGTTAAAGGGGGTTGTCAGTTGAGGATGGTTTTTCTCCACCAGGTGCTAACTATGATACAAGTAATGGATTAGAAAAAAATTGCCTTTCTATGGCGATTTTTGATATGGTGGTAGAATGTTTTTCTACATGGGCACATGTGCCCACCTGATTCCTTTCGCGCCCTGGCCGCACATGGATTGGTCAGCCCGCAGGTGAGAGAGGAAAGAAGGAGAGTATGCCACAGCGCTAGAGCCCACAGCGCTAGAGCCCACAGCGCTAGAGCCCACAGCGC
>JAAQTN010000022.1 GCA_011742915.1 Billgrantia desiderata | reverse complement strand
GCTAGAGCCCACAGCGCTAGAGCCCACAGCGCTAGAGCCCACAGCGCTAGAGCCCACAGCGCTAGAGCCCACAGCGCTAGAGCCCACAGCGCCAGAGCCCACAGGGCGGATGGGCGAAGAAAGGTGCGAGCAGAGGTCCAGACTGGCACTGAATAGAGAATCTATGCAGGGGCGTGTTGCCAGTGGCAGTGAAGGTTTGTCGACCTTGAACAATCAGCTTACTAGAATAGAGCTAGCGAGCATCCGGCGGGGAAGGCTGTCATGCTCTTAGGAATTGCATAACAGGGAGATAGTAGCGTGCCAGATATTACGCCGAACGACTTGGATGCCATTGACTGCACGATGCTGGAGCATCTACAGGATGACTGCAGGATCACAATTAGTCAGCTGGCGGAGACCATTCACCTTAGCCAGACTCCATGTTGGCGTCGCTTGAAGAAAATGGAAGAGTCCGGATTGATCGAAGGGTATCGTGCCAACATCGATAAAAACAAGGCAGGCTATACCGTCGTGGGTTTCAGTCAAGTGTCCTTGAATGACCATACTCCTGAGAATACCGACCAGTTCGAAGCTATCATTCACCGATTCGATTGGGTGCTGATGTGTTACTGTACGGCTGGCTCGGCAGACTATATCCTTAAGATAGTCGCAAGAAGCTTGGATGAACTGTACGACAGAGTTACTGAGATCCGGCGTATCCGATCGGTAGGATCCATAGAGACCAGCGTTGGTATAAAGGAAATCAAGTCGACGACAAAGCTTCCCATGCGCCCCACAAAAATGAGGTAACAATCACAAGTCCCTGTAACTGGAGTTCCGAGGGACAGTTCGCCATGAAACGGGTCAAGAAAGCCCCGCCTGATGCTAAGCAGAAGATCCAGGAGCAGGATGAGGTCGCTCGTCTGAAGCGCCGCGTATCGGAGCTTGAGGAGGAGAATGACATCCTAAAAAATGTATGGTCCGCCCCGGTGATGCAAGGGCCTGCTCGCATGACGGTGACAGGATTGCGCCAATGTATCCGACCTCTTGATGGGCTATCGGGTGATGGCCCGGGCCATGATGGGAATCCGCGCATACCGCTCCTGAATAGTTTCAAGACCTCTCTGGGGCCGCTTTTTTAGCCAGGCTCACGGTATGCCGCTGTCCTGTTTCCGCCATCGATTCCGGCACTCGCTCTCACTCGGTGGGAGTTAACCTCCTGAAACTGCGCACGATGTTGTTGCTGGGAACACCCACTGATCAGCTACTTATCAATTTTGGGTCAAATGGTACCCCGTAACGCAAAACTCCATGGACAATCCGAGCCAGCTTGTTGGCCAGTGCCACGGCCACCACATTTCCGTGTTTACGAGGGCTGATTCGTTCCACCCAGTGGCGGAGCCCATCCTGTGCGTCGCGCTTATTCGCCACCCGCAGCACGGCCCTGGCACCGTGGATCAGTAACATGCGCAAATGGCGATTGCCACGCTTCCCAATGCCCAGCAAGCGCGTCTGTCCTCCTGTGCTGTGCTGACGGGGTACTAGTCCTAGCCAAGCCGCGAGATCCCGGCCCTTGCGAAATGCGCTGGCATCACCAATACCGGCGACCAACGCAGTAGCAACGATGGGGCCGATACCTGGGATGCTCAACAGTAGATTGATTTGAGGGTCTTTCCGAGACAGGGTATCCAGCTCGACAGTCAGGCCCTCGATACGCTCATCAAGCCGATTCATGTCGCCCCAGAGATCGGCGATCAGCTCACGTAAGCGATCCGGCAAACCGTTATCGCCATCTTCAAGCACCCAAGGTAGATTGCGGCGTAGCTGGCGGATCCCCTTCGGTATCGTGATGCCAAACTCCAACAGCATGGCGCGAATCCGATTGGCCAGAGCCGTTCGCTCGCCAATCCAGCCAGTGCGTTGGCGGTGAAGCAGCTGCAGTGTCTGGCGTTCGACAGGCTTTACCGGGACTGAGCGCATGGTGGGACGTGTGGCCGCCTCAGCGATGGCCTCTGCATCGGCATAGTCATTCTTCTGAGACTTCGTGTACGCCTTTACATACTGAGCGGGAAGCAGTCGTGCATCATGGCCAAAGAATTCGGCTTTGCGACCAATGAAGTGGGCGCCGGCACAGGCCTCTGTGGCCACACGTGCAGACGGAGTATTGGCCAGGAAGCGGATAAGGCCCGATCGTGAGAAGGCCTTGCGCAACTTCACATGGCCATGTTCGTCAAGGGCGCATACATGGAACTTGCTCTTGCCAATATCGATTCCGATGGTTGCGATAGACATGGTTCGTACCTCCCTCGCGTCTGAGCTATCTCGTGGGGAAGGGTATGAAGAAGGGGCGGACCATTCCATTAGTTTCAACGTTTTCAGGCAGAGGAACGACGGAAGCGTTCCGGTTCGTCTGGAAACACCGAGGACAGCACGAGGTAAAGGTGCTGTGTCGCCACCTGAACATCTCTCGGTCTGGCTACTACGCCTGGGCAAACCGGAAGCCCAGCCAGAGAGACGCTGAAAATGCAGACCTGCTGTTGAAGGTCCGCAGAGTCTACAACGCCAGCAAGGGCCGTTATGGCAGTCCCCGGGTCTATCAGGCCCTGCGCCGAGAAGGTCTTGTGGTGGCAGCCCTGATCTCTCCTATCAGCAATTTCACTGTGGGGTTGTGATGTTGAGGAGGCGGGGGCGAAGGCTCGTGTCATCGATTACGCGGCAGCGATGAAGGCGCTCCGGGCTACCGGCCTCAATACGGCGAAGGCTTCTATGCGGCCTATGTTCGCGACCGCGATGGCAACAAATTGGCCTTCGTCGTCTATCCGAGAGAGGGTGAATGAGTCAGTGACATTCGCGTCGTTGTTCGATTCCTGCCTCGTGCGCGTAGCGCCGCCACGCTGCTGAGCCGAACGGAAGCTTGTCGATTTCCGGGACAGCTACGTTTCTGCCGGGGGCTCCGGTATCTGGGCAGGTGTCGACTCCCTCAGTCGAGAGGGAGCGATCCCCTTGACCTGGCGAAAACGACTGGCCAGGTGGCTCGAGGAGCTGAAGCCGCAAGCCAGGGCTATCTCGGCCAGTGATGACGTCGTGTCGTGCAGCAGTGTCTCGGCTCGTGCCAGCCTGCGTTGGAGCACGTACTGATGAGGGGATAACCCCTGGCTCTGCTTGAACATGCGGGCGAAGTGGTACTCGCTGAGCTGGACCTGGGTGGCCAGCTCAGCGAGGGGCAGCGGTCGGTCCAGATGGGCCTCGATATAGTCGAGCACCTGCCGCAGGCGGTAGGGCGCCAGCCCGCCGCGGGGGCACGGCAGCACTCGCTGACGCTGGCTGTAGGACCTGAGCAGGTGCACGAGTAGCAGGGTGACGGTGCTGTCCAGAGCCAGGCGGTCGGCCCGCTCCTGCCAGTCGAGAGCAAGCAGCCACTGACGATACAGGCTCGCAATCAGCGGGTCGTCGGCGAAGGTCTTTTCATCCAGCAGCAGGCCGGTGGCGTCCTTGTCCCAGACCCGCTCGGCCAGTCCCGCCAGGTGTTTGTCGGTGAAATAGAGGTGCACGAACTCGAGCGGGCCACGGATATCCCAAGTGGATTCGTGCTGGCCGGGCATCAGGCAGAAGCGATCAGGGGCGCCGCCGTTGCGCCAGCCGGAGGAGGTCTTGCGGTAGGACTCGTAACCATCGGCCACGTAAAGGCTCAAGGTGTGATGGGTCGGCTTGTCGAGCGCGATGTGGTCATTGCAGTTGTACCACTGGGAAAGGCCGATTCCTCCGTCGAGTTGGGCGGCGCGTTTCAATTGGGCATGGTGTTGTCCCAGACGCTCGAAGACATGGTACTGCATGGCCCCTTTCTCCCTCGGCCGCTAACCGCTTGGCTCGATGCTTGGCTCGATAGTAGCTGGCCGCCTGGAGCGGGCCAAGCGAAGACCGGCAGGATCGCGAAAAAGCGCAAGAATCGAATGCCCGGCGCAAGAAGCTGAATGCCTGAGACCGCTGAGAGACGCACACTTGGTCGTTCGAATACCGAGGAGTGCGAGCATGAACCTGTTGCTCTATGCGACCACCGTGCTGATCTGGGGTACCACCTGGATCGCCATTGCCCTGCAAGTCGGCGAGGTGCCGGTGATGCTCTCGGTCTTCTATCGTTTCGCTCTGGCCGCCGGCGTATTGCTGCTATGGCTATCGGCCAGCGGTCGGCTGCATCGGCTAGGTGTGCGCGATCATCTGTTCTGCGCTTTGCAGGGCCTGTGTGTGTTCTGCCTCAATTTTTATTTCTTCTATACCGCCTCCGCCTATATCACCAGTGGTTTGATTGCGGTGGTGTTCTCCATGGCGGTACTGTTCAACGCCGTCAATGGTGTGCTCTTCTTTCGCCAAACCATCACGTCGCGACTGTTGCTGGCAACCTCTTTGGGCCTGATCGGGATGGTCTGTCTATTCTGGCCGGACATCTACCGTGGTGGGCTGGATGCCAGCGTGCTGTTCGGCTTGGGCTGCGCGTTGGTAGGAACCTATGGTTTCTCCCTCGGCAATATGCTCAGTTTGCGTCATCAGCGGCGCGGCCTGGACCTGCTCTCCACCAACGCCTACGCCATGGGCTACGGCGCCCTGATCATGCTAGCGCTGGTCGTGATCAGCGGTACGCCCTTCGTGGTGGATACCTCGCCTACCTATGTGGGCGCCTTACTCTATCTGGCCATCTTTGGTTCGGTGATCGGCTTCGGCGTCTATTTCGCCCTGGTGGGCCGGATCGGCCCCGGCCCGGCGGCCTACGCGACTCTACTGTTTCCCCTAGTCGCCCTGGGTATCTCCACTCTGGTGGAAGGCTATCAGTGGACGCCGTACGCCTTGGTGGGACTGATGACGATCCTGGTCGGGAATGGCGTGATGTTCTACAAACCGCGCTCCAAGTCGGTGGCGAAAGAGACGAGAGTCGTGGCAGCGATGAGCTGTACCAGCGAGGCTGTGGTGGCCGGTTCGACTCTGGAAGGTGACATCGAAAGCACTGTCCGGTGCCCAGTCAGTCGGCGGTGAAGTAAACCACCATCCTGAGATGTCGGTGCTCGTCCACCAGCAGCGTGGTGTGTTCATACGTCTGCGTAACCGAGTCGGCGTCGATGAGCGTGCCGATGCCGTAGCGATAGGCTTCGTGGTTGGGTTGCTCCCACCAGCGGCGAAAATCCGGCGACAGTTTGGCGAGCGCTTCGATCAGCTCCTGCATGGCCGGGTCCTCGGGGGCGGCGGCCAGGTCGCAGCGGAACTGGGCCAGCAGACGGGCGGCGTCCTGGCGCCAGTCGGGGAGGCGCCTGCGCAGCGCCGGGTCGGCGAACAGCAGGCGCATCATGTTGCGCTCGCCGGGCTCCCTGTCGTTGAAGCCGAGCAGGGCATCGGCCGCGGCGTTCCAGGCGATGACGTCCCAGCGCAGGTTCATCACGTAGGCGGGCCTGGGCATGTCGTCCATCAGCCTCTGTGCCAGGGGCGGAATTTCCTGCCACCGGTAGGCTTCCACCGGCGGCGGGCGGCGGTGGGCAAGCAGGAACAGGTGGCAGCATTCGGCGTCGTCGAGCTTGAGCGCCTTGGAGACTTTCAGCACGAAGCTCTCCGAGACGTTGATATCGCGCCCCTGCTCGAACCAGGTGTACCAGGTCAGTCCTACCCCGGCGAGGGTAGCCACCTCCTCGCGTCGCAGCCCGGGCGTGCGCCTTCGCCCGGTGGAAGGCAGACCGACGTCGGCCGGCGTCAGCTTGCTGCGATGATGGATCAGGAACTCGGTGAGTTCGCTGCGGGTTCTGTCGAGGCTGCGTCCGGCCATGGCAGTGCTCCAGGCAGTTACCTGTAGTAATAGGATAACTGGCTATATTGTAACCCTATCAGTATGGGCCAAGACTACCATGCCAACCCTATGGAAAGGAGGCATGGCATGGTTTCCCTCGATGAAGTGTCCGGCTCGCGCATCTCCCGGCAGCGGGCGGGCATCAAGGAGTGGGCGGGCCTGGCGGTGTTGGCGCTGCCCACTGTGCTGCTCGGTCTCGACGTCACCATTCTCTATCTGGCCTTGCCCGCCCTGGCGGCGGATCTGCAGCCGAGCAGCACCCAGGCGCTGTGGATCATGGATGCCTACGGCTTCATGATTGCGGGCTTTTTGATCACCATGGGTACCTTGGGCGACCGTATCGGCCGTCGCCGGCTGCTGATGATCGGCGCCGTGGCCTTCGGCATCACGTCGGTGATCGCCGCCTACTCCACTAGCGCCGCCATGCTGATTGCTGCCCGTGCAGTGCTGGGGGTGGCCGGCGCGACGCTGATGCCGTCGACCCTGGCACTGATCAGCAACATGTTCGGCGACGTGCGCCAGCGCGCCCTGGCCATCGGCGTATGGGCCACCATGTTCGCCTTGGGCATGGCGCTGGGGCCGGTAGTCGGTGGGGTGTTGCTGGAGCGCTTCTGGTGGGGAGCGGCCTTTCTGGTGGCGGTGCCGGTGGTGATCGTGCTGCTGGTCGCGGCCCCGCTGTTGCTGCCGGAGTACCGTGCGAAACGCAGTGGTCGGCTGGATCTCGCCAGCGTGGCGCTTTCGCTGGCGGCCGTGCTGCCGGCGGTCTATGGGGTCAAGGAGCTCGCCAAGTTGGGGCTCGAACCGGTTCCCGTGCTTGCCCTGGCGCTGGGCGGCTTGATGGCGCTGGTCTTCGTGCGTCGCCAGCAGCGCCTGGACGACCCGCTGCTCGACATGCGGCTGTTCGGCAGCCGTACCTTCAGCGCCGCGCTGATCGTGCTGCTGGTGGGGCTGGTCGGCGTTTCCGGCGTGATGCTGCTGGTGACCCAGTACCTGCAACTGGTGGCCGGGCTCACGCCGCTGGCGGCGGGGCTGTGGATGGGGCCGCCGGCGCTTGCGATGGTGCTGGCGGGCATCATGGCGCCGCTGATTGCCCGACGCATTCGTCCCGGCTACGTGGTGGGCGCCGCCCTGGCGCTCTCGACGCTGGGCTATTGGCTGCTGGCCGCCGTCGAAGTGAACGCCAACGGGGTGGGCATGGCGATTGCCGGGTTCTCGCTGGTCTACCTCGGCCTTGGCACCATCGCCGCTCTGGGCACCGACCTGGTGGTGGGCGCGGCGCCGGCGGAGAAGGCCGGCTCGGCCTCGGCCATGTCGGAGATGGTGCAGGAGCTTGGCGTTGCGTTGGGCGTTGCGCTGTTAGGTAGCCTGGCCACCTTCGTCTACCGTGCCCAGGTCAGCGCGACGATGGCCGATGGCGAAATCGCCGAGGCGGCGGAGGTCGTCGAGGAGAGCCTGTGGGCCACCGTTTCGGCCGGCGAGAGCCTGCCCGCCGGCGTACTGCTGGAAGCCCAGCAGGCCTTTACCGCAGGGCTGAACGTGACCGCAACGGTGGGCGGTATCGCCATCCTGGCGCTGTCGGTGGTTTCCATCGTCAGCCTGCGCCATGTCGGGGCGATAGGTGGAGAGGCCCGGGAGGCCTCAGGAGAGAAGGGCGAGCCCTGCTCACCGGTTAGCTAGTCAGTGCGCTCCAGCTCGCCATGGCGCAGTCGGCAATGCTCAGCAGGGTTTCGCGCGAGGCGCCGTCGCGGGCTTGGATCGACATGCCGTGCTGCAGGGTGACGAAGTAGCTGGCCAGGGCGCGACAGTCCGTCGAGGCGGGTAGCTCGCCTTCCTCGACGGCACGCTTCAGGCGGCGCTCCAACAGGCAGCCGTTCGCTTGGCGGTGGGCCTTCAAGGCATCGCAGACCTGGGCATTGGCGCCCTGCATCTGCGGGGCGGCAAGCACGATCATGCAGCCGCGAGGCGTATCGCCGCGGGTGAATGCCTCGGCCGTGGTGCGCAGCACGTGGGCGATGGCGGCGCGTGCCGTCGGCGCCGTTTCCACCTGTTCCCAGATGCCGCTGCCTTCCGTCTGGACGTAGAGCGCCACCGCTTCATGGAACAGTGCCTCCTTGCTGCCGAAGGTGGCGTAGAGGCTGGGGGCGTTGATACCCATGGTCCGGGTCAGATCGGCGAGCGAGGCGTTGTCGTAGCCCTGAGTCCAGAACACCTCCATGGCCCGGCGCAGGGCTTCTTCCCTGTCGAAGCCGCGGGGTCTACCGCGCTGAGGCATGTCTTGCTCCTTTTTTGTATCGATAACTACAAAATATCTTGACAGCGGCTTGGCTGTCTAGTCATCTTGTTTGTGTATCGATCACTACATAATTTGTGAACGGAGGCGAGACATGCAGCAAATGAATGGCAAAGTCGCTTTGATCACCGGTGGCAGCCGCGGCATCGGTGCCGCCATTGCCCGGCGTTTGGCGGCGGAAGGGGCAAACGTGGCGGTGACCTACGTCAGTGGCGAGGCACAGGCGCAGTCGGTGGTGGACGAGATCGTGTCGGCAGGCGGGCGAGCCATGGCGATTCGTGCCGACAATCGCGATGACACGGCGCTTAAGGCCGCCATCGAACGCACGGTGGCCGAGCTGGGCGGGCTCGATATCCTGGTCAACAACGCGGGCATCTTCCTGTCCGGGACGATCGACGAAACCACCTTGGAGGAGCTGGATCGCACCATCGCGATCAACTTGCGTGCGCCGGTGGTGGCGTCAATGGCAGCAGTGGGGCATATGCCGGAAGGTGGGCGCATCATTACCATCGGCAGCAACCTTGCCGTTCGGGTGCCCTGGTCAGGCATCAGCCTGTATGCCATGAGCAAGGCGGGCCTGGTGGGGCTGACCAAGGGGCTGGCACGAGACCTCGGGCCGCGCGGCATCAACGTCAACATCGTGCATCCAGGCTCTACCGATACCGACATGAACCCCGCCGACGGCGAGCTCTCCGACCCCCAGCGTAGCTTGATGGCCATCCCCCGTTACAACGAGGCCGACGACGTAGCCGGCCTGGTGGCCTGGTTGGCTGGCCCGGAGGGGCGTTCGATCACCGGGGCGGAGTTCACCATCGACGGCGGTGCCAATATCTGAAGAGTTACCCTCTACTAGCTTGTGTGCCGACCCGGTGGGCCGGCACACGCTAATCAAGCGGGGTTGGTAAGGAGGGTTTTCATATCCAGGCTCGCCGTCAATTCTTCCACCAGGGCGTCGATATCCTGCTCGGCCTGGGCCAGCGAGTCCTGCAGCCGCTCACCGCCGAACTCGTCGTACTCCGCCGCGATGCCGTGCACGTCGTCGATGCCCAGATAGCCGAACACGGTGCGAATGTGCGGCTCGACATGGTTGGCCTGGGCCATGCGCTCGCCCGGCTCGTAGCCGTAGTCACCGCGGGAGCTCAGCACCACCAAGCGCTTGTTCATCTCGGTCAGCATTGGCCAGTAGGGAAGCCCCTGGCGCGAGCGGTCGAAGCCGAAGGTGCGTCCGACTCGTACGATGTTGTCGATATAGGCCTTGAAGCCGGCCGGGACGCCGAAGTTGTACATCGGCACGCCGGCAACGATCAGGTCCGCCTCCAGCAGTTCGTCGACCAGGGCATCGCTCTCGGCCAGGGCGTCATGCATCCAGGGCTCACGCGCCTCCGGCTTGGTGAAGGCGGCGTGAATCCACTCGCCGGTCACGGGGTGCGGAGGATGCTGGCCCACGTCGCGATAGAGGATGCGATCGTCGGGGCGGGCTTTTTTCCATTGTGCGACGAAGTGCGCACTGAGGCGGCGGGAATGAGAGCCATGCGGATCGATACCGGAGCGGCCGGAGCGGGCGCTGGCGTCGAGGTGGAGTAGTGTGACCATGAACGTCTCCTGACAAGAAGAACTCAACTCGGATGATGCGTGGGAGACAGGATCGGTTCATGATGCAAGGCTGACAAACGACCATTTCTTGAAGGATGGAATAGCTGGGCTTGTCCATAGGCTGGGCTTTTCGATAAGGAGATGTCGGTGAACCGACGCACGCTGCCGTTATCCCAACTGCGCGCCTTCGAAGCGGCGGCGCGTCATTGCAGTTTCAAACGGGCCGCCGAGGAGCTGGCTGTCACGCCGGCGGCGGTCAGCCATCAGATACGTGAGCTGGAAGCGCTGTTGGGCGTGGCGCTGTTCGAGCGCCGCGTACGCCAGGTGGCGCCGACTCCGGCCGCCATGCAACTGCTTCCCGTGCTGCAGCGCGGCTTCGACGCCTTCGGTGAAGCGCTGGAGGCGCTGCGGGAGCAGGGCGATGGCGGTAGCGTAACGCTCTCCTGCACGCCGGCCTTTGCCAGCCAATGGCTGTTGCCGCGCCTGGCCGACTTCCATGCGCGGTGCCCCGATACCGATCTGCGCATTCATGCCAGCGAGGCGCCGCTGGATCTGTCACGCAGCGCGTCGCTGGCGATTCGCTATGGCATGGGGCCTTACCCGGAGCTCGAGGCCGAGGTGCTGGCCGAGGATGCCTTTGCCCTGGTGGCCAGCCCGCGGCTGACACTGGCCGGGTATGAGGATCTGAAGACGGTACGCCACATCGTCTTCGACTGGCACTGTTCCAGCTTGGGCCTGCCCTCTTGGCAGCACTGGTGCCAGGTGGCAGGCCTGGACCCGGTCGACCTCGGCGCGAGCCTGACTTTCTCCGACGAGAGCCATGCCATCCAGGCCGCCATTGCCGCTCAAGGAGTGGCCCTGCTGAGCCTTACACTGGTGAAGGCGGAACTCGAGCGCGGCGTGCTTCAGGTGCCCTTCGGGCCGAGGCTGCCGGGGCTGCGTTATCAACTGGTCCGGCATCGGCGTTTTGCCGGGCATGCGGCGCTGGAGCAGGTTGCGGCGTGGCTGCGCGAGGAATTTGCCCGAGACTTCGGCGGGGGGAGCGCCGCCATACTGGACAGACCTGCCCACCACTGATGATGTCTTGTCGAGCGTAGAAGACCGGCGCATGCTGCCTGTTGATAGGACTGACGAGGAGGAAACCATGGTGCCGTTGGCCGATCTGCTGCTTTTCGCCCTGGCCGCTCTGGTCGTGGTGCTGACGCCGGGCCCGAACATGATCTACCTGATCTCGCGCTCGATCTGCCAGGGGCGGACCGCGGGCGTGATCTCGCTATTCGGCGTGCTGGCCGGCTTCCTGGTGCACATGCTGGCGGCGGCCGTCGGCCTGACCGCGCTGTTTCTCGCCATCCCGCTGGCCTACGAGATACTCAAGTGGGCCGGCGCGCTGTACCTGCTCTTCCTGGCCTGGCAGGCCGTGAGGCCCGGCGCGCGCTCGCCCTTCGAGGCGCGTGCGCTTCCTGCGGACCGGCCTCGCAAGCTGTTCCTGATGGGCTTTTTGACCAACCTGCTCAACCCCAAGATCGCCGTCTTCTACCTGGCGATCTTCCCGCAGTTCGTCTCGCCCGAGCATGGCTCGGTGTTCCTGCAGAGTCTGGTGCTCGGCTTTATCCAGATCGGGGTGAGCTTCAGCGTCAACCTGGCGATTGCCCTCTCGGCGGCGGGTATCGCTGGTTGGTTCCAGCAGCATCCGACCTGGCTGGCCGTGCAGCGTTACGTTATGGGCGGCGTGCTGGCCGGCATGGCGGCCAAGCTGGCCGCGGAGCCGCGACAGGGCGTCTAGGTTCCCAAGCCTGCACTACGTGTTGCCCGCCCGGCGGACGCCTTCGGCCAGTTCACGCACCAGGCCATGAACCGCCTCGACGGCACCATGTCGCGTCTCAGCGCTTTCGATGGCCTCTACCAGCGCCGAGCCGACCACCACGGCATCGCTGAATCGGCCAATCGCTTGCGCCTGTGCGGCAGTGCGAATGCCGAAACCAACGGCAACAGGCAAGCGGCTACGCTCGCGCAGCCGACCCACCATGCCTTCGACATCGTGAAAATCCGGAGCACGGACGCCCGTGATGCCATTTACCGAGACGCAATAGAGGAAGCCCGAGGCGTTATCCAGCACCCGGGGCAGCCGCTTGGCGTCGGTGGTCGGGGTGGCGAGGCGGATGAAGGCAATGCCGTGCTCCCTGGCGGGCAGGCACAGCTCGTCGTCATGCTCGGGCGGCAGGTCGACCACGATCAAGCCATCGACACCGGCGCGGGCCGCATCGGCCAGGAATCGCGCCACGCCGTAGCGGTGGATGGGGTTGTAATAGCCCATCAGTACCAGCGGCGTTTGCGAATCCTGTTGGCGGAAGGCGTGCACCAACTCGAGCGTCCGGGTCATGGTTTGTCCGCCCTCCAGGGCGCGTAGTGCAGCCTTCTGGATCGTGGGGCCGTCGGCCATGGGATCGCTGAACGGCATGCCGATCTCGATCACGTCGGCGCCTGCCGCGGGCAGCCCCTGGAGGATTTCGAGAGAGGTTTCGAAGTCAGGGTCGCCGGCGGTGACGTAGGTTACCAGGGCCGGCCTTTGTTCCGCCTTGAGCGCGGCAAAGCATGCATCGAGGCGAGTGGCGGCGTTCACGGGGTTCTCCTTGGCGGCGTTCATTGGACGTTCTCTCCCAGGTGTTGGGCGACGCTCATCATATCCTTGTCGCCGCGTCCGCTCAGGTTGACCACCATGAGGTGGTCGCGGGGCAGCGACGGCGCGCGCTTGGCGACCTCGGCCAGGGCGTGGGCCGATTCGAGCGCGGGAATGATCCCTTCCTGACGGCAGCAGCACTGGAACGCCGCGAGCGCCTCGTCGTCGGTGATCGAGACGTACTCGACGCGCCCCTGCTCATGCAGCCAGGCATGCTCGGGGCCGATGCCGGGATAATCGAGCCCGGCCGATATCGAGTGGGCATCGACGATCTGGCCATCCCCGTCCTGTAGCAGGTAGGTGCGGTTGCCGTGCAATACGCCGGGCGCACCGCCTATGAGGCTCGCCGCGTGCAGGCCGGTCTCGACGCCCTTGCCGCCGGCCTCGACGCCGATCATCTGGACCGTTTCATCGCCGAGGAAGGGATGGAACAGTCCCATGGCGTTGGAGCCGCCGCCGATGCAGGCGACGAGGGAGTCGGGTAGACGTCCTTCCTTCTCGAGAATCTGCGTGCGGGTCTCGCGTCCGATCACCGCCTGGAAGTCACGCACCATGGCGGGGTAGGGGTGCGGGCCGGCCACGGTGCCGATGATGTAGAAGGTGTCGTCGACGTTGGTTACCCAGTCGCGCAGCGCCTCGTTCATCGCATCCTTGAGCGTGCCGGTACCCGTCGTGACCGGAATGACCTCGGCGCCGAGCAATTTCATGCGAAACACGTTGGGCTGCTGGCGTTCGATGTCGGCCGAGCCCATGTAGACGACACAGGGCATGCCGAAGCGTGCCGCGACGGTGGCGGTGGCAACGCCATGCATGCCGGCGCCCGTTTCGGCGATGATGCGGGTCTTGCCCATCCGCTTGGCGAGCAGGATCTGGCCGATGCAATTGTTGATCTTGTGAGCTCCAGTGTGGTTGAGCTCCTCGCGCTTGAGATAGATCCTGGCGCCGCCAAAGTGCTCGGTAAGACGCTCGGCAAAGTAGAGCGGACTGGGCCGGCCAACGTAATCGCGCTGGAAGTAGGCGAGCTGGCGCTGGAATTCGCTGTCTTGCCGGGCCGCATCGTATTCGGCCTGAAGCTCGCTAATCAGCGGCATCAACGTCTCGGGGACGAAGCGTCCGCCGAAGCGGCCGAACATGCCATGGGCATCGGGCTGCATCGAAAGGTCGGTCATGGGGTGCCTCGAAGGGTCAGGGAGCTTTCGATGAAGCTAGCGCAGACAGGCGGGGCGAAAAATCGATAAGATAGCGGCTATATGTGAGCTAGGGTCACAGGTCGATGCTCAATTCCATGCCTTCTCTCAGCGCACTGCGCGCTTTCGAGGCCACCGCGCGGTTGGGTAGCGTCACGGCCGCGGCGAATGAACTCAGCGTGACTCACGGCGCGGTGAGCCGTCAGCTGCGAAGCCTGGAAGAGCATTTCGGCGTGGCGCTGTTCACCAAGGCGGGCCGCGGCCTGCAGCTCACGAGTCACGGGGAGCGGCTGCAGCACGGCGTTGGCGAGGCATTCCTGCGCCTGCGAGACAGCTGCGCGCAGTTGAAGCGTGACGTCGAGGCGTCGCCGTTCATCCTGGCCTGTCCGGGTAGCCTCCTGGCACGCTGGCTCATTCCACGGCTCGATCGCCTGCATCGTGAGCTGCCGGAACTCAAGCTGCATGTCGTCGCCAGCGAGAGCGAAGCGACCCCTGGGAGGGATGAGGTTAGCGCAACGCTGACGTTCGCGGAACCGCCATGGCCGGCCGACCTGGAGGTGATCGAGTTGGCCGCGGAACACATCGGCGCGGTGCTGAGCCCGCCGCTGGCCGCTCGGTTCGATCCCGAGCGGCCGGCGACACTGTTTGACGCCAAACTGCTGCATACCGCCTCCAGGCCTCAGGCCTGGCCGCACTGGGCGCGTGCACATGGGCTCGATTCGGCGCGTCTCGACCGGGCGCTGGCCGAGGGCCAGGGCTTCGATCATCTCTATTATCTGATCGAGGCGGCAGTAGCCGGATTGGGGGTGGCGATAGCGCCCCGGCTGTTGGTCGAGGACGAGGTGCGCCAGGGGCGGCTGATCGCACCGTGGGGCTTCGTCAAGACGCCCGCCCGGCTATGCCTGTGGCTTTCACCCACGGACAATCGACGCTGCAGTGCTCGGCTCATCGAATGGCTCGAGCGTGAGCTGAACGACATGCTCTCTTCTCGGTAACCGGAGACTGCCCGGGAACATCGCGTATCTCCCCGCACTCGATTACGTTGTAGGAAAGCGATTTTCCGGAGCGCCCATGCCGCTCGATGCCTTTCATCCCGCCGTCAGCGACTGGTTCGCCCGTGACCTCGGTCCCCCCACCGAGGTCCAGGCGCGCGCCTGGCCGGCCATCGGCGCGGGCGGCCATGTGCTGATCGCCGCCCCCACCGGCTCGGGCAAGACCCTGGCGGCCTTTCTCGCCGCCATCGATGGCCTGGTGCGCCGCGGGCTCGACAGCGAACTGCCCGACGAGACGGTAGTGCTCTATGTCTCGCCGCTGCGCGCGCTCTCCAACGACATTCAGCGCAACCTGCAGGCGCCGATTCGCGGCATCGCCGAGGGGCTTGAGGCAGACGGCCGGGAGGCGCCGGAGATACGCGCCTGGGTGCGCACCGGCGACACCACCTCGTCGGAGCGCGAGCGCATGCGCAAGCGTCCGCCGCATATCGTGGTCACCACGCCGGAGTCGCTCTATGTGCTGCTGACGTCCGACTCGGGGCGGCGGATGCTCTCCAGCGTACGCACGGTGATCGTCGACGAGATTCATGCGGTGGCCGGCACCAAGCGCGGCTCGCACCTGGCGCTGTCGCTGGAGCGGCTGGCCGGGCTCACCGCGCGCCCGCCGCAGCGCATCGGGCTCTCGGCCACCCAGAAACCGGTGGAGGCGGTGGCGGCGTTCCTTACCGGCGGCAGTGAGTGCACCATCGTCGACACCGGCCACGTGCGCCGGCGCGACCTGGCCATCGAGGTGGCCGGCTCGCCGCTCACTGCGGTGATGGCCAACGAGGTGTGGGAAGAGGTCTACGACCGCCTGGCAGCGCTGGTGAGGGAGCACCGCACCACGCTGATCTTCGCCAACACCCGGCGGGTGTGCGAGCGGGTGGCGCGCCACCTGGCCGACCGCCTGGGGGATGAGTGGGTGACCTCGCATCACGGCAGCCTGGCCCGCGAGCACCGCCTGGATGCCGAGCAGCGCCTCAAGCAGGGCGGGCTGCGCGCGCTGGTGGCCACCGCCTCGCTGGAGCTCGGCATCGACATCGGCGAGGTGGATCTGGTCTGCCAGCTCGGCTCGCCGCGCTCGATGTCGGCCTTCCTGCAGCGGGTGGGGCGCTCCGGCCATGGCGTGGGGCGTACCCCCAAGGGGCGGCTGTTCCCGCTGACCCGCGACGACCTGGTGGAGTGCAGCGCGCTGATGGGGGCGGTGCAGGCCGGCGAGCTCGACCGGCTGCACATCCCCGAGGGGCCGCTCGACGTGCTGGCCCAGCAGATCGTCGCCGAGGTCGCTGGGGCGGGGGAAACCGAGGAGAGCGCGCTGTTCGCACGCCTCCGTGCCGCCTGGCCTTATCGCGCGCTGAGCGAGGAGCGCTTCGATGCAGTGGTGCAGATGCTCGCCGACGGCTATACCACCCGACGTGGGCGGCGCGGGGCTTACCTGCATCGCGACCGGGTCAACGGCCGCCTGCGCCCGCGGCGCAGCGCGCGGCTCGTCGCCCTGACCAACGGCGGGGCGATTCCCGACCACTTCGACTATGACGTGATCCTGCAGCCCGAGGAGATTCGCGTCGGCACCGTCAACGAGGACTTCGCCTTCGAGAGCATGCCGGGCGATATCTTCCAGCTCGGCAACCAGGCCTATCGCATCTTGAAGCTCGCCACCGGCAAGCTCTATGTCGAGGACGCCCGCGGGGCGCCGCCGAGCATCCCGTTCTGGTTCGGCGAGGCGCCGGCGCGTACGGAAGAGCTCTCGCAGGCGGTGTCGCGGCTGCGCGAGGGTATCGACCGGCAACTGGCCGAGGGCGACGAGGCCGAGGCCCAAGCGTGGCTGGAAGCCGAGTACGGCCTGGCGCCGGCCGCCGCCGAGCAGTTGGTGCGCTACCTGGCCGTGGCGCGGGCGGCGCTGGGCGTGATTCCCAGCCAGCGCCACCTGGTGCTGGAACGCTTCTTCGACGAGGCCGGCGACATGCACCTGGTGCTGCACTCACCGTTCGGCTCCAAGCTAAACCGCGCCTGGGGCCTGGCGCTGCGCAAGCGCTTCTGCCGCAAGTTCAACTTCGAGCTGCAGGCGGCGGCACTGGAGGACAGCATCGTGCTGTCGCTGGGGCCGACCCACAGCTTCCCGCTCGACGAGGTGTGGGGTTATCTCAACGCCAGGACGGTACGCGAGGTGCTGATCCAGGCGCTGCTCGACGCGCCGATGTTTGGCCTGCGCTGGCGCTGGAACGCCTCGGTGGGGCTCGCCGTACCGCGCACCCGCAACGGCCGACGGCGCCCGCCGCAGCTGCAGCGTCAGGACTCCGAGGACCTGCTCTCGGTGGTCTTTCCCGACCAGCTCGCTTGCGCCGAGAACCTGGCCGGGGCGCGGGAGCTGCCCGATCATCCGCTGGTCGACCAGACCCTGCACGACTGCCTGACCGAGGCCATGGACATCGACGGCCTCGAGCGCTTGCTGGCGCGCCTCGAAACCGGCGAGATCGCCGTCAGCGGGCGCGACCTTGCGGTGCCCTCGCCGCTGTCGGAAGAGGTGGTCAACGCGCGGCCCTACGCCTTCCTCGACGATGGTGCCCAGGAGGAGCGGCGCACCCTCAGCGTGCGCACCGGCGCCGCGCTCGACGTGGCCGAGGCCGCTGCCTCGGCGCGCTACGCCCCGGAGGTGGTCGCCCGGGTGCGCGAAGAGGCCTGGCCCGCGCCGCGCGATGCCGACGAGCTGCACGACGCGCTGGTGATGAGTGGCTTCATCGCCATGCACGAAGCCGAAGAGGAGTGGCGGCCCTGGTTCGACACGCTCGCCCGGGACAGGCGTGCCGCGGTCGTTACGCCACCCGACGGCGAGCCGCTGTGGACGGCAGCGGAGCGCCTGGGCGAGCTGCTTGCGCTTCACCCCGTGGCCAGCGTCGAGCCGCCCATCGAGGCGGCGGGCGAGGCGCCGCAAACCCCCGACGAGGCACTGACCGAGCTGCTGCGTTCGCGGCTGGAGACGCTGGGGCCGGTCACCGCGGCAAGCCTGGGCGCACCGCTGGGTATATCGCTGGATCGCACCATGGCGGCGCTGGCACGCCTGGAGGTCGAGGGCTTCGTGCTGCAAGGTGCCTTTTTCGGCGGCAGCCAGGTGGCCTGGTGCGAGCGGCGCCTGCTGGCGCGCCTGCACCGCTATGCCATCGACCGCCGTCGCGCCGAGATCGAGCCGGTGAGCGTCCAGCACTACCTGCGTTTCCTGCTCGACTGGCACGGCCTGACCGACCGGCCGCAGGGGCCGGAGGCGCTGGCCGCGGCGGTGGAGCGGCTGGAGGGCTTTCCCGTGGCGGCGGGTGCCTGGGAGAGCGACGTGTTGCCGGCGCGGGTGGCCGATTTCTCGCCGCACATGCTCGACCAGCTGCTCGCCAGCGGACGCTTCATCTGGCTGCGCCTGCTGCCACCCAGAATAGCCGAGGGCGACGAACGCCAGCGTCCCGGTCCGCTGCGCAACACGCCGATCGCCCTCATCGATCGCCAGGCATTGCACGACTGGCGTCAGGCGGCTCCGGCGCCCGATGTCGGCGAGCTGCCGCTCTCCGGCGGGGCACGCCGGGTGCTGGAGGCGCTGCAGGGCGGCGGGGCGATGTTCTTCGCCGACCTGCTCGGCCCCGCGCACATGCTGCGCACCCAGGTGGAGGAGGCGCTGGGCGAGCTGGCCTCCTGGGGCCTGGTCACCTCAGACAGCTTCACCGGCCTGCGGGCGCTGATCGCCCCGGCCAGCAAGCGTCCGCCCATCGCCGCAGGCGGGCGTCGGCGCCGGCGGCATGCGCCGGGAGTGGACGCCGCCGGGCGCTGGTCGTGGCTGCCCGCACCGGAGCGCGATGCAGCGCCGGAAAAGCGCCGCATCTCGACGGACATGGAGAGCCTGGAGCACATCGCCTGGGTGCTGCTGGAGCGCTACGGCGTGGTCTTTCGCCGTGTGATCGAGCGCGAGCCGGCACTGCCGCCCTGGCGCGAGCTGCTGTATGTCTACCGCCGGCTGGAGGCGCGCGGCGAGATTCGCGGCGGTCGCTTCGTGCAGCAGTTTGCCGGCGAGCAGTTTGCCCTGGCCGAGGCGGTGGGGGCGCTCAAGGCCATGCGCCGCCGGGAGCCGGACGGCACCCGCGTGGCGGTGGCCGCCGCCGACCCGCTCAACCTGGTGGGCATTCTCGCGCCCGGCCAGCGGCTGCCGGCAGTGTCGGGCAATCGCCTGCTCTATCGCGACGGCGTGCCGGAGGCGGTGCTGCAGAACGGCGAGGTTCACTTCCTCGGGACGCTGCCCGCCGAGGAGAAGTGGCAGGTGCAGCAATTGTTGCGGCGCGGGCCGGGGCATGAAAAACCCCCGACACCAGAGGTGCCGGGGGCTGCGATATCGATGCGCTGACGCTCAGTCGTGCCGCGAGCGCTGCCGGTGAGGAACGCGTTCGTCCTCCTCGATACGCACTTCCTTGCGGTTGGGGTGCCTCTGCTTCTCGCTCATGGTGTAGGCCAGAGCCGAAAGCGCCACTGCGGCCACGCTCACGGTCAGCATTTCGATGATACCCATGCGCATGTCCTCCTGCGGGTGAATGGGGCGACCCTCGGGACCTCACTGTCCCTACGAGAGGCGTGCCTGAATTGAGGGTGGCAGCTTTCTCGTCGGCCGACAAATGCTTTGACCCGTAGGCGTGGACTAAGTTTTGACGCTCCGCGAGAAAAGGCGGACACGACGCCTCGCATGGGGCTGGCGCCAGCCGTCGGCCCGGAGCGCGGCCTCACCGACCGGCCGCATCAAGCGGCTGCTGTCCTTGATGGCGAGATGCCTACCGAGCTCATTGTGTTGCCCTGCGGATCCGCGTCGCTATTGCTTTTTTGTCGGGTTTATTGAAATATATTTCCAAGTATATACTTCTGGCTAATAACTTGAACGGTTTTAGGTAGTTCTACGGATGCGTTATCCGTATTCCTGGCTAGGGAATGGCCGCAGGATAAATTACGCAGCTCTCCGGATTTATTTTTACTTCCCCCGTTTTATTCTCCCCTGGTCAGTTCTCTGACCAGCTCGCGATTCAATCATTAAAACAAACGAGGGCATTGCTCGATAGCGCGCTACTTCATCGAGCACGCCGGGAGTCAATATAGCCATGAGCGTCAACAGGCGTAATTTCCTCAAGTATGGCGGTGCTGCCGCGGTGGGTACCGTGATGGCACCGAGCATCGTCAAGGCCCAGGAAACCTTCAACTGGCGCATGACCACCAGTTGGCCATCCGGTTTTCCGTTCTTCCAGTCTGGTCCCGGCTCCGCCACGGACTTCGCCAAGCGGGTCGAAGAGATGTCCGGCGGGCGCATCAAGATTCGTGTCTACGGCGCGGGCGAACTGATTCCCGCCTTCGACGGTTTCGATGCGGTATCGCGCGGGCAGCAGGTGCAGCTCAACCATGCCTGCTCCTACTACTGGGCCGGGGAGTCGTTCGCCGCTCAGTACTTCACCACCGTGCCGTTCGGCATGACCTTCCAGGGCTTCAATGCCTGGTTGGCCCACGGCGGCGGCTACGAGCTGTGGAAGGAAACCTACGAGCCCTACAACCTGATCCCGCTGGCGGTGGGCTGTACCGGTGCGCAGCCGGTGGGCTGGTTCCGCGAGCCGGTGACCAGCTTGGCGGATTTCCGCGGCCTGAACATCCGCATGCCGGGGCTGGCCGGCGACGTCTACAACGCCATCGGAGCCAACGCCCGCCTGCTGCCCGGCGGCGAGATCTTCTCGGCGCTGGAGCGCGGCGCCATCGACGCGGCGGAGTGGGTGGGGCCCTATCTCGACCGTGCCCTGGGCCTGCACAACGCGGCCAAGCACTACTACTCCTCGGGCTGGCACGAGCCCTCCACCACCACCGAGGTGATCGTCAACAAGGACGCTTACAACTCCTTGCCCAGCGATCTCCAGGCCGTGCTGCACAATGCCGCCGCCGCCTGCAACATCACTTCTCACACCTGGATCGAGGCCCAGAACGGCGACGCCCTGGACGATCTGCTCAACAACCACGGCGTGGCGTTCGAGACCCTTCCCGACGACGTCATCCGGGCGCTGTTCGAGGCCACCCGCGACATCCTGGCGACCGAGGCCGACAAGGACCCGCTGGTCAAGCGCATCAACGATAGCTTCTGGGCGTTCAAGAAGAAGCACGACGGCTGGCATGCCAACAGTGAGGGCGTCTTCGCCAACACCATCAGCCGCTACGGTCAGGGCATGATCTGACGTCGGCCGGGCGCTCGGCCGAAAGGCAGTCCGTAACGCCGAGCGCCCACCTGCCAGACCCATCCGGGTCGCGCTTACCCCACCTTTGACGTCCGCTGGGCGCCCGCCCAGAGGGGGAGTTGAGATGCTGCGTTTGTGTACCTGGCTCGAGCGCGTGCTCGAGCGAATAACCGGGGTTGCCGGTTTCATCGGCTGTATGGCCATGCTCATCATGATCGCGCTGATCCTCGGCAACATGCTGAGCCGTTACGCCTTCGGCCTGGGCGCGGTGTGGGCCCAGGAGCTGGAGTGGTACCTGCTGTCGGTCATGGCGATGATGGGCATCGCCTATGCCATGAAGTTCGACGATCACGTGCGCGTGGACATCCTGTCGAGCCGCTTCAGCCCGGTCGGCATGATGTGGCTGAACCTCATCGCCGCGCTGCTGGTGGCGCTGCCCTGTGCGCTGCTGATCATCCATTACAGCCTGCCGTTCGCCGAAACCTCGTTCATTCGCGGCGAGCGTTCCCCCAACTCTTCCGGTCTTCCCTGGCGCTGGATTCCCAAGGCCATGGTGGTGGTCGGCTTCGTCTTCGTCGCGGCCGAGTCGCTGCGCCAGGCGCTCGAGAACGGTCGACGCCTCGTTCAACACTACGCTGGGAGAGTCTGAGCCATGCCCTTGGAATATTACGCGCTGGCCATGATCGTGGCTTTCTTCGTACTGGTGATGACCGGCATCCCGGTGGGCTTCGTGGTGGCGTTCGTCGGCTTCGTGTTCGGCTTCATCGGCTTCGACGGCTGGCTGTTCGAGCTGCTGCCCTCGCGCATCTACGGCGTGGTGGCTAACTACACCCTGCTGGCCATCCCGCTGTTCGTGTTCATGGGCGTGATGCTGGAACGCTCGAAGATCGCCGAGCGCATGCTCGACGTGATCGGTCACCTGTGCGGCGGCCTGCCGGGCGGCATGGCCCTGGCGGTGATCATCGTCGGCGTACTGCTGGGCGCAGCGACGGGCATCGTCGGTGCGGCCATCGTCACCCTGACGCTGATGGCGTTGCCCACCCTGGTACGCCGCGGCTACAAGAAGACGGTGGCCTGCGGCACCATCTGTGCGGCCGGTACCCTGGGGCAGATCATCCCGCCCAGTCTGGTGCTGCTGGTGCTGGCCGACATCATGAACCTTTCCGTCGGCAGCCTGTTCGCCGCGGCGCTGGTGCCCGGTCTGCTGCTGGCCGGCATGTACCTGGCCTACCTGCTGCTGCTGGCCTTCTTCTTCTCTGCCGACGTGCCGGCCATCGACGAGCAGGAGCGCGCCGCCGTCAGCAAGCGGGAGCTGGGCAAGGACTTCGTCAAGGTCGTGGTGCCGCCCTTGTTGCTGATCTTCGCGGTGCTCGGCTCGATCATCGGCGGGGTGGCCGCGCCCACGGAGGCGGCGTCGGTGGGTGCCGTGGGGGCCTTGCTGCTGACGGTCGTCTCCGGGCGCCTGACCCTTCCGGTGCTCTCCGAGACCGTGAAGACCTCGCTGCGCATCAGCTGCATGATCTTCTTCGTGCTGATCGCCTCGCAGGTCTTCGCCCTGGCCTTCCGCGGGCTGGACGGAGAGTTTCTGATCGAGGCGATGTTCGAATGGGTGCCGGGCGGCATGTACGGCACGCTGATCTTCATGCTGCTGCTGATCTTCTTCCTGGGCTTCTTCCTCGAGTGGATCCAGATCTCCTACATTGCCGTGCCGCTGTTCCTGCCGTTCCTGGCAAGCCAGGGCGACATGTCGATGGTGTGGGTCGCGATCCTGATCGCCATGAACCTGCAGACTTCGTTCCTGACACCGCCCTTCGGCTGGTCGCTGCTGTTCATGAAGGGCGTGGCACCGCCGGGGATCACCACGGGCGACATCTACAAGGGGGCCGTGCCTTTCGTGCTGATCCAGATCCTGGCACTGGCGCTGATCATCGTCTTCCCCGATGTGGTGCTGTGGTTGCCCCGGGTGGTAGGATGGTGAGTCGGGGTTTTTACTTTAAAACTCCCTGATAAAGGCTCTGTCGACTGCATCGGCCAACTGCAATAAGCTGGCAGTGATTAGCCAAAAGTCGACAGGGCCGAAAAGAATAATAATTAAGTAAAGGTAACGCGCCAGTGTTCACGTTCAGAACCAAGTTGACGCTGCTGACCTTGCTGCCTCTTTTGATACTCAGTGCAGGTGTGACGTTTCTTGCCATTCATCAGAGTGCGCGATTGAGCGGGGCGCAGTCGGAAATCCTCAAGGACGGATTGCTGGAAGCCAAGCGGGCTGAACTCAAGAACTACATGGAACTCGCCTACACGGCGATTCGAGACATCTACGAGGACCCCGAGCTGCCGGTAGAAGTGGCGCAAGGGCTGGTAGCGGATGCCTTTCACCGTATGGAGTATGGCTCCGACGGTTACTTCTTCGTCTATGACTACGATGGGCTGAACATCGTCCACCCGCGGCTTGCGCATCTGGTCGGGCAGGACCTGTGGAACTTTCGTGACGAGGATGGCAAGTTCCTGATCCAGCGGCTCATCGAGCAAGCCCGGGAAGGCGGCGGTTTCACCGAATATCGCTGGGACAAGCCCTCGGGCGGCGAATCGGTACTCAAGCTGAGCTATTCCATCGCCCTGGAGGAGTGGGGCTGGATGGTGGGAACGGGGCTCTACCTGGATGACATCGAACAGGTGGTCGGCCAGATGGAGCATCACATGGTGGAGAACGCTCGCAGGACCATCCTGCTGATGGCCTTCTTCACCGTTTCCTGCCTGCTCGTCATCGCCGTGATCGGCCTGGCGGTCAACCTCAGCGAAGCGCGGGTGGCGAACCGCCGACTGGTCACGATGGCACAGAAGACCTTCAGCTTCCTGGAGAAGGAGCGGCGGCGGATTTCCCGCGAGCTGCACGATGGCATCAATCAACTGCTGGTATCGGCACGCTTCAAGCTCGAGCGCATCGACGATGCGCTGGGGCGCGGCGATCATGTCGATGCCTCATCCGCCCTGGCGGCGACCGATCGCATTCTGGAAACGGGCATTCAGGACCTGCGGCGGCTGGCCTACGACCTGCGTCCCAGCGTGCTCGACGACCTGGGCCTGGTGGCGGCTATGGAGAGCCTGTGTTCGGATCTGGTGGAACGCAAACCCATCCGCATTCACTTCGAGTCCGACCTCGACAGCGGCGAATGCCAGCCGGTGCTGGCCACGGCGCTGTATCGCATCACTCAGGAAAGCCTGCACAACGTCGAGAAGCACGCCGGTAACGTTCGCCAGGTCAGGGTGAGGCTGCGGCGCCGCCGCGGCTGGGTCTATCTCGAGATTGCCGATGACGGCGAGGGCTTCCGCTGGCGCGCCGAGCAGAGCCATGAGCAGGGCGGGTCCGGTATGGGACTACGCAACATCCAGGATCGGGTGGATCTGCTGGGTGGGCGCCTGACGATCGAGGCGGCCCCCGGCAAGGGCGTGCGCATTCTCATCAAGGTGCCGTTTCAGCGCGCCACCGGAACGAGTCGGGAGAGAGTCGATGGCAGGGTCTATACGCGTACTTTTGGCGGACGACCATCCGCTGGTGCTGGAGGGGCTGCGCTACCGGCTGGAGGCGCAGCCGGGCATTGAGCTCGTCGGCGAGGCGAGTTCGGGCGAGGAGCTGCTGTCGCTGGCTCAGGCGCTGGCGCCGGACGTGGTGGTGACGGACATCACCATGCCCGGCTTGTCCGGCCTCGAGGCGTGCAAGGTCTTGCATGACACCTGTCCCGAGATTCGCGTGCTGGTGCTCACCATGCACGACAACGAGGAGTACATTCGCCGCGCGGTGGCCTGTGGCGCGGCCGGCTACGTACTCAAGGACGCCTCGGCCGAGCAGATGGTGTTCGCCCTGCGCGAGGTGGCAGGCGGGCGCAGCCATTTCGGCTCCGGCGTCTCCCGGGTACTGCTGGAGGAGAAGCAGGAGCGCCTGACCCCGCGCGAGACGGCCATCCTCAAGCTGATGTTCGAGGGCATGAGCAGTCGTGACATCGGTGAGGCGCTGAGCATCAGCACCCGCACGGTGGAGTCGCACCGCAGCAACATCTACCGCAAGCTCAACACCAACTCGCTGGCGGGCCTGTTTCGCTACGCGATGCGCCATGGCCTGGTCGAGTTGGAGTAATGGCGTCAGTCGTCTGCCGCCTGGGCGCGCAGCCAGGCGATCTCCTCGGCCCAGATCTCGGGCTCGATGGTCTCCAGCACCATGGGGATTTCGTCGATGCGCGGGTCGCGCATGATGGTGGTGAAGGCATCGAGGCCGATGTTGCCCTGGCCCAGGCTGTGGTGGCGGTCCACACGGCTGGCGTATTCGCTCTTAGCGTCGTTGAGGTGCATGCCGCGCAGGTATTCGAAGCCAACCACCTTGCCGAACTCGTCGAGGGTGGCGGTGCACGCCTCGGGCGTGCGCAGGTCGTAGCCGGCGGCAAAGGCGTGGCAGGTGTCGATGCATACGCCGACCCGCGACTTGTCGTCGACCTGCTCGATGATCTCGGCCAGATGCTCGAAGCGCCAGCCCAGGTTGGTGCCCTGGCCGGCGGTGTTCTCGATCACCGCGACGACGCCGCGGGTCTCGGCCAGGGCATGGTTGATAGAGTCGGCGATACGGGTCAGGCACTCGCTCTCGCTGATCTTCTTCAAGTGGCTGCCGGGGTGGAAATTGAGCAGGGTGAGGCCGAGCTGCTCGCAGCGCTGCATCTCGTCCAGAAAGGCGGCACGCGACTTCTCCAGTCCTGCCTTGTCCGGGTGGCCGAGGTTGATCAGGTAGCTGTCGTGGGGGAGGATCTGGCCGGGGCCGAAGCCGTGCTCCTGGCAGGCGCTGCGAAAGGCCTCGATGGTAGCGTCGTCGAGAGGCTTGGCACGCCACTGGCGCTGGTTCTTGGTGAACAGGGCGAAGGCGTCGGCACCGATCTCGACGGCGCGCAGCACGGCCTGGTCGGGTCCGCCGGCGGCACTGACGTGGGCGCCAAGGTATTTCATCTGTCCTCTCCGTGGGTTGGCTGACGCCACTACGATAGCACGCACGCCGGGTCTCCACCTCGCCTGCCGCCCTCGACCCTCCCGCTTCTAAAGCGCCCAGGCCCTGCTAGGCTCAAGTCAGAGCCCGCTGGAGACGCCGTATGCTGCCGTTGTTACTGCTTGCCTTGAGCGATGTACCCGGACCGGACCCTGTGGCCGAGGCGCTGGCGCGCATCGACTCGCTCTCCGGCTATCGCCTGACCCTGCGCAGCCAGGGCAGCGGTGGCGAGGAGATCATCCATTACAGCTACCGGCGTCCCGGCGACGTGCGCATGGACATGGAGTCGCCCTATCGCGGCGCGGTGCTGATCTATCGCCACGATACGGGCAAGGTCCAGCTGTGGCCCTTCGGTTCGCCGGGACGGCGCCCGGCACTCTCGCTGCGGCCCACCAACCGCATGGTGCGCAGCTCGCAAGGTCATCGCGTGGACCAGTCGGATGTCGGCACGCTGCTGCGCAACGTCCAGCGTCTGCAGCAGCATGGCAGTACGCGTCGCCTGGAGCCGGCGACCCACGAAGGCCGACCGGTGCAGCATGTGGTGGTGGAGGCCGAGCCCGGTCGGGCCGTGCACGAGGTGGCGCGCTACGATCTGTGGCTCGATGACGAGACGCTGTTTCCGCTGCGGGTGGCGAGCTACGACCGGCAGGGGCAGCGCATGGAGAGCGTGCTGCTGGAAGACGTGCAGCTCGACCCCGACTTTCCGGCCGACCACTTCGATCCCTAGGCCATGGCGAGATTCGAGTTCGTTACCGACTGGCACTTCGAGGCGCCGATCGAAGCGGTCTTCGATGCCCTCACCGACTCGCTGCGCTGGCCCGAGTGGTGGCCCGGGCTGGTGGACGTTGAGCAACGTGAGGCCGGCGACGAGGGCGGCATCGGTCGGGTGCAGCACTTCGTCTGGAAGAGCCACCTGGGCTACTACCTGCGCTTCGATATCCGTATTGCCCGAGTTTGCGAGCCCTGCCTGATCGAAGGCGTGGCCGATGGCGACGTGACCGGCATCGGCCGCTGGCGGCTGTGCGAGGAGAACGGGGGCACCCGAGTGCACTATCTTTGGCAGGTGCGTACAGTGCGACCCTGGATGGGCCTGTTGGCCGGTGTGGCACGTCCGCTGGTGGTCTGGAACCACCATGCCATGATGCGGGCCGGCGCCGTGGGCTTGTCGCGCCACCTGAAGCGGCTGCCGACACCTGTCGGACAAGCCATTGAGTGAAGCAGTGCTGTCAACCGTTCAATCAACGTTGGTCAACTTGCGGGCCAAAAGGTATTCTTTCCACAGCTGCTTCGTAATCGCCGTAGAGATGCCATGAAGGGCTCGCACAACCGTATCGATGATGGGAGCTCCCCTGAAGAGACGCATGGCAGCGACTCTTGCGGTGATCTTTGCCATCGTACCCGCCGTGAACTCGATGAGGCGCGCGAAAAGATCGCGCATCTCAAACGCACCCTGCTGCGCATTCAACAGGTAGCCCGGTTGGGCTACTGGCGAGCCAGCCTGAAGGCCAACGAACTCTACTGGTCCGAGGTGACCTACGACATCTTCGGCGTCGATCCCGATACATTTACCCCCAGCATTCGTGCCTTCAAGGCCATGGTGCATCCCCAGGACGTTGAGAGCGTCGAATCCAGCATGCGTCGGGCCGAGCAGACCGGTAACCATGACGTGGTGCATCGCATCATTCGCCCCGACGGCGAGGTTCGCTGGGTCCACGAGCTGGCCGATTACGTGCCCGAGGGCGATGACCAAGTCCTGATCGGCACGGTGCGTGACATCACCGAGCAGAAGAAGCTCGAGCTGCGCCTGCGCCAGCTTTCACGTACCGATGAACTCACCGGCCTGTTCAACCGCCGCTACTTCATGCAGCGCTTGCTGCAGGAGCTGGCCCGTTATCGTCGCTACGGCAGACCGACCTCGGTGGTGCTGTTCGACTTCGATCACTTCAAGCGCATCAACGATACCCATGGCCATCCGGCCGGCGACCAAGTACTGGTGAATGTGAGCAAGCTGCTGCGGGAACGACTGCGCACGAACGACATTCCGGCGCGGCTCGGCGGCGAGGAGTTCGCTCTGCTGCTGCCGGAAACCGGCCTCGAGGAAGCTGTCGGGGTGGCGGAGAAGGTGCGTCAGTTGGTGCTCGAGCAGGAGTTCACTTCGGAGGAAGGTCATCGCTTCGAAGCCTCGATCACTTGTGGCGTATCGACGTTCCATGGTACCGAGGAAACGGTCGAGGCGATCCTGCATCGCGCCGATCAGAATCTCTACCAGGGCAAGCGTACGGGGCGCAATCGGGTCATCGCGGATGAATGGGATAGCTGACAGGGGGCTGTCGTCCACGTCTTCCGGCATCGGACAGACCGACTGGCTGGCCGATGCGCTGGGCTTGGCGCTGGCAGAAGGCTCGCCCCAGCCGCTGGCCACGCGTCTCTATCATCAGCTGCGCGAGTGGATCCAGACGGGACGCCTGGTTTGCGGTCAGCGACTGCCCTCATCGCGTCAGCTGGCTGGCGAGCTGGGGTTGGGGCGCAACACGGTGCTGGCTGCCTTCGATCAGCTGCTGGCCGAGGGCTTCCTGGTGACGCGGCATGGATCGGGCACCTTCGTTGCCGACCTGGCGTTTCCATGTACCACTCAACCCCAGCCGGCAATAGCGGTTGGGCTCACCACGTCGCACACGATACCGGCTCGAGCGGATGCGCCGTCGCTCTCTTCGCGCGGCACGTCGTTGCTGGCGTTCTGCCATGCCAGCCAGGAGCGCCCCATCCTGGCCCCCGGCGTGCCGGCGCTGGATCGTTTCCCCCATGGCCCGTGGCAGCGGCTGGTACGCCGCCACCAGCAGCGCATGCCGCGGGAGTGGCTGGCCTATCAGGCCCAGGGCGGCGTGCCGACGCTGCGCGAGGCGCTGGCCGACTACCTGCAGCTCTCGCGCTCGGTGCGCTGTCGCCCCGAGCAGATTCTCATCGTGCAGGGGGCGCAGCAGGGCTTCGAGCTGATCGCCAGACTGCTCAGCGACCCCGGCGACAAGGTATGGATCGAGGAGCCGGGCTACCCTGGCGCTCAGGCCTGCTTCGCGGCTGCCGGACTCGATTTGCAGGCGGTGCCGGTGGATGACGAAGGCCTCAGCGTAGCGGCTGCGGCGAACGCCGAGAGTCCGAGACTGATCTATGTGACGCCCTCGCATCAATACCCCAGCGGCGTGACCATGAGTCTGTCCCGTCGCTTGGCGCTGCTGGAAGCCGCGGAGCGGCACGGCGCCTGGATCGTCGAGGACGACTACGACAGCGAGTTTCGCTACGGGCAGCGTCCCATCGCCGCCCTGCAGGGGCTCGTCGACGATAGCCGTGTCATCTACGTGGGCACCTTCAGCAAGGTGATGTATCCCGGGCTGCGGCTGGGCTACGTGGTACTGCCCGAGCCATTGGTCGAGCCGTTCCGCCGGGCCAACGCGCGTCTTCACCGCGAGGGGCAGTACCCGGTACAGGCGGCCTTGGCGGAGTTCATCGTCGGCGGGCTGTTCTCACGTCACATCCGGCGCATGCGTGACTGCTACCGTCGGCGTCAGGCGCTGCTGCGCAAGGCCCTGGCGCCCGCCGTGGCACGCGGTCTGCGTCTATCCGACGGGCAGGCGGGGATGCATCTGGTGGCCTGGCTCGACGAGGCGGAGCAAGAGCGTGAGTTGCTGCGGCGGGGTGCGGCGCAGGGCCTCTCGCTGTCGCCGCTGTCGAGTTATTACCTCGAGACACCCGCTCGCCCCGGCCTGGTGCTGGGCTATGCCGGCACCGTGGAGGCCGAGCTCGAACGGGCCGGGCGCTGGCTGGCTCGCGAATGGCTGAGCCTAGGCTGACAGCGCCGATAGCGACGACCTCTGACGACCCTCGTCATCGAAATTGTCCGATGCGAGCCAGCGCACCAGGCGGGCTTCGATGGCGGGCCATTCGCCGTCGAGCAGCGAGAACCAGGCGGTATCGCGACTGCGTCCACCTTCCACCCGGTGCTGACGAAAGATACCCTCGAAGCGAAAGCCCAGGCGCTCGGCAGCACGCCGCGAGGCGGCGTTGAGCGCATTGCACTTCCATTCGTAGCGCCGGTAGCCCAGGGCGAAGGCATTGCGCATCATCAGCAGCATGGCTTCGGTGGCCGCCGGCGTGCGGCGAAGCGGCGGCGTGAAATGGATATGGCCGACCTCGATGCTGCCGTGCTCCGGCACGATGTTGAGATAGCTGGCCAACCCCAGGGCCCGCCCGGATTTCTCTTCGACGATGGCGAAGAAGAGCGGATCCTCGCTGCGCGCACGCTCGGCCAGCCAGGCATGACACTGCTCGGCATCGCTGAACGGCATGCCGCCGGAATAGGCCCAGCGTGCTTGTGGTGTGTCGTGGGGCCCCTCACCGGGCAATAGAAAGGCGGCAAACAGCGAATCGCCATGGTGCTCTGCCGACAGCGGTTCGAGGCGAACCCGCTCGCCCAACAGGGAAGCGCGCTGTGGCCTGCTTGCCGGCTGCCAGCCGGGCAGGGCGACACCGATGGGGCGGCCGTCTACGGGTTGCGTGCTCATGCCTGCGGCTCCTCGTCTGCCAGTGTCTGCATCTCGTGCCAAAGCTGGCGCGCCTGCGGGTCGGCGCTCTGCGCCAGGGCCGCTTCGACCCCTGCCTGATCGGCCCGGGAGCGCTGCCGGCCGAGTTTGGCCTTGCCTTCGAGCGCTTCGATGCGCAGGCGAAAGCCGACCACGCCGGCCTGCATCTTTTCCAGGTAGTCGTGCTCGCGGCCCAGCGAATCGAGCAGGGCGGGTTCGAAGTGGGCCAGGCTGCGCTCGAGCAGCTCCCGCGTGGCCGCGGCGTCCAGCAGTTCCAGGCGCCCCGTGGCGTGCACGGCCAGGTAGTTCCAGGTGGGCACGGCAGGCCGGCTGGCGTACCAGCTCGGCGAGACATAGGCGTGTGGCCCGCTGAAGATCGCCAGCGCCCGGTTGCCGTCCAGCGCTCGCCAGTGAGGATTGGCTCGGGCGAAGTGGCCGTAGAGCGAACCGAGCTCGCCTTCGCTTCGTTCCAGCGTCAGGGGCAGGTGGGTAGCCTGCAGATCGGCGCCGACCAGCACGGCGAAGCCGTAGCGCTCGACCAGCGCCCAGGCCTGCTCGCGTGTCAGCCGCATCGATGGGGGAACGTACATGGCACCTCCGTTCAGCCCTGGTCTGCCTGGGTGTCGAACAGCAGACCGTAGTGATAGAAGGTCGTATCGCGCTGCCAGCCGAGCGATTCGTAGAGCGCCTGGGCGGTACGGTTGTCGATCTCGGTGGCGAGCTTGAGATGGCCGACGCCATGGGCTCGGGCGAGCTCCCTGGCGGCCTGCATCAGGGCGCGCCCGACGCCGCTGCGGCGAGCCTCGGGAGCGACGAACAGATCGTTGAGCAGCCACAGCGGGGCCAGGCGCACGGTGGAAAGCAGGGGGTAGAGCTGTACGAAACCCTGCAGTTCTCCCTGGCTGCCGGTATCAACCAGAATGTAGGAGTCGCCGCGCTCCAGGCGTGCCTGCAGAAACTGCCGGGCGCCTTCGAGATCGGACGCCTGGCGGTAGAACTGCCGGTAGCCGTCGAGCAGTTGGCTGAGTGGCTCCAGGTCGTTGCGGGTGGCTTGGCGAATGGTCATGGGTGGCTCCTCTGCGTTGCGAAGGAAACACTGCACAAATGCCTGCGCGAGCGAATCACTGCGTTGCGCGGTGCCGAAGCGTCGGACCGTCGGAATCCTCACATATACCCCATATGCTCCGGTTGACTCGCAGCCTGCGGCTTCTCGCCCCTTCGGGGCCAGCCTACGGCTGTTTGTCGCTTCGCTTGGTACTGTGCTCCGTGCGCCTTGTGCTTCATCCCGCTCGTCGATTTGTTCAGCGCTTCCCGAAGGGTGAGGGCCAGTGTGGTATGAATCTGGTTCCTTGCTAAGGGCCAGTTTGACGTCATTCAGGGGAACCACTTTGCGTTGGCAGGGAGGTTGCAAAAACACCGACGATCGGCCATGAGCGGGCTAGAATGGAGCGATGACTCTCTCGACCGAACGCCGTCACACGGGCGGCATGACCCCAGCCGCCGAGACGACGCTGCGCCTGCCCTATCGGCCCCCCTACGACTGGCAGGCGATACTCGACTTTCTGGCCCGGCGTGCCATTGCCGGCCTGGAGCGTATCGATGGCGAGACCTATCACCGCCTTTTCCTCGAACAGGGAGCGGTGGGCTCCGTGAGTGTCACTCACGCTCCGGCCGATACGTCGCTGCATGTCACGCTGCGTCTGCCCGAGTCTATCGATCCGTCCTCCGTCGTCGCGCGGCTGCAGCGGCTCTTCGACCTGCAGGCGGACCCCGAGGCGATACGCCAGGGGCTCGGCCGCGATCCCACCCTGGCGCCATTGGTCGCGCGCCGTCCGGGACTGCGGGTGCCGGGCGGCTGGGACCCTTTCGAAGTCGCCGCACGCGCGATACTCGGCCAGCAGGTCAGCGTCGATGCCGCCACACGGCTTGCCGGGCGCCTGGTCGAACGCCTGGGCGAGCGGCTGACAGCGCCGTTCGCTCCCGGGCTCGACCGGTTGTTCCCCGTACCCGAGCGCTTCACCTTCGCCGAGATCAAGGCCCTCGGCATGCCCAGTGCACGCGCCAACGCCCTGGCGGGACTGGCTTCGGCCTACCGCGAGCAGCCGCAGCTGTTCGAGCGGCGTGGCGACCTTGACGACAACGTGGCGCAGCTGTGCGCGCTGCCCGGCATCGGTGCCTGGACGGCGCACTACATCGCCATGCGCGGGCTGCGGGAGAGCGATGCTTTCTTGCCTTCGGACGTGGCCGTACAGCGGGCACTGGCGGAGCAGGGCAAACGCCCCACGCCGCGTGAGCTGCTCGCCCGCGCCGAGGCCTGGCGGCCCTGGCGTGCCTATGCCGTGATGCACCTGTGGCATGCCGATGCGGCAACGACGCAGGCAAAAGCGAGCGCGACAGGCTAAAGCGAACAGGGCTAATAGAAAGACAGGCGAAAGAGAGATGGGAGTGATGCGATGCAACTCTGGCTTGATCTGATGCCGTCGCCAGTGGGCGAACTGAGTCTGGTCGGCGACGAGCAGGGGGCTCTGCGAGCGCTGGAGTTCGACAGCAACGACGAGCGCCTGCATCGCCTGCTGGCGCGTCACTATCGCGATTATCATCTCTCCAAGGGCAGAGCGCCCTTGCTCGTTCGTGAGGCCCTGGAAGCCTACTTCGCCGGCGACCCGTCCCATCTCGATGCGCTGCCGGTGGCCACCGGCGGTACCGAGTTCCAGCGTCTGGTGTGGCAGGCACTGCGCGGCATTCCATTCGGCACCACCATCAGCTACGGCGAGCTGGCCGCCAGGATAGGACGGCCCGGGGCCAGCCGCGCCGTGGGCCTGGCCAACGGCGCCAACCCGATCTCCATCGTGGTGCCCTGCCATCGGGTGATCGGCGCCAACGGTACCCTGACCGGCTATGGCGGCGGGTTGCCGCGCAAGCGCTGGCTGGTGGAGCATGAGCGGGGGCTGGTGCAGGGCGAGTTGTTCCAAGGAGAGCTGGCGCTTCCCTAGCCCAGCCGGACCGGCTCAGGATTCGTCCGACAACCCTTCCAACAGCTTGCCGAGCAGTTCGCTCAATGTTTCCTGCTCTTCGCGGCTCAGGGCGGCGAGCATCCTGGCCTCGTTGTCGACGTGCTCGGGGATCATGCGCTCCATCAGCGCCAGCCCTTTGTCGGTCAGCGAGACCAGCGTGCCGCGGCGATCCTCGGGGTTCGGCGAGCGCACGATCAGGCCCGCCTTCTCCAGCCGGTCCAGCCGGCTGGTCATGCCACCCGAAGAGATCATCAGCGTCTCGAACAGCTGCGTCGGCCCCAGGCGATAGGGGGGGCCCGCGCGGCGCAGCGTCGCCAGCACGTCGAACTCCCCGGCCTGCAGGCCATGTGACTTGAAAAAGAGCTGCAACCGCTCCTGGGTGAGCAGCTGCGTGGTCTTCAGATACCCCACCACCTCCATCGGCAGCAGGTCGAGTTCGGGCATTTCGCGCTGCCATTGCGCAACGGCGTGCTTGACACGGTTCATGTGCGTATTTATCTTTCTATCAAGATACTTTTCGGCAAGATTCTTGTTGCCGCGCTATAGGAGTCGATCATGACCAATTCCACGCTATCGAGCAACCGTACCGCCTGGTATGCCCTGGGTTGCCTGCTGCTGGTCGGCAGCCTGCTGGCGCTTTCGCTGGCCGTGGCCAAGCTTGCCGACGACGCCGGCGCACCGCGCCTTGGTTTCCTGATGGTGGCGGTCACCGGCGCTGGCGTACTGCTGCTGGCACTGGCGGCGGTACAACGCCAGCCGATGAAACTCGACCGGCGCATCATCGAGTACGCGCTGGTGTCGGGTGCGCTGTTCGCCTTGCCCAATGCGCTGGGTTTCCTGGCGGTACGCCACGTGGGGGCGGGTTTCGTTTCGCTCAGCTTCGCCTTTCCGATCCTCGTGACCTGGGTGCTGGCGGTAGGCTTGGGGATGGAGCGCATGAATCTGCTGCGACTGAGCGGTGTGCTGCTGGGGCTCTCGGGCGGGGTGCTGCTGGCGTGGGCCAAGGCGGGCGGCATGTCGGGTGCCCAGGGCTGGGTCATGCTGGTTCTGGCGATTCCCTTGATCATCGCGCTGGGCAATATCTACCGCACCCTGCGCTGGCCCGGCGAGGCGGGGCCGGTCTATCTCGCCGCCCTGATGCTGCTGGGCGGCGCCCTGGCGCTTGCGCCCTTCGTGCTGGCCTTCGAGGCGCGTCAATTCGCTCAACTGCTCGGCTCTGCCGACGTACTCCGGCTGCTGTTCGCCGAGGTCGCCGTCTTCACCGTGCTCTACGTCTTCTACTTCGTGCTGCAGAAGATCGCAGGCCCCGTCTATCTCAGCCAGATCGGCATGGTGGCGGCGCTGGTCGGCACCCTGATCGCCGTCTTGCTGCTGGGTGAGTCGGTGCCGCCTTTCCTTGGCCTGGCGGGGGTGCTGGTGGCCCTCGGTGCCGCGCTGTTCCACCGTGGCGCTTCGCACCACACGTCACCGCCGACGCTGGCCGTGGCGAAACCTTGAACCGGGAGACCATCATGTCCGTCATGGAAGCCCTGCACTGGCGCTATGCCGCCAAGCGCATGAATGGAAGAACGGTGGCGCGAGACGCGCTGGATAACATCCTCGATGCGGCGCACCTGGCGCCATCCTCCTACGGCCTTCAGCCCTACAGCGTGCTGATGATCGAAGCGCCGGCACTGCGCGAGCGCATCCGGCGTACAGCCTGCGACCAGCCCCAGATCAGCGAATGCTCTCATCTGCTGATCTTTGCCGCCTGGTCCGAGGTGGATGGACGGCATGTGGATGAGCTGATCGAACTGACAGCCGCCTCCCGCGGCCTCGACCCGAAAGAGCTGGAAGGGTATCGGCAGGCGCTACATGACGCCGTCGCCGGCTTCTCCACGCCGGAGGCCCGGCTCCAGTGGGCGGCCCGGCAGGCCTATATTGCCCTGGGCACGGCCTTGACCGTTGCCGCAGCGCAGCGAGTCGATGCCTCGCCGATGGAAGGGTTCGATCCTGCCGCGCTGGACGCCCTGCTGGGGCTTGAAGAGCAGGGCCTGCGCAGTGTGGTGCTGCTGGCGCTGGGGTATCGCGATACCGAACAGGATCGTCTGGCCGGGCAGGCCAAGGTGCGCTGGCCCAGGGAGCGATTCGTGGTGGAGTTGAGCGGAGCCTAGACGCTACCTTCCTTTTCGACCACCAGCACTCGGGCTTCGCCGACTGGGCTTGCGACATGCTCGGTACCTACCGAGGCATAGAAGATATCGCCCACTTCCAGCAGTTGGCTATGCTCGACACCGTCGCGGCGATAGCGCATTTCCACCTGGCCATCGAGAACCACGAAGACTTCCTCACCGTCGTTGACGTGCCAGCGGTAGGGCTGGTCGGTCCAGTGCAGGCGGGTGGTGATGCCGTTCATGTTGGCGATGTCCTGGGCGCCCCAGGCACGCTCGGCGGTGAAGTCCCGGCTGCGGGTGATTTTCATGAATTGAATTCCTTGGAGTCGGTCCGAGTTTTTCAGCCGTATCGGTGCAGAGTTTAAGCGGAGTTACTGCTTCTTTCTGCTATATTTTTTGGTTGAAGATGCTGCGGTGTTTCAAAACACCTCATTAATAATAGCCGAGTCATTTTATTTATAGCGAAACTTTATAATGCTCGATCTCCTGCTGCTCCGTAGCTTCGTGTCGGTCGTCGAAGAGAGAAGCTTTACGGCTGCCGCCAATCGGCTGCACCTGACACAGCCCGCCATCAGCGGACACCTGCGACGCCTGGAGTCGCAACTGGGCAAGGCGTTGCTCGAGCGAACCACCCGCAGCGTTCAACTGACACCGGATGGAGAACGCCTGCTGGGCTATGCACGAGCGATCCTGGCGCTGAATCGTGATGCCATGGAAGAGATTTCCCGCTCTGGCGATCAGCGCAGCATACGCTTGGGGGTGTCGGAGGACTTCGCCAATGAACGATTGCTCACGCTATTGAAGCGCTTCATGCAGTGCCACGCCATGGTGGATATCGAAGTCCGCGTCGGCATTCCGGGAGAGTTGCTCGGGGCGATGCGTCAGGGGTATGTCGATATGGTGCTTGGGGCGCAGTGTGGCGAACCTGTCACGGGAATCAGACTGTGGCGGGAGCCCTTGGTATGGGCCTGGAGTGAGCGGGAGGAAAAGGAGCTTCCTTCGCCCCTGCCTCTGGCGCTTTTCCCTGAGCCCTGCCCTTATCGTGAAATCGCCTTGGCTCAACTGGCCATGGTGGGCATCGCCCAGCGCACTGCCATGCTATGCATGAGCGGGGCGGGTCTGCATGTCGCTGCCGCTACCGGGTTTGCCGTCGCACCCATGCCGGCTAGCCAATTGAAGCCGGGACTGATTGCCTTGTCCTCGGAGCATGGGCTGCCGGAATTGCCTGCTGCGGAAATCATGCTGATTACCGAAGCGAGCTACTCTGACCAGGATCTGCTGAAGGCATTGGCGGATGCCCTGTTGGCTGGCATGCGACCGGTTCGAGCGGTCGAGACTGCCTGATCCGTGATGTTGATCAGCATGCCCTGTCGATTCGTGGCGTGCTGGTTCGATCCCTTATCAGGCAGCCATGCGGCTGCGCTTACTGGAGGAAGTCCCATGCAATACATGCTGATGTGCTGTATCGACGAGGCGCTGTGGAACGGCCTGCCCGATGCCGAGCGTGACTCGGTCATGACCGATTACCACGCCCTGATCCAGGAGATGGTCACCAGCGGACACTACCGCGGAGGGGCTCGGCTGCAGTCGGTGGAGTCGGCCACCACGCTGCGTGAGCAGAACGGCAAGACGGTGATGCTGGACGGTCCCTTTGCCGAGAGCCGCGAGCAACTGGGGGGCTTTCACGTGGTGGAGTGCCGTGACCTGGATGAGGCCTTGGCGCTGGCCCGGCGCATTCCGCCGCTGCGGGTCGGCGGCTCGGTGGAGGTGAGGCCGGTGGATCCCGCCTATCGATTGTGAGGACTGCGTGTCTCTGGATGAGCTGTATCGCCGTGAGTATGGCCACGTGCTGGCCAGCCTGATTCGCCGCTTCGGTCACTTCGAGCTGGCCGAGGATGCCGTGCAGGCGGCCTTCGAGGCGGCGATGGTGCAGTGGCCGGCCGAGGGCTGGCCACCGAATCCGACCTCGTGGCTGATTGCCACCGCGCGCCACAAGGTGGTCGATCAGTTGCGCCACCAGCAGATGCGCGAGCGCAAGGGCGACGAGCTGCGCCAGCACCTGGAGCTGCTGCTCGACAACGACCTCGAAGCCGAACCTCTCGACAGCCTGCGCCTGATCTTCTCCTGCTGTCATCCGGCTCTGGCACGGCCCGCCCAGGTGGCGCTGACGCTGCACACCCTGGGCGGGCTGCGTACCGAGGAGATCGCCCGGGCCTTCATGGTACCGGTGCCGACTCTGGCCCAGCGCCTGGTGCGGGCCAAGGCCAAGATTCGCGATGCCGGCATTCCCTTCGAGGTGCCCGACGACACCGCCCTGGACGAGCGCCTGGAGCCGGTACTGGCAGTGATCTACCTCATCTTCAACGAAGGCTATGCGGCCAGCTTCGGCGACGACTGGGTGCGCGGCGACCTGTGCCGTGAGGCGATTCGGCTGGGACGCATGCTGGTACGGCTGCTGCCGGCGGAGCGGGAGGCGCGGGGGCTGCTTGCGCTGATGCTGCTGCATCATGCCCGGCGCGATGCACGCACCGACGCGGCCGGCGACATCGTGCTGCTGGATGAGCAGGATCGCTCGCGCTGGCACGCCGACGAGATCAAGGAGGGCAGTGCCCATGTGGGTATCGCGCTGCGTGGCGGCCTGCCCGGTGGCTATGCGGTGCAGGCCGCCATCGCCGCGCTGCACGCCGAGGCGGCGACTCCCGCAGACACCGACTGGCGGCGTATCGCCGCGCTCTACAGCCTGCTTTACGCCATTCAGCCGACGCCGGTGGTAGCGCTCAATCGGGCCGTGGCGGTGGCCATGGCCGATGGGCTGCAAGCGGGCCTGGAGCAGCTCGACAAGATTCATCTGCCCGGCTATCACCTGCTACCCGCTACGCGCGCCGACCTGTTGCGCCGGCTGGGGCGCCATGGCGAGGCGGCCGAGCAGTACCGCCAGGCCCTGGCACTGGTGACCCAGGGCGCCGAACGGCGCTTCCTCGAACGTCGCCTGCGGGAAATCACGGCAGCGCACAGTGCTGTCGATTTTGCCGCTGCTGAATCGAAGACCCCATGAGCCTGGCCATCCGGGCTCGCTCGATGACTCACTCCATGACTTACTCAACAACTTATTCAACAACTTATTCAACAACAGGGAGACAAGACCATGAGCTACGTCGATGGATTCGTATTGCCGGTGCCTGAAGGCAATCTCGATGCCTATCTGGAGATGGCCCGAAAGGCCGGGGAGGTCTGGCGCGAGCACGGCGCGCTGGAGTACGTGGAGTGCGTCGCCGATGACGTCAAGCCGGGGGTGCATACCTCCTTTCCCCAGAGCGTAAAGCTCGAACCGGGGGAAACGGTGATCTTCTCCTGGATTCTCTATGCGTCGCGGGAGGAGCGCGATCGCATCAATGCCAAGGTGATGGAAGACCCGCGCATGGCGGACATGATGGAGCCGGCCAATCACCCCTTCGATGGCAAGCGCATGATCTGGGGCGGTTTTCGTGAGGTGCTGAGACTGCCTTGACGAAGTGTCAGACCAGCCAGGCCACGGCGAGCCCCGCCGTGGCCGAGGCCAGCAGCGGGCCGACCAGGCAGCGCGTCAGGCGGGCATTGCCTGCGCTGAAGGTCAGCACGACCTTGAACAGATTGTTCACCGCAGCGGCCAGCACGATGCCCATCACGGCGGTGGCGGGCGTGATGGTGTTCGTGGCCATGCGGCCCAGCGACAGGGCGATGGCGTGCACGTCGGCGATGCCGGCGGTGGCGGCCAGCAGATAGATGCCGGCATCGCCGAGCCAGGCGCGCAGCCACTCGCCCAATACCATGACCGTTGCCAGCAGGGCACCGATCAGCAGCGCGACACGTAGCTCCAGCGGGTTCTGGCTCATTGGGCGCTCGGCCTTGAGGTCGTGGCGGTGGCGGCGCCATAGCCACAGCGCTGGCAGGAAGAGCGCCAACCCCATGGCCGCGAGTGGTGCCAGCAACTGCGGCAGCATGGCCGGGCCGACGAGGGCGGCATAGAGCAGCAGGCGGGGCAGCATGGTACCGCAGGCCAGCAGAATGCCGGCGGCGAGCATCGGCGCGAACTGCGGCTCGCGGCGCGCCTGCCGGGCATACTGCAGGGTCAGGGCGGTGGAGGAACTCAGCCCGGCGAACAGACCAGTGAACAGGATGCCCTTCGCGGTGCCGCCGAGGCGCACGGCGAAGTAGCCGATGAACGAGATCGAGGCGACCAGCACCACCAGCCACCAGATCTCGTAGGGGTTGAGCACGCCGCCGGGGCCCATGTCCTCATTGGGCAACAGCGGCAGCACCACCACGCTGATCAACAGTAGCTTCAAGGCGGCATCGAGCTCGTTGGCGTGAAGCTTGTGCAGCAGCTCATGGATCTCGCGCTTGTTGTCGAGGATCAGCGCCGTGACCACCGCGCAGGCAGTGGCAAGGGCGACATCCACGGCCACCGCCAGGGCGCCGAAGCAGAAGGTCAGCAGCAGCCCGATCAGGCCGGTAATGCTGTAGTCGCCGCTCTTCTCCATGCTGGCCCGATAGCCGGCCAGTGCAATGCCGGCGATCGCCAGGAAGATCAATGGAAAGGCCCAGTATGTGAGCACCTCCGACAGCAGCGCGGCCACGCCGCCGAACAGGCCGATCAGCGCATGGGTGCGTACCCCGGCCACGCGTTCGCCGGGCTCCCGTTCGCGGGCGGACCAGCCTCGTTCGATACCGATCAGGGCTCCCAGCAGCAGCGCCACGGCAAGCTCCATGAGTATCAGGTTATCGGCGAAAAAGTCGCTGACGAGGTCGTCCATGGCGCTTCCTTGTTCGTGGGCACGCCCTAAGGAAACGCTGCATAAATCCCGCCGCTGCTGCCTGGCAGCCACCGGCGGGGTAGAATTCGGTCTTCCTGCCACTGCCTGATCAGAGCCACCCGATGAAGCAGATCTCGTTCGCCCAAGCCGAGCACCAGAACAAGAAGAAGGTCACCCGCCGCGAGCGGTTCCTGGCCCAGATGGAGGTGCTGGTGCCATGGCGGCGACTGATCGAGGCGCTGTCGCCATCCTATTTCCCGAACGCAGCCGGTAAGCGAGGGCGTCCGCCGATCGGCCTGGAGCGCATGCTGCGCGTCTACTTCCTCCAGCAGTGGTATGCCCTGGCCGATGAAGCGCTGGAGGACGCCATCTACGACAGCCAGGCGATGCGCGACTTCATCGGTATCGATCTGGCCATCGAGAACGTGCCGGACGCGACTACGCTGCTGCGCTTCCGTCATCTGCTGGAGCAGCATGCGCTGACCCAGCGGATTTTCGAAGAGATCAACGCCAGTCTGGCCGAGAAGGGCCTGTTCATGCGCGAGGGTACCATCGTCGACGCCACCATCGTGGCGGCGGCCCCCTCCACCAAGAACAAGGCCAAGCAACGCGATCCGGAGATGAAGCAGACCAAGAAGGGCCAGCAGTATTACTTCGGCATGAAGGCGCATATCGGTGTCGATGCGGTCACCGGGCTGACCCACAGTGTCGCCGCCACGTCGGCCAATGTTGCCGATGTCACCATGGCGGGCCATTTGGTCCGGGACGATGACCGGCGGGTATACGGCGACGCGGGCTACACCGGCATGTGGAAGTACCTGGACGAAGAGAAGGATGCCCCGGACTCCCGCTGCTGTGTTGCCGCCAAGCGCGGCCCCATCAAGAAGATGGAAGACAGTCCCATGAAAAGGCTGCTGCTGGCGATCGAGAAGGCCAAGGCCAGCATCCGCGCCAAGGTCGAGCACCCGTTTCATGTCATCAAGAACCTCTTCGGCTACCGGAAGGTGCGCTACAAGGGGCTGGCCAAGAACCAGGCGCAGCTATTCAGCCTGTTCGGATTGGCCAACCTGGTGCTGGCGACACGATGCGAGGGCCGAGTTGACGGGGCCAGTGCGCCTTGAATCTGCCCTGCCGGCCGGATAATCCGGCTGGCAGGGGAAACCAGCGGGCCGAACGGGTCAGAAAATGACCGCTGCTCCATCGAATTGACCGCGCTGAGCGCATCAGCTGCCAGCCAGCGACGAATTGTTCAGCGGCTCCCTAAGAGTGGAACCTCGTCGCGTTGGCTTCAACCGCCCGCTCATGAAGGGGGAGTCTCTCCTGCTTGGCTGATATCCATATCGCATAAAATTACTTAAGAGAATAATAAAAGGAATTTATATTCCCAAATATGATTATCTGATGCGGCAGCGAGACCATGAATTTTCAGCAATTGCGTATCATTCGCGAGACGGTGCGCCGAGGCTTCAATCTCACGGAAGCCTCAAATGCGCTCTATACCTCTCAGTCGGGGGCCAGCAAGCATATCCGCGACCTGGAAGAGGAGCTTGGCGTCGAGCTTTTCGAGCGGCGCGGCAAGCGCATCCTGGGACTGACCCAAGGCGGAGCCGCACTGGTCGAGATCATCGAGCGCATCCTGCTGGATGCCGAGAATCTCAAGCGCTCGGCGCATCAGCTCACGCACGAAGATCAAGGTAGCCTGGCCATCGCCACCACCCATACCCAGGCCCGTTATGCGCTACCGCCGATCATTGCCCGCTTCAAGCAGATCTTTCCCAAGGTCCATCTCGAGCTGCACCAGTGCGGACCCGATGAGATCGTCTCGCTGCTCAAGGCCGGCAAGGTCGATATCGGCATCGCTACCGAAGCGCTCCACGAGGAGGGGCAGCTGTTTGCCTGCTTTCCCTTCTACCACTGGTATCACGGCGTGATCGTGCCCGAGGGGCACCCCTTGGACAATGGCGAGTCCTTGACCCTCGAGCGCATCGCCGAGCACCCCATCGTGACTTACCATGAGGGTTTTACCGGGCGGGCACGTATCGATCGGGCCTTCTCCGCGGCCGAAGTGATGCCCGATATCGTGCTGACAGCACTGGATGCCGACGTGATCAAGACCTACGTGGAGCTCGGGCTCGGTGTCGGACTGATCGCCTCGATGGCTTATCACGAGGAGCGCGACCGGGGTCTGACCCTGCTCGATGCCAGTAACCTGTTGCCACGCAATACCACCTACCTGGCGTTGCGACGCGGTCATTTCCTGCGCGCTTATGCCTATCGCTTCCTTCAGTTGTGCCGGGAAGACCTGGACGAATGGACCGTGCAGCAGGTGTTGGCCGGCAAGGCTGCGTAAGCACTATTCGAGATAAGTAATCCGGTTTTTATTCGTTAATGGGATATCAAGTCGGCGTTAGTCTGGGCGCAACACCTCAATGCCTCAGGAGTAACGTCATGTATGCGACGTCAACTACTCTGGCCGGTTGGCGACAATTAGAATGGCCGGTTGGGTGGGGTAGTTGTCGTCAGTCTGA
>JAAQTN010000021.1 GCA_011742915.1 Billgrantia desiderata | reverse complement strand
TGGGAGAAGTTGAGGCGCACGACGTCGACGCCGGTGCGGATCATGGCTTCCAGCACGCCCTCGCGGTCGCTGGCCGGACCCAGCGTGGCGACGATCTTGGTGCGGCGGATGGGGGTGTGTAGCGGCTGGGGCGACATGGTGGTCCTCCGGCGAGGTGGCATATTGTTCGTATACGGTAACGCTAACAAGGTAATATTACTACAAAAAAGCAGCGGGAAAAGAGGCTCTGCTTTGGCGGACAAAGGCGACTGCCAGGTCGTTTTCGCCAACGAGAAAGCGAAAACGGTGTGGTTCTTCAGTGCCATAGCGAACGAGGAGATCGTTCTTTATGTTGTAAAGTTACTAAAAAAATCTTGAGTCTGTCGCCCTGCTGCGTCACATTTGGAGTTATCACCTATGCCTCGACTCCATACCGACAAGACTGCTTACGGAGGACACCCACCATGACGCTCAAGATTGCCATCAACGGATTCGGTCGCATCGGCCGCAACGTGCTGCGGGCCCTGTACGAGAACGGCTACCGCAAACAGGTCCAGGTGGTGGCCATCAACGACCTGGGCGATCCCGCGCTCAACGCCCATCTGCTGCGCCACGACACGGTGCACGGCCACTTCCCGTTCAAGGTGGAGCACGACGAGGAGAGCCTCAGCGTGGACGGCGACCGCATTGCCATCTTCTCCCAGCGCGATCCGGCCGCACTGCCGTGGAAGACGCTGGGCGTGGACCTGGTGATGGAGTGCACCGGCCTGTTCACCAAGCGCGAGGCCGCCGCCAAGCACCTCGAGGCAGGCGCCAAGCGCGTGCTCATCTCGGCGCCCAGTCCGGACGCCGACGCCACCATCGTGTTCGGGGTCAACGAGCATGTGCTGAAGCCCGAGCACAAGGTGGTCTCCAATGCCTCCTGCACCACCAACTGCCTGGCGCCGGTGGCCAAGGCGCTCAACGACACGGTGGGCATCGAGAACGGCCTGATGACCACGGTGCACGCCTACACCAACGATCAGAATCTCTCCGACGTCTACCACAGCGACCCCTACCGGGCGCGCAGTGCCACCCACTCGATGATCCCGACCAAGACCGGCGCCGCCGCCGCCGTGGGGCTGGTGCTGCCGGAGCTGAAGGGCAAGTTCGACGGCCTGGCGGTGCGGGTGCCGGTGATCAACGTCTCGCTGGTGGATCTGGTGTTCACCGCCGGACGCGACACCACCAGAGAAGAGATCAACGAGATCCTCGCCAAGGCCGCCGAGGCCTCGCCGGTGCTGGCGGTCAACGCTCAGCCGCTGGTGTCGATCGACTTCAACCATGACGCCAACTCTTCGACATTCGACGCCAACCACACCCGGGTGAACGGTCGCCTGGTCAAGGTGATGGCCTGGTACGACAACGAATGGGGCTTCTCCAACCGCATGCTCGACACGGCGCTGGCCATGCACGCCGCGGGCGATGCCAAGCGCGAAGCGGCCTGAGTTCGCGCCAACCTTGGCTGGCAGGGCACGACCGGAGCGCCAAGTCGCTCCGGTTTTCCTGTGGCCGGCGGTAAAACATCCCCGCCGAAGCGGGGTGAAGAGGCATCAGATCGAAGAGTCTTGCACTGCAGGGCGCCACCCGCTCACTGCTCGACGATCCACTCATGGGCAGGGTCGTTCTGGAACTTCCATGCCCGCTTGGGTCCGGCCATCACATTGAGGTAGTAGAGCTCGTAGCCGTGAGCGGCACCCACCGGGTGATAGCCGTACGGCACCATCACGCAGCAGCCGTTCTCCACTGTCATGGTTTCGTCCAGGGAGCGGTCATCGGTATAGACCCGCTGGAAGGCGAAGCCCTGGGGCGGGTTCACGCGGTGGTAGTAGGTCTCCTCGAGGATCGACTCCTCGGGCAGGTTGTCCGTGTCATGTTTGTGAGGCGGATAGCTCGACCAGTTGCCTGCCGGCGTGTAGACCTCCACCACCAGCAGGCTGTCCGCCGGCTCGGTTTCCGGCAGGATGTCCTGTATATGGCGGGTGTTGGTGCCGCTACCACGGATGCTGCGCTTGATCTGTTCCGGGGTGATCAGTCGCGGCTGGTGGCTGCCGAACCCCGGAGCGCTGCACACTGCCAGCGTCAAGTCTGTAGTGGCCTCGACGCTGTAGTTCATGCCATTCGGAAGGTAGACGGCATAGGGCGGAATCTTCTCGAAGATGTCCATGCGCTCGCCGATCTCTTCCCAGCGATGCTCACCGCTGGTCACGGTAGCGCGGCCGGAGAGCAGCACCAGGCAGTGCTCGCGATCCTCGGTGTTGGCTTCTAGGCGCTGGCCACGAGCTAATTCGTGCACGCGAAAGCCGACGTGCTCCCAGCCGGCGGACTGCGGGGTGACCTCCAGCACCTTGCCCTGGGCGTCGGGCTCGTGGGGGCGTACCAGTAGTGACGTCATAGGGCGCTCCTGTGGCATTCAGTGAATGTCGTCGAGGGCGATGCGGTGGCCCTCCTTCAGCGAACGTTCGGCGGCCTCGGCCAGGCGTAGAGCCTCCAGGCCGTCGTTGACGCCGGCAAGCGGAGGACGCTGTGTCTGCCATGCCTCGACGAAGTCGCCGATTTCGCGGCTGTAGGCCTCGGCGTAGCGTTCCAGGAAGAACCACTTGGGTTTCTCCTCTACCTGGCCCGGTTCGCCGGTGAAGCGCAGGCGGGTCTCGCTCTCGTTCTGGGCTTGCAGCATGCCCTCGCTGCCGAAGGCCTCGATGCGCTGGTCATAGCCATAGCAGGCGCGGCGCGAATTGCCGATATGACAAAGCCGGCCGCTGACGGTGGTCAGGGTCAGCATGGCGGTGTCCACATCGCCGGCCTCGCCAATGGCAGGGTCGATCAGGCAGCTGCCCTCGGCGTGGACATGGCTGATGGGCTCGTCGAGCAGCCAGCGGGCCATGTCGAAGTCGTGAATCGTCATGTCACGGAACAGGCCGCCGGAGGCGCCGACATACTCCGCCGGGGGTGGGCTTGGGTCGCGGCTTATGATGGTCAGCGTTTCGAGAGTGCCGATGCGGCCCTCCACCAGCGCCTGCTTGAGGGCGGCGAACTGAGGGTCGTGTCGGCGGTTGAAACCCAGGGCACAGGTGACGGGGTGGCTTTCGAGCACCTGCAAGGCCGCCCGGGTGCGGGCCAGATCTAGGGCGATGGGCTTCTCGCAGAGGATCGCCTTGCCGGCACGGGCTGCCTGTTCCAAATACTCGGCGTGGGTTGGAGTGCTGGAGGCGATCAGCACGGCATCGATGTCGCTATCGGCGAAGATAGCCTCGGCGCTCAGAGCCCGGGCGCCATACTGGGCGGCCAGTGCCTCGGCGGCGGGTGCGTGGCAGTCGCTGACAGCGGCTAGCGTCACCGCTGGGTGCTGGCCGATGGAAAACGCATGCACCCTGCCGATGCGGCCGGCGCCGATCAGGGCAATTTTCATGGTGGCTCCTGATGAGTTGTGGTTGGTCGAAGCAAGCCGTGAACAGGGCAATATCAGGCCCGTCCGGCGGTGTCTCCAGCGGGAAGTCGATCACGCGCCTTGTCCTGACGTACACCCAATGAGATGGCCAGGGTCTGAGCCAAGCAGAGCGAGGCGGTGAGGCCGCGGAAACTCTTGACCTCGGCTTCGTGCACGACCAGCGCTACGTCGGCCAGACGGGCCAGCGGGCTCAGGTTGGAATCGGTGATCACTACCAGGGGTAGGCCGCGTTCCCTGGCAGCCTCCGCCACCTGCCGACTCTCTTCTGCATAGGGTGAGAAGCTGATCACCAGCAGGGCGTCCTGACTGCCGATTGCACGTACCTGTTCGCCGTACATACCCCCCAGGCCGTTGACCAGCACGGTCCGCTTATCGATATGGTGAAGCGCATAGGTCATGTAGCTGGCCACCACGAAACTGCGACGGGCGCCCATCACATGGACCGCCTGGGCTCGTTCGAAGATGTCTAGGGCCTGCTCCAACTGGCGCGGGTCGATGCGCCCCGGCAACTGCTCCAACACCTCGCGATTGGCGTCGGCGAACTCCCACAGCAGTTGGGTGCTGTCGGGTGTCTCTCCAGTGGCGCTGCGCACCGCACGGATCCGCTCGGTGTAGTTGGGCAGCTCGTCCACCAGCCGTGTGCGGAACAGCTGTTGCATCTCCGAAAACCCCCTGAAGCCGAAGCTGTTGGCAAAGCGGATCAGCGTCGAGGGGGTGACGCCGGCCTGCTCGGCAAGTTTTGCCACGGTGGCGAACGCCACCGCCTGTGGATGGTCGAGCAGGAAGCGAGCCGTCTGTTGCAGGCGCCGACTCAGCGACGGGTAGTCCGCCGTGATGCGTGCCTCCAGCTCGTCGAAGTCCTGGGGTGTGGTCATCTGTCGTAGTTCCTTGCCGTCGCCATGGTGGGGTGGATGCTGGCTCGAATGCTTAGTGGGCAGTCTAGGTCTGATGGAATGAAAATTCCATTTAAACCAAAGTATGGAATAAATGATTTGATTTATCTATAAGGTGGAATCTATATTTCATGCCGTAGATGCGTTTCACCTAGCGAGCACCACATAACGACAACCGCGAGGAAACCACCATGGCACGTCTCTCCTACCTGCTGGCCGCCGCGGCCACAGCGACTCTGCTCAGCGCCGCCGCCCAGGCCGACAGCCAACGCTACATCATGATCACCCACGGTCAGGCTGCCGATCCCTTCTGGTCCATCGTCAAGACGGGGGCCGAGAATGCCGCTAATGAGCTTGGCGTACGTCTGGAGTATCGCGCGCCTACCACCTTCGACGTGGCACGCATGCGCCAGCTGCTCGAAGCGGCCATTGCTTCCGAGCCCGATGGCATCATTCTGACGCTGACCAGCCCCGATGCCATGGGCAGCCTGATGCAGGAGGCCAAGGACGAAGGGATACCGGTCGTAGTAATCAACTCGGGGGGGCATGTGGCCCGAGACTACGGTGCCGACCTCTACATCGGCATGGACGAACATCTGGCCGGCAAGATGGCCGCCGAGCGTATGATCGAGAACGGTGCCAGCCATGGACTGTGCGTCAACCACGAGCAGGGCAATGTGGGCCTCGACCAGCGCTGTGAGGGCTTTCTGGAGGGGTTCGGGGGCAATGCCTCCCAACTGGCCACTACCATCGACCCTACCGAAATTCGCAACTCCTTGGTCGCTTACCTCGACCAGAATCGTGAAGTAGACGCCATCCTCGGCCTTGGGCCGCTGAGCACCGAGCCGGTGATCGAGGCTCTGCGCAGCGAAGGCGCTCTGGGGCAGCTGCAGTTCGGTACCTTCGATCTCTCACCGCGCATTCTGCAGACCGTGGCAGCGGGCGACATGGATTTCGCTATCGACCAGCAGCCCTACCTGCAGGGCTATCAAGGCGTCGTGACCATCAATCAGTACGTCAAGCACCTGCTGATGCCGGCCACCGACCTGCTCACCGGGCCTGCCTTTGTCACCCCTGAGACCGCCGAACAGGTCATCGAGCTGACCGAACGTGGCATCCGCTGAGGCGGATGTCTCGTTAATCAACTCTGGAGACTCCTACCATGACAGCTACCTCTGCCAAGCAAATGTCCGATGACGAGCGGCTGAAGAAGGCCAGTCCGCTGAAAAAGGCGCTGAGTCGCCCTGAGTTTGGCGCCGTGGCAGGCGCCATCCTGGTGATCGCCTTCTTCAGCGTCGTCGCCTCCGGCACCGGCATGTTCACGGCCCGGGGCATGATCAACTTTCTCGAGGTCTCGGCTCAGCTCGGCATCATCGCAGTGGCTGCCGCCCTGCTGATGATAGGTGGCGAGTTCGACCTCTCCATCGGTTCGATGATCGGTTTTGCTGGCATCCTGATCGCGATTCCCGCCGTGCAGTACGGCTGGCCGCTGTGGGCTGCCCTGTTGTTCGCCTTTGCCAGTGCCTTGCTGGTGGGGGCGATCAACGGCTGGTTGGTAGTCAGAACGGGCCTGCCCTCCTTCATCGTCACTCTGGGCTTTCTATTCATCTTGCGCGGCTTGGCCATCGGCCTGCCGCGGCTGTTCACTGGCCGTACCCAGATCGGTGGCATTCACGAGACCATGGCCGGCGACTGGCTGGCGCCATTCTTTTCCGGCGTGGTGGGGGCGAGTCTCTTCCAGTGGTTGGCGGAGGTCGGCCTGCTGGCTACCAATTTCGCCGGCAACCCGGTGGTTTCCGGCATTCCGGTCGCCGTGGTGTGGTGGATCGGCTTGACGGCCTTGGCCACTTGGGTGTTGCTGGGAACCCGCTTCGGCAATTGGATATTCGCCTGTGGTGGTGACAAGAACGCCGCGCGTAACGTGGGTGTGCCAGTCAACTTGGTCAAGATAACCCTGTTCATGTTCACTGCCTTCTGCGCCACCGTCTACGCCGCTCTACAGGTCATGGACACCGGCTCGGCAGACAGCATGCGCGGCATGCTCAAGGAGCTAGAGGCGATCATTGCCGTGGTGATCGGCGGGGCATTGCTCACCGGCGGCTACGGTTCCGCCATCGGTGCCTCCTTCGGTGCGCTGATCTTCGGTGTGGTGCAGATGGGCATTTTTTATACCGGCGTCAACACCGACTGGTTCCAGGTCTTCCTCGGCGCGATGCTGCTGGTGGCCGTGCTGTTCAACAATTTCGTGCGCAAGAAAGCACTGGAGGCCCACTGATGAGCACCCAGACCCCGATGATAGAGATGCGCGGTGTGCACAAGCACTTCGGTAGCGTCATTGCTCTGAGCGACATCTCAATGAAAGTCCACAGCGGCGAGGTGATGTGCTTGCTAGGGGACAACGGCGCCGGCAAGTCGACCCTGATCAAGACGCTTTCCGGCGTGCACCCGCCCACGAAGGGGAAGTTCCTAGTGGATGGCAGGCCCGCCGACTTCACGTCGCCAGCGGATGCCCTGGATGCCGGTATCGCCACGGTCTTTCAGGATCTGGCAATGATTCCGTTGATGTCGATCACACGCAATTTCTTCATGGGACGCGAACCCACCGTGGGTTGGGGGCCTTTCAAGCGCATCGACTGGAAGTACGCTGACCGGGTCGCCATGGAGGAGATGGCCAAAATCGGCATCGACGTGCGTGACCCGACTCAGCCGGTGGGCACTCTCTCCGGCGGCGAGCGCCAGTGCGTGGCCATCGCCCGAGCGGTCTATTTCGGGGCCAAGGTTCTGATCCTCGATGAGCCGACATCGGCACTGGGGGTCAAGCAGGCTTCGGTGGTGCTGCGCTATATCGCCAAGGCTCGGGCCGATGGGCTGGCGGTGATCTTCATCACGCATAACGTTCATCATGCCTACCCGGTGGCCGACGCCTTCACCCTGTTGAAGCGTGGCTCCAGCCTGGGCACCTTCCGTAAGGAGGAGGTGAGCCGCGAGGAGGTGCTCAACATGATGGCTGGCGGTGCCGAGCTCGAGAGTCTCGATGCTGAACTGGCCGAGTTCCAGCGCAGCGATCAGTCGTCACAGGAGACGATGCCCCGAAAAGCGCATATCTCATCCGCAGCCGCTGCCCCTTCCACCCAATCCCAGGCTCGCCTGGCTGGCGGTTATTGAGAGAGCGGAAAAGCAGGCCCGGTGCCTGGTTCGCATTATTCAATCTGTGACTGGAACGTCGGCGCAGTGCTCGACGGATGCTGTCTGGCCACCCAGCCCGCTGGGCGCCCGACGACACGCGACGCGGAGGAACGCCATGCAAGATGTTAGCACCGACAACCGCCCCCTGGACCTGATCTGCTTGGGTCGCGTCGCCGTCGACCTCTATGCGGAACAGATCGGTAGCCGCCTTGAGGACGTTACCAGTTTCGCCAAGTACCTGGGTGGCAGCTCCGGCAACGTGGCCTACGGTACGGCGAGGCTGGGGCTCAAGTCGGCGATGCTGTCGCGGGTCGGCAACGAGCAGATGGGTAACTTCGTGCGCGAGGAGCTGCAGCGCGCCGGGGTCGACACCTCGGCCTTGCAGACCGATCCAGAGCGCCACACTGGCCTGGTACTGCTGGCGCTCAAGGATCGCGACACCTTTCCGCTGCTCTTCTACCGGCGGGATTGCGCCGACATGGCCATCGATCATAGGGCCATCGATCCGGCCTTCATCGGGCGAGCCCGGGCACTGGCCATCACCGGCACCCACCTTTCGACCCAGACGACGCGGCTTGCCTGCCGCAAGGCGCTGGACGCAGCCGTCGCTCATGGCGTCAAGCGGGTGCTCGACATCGACTATCGACCGGTGCTGTGGGGCCTTACTGCGCCGGGCGATGGTGAAACTCGCTTCGTGGCCGATGAGAGGGTCACCGGCGACCTTCAGCAGTGGCTCGGCGACTTCGACCTGATTGTCGGCACCGAGGAGGAGTTCCACATCGCCGGTGGCAGCACCGATACTCTGGCGGCGCTGCGAGCGGTGCGCCGGATCAGCGCTGCCACCTTGGTCTGTAAGCTCGGGCCCCTGGGCTGCGTGGTAATCGAGGGCGAGGTTCCCGCGCGGATCGAGGAGGGCATCCTGGTTCGTGGCGTGACGGTCGAGGTGCTCAACGTGCTGGGGGCCGGCGATGCCTTCATGAGCGGCCTCTTGCGAGGCTGGTTGCGCGGCGAGGGTTGGGCGACCAGTGCCAGCTACGCCAATGCCTGCGGGGCGCTGGTGGTTTCTCGCCATGGCTGTGCACCGGCCATGCCCACCGAGGAGGAGCTGTTCGATTACCTGGATCGCCGTGACGAGGTGCCACGCCCCGACGGAGACGAACGTCTCAACCACTTGCATCGTGTCACCACCCGAGTGCCCATCGCGTGGCCTGAGGTGTGCGGCCTGGCCTTCGACCACCGCCGCCAGCTAACCGACATGGCCCGCGAAGAGCACGCCGACCCGGCATGTCTGCCGCTGCTCAAGCGCCTGCTGGTACAAGCGGCGGAGGAGGGCGGGCGGCGCTGTGGATTGGCCAAGCCGGCCATCCTGGTGGATGACGTGCTCGGTCAGGATGCTCTCAGCGAGGCGTCGGGGCGTGGCTGGTGGATCGGCCGCCCGGTGGAGCTGCCCGGCTCTCGCCCGCTGCGCTTCCAGCACGGTGATGATCTGGGCAGCTGCCTGCGCCACTGGCCCGCCGAGCACATCATCAAGTGTCTAGTGTTCTATCACCCGGACGACGCCATTGGCCTGCGCCTGGAGCAGGAGGCGCGTCTGCGCCAGCTCTACCGCTCGGCCTGCGACAACGGCCTGGAGCTACTGGTGGAGGTCATTCCGCCGGCAGACATGCCGCAGGATGACACCACCCTGCCGCGCAGTCTGCAGCGCCTCTACAACTTGGGTATTCGTCCCGACTGGTGGAAGCTGCCGGCTATGTCCGAGTCTGCCTGGCAGGCTGTGGGGCGGATCATCGATGCCCAGGATCCGCACTGTCGAGGGGTAGTGCTGCTGGGCCTGGATGCCCCCATGGAGGAGATGAAACGCGGCTTCGGCTACGCCGCGCGCCAGGCGCGCTGCAAGGGCTTCACCGTGGGTCGCACCCTTTTCGCCGCGGCCAGCCGCGAGTGGCTTGCCGGGCGCATCGACGATGCCACCCTGGTAAGCCGGGTTGCCGACAACTATGCCGAACTGATCCAGGCGTGGCGACGCCTGCGTAGCACCGCCCCCCAACTGGAGGAAGCCTGAGATGCGCACTCTTCGACTCACCATGGCCCAGGCCCTGGTCAAGTACCTGGCAGCCCAGCGCATCGAGCATCAGGGGCGCGAGCTGCCGCTGTTTGAAGGGATCTTCGCGATCTTCGGTCACGGCAACGTGGCCGGCCTCGGCGAGGCGCTCTATCACGCTCAGGATAGGCTGCCGACCCTACGTGCCCACAACGAGCAGACCATGGCTCATGCTGCCATCGCCTTCGCCAAGGCCAATGGCCGGAGGCGCCTGATGGCGGCTACCAGTTCCATCGGGCCGGGGGCTACCAATATGGTGACCGCTGCGGCCCTGGCCCATGCCAACCGTCTGCCTATCCTATTGCTGCCGGGGGATACCTTCGCTACCCGCGAACCCGACCCGGTGCTGCAACAGGTTGAACACTTCGGTGACCCCGGCATCACGGTCAATGACTGCTTCCGCCCGGTGTCGCGCTTCTTTGACCGCATCACCCGTCCGGAGCAGCTGCTGACCAGCCTGCCCCAGGCCATCGCCATCCTGCTCGACCCCGAACACTGCGGCCCTGCGACCCTGGCGCTGCCCCAGGACGTTCAGACCTTCGCCTACGATTATCCGGCGCACTTCTTCACGCCTCGGGTGCACCGGATTCGGCGTCCCCAGCCGGACCCCCACGAGCTGGAGGAAGCCCTCGCCACCTTGGCTCGGGCTGAGCGTCCGCTGATCATCGCCGGGGGCGGCGTGCATTATGCCGGGGCCTGTGAGCGCCTGGCAGAACTTGCCCGCATGCGCGGCGTCCCGGTCGCCGAGACCCAGGCAGGGAAGGGCGCACTGCCTGATGCCCATCCCTGCGCGGTGGGGGCCATCGGCGTCACCGGCAGCGCTGCCGCCAACCGGCTCGCCGAGCAGGCAGACGTCATTCTCGCTGTGGGCACCCGGCTGCAGGACTTCACCACCGGCTCCCGGGCGCTCTTCGAGCGCCAAGATCTTTCCCTGGTGACCCTCAACGTGGGCCGCTTCGACAGCCTGAAGCATCACGCTCTGCCGCTGACCGGCGATGCCCTCGACGGCCTCGCGGCGCTGGATGCCGGCCTGGGCGAGTGGCGGGCCGCCGATGCCTGGCGGGAGCAGGCCGGTAGCCTCAAGCGCGAATGGGCCGAGGTGGTGAGCCGTGTAACTGCCGACGAGGGACGCGAGCTGCCCACCGATGCCCAGGTGATCGGCGCGGTCAACCGCCAGGCAGGGGATGACGGCACGGTAGTCTGCGCCGCAGGCGGCCTGCCCGGCGAGCTGCACAAGCTGTGGCAGGCCGCAGGGCCGGGAAGCTACCACGTGGAGTACGGCTTCTCCTGTATGGGCTACGAAATCGCCGGCGGCCTCGGGGTCAAGATGGCGCACCCCGAGCGCGAAGTGTTCGTCATGGTGGGCGACGGCTCCTATCTGATGCACAACTCGGAGCTCGCCACTTCGGTGATGCTCGGTCACAAGCTGATCGTGGTGGTGCTCGACAACCGCGGCTTCGGCTGTATCAACCGCCTGCAGCAGGCCACCGGCGGTGCCGGCTTCAATAATCTGCTCGAGGATTGTCGCACGGTGCCGCAAGGCGCACCCAAGCTGGATTTCGCCGCCCACGCCCGGGCGCTGGGCTGCCAGGCGGAGAGCGTGAGAGGTATCCAGGCGCTGGAACAGGCGCTGCGACGCGCCCGCCAGGCCGACACGACTTATGTCATCGCCCTGGATACCGATCCGAGGCCCAGCACCGCTGAGGGTGGCGCCTGGTGGGAGGTGGCGGTACCCGAGGTCTCCGAGCGCGAGCAGGTGCGCGAGGCCTATACCGGCTACCGCGAGGCCAAACGGCGCCAGTACCGCTGAGCACGCAGCGGCACTCAGCGACTCACTCGTTCACTCAGCCATGGGCGGGCCGGGCGGCCCGCTTGCAAGGAGCACGTCATGTCTACCGTACGCTTGGGGATCAATCCCCTGACCTGGACCAACGACGACCTGCCGAGCCTGGGAGCCGACACCCCGCTGGAGGTCTGCCTGGAAGAAGGGCGCGAGGCCGGGTTTGCAGGCTTCGAGCTCGGCAACAAGTTTCCCCGCACCCCGGAGGCGCTTTCCCGGGTGCTGGGCCGCTATGACCTGGAGCTGGTCTCCGGCTGGTACTCCGCCCGGCTGCTGGAGCGCAGCCCCCAGGAGGAGATCGCTGCCATCCAGGAACATCTCGGGCTGCTCAAGGCCTGTGGCGCCAAGGTTATGGTGTTCTGCGAGGTGAGCCGCTGTATCCATGGTCACCAGGCGCTACCCCTGTCCCGGCGCCCCCTGCTCAGCGACGCCGACTGGCAGCGGTTGACCGCGGGGCTCGACGCGGTAGGGGATTACCTCGAGGAGCAGGGGGTACAGCTGGCTTACCACCACCATCTGGGCACCGTGGTGGAGAGCCAGCAGGACGTGGAACGGATGCTCGATAACACCGGTGACTCCGTCGGCCTGCTGCTCGACTTCGGCCACCTGCGCGGGGCCGGTGGTGATCCTCTGGCAGTGGCACGGCGCTATGCCGCTCGGATCAATCACGTGCATTGCAAGGACCTGCGCTTGCCGGTCCTGGAAGAGCTTCGCAATCGTGACAAGAGCTTTCTGGATGGGGTGCTCGATGGCCTTTTCACTGTGCCCGGGGATGGAAACGTGGATTTCCTGCCGGCTCTGACCCACCTGCGCGAGGCCGATTACCGGGGGTGGCTGGTGGTAGAGGCCGAGCAGGACCCCGAAGTGGCGCACCCGCTCACCTACGCCCGCATGGGCTATCGCAACCTGCGTGCTCTGGCCGAACAGGCCGGATTCACCGTTGCCGACTGATTTTCCGATGATAGACACAAGAGAGCAGCCTTCCATGAATCAGATTCACCACTATCTCGGTGGCAGCGTCGCCCAGGGCGAGAGCGACCGTTTCGCGCCTGTCTACAACCCCTCCACCGGTGAGCAGAGTGCTGAGGTCTCTTTGGCTACGGCCGACGAAACCCGCGAGGCGATTCGCCTGGCCCAGGAGGCATTCACCTACTGGTCCAGAGTCACCCCGCTGAAGAGGGCACGCATTCTGTTCAGGTTCAAGGAACTGGTGGAGGCCAATGCCGACGAGCTGGCGCGGCTGATCTCGAGCGAACACGGCAAGGTGTTATCCGACGCCAAAGGCGAGCTGACACGCGGCCTGGAAGTGGTCGAGTTCGCCTGCGGCATCCCACACCTGCAGAAGGGCGAGCACTCGCTCAATGTCGGCACCGGGGTGGACAGCTATTCTCTCATGCAGCCGCTGGGCGTCTGCGCCGGTATCTCACCGTTCAACTTTCCTGCCATGGTGCCGATGTGGATGTTCCCCATCGCGCTCGCCTGCGGTAATACCTTCATCATGAAGCCTTCGGAGAAGGACCCGTCTACGCCCTTGCGCCTGGCCGAGCTGCTCACCGAGGCGGGCCTGCCGGACGGTGTCTTCAACGTCGTCAACGGCGACAAGGAGTCGGTGGACGTACTGCTCACCGACGAGCGGGTGCAGGCGGTCAGCTTCGTCGGTTCGACTCCCATCGCCGAATACATCTATGCCACCGCTTCGGCCCATGGCAAGCGGGTCCAGGCCCTGGGCGGTGCCAAGAACCATATGGTGATCATGCCCGACGCCGATCTCGACCAGGCCGTGGGTGCCCTGATGGGGGCAGCCTATGGCTCCGCTGGCGAGCGATGCATGGCGATATCGGTGGCTGTGCCGGTAGGCGAGGAGACCGCCGAGCGCCTGCGCGAGAAGCTGGTGGCGGAGCTCGACAAGCTGCGCGTCGGCCCGGGACTGGTGGATGGCCCCGACAACGATATGGGGCCGCTGGTGACTCGCGAGCATCTGGAGAAGGTGCTTGGCTATATCCAGGTCGGCGTGGATGAGGGAGCGGAGCTGGTGGTGGATGGCCGCGAGGCGCGCATCGAAGGTGCCGGCGACGGCTACTTCGTTGGTGGCACCCTGTTCGATCACGTCAAGCCGAGCATGCGCATCCACCGCGAGGAAATCTTCGGTCCGGTGCTTTGTATCGCCCGGGTGTCCAGCTTCGACGCCGCCGTGACGATGATCAACGATCACGAGTACGGCAACGGTACCGCCATCTTCACTCGCGACGGCGATGCCGCACGCCAGTTCTGCGAGCAGATTCAGGTAGGCATGGTGGGCGTCAATGTGCCGATCCCGGTACCCATGGCCTTCCATAGCTTCGGCGGCTGGAAGCGCTCGCTGTTCGGTCCGCTACATATGCACGGCCCTGACGGTGTGCGCTTCTACACCCGCATGAAGACCGTCACCCAACGCTGGCCCAGCGGCATTCGCGAGGAAACCAACCACTTCACCATGCCGACTCACTGATCGCGTTGCTCCCCCACTCTCATTTCTCACCGAGCCGGATTCCAGCCCGGCTCGGTGCGATGGGCCTGGTGATGAAAGGATGGACGAGATGCAGACACTCAATATCGGTTTGATCGGCACCGGCTTCATGGGCAAAGCGCATGCCATCGCCCTCAAGGCCGCTTCCGCCGTGTTCGACCTGCCGGCTCAGCCGTTCTGCGATCTGCTTGCCGAGGTCGATGACGCGCTGGCCGAGCGCAAAGCCCTCGAGCTGGGTTTCGCCCGCGCTACAGGCGACTGGCGACTGCTGGTGAAGGACCCCGAGGTAGACGTGGTGGATATCTGCGCGCCCAACTACCTGCACAAAGAGATGGCTCTGGCCGCCATTGCTGCGGGCAAGCACGTCTACGCCGAGAAACCGCTGGCACTCACCGCCGCTGATGCCGGGGAAATGGCCGAGGCGGCGGAGAGGGCCGGGGTCAAGACGCTGGTGGGCTTCAACTACATTCGCAACCCGGCCACCCAACTGGCCCGGGAGATTGTCGCCAGCGGCGAGATCGGCGAGCTGATCCATTTCCGCGGGCGCCATAACGAAGACTACCTAAGTGATCCAGCCAAACCGCTGGACTGGCATGTCCAGCGGGCCACCGCGGGTGCCGGGGCACTGGGTGACGTAGGCTCACACATCCTCAATATGGCGGAATACCTGACCGGTCAGCGCATCAGTGAGGTGTTCGGCCAGCTACAGACGCTGATTCCCAGGCGCCCTTTGCCTGATGGCAGTGGCGGCATGGGGGAGGTCGAGAACGATGATCAGGCCCAGGCGCTGCTGCGCTTCGATGGTGGTCTGATCGGCAATATCGAGACTTCTCGCGTCGCCACCGGGCGCAAGATGGGTCTGGCATATACCCTGACTGGCACCAAGGGCTCGATCATCTTTGACCAGGAACGCCTGAGCGAGCTGCAGCTTTACAAGAGTGAAGGCCTTCCGGGCCGGCGAGGCTTCAGCACCCTACTGATCGGCCCTGAGCATCCCGACTACGCCGCCTTCAGTCCGGCCCCCGGACATGGGCTGGGCTACAACGATCAGAAAATCATCGAGATCCGGGATCTGGTGGTAGGCATAGCGGGTAACAAGCCGCTTTATCCTGACTTTCGTGAGGCTTGGCGAGTCAATCGCCTCATTGAAGCCATTGAGCATTCGCATGTCGTGGGCAGTTGGATCGCGTTGCACTGAGGCCTCTGCCCACCGCTTCGCTTGGCTTCTTGCCGGGACCATTGACTACGGTTAAGGGGTACATCCATGGAACAGGAGGTAAGTCATGAGCCGTTATGGAATGCGTAGCGCTCTCGTGGTCTTTGCCGCATCGCTGATGCTGGGCTTGGCGGGCTGCGGTACCGGCACCGGCGAGCGTGCCGCCAGCGGCGCCGGTGTAGGCGCAGCCACCGGGGCGGCGGCAGGTGCCGCTACTGGCGGCAGCCCGGTCACCGGGGCGGCGATCGGCGCCGGCGCGGGTGCCGCGACCGGGGCGGCCACCGACGAGGACGATATCGACCTCAGCAACTGATTTCGCTGCCGTCAGGCGACGACCGATAGACCGCGCATCCGGACATGCGCGGTCTTTTCGTGTCTGTGCCTGCCTTACTCGGGAATGTGCCAGGTCTCCGGGCACTCTCGGCTGCGAAACAGCCGCTGGGCGGTGGTGGCGTTGCGGCGCTCGGCAAGCGCTTCGCGCCCCTCGCTGAGCGTGTCCAGCATACCGGGTCGGGGGTGGCGCACGGTGAGCAGCGTCAGTGCGTCCTCGCGGCCGACCTCGTAGTCGCCACGCAGGGACTCGATGAGGGACTCGAGCCGCTCGGGCTTGTTGTCGAGGCAGAAGGCGAAGCGCATGGCGCCGCTGTCGACCAGGTTGGCGTGAAGGCCGGCCTTCACCAGCCTGCCGAGAATGTCGTGCTGGCGCGGCTCGTCCATGAAGGAGAAGTCACGCGGTCTCACCTCCACCCACACCTGCGCTTCGCGCAGGATGCAGCTGGCCACGTCGCTGTCGAAGCGCCGCTCGGCGTCGATGACCGTGGGCTCGGCATCGGGCGTCTCGAAGGAGCGCACCGTCAGCGGAATCGACTTCTCCTGCAGCGGCCCCAGGGTCTTGGGGTGGATCACCTTGGCGCCGTGCCAGGCCAGCTCGGTGGCCTCGGCGTAGGAGATCCGCTCGAGCTGTACGGCGTTGTCGAAGCGCCTTGGGTCGGCGTTGAACAGCCCGGTGACGTCTTTCCAGATCACCACCTCGCAGGCATCCAGGCAGTGGGCGAAGATCGCTGCGCTGAAGTCCGAGCCCTCGCGGCCCAGGGTGGTAGCCTCACCCTCCGCGGTGCCGCCGATGAAGCCCTGGGTCAGGATCACGCGGTCGCTGCCCGCCAGGCGCTGGCGTACGGTCTCGGCGGTGGTGGACCAGTCGAGGTTGGCGGCCTGGTAGCAGGCGTCGGTGCGCACCAGTTCGCGGGCGTCGTGCCAGTCGGTGGCGATGTCGTTGTGGTTGAGCCAGGCCGCGACGATGGTGGTGGAGATCAGCTCGCCGTAGCACACGGTCTGGTCGTAGTGCTTGGCATGGTCGCTGTCGCGATGCCGGCGATGCTGGGCGTCGAGTTCGTCGAACAGGGCGTCGACGCATTCGCGCGGTGAGTCGGCGGCGTCGCCGAACAGCGCCTCGATCGCTTCGCGGTGCTCGGTCTGCAGGGCCTCGAAGCAGCGGCGGTACTCGTCGCCCTGCGTCCCGCCCTCGCCGCGGGCGGCGGCCAGAAGCGCTTCCAGCTTGTTGGTGGTCTTGCCCATGGCCGAGACCACCACGACCAGCGGGCGGTCGCGATGCCGCTCGAGCAGCGGGGTCAGGTGGCGTATCGCATCGGCATCCTTGATCGAGGCGCCGCCGAACTTGAATACGGTCGTCATGTCGGGCTCTCCCTGTCTGGTGACGTCGTGCCCTACACCATGGGTCATAACGGCGGCCAGTGAAAGGGGAACCCGCCGCGCCGTGCAAGTGGCGGTGCAGATACGAAAAAGCCCCCGCAGGGGCTCTCTTCGTGCAGCGGTGTCTCAACTCAACCGCTGCATGTAGTCCTCGTAGCCGAAGGTCTTCACCGTGCGTACCTCGCGGCTGCGCTCGTCGACCCGGCAGATCGACGGCAGGCGAATGCCGTTGAAGGTGGTGGTCTTGACCATGGTGTAGTGGGCCATGTCGGTGAACACCAGGCGGTCGCCGATGGCGAGCGGCTGGTCGAACGAGTAGCGGCCGATCACGTCGCCGGCCAGGCAGGTGGTGCCGCCCAGGCGATAGGTGAAGGGCTTCTCGCCCGGCTCGCCGGCGCCGATGATGTGCGGCCGGTAGGGCATCTCCAGTACGTCGGGCATGTGCGCCGTGGCCGAGGTGTCGAGGATGAGGTTGGGGCCGTCGTTCTCGACGATGTCCAGTACCGAGCACACCAGGTAGCCGGTATTCAGCGCAATCGCCTCGCCGGGCTCCAGGTAGACGGTGAGGTGCGGATGACGCTCACGGAAGCCGCGCACCACCCGTACCAGCCGCTCGATGTCGTAGTCGGCGCGGGTGATGTGGTGGCCGCCGCCGAAGTTGACCCAGCGGAGCCCGGTCAGGTAGCGGCCGAACTTCTCCTCGAACGCCGCCAGGGTCTCCTCCAGGGCGTCGCTGTTCTGCTCGCACAGGGTGTGGAAGTGCAGCCCCTCGAGCCCTGCCAGGTCGCCCTCGGCGAGATCCGACACCCGCGTGCCGAGCCGCGAGCCCGGCGCACAGGGGTCGTAGAGCGGCACCGCACCGGTGGAGTGCTCGGGGTTCACCCGCAAGCCGCAGGAGACCTGGCGCGGCGCCGCTGCGACGGTGTCGCGGAAACGGCGCCACTGGCCCGGGGAGTTGAAGCTGATGTGGTCGGCGTACTGCAGCACCACCGCCATCTCCTCGGGGGTGAAGGCCGGCGAGTAGACATGCACCTCGCCGCCGAAGGTCTCCGCGCCCAGGCGCGCCTCGTCCTGCCCGCTGGCGGTGGTGCCCACCAGGTACTGGCTGACCAGCGGGAAGGTATCCCACATGGCGAAGCCCTTCAGTGCCAGCAGGATCCTTGCGCCGCTCGCTTCCTGGACCTGCCGCAGCAGCTCCAGGTTCTTGCGCAGCAGCTTGTCGTCGACCACGTAGGCCGGCGACGGACAGGCGTGGATGTCGAAGTCGAGACTCGTCATGCCAGCGGGTCGTGTTCCGGATCGAGTTCGACCATCTGCCACGGCAGGCCCATGTCACCGATACGGGCCATGAAGGGGTCGGGGTCGAGCTGTTCGACGTTGAACACGCCAGCGCCCTTCCAGATGCCTTCCAGCATCAGCATGGCGCCGGTCACCGCCGGCACGCCGGTGGTGTAGGAGATCGCCTGGGACTTGACCTCGCGATAGCAGGCCTCGTGGTCGCAGATGTTGTAGATGTACACCTTGCGCCGCTTGCCGTCCTTGACGCCGTCGGCAATGATACCGATGTTAGTCTTGCCCTTGGTGCGCGGGCCCAGCGAGGCCGGGTCGGGCAGCACCGCCTTGAGGAACTCCAGCGGGGCGATCCTGGCGCCGCCCACTTCGATCGGCTCGATGCTGGTCATGCCGACGTTCTCGAGCACCTTGAGGTGGGTGATGTACTTCTCGGAGAAGGTCATCCAGAAGCGAATGCGCTCCAGCCCCTTGATGTTCTGGCTGAGCGACTCGAGCTCCTCGTGGTAGAGCAGGTAGATGTCCTTCTCGCCGATGCCGTCGAAGTCGAACTTGCGCTTCACCGCCAGCGGGTCGGTCTCCTTCCACTCGCCCTTCTCCCAGTAGCGACCCTTCGCGGTGATCTCGCGAATGTTGATCTCCGGGTTGAAGTTGGTGGCGAAGGGGTAGCCGTGGTCGCCGCCGTTGGCATCGAGGATGTCGATGCGGTGGATCTCGTCGAACAGGTTCTTCTGGGCGTAGGCGCAGTAGATGTTGGTCATGCCCGGGTCGAAGCCGCAGCCCAGGGTGGCCATGTTGCCCGCCTTGACGTAGCGGTCGTGGAAGGCCCACTGCTCCTTGTACTCGAACTTGGCTTCGTCCGGGTGCTCGTAGTTGGCAGTGTCGAGGTAGGGCACGCCGGTCTTCAGGCACGCCTCCATGATGGTCAGGTCCTGATAGGGCAGGGCCACGTGGATCAGCACGTCCGGCTTGAACGACTCGATCAGTGCCACCAGATCGTCGACGCTGTCGGCGTCCACCTGAGCGGTCTGGATCGGGCGATCCAGTTGAGCGGCGATGGCCTTGCACTTCGCTTCGTTGCGACTGGCCAGGCAGATCTCGCTGAACACTTCGGGGTGCTGGGCACACTTGTGGGTGACGACGCCTCCGACGCCACCGGCGCCGATAATCAGGACTTTGCTCATGGGCCTCTCGAATCCAGATCGGGGATGTGTATGAAAGCGTAGGGTCTTATCGGAGTTTCGGCCATCTCGCATGCCCGTGCCCGATGCCACCCCGGTCTCGCTCGTCGCTTGCGCGCAGATAATGGCCCCCAGCGCAGCCGGGGGCAAGTGATTTTGTCGTGATGACTTAGACCAAAGGAGGGGGTGGCGCCGCTCGGAGCCCGAGAACGGCGGGCCGTTTTAGCATTATTTCTCGTCTATAACCTGCGTTATGAATCTCTATATAAGCTTGTGTTTTAGTATTGCGCAGAATCAACCATAAGCCGGAGAGGCAGAGCGTGACCCTACTGGACAGTATAGTGATGCAGGGCTTGGGCAGACACGGCGCTTTGACGGCAGAAGACAAGACCCTGCTGCTGGATCTGGAGCTCAATCCCAGGCGAGCCGCTGCCGGCGAGGTGCTGTGGCAGGAGAGCGCTGACGTGGACCTGTTCTGCGTGGTCAAGGAGGGGTGGGCCTACTCCTACCGCAACCTGGGCAACGGCTCGATGCAGATTCTCAAGGTCTACCTGCCCGGTGACATCATCGGCATGCGGGATTTCGGCTTTGCGCGGCGGCTGGCGGGTGTCGCGATGATCAACGACGGCGTGATCAGCCCGTTCACGCATCAGCAACTGTTCGAGCTCATCGGGCGCTCGCCGGCGCTGGCGGCGGGTATCATCGCCACGGTGGTGCGTCAGCAGGCGATGCTCACCGAGCGGCTGGTCTATCTCGGTCGCTACGCGGCCCACGAGAGGCTGGCGCACTTCCTCTACGAACTCTATCTGCGCCTGAAGCGGATCGGGGCGGTGGCGGAAAACGGCTTCCTGATGCCGCTCTCCCAGGAGCAGATCGGCGATGCGCTGGGATTGAGCGCGGTGCACGTGAGCCGCACCTTCTCCATGCTGCGCGACGAAGGCCTGGTGGTGCGCGACCGCCAGCACGTGGTGCTGCCCGACCCGCAGGCGCTGGCGCGGCTGGTCGAGTTCAACGACACCTATATCGACGAAACGCTATCCTCCGCGTTCCACGGCTTTCATTAGCCCAAGGCTTCCATTGGCGACCAGGTCGCGTGAGCCGCGGTGAGTCTTGACGTGCCGAAACGAAAAAAGCACCCCAAGGGTGCTTTTTTCGTACTCGATTGGTGGAGGCGGCGGGGATCGAACCCGCGTCCGCCGACACTCGCTCTTCGGCTCTACATGCTTAGGTCCGTTTTTTGGTTTAACGCATCTGGCTCCAACGGGCAGGATCCAGCTACGCGATTCCTCTAAAGTTTAGCGATTGGCGAGAGGACACCACCAACCGCGATCCCATCAGTCTTGGCTCATATCCCCTCCGCGATGAATGGGCACATCGCTTTGGGGCCGGACTAGAAGCTAACAGCTATTAAGCTGCCAGCGCGCCCTGAGCGTAGTTGTCGTCGTTTGCGACTATTTAGTCGTGATGTTGGATTTACGAGATACATCACGCTCTCGGCATGCACCTAGGAGGTTGTCATCGGCGTCGAAGCCATGTCGCCCCCGTAGCAGACCCATCTTAGCAGCATGGGTACGTCTATGACACCTGTTGGCAGGGCTGGTTCCCTCGTTTCCCCGATTCTTGCCGTTTTCGGGGAGCCAGCCGACATCTCCTACGCTATGACGTCTCAGGCCTTGGTATGTTCCCGCATGATGCGGCCCTTCTGCCGCTGCCAGTCGCGGTCCTTCTCGGTGGCGCGCTTGTCGTGCAGCTTCTTGCCCGTCACCAGGGCCAGCTCGCACTTCACCTTGTTGCCTTTCCAGTAGAGCTTGAGCGGCACGCAGGTGTGGCCCTTCTCCTGGGAGCGCGAGAAGATCTTGGCGATCTCCTTGCGGTGCAGCAGCAATTTGCGGGTGCGGGACGGATCGGCGATCTCGTGGGTGCTGGCGGTGTTGAGCGGGGTGATGTGGCTACCCAGCAGCCAGGCCTCGCCATCCTTTATCAGGATGTAGGTGTCGGTGAGCTGGGCCTTGCCGGCGCGCAGGCTCTTCACCTCCCAGCCGGCCAGCACCAGGCCGGCCTCGAAGGTCTCGTCGATGTGATACTCGAAGCGAGCTTTCTTGTTCTGGGCGATGACGCCGCCGCCAGGGCCCTTGCCCTTGCCTTTCTTGTCGGCCATGGAACCTCTTGTCACGTTCTGCTGATGGCACCCTTCCTTCGATATGAGGGGAAGCGTGTTACCATTCAAGGCATGAAATAACCGCTCATGATACGCCCTGGGCACTGTGAAGTCAGCGGAGAGCTCAATGCCAATGGTCAATCGGTCCGCCCTGGTGCGGCACACCCCTCAGGACATGTTCGAACTGGTCAACGACTTCGAGCGCTATCCGGAATTCCTGCCCGGCTGTCGGCGGGCGCGGCTGCTCGAGCGCGACGAGTCGCACCTGATCGGTGAGATGACCCTGGGGCGGGCGGGTATCGAGCAGAGCTTCACCACGCGCAACGACCTGATCGAACCCGAACGTATCGAGATGTCGCTGGTCAGCGGCCCCTTCAAGCGGCTGCGAGGGCGCTGGCTGTTCCTGCCGATGGGCGAGGGTGCCTGCAAGGTATGCCTGGAACTGGAGTTCGAGTTCGCCAACCGGCTGCTGGGCATGGCCTTCGGCAAGCTGTTCCAGCAGGTTGCCGGTCAGCTGGTGGACGCCTTCACCCGGCGCGCCGACGAGCTGTACGGGCGCTGAGGTGGGGCTTCAGGTAGAGGTCGCCTTCGCGCTACCCGAGCGGCAGCGCATCGTGGCGCTGGAGGTGCCTGCGGGCACCACGGCGCGCCAGGCCGTTGCCCTGGCCGAGCTTGAGAAGCACTTCCCGGAACTATCGGCGGCGCACTTTGCCGAGGCGGATCTGGGCATCTTCGGCCAGCTGCTGCGCGACCCCGACACCCACCGCCTGCGTGCCGGCGACCGGGTCGAGGTCTATCGCCCCCTCGAGATCGACCCCAAGGAGGCGCGGCTCCGGCGCGCCGGGCGCTGACCCGGCCGCGCGTTACTGTGCCAGCGGTTCGGTCGTCGCCGGCTCGCCGCCCCGGGGCAGGGTGCCGCCGGCGTCGGGCGCGGCCTCGGGAGCGGCTTCCGGCTGGGTGGCCGGCAGTTCGCCCATGGGGTCGGCGCCTTCGATGGCCGGGCCGACACCGTTTTGCGGCCGCAGCTCGATATCCTCGGAGAAGTCGCCTTCACGCTGCACGTTGACCAGCCGCTCGCCGTCGAAGGTCAGCGTGACCCGGCGCTGCTGTACGCCGCCGTACGCCTCGTCGAGGCGGAACACGTAGTCCCACTGGTTGGCATTGAAAGGCGCTTCCAGCAGCGGGCGGCCCATCACGTCGACGACCTGGGCGCGGCTCATGCCGGGCTGGAGCTGTTGCACCATACCTTCGGTGATGTAGTTGCCCTGGGGCAGATCCCGCTTGTAAACGCAGCCGCCGACCACGGTCAGGGCGATGACGAGAGGGAGGGTTTTGATCAGCTTTTGCATTTGTGTCCGTTCTTCACTATCGTGGATTCGGTCGATCATACCCGACCCTACCTGATACTGCGAAGAGCGAACATGGCCGACCAGAACCATGAACTGCGCAAGGCAGGCCTGAAGGTCACCTTGCCCCGAGTCAAGATCCTGCAGATCCTCGAGAATGCCACGGGTCAGCATCACCTGAGCGCCGAGGATGTCTACAAGACTCTGCTGGAAGCCGGAGAGGACGTCGGTCTGGCGACCGTTTATCGCGTGCTGACCCAGTTCGAGTCGGCAGGCCTGGTGATTCGCCACAACTTCGACGGCGGTCATGCCGTGTTCGAGATCTCCCAGGAGGAGCATCACGATCACATGGTGTGCCTCGACAGCGGCGAGATCATCGAATTCTTCGACGAGACCATTGAGCGGCGTCAGCAGGAGATCGCCGAGGAGCACGGCTTCGAGCTGGTCGATCACGCACTGGTGCTCTACGTGCGCCCGCGTGGCTCCAACGCCACGCGCCAGGACGGCCTGCCGCGCAAATAGCCCGACGAAGCAGGCGTTCGAAACAGCTCGGCTGGCACGATCATGACAGCGGCCCCGGTCAGCATTGACCGGGGCCGCTGGCGTATGGGCTGGGGGCTGCCCGAGCGTCCGGCTAGTGGGCGGCGCCCTGCTGGCTGGCATCCAGCATCTCGCGCGCGTGGGCCAGGGTGCGATCGGAGAGGTTGACCCCGCCCAGCATGCGCGCCAGTTCGCTGACCCGGCCGGCCTCGTCGAGCAGCGCCATGCGGGTCAGGGTGGTGTCGCGCTTGGCCTGCTTCTCGATGTGCAGATGGTGGTGCGCCTGCGCCGCCACCTGGGGCAGGTGAGTCACGGTCATCACCTGGCCCTGCTCGCCCAGGCGGCGCAGCAGCTGGCCGACGATCTCGGCGGTGGCGCCGGAGATGCCCACGTCGACCTCGTCGAACACCAGGCTGGGGATGGTCGAGTGGCGTGCGGCGACCACCTGGATCGCCAGGCTGATGCGCGACAATTCGCCGCCCGAGGCGACCTTGGCCAGCGGGCGTGGCGGCTGGCCGGGGTTGGCACTGATCAGAAAGCGCACCTCCTCCATGCCGTCGACCTGCGGGCTCTGGCGCGGCGAGACTTCCACCTCGAAGCGTGCCTTGCCCATGGCCAGGAAGGCGAGCTGCTCCTGCACCGCCTTGCCGAACCTGGCCGCCGCCTGCTGGCGGGACTCGCCAACGCTTCGTGCCTGCTCGCGCCAGCTGTCGCGCAGGCTCTCGACCTCGGCGCGCAGCGCCTCGAGATCGTGTTCGCCGCCCTCCAGGCCGTCCAGCTCGGCCTGCAGCCGGCGGTGCAGGGCGGGCAGCTCCTCGGGCATGACGTGGTGCTTGCGGGCGATGCGATGCACCTCGCCCAGGCGCGACTCGACCCAAGCCAGGCGCTCCGGGTCCAGCTCGGTGGCATCGGCGAAGCGATGCAGTTCGCGCACCGCCTCCTCGACCTGGATGCGCGCCTCGCCCAGCATGGCGAGGATCTCGGCCAATGCGCCGCGGCCGCTGCCCGGCAGCGGATCGAGCCGATGCATCGCCTGGTTGAGCAGGGTCAATACGCCGCCTTCGTCGTTGTCGCAGCATTCGGCGGCGTGCTGTGCCTCGCGCAGCGTCTCCTCGGCGTGGGCGAGCTGCTCCTGTTCGTGCTCCAGGGTGGCGAGCTCCTCGTCGCCCAGCGCCAGCAGGTCGAGCTCCTCGACCTGATAGCGCAGCAGCTGGCGGCGCGCCTGTACCTCGTCGCCGCTCTCGCTCAGCTGCTTGAGGCGTTTGCGGGTCGCCTGCCAGCGGCGGAACGTCTCGCTGAGTGCGTTCACCGCGGCGCGGTTGCCGGCGAAGTCGTCGAGCAGGCGCAGGTGGGTCTCCTCGCGCAGCAGCAGTTGGTGGGCGTGCTGGCCGTGGATCTCGACCAGGTGCTCGCCCAGCGCCTTGAGATCGGCCACGGTGGCCGGCTGGCCGTTGATCCACGCCTTGGAGCGACCGCTCGCGGTCACTACCCGGCGCAGCAGGCAGTCGTCGGCGGGCAGCTCGCGCTCCGTGAGCCAGGCGCGGGCGGCGGGCAGCGCGGCGATGTCGAAACGCGCCGAGAGATCGGCACGCTCGCAGCCGTGGCGTACGCTGGCGGCGTCGCTGCGCTCACCCAGGCACAGCCCCAGGGCGCCGAGCAGGATCGACTTGCCGGCACCGGTCTCGCCGGTGATGGCGGTCATGCCGCCGGCAAGCTCCAGATCGAGCGTATCGACGATGGCGTAATCGCGAATGGCAAGCTGAGTCAGCATGGGACCTCCCGGCGGCCGGTATCCTGGTGAGCTGGATATCCATACACGTTATTGCGTTTTTATACAGTAGTCGAGATCGGCTCACAACACAGCCGTACAACAGACCCCATCGTTGATGCCCGATCACTTGAGTTTGCGGCGAGGACCCCCATATAGGCGGCAGACCTTCAAGGCATTCGCCGATTCGAAATCTTTCCGGCCTCGCTGGGCCGGTGTTGCTTCAGGAGATGCGCATGGCTAAAGAACCCCAGACCCCGCTTGACGACGAGCTGGCGCGGCGCGAGGAAGAGGCCCGGCCGGAGCCGCTGGAAGGCGAGCTGGACGAGGCGGCCGGCCTCGTGGAGGACGACGCCGCGGCGCCCGAGGAACCGACGGAGGTGAGCGACAACCCCGAGGCCGACATGCTGGCGGCCCAGGTGGAGGAACTGGAGCAGAGCCTGGCGGAGGCCAAGGACCAGGCGCTGCGTGCCGCCGCCGAAGCGCAGAACGTGCGCCGCCGCGCCGAGCAGGAGGCCGAGAAGGCGCGCAAGTTTGCCCTGGAGCGCTTCGTCAAGGAGCTGCTGCCGGTGGTCGACAGCCTCGAGAAGGCGCTGGACGCCATGGGCGAGGACGCCAGCGACGCCCATCGCGAAGGCGTGGCCATGACGCTGAAGATGCAGCACGACGTGCTGGCCAAGTTCGGCGTCGAAACGGTCGAGCCGGCCGGCGAGCCGTTCGACCCGCAGTTCCACGAAGCGATGGCCATGGTGCCGAACCCCGAGCTCGAGCCCAACAGCGTGATGGAAGTGATCCAGAAGGGCTACCTGCTCAACGGGCGTCTGGTGCGCCCGGCCATGGTAGTGGTCAGTCAGGCCGCCGGCTGAGGCCTAGCGAATGAAAACGGGGGCGGGGCTTGAAAAGCCACCCGACGCCCCCAGATAGACGTCAACCGCGGCAGCTGCCGCAGCGATGGATTCAAGGCAAACGAATTTTCGAGGATTTCCTATGGGACGCATCATCGGTATTGACCTGGGGACCACCAACTCCTGTGTGGCCGTGCTCGACGGCGACAGCGCCAAGGTGATCGAGAACGCCGAAGGTGCCCGCACCACGCCCTCCATCATCGCCTATACCGATGATGGCGAGATTCTGGTGGGGCAGTCGGCCAAGCGCCAGGCGGTGACCAACCCGCAGAACACCCTGTACGCCATCAAGCGCCTGATCGGTCGTCGCTTCAAGGACGACGTGGTGCAGAAGGACATCAAGATGGTGCCCTACGGCATCGTCGAGGCCGACAACGGCGACGCCTGGGTGGAAGTGAAGGGCAAGAAGCTGGCACCGCCGCAGGTCAGCGCCGAAGTGCTGAAGAAGATGAAGAAGACCGCCGAGGACTACCTGGGCGAGACCGTCACCGAGGCGGTCATCACCGTACCGGCCTACTTCAACGACAGCCAGCGTCAGGCCACCAAGGACGCCGGTCGTATTGCCGGTCTCGAGGTCAAGCGCATCATCAACGAGCCCACCGCGGCGGCGTTGGCCTACGGCATGGACAAGGCGCGCGGCGACAAGACCATTGCCGTGTATGACCTGGGCGGCGGTACCTTCGACATTTCCATCATCGAGGTGGCCGATGTCGACGGCGAGACCCAGTTTGAGGTGCTGGCCACCAACGGCGACACCTTCCTCGGCGGTGAAGACTTCGACATGGCACTGATCAACTACCTGGTCGATCAGTTCAAGGCCGACAGCGGCATCGACCTGTCCGGCGACAACCTGGCCATGCAGCGCCTCAAGGAAGCCGCCGAGAAGGCCAAGATCGAGCTTTCCAGCGCCCAGCAGACCGACGTCAACCTGCCCTACATCACCGCCGACAACACCGGGCCCAAGCACCTCAACGTCAAGGTGACCCGGGCCAAGCTGGAGTCGCTGGTGGAGGAGCTGGTGCAGCGCTCGCTGGGGCCGTGCAAGACCGCGCTGTCCGACGCCGGCCTGTCCGCTTCCGAGATCGACGACGTGATCCTGGTCGGCGGTCAGACCCGCATGCCGCTGGTGCAGAAGAAGGTTGCCGACTTCTTCGGCAAGGAAGCGCGCAAGGACGTCAACCCGGATGAGGCCGTGGCCGTGGGTGCGGCGATCCAGGGCGGCGTGCTGGGCGGCGACGTCAAGGACGTGCTGCTGCTCGACGTCACCCCGCTGACCCTGGGTATCGAGACCCTGGGCGGCGTGATGACGCCGCTGATCGAGAAGAACACCACCATCCCGACCAAGAAGACCCAGACCTTCTCGACCGCGGATGACAACCAGACCGCCGTGACCATTCACGTGCTCCAGGGCGAGCGCAAGCAGGCCGGCCAGAACAAGTCGCTGGGTCGCTTCGACCTGGCCGACATTCCGCCGGCGCCGCGCGGCGTGCCGCAGATCGAGGTGGCCTTCGACCTCGACGCCAACGGCATCCTCAACGTCTCCGCCAAGGACAAGGCCACCGGCAAGGAGCAGTCGATCGTCATCAAGGCCTCCAGCGGCCTGACCGATGAAGAGATCGAGCAGATGGTGCGCGACGCCGAGGCTCACGCCGACGAGGACAAGAAGTTCGAGGAGCTGGTGGCCCTGCGCAACCAGGCCGACGGCATGGTCCACGCCGCGCGCAAGACCGTGCAGGAAGCCGGCGAGCATGGCACCGACGAGGAGAAGCAGGCCATCGAGGCGGCCGCCACCGAACTCGAGGAAGCGCTCAAGGGCGACGACAAGGACGACATCCAGGCCAAGCTGGACAAGCTGACCGAGCTCTCCGGTAACCTGGCGCAGAAGATGTACGCCGCCCAGGCCGAGGCTGCCCAGCAGGCCGGTGGCGAGGGCCAGGAGGCCGGCGCCAAGCAGGAAGACGACGTGGTCGACGCCGAATACGAAGAAGTCAACGACGACCAGAAGAAGCAGTAATCGCCACGGCGATGCCACGGACGACGGTAGCGCGGGGGGACGACTCCCGCGTTGCCGTTTCCGCGGATCGGGCAGCACTGCCTAGACCAGGAGGCGCATGGACCCATGTCCAAACGCGATTATTACGAGGTGCTCGGCGTCGAGCGAGGGGCCGACACCAAAGAGATCAAGAAGGCCTACCGACGGCTGGCGCAGAAGTACCATCCGGACCGCAATCCGGATGACGACAAGGCCGCCGAGAAGTTTCGCGAGGTCTCCGAGGCCTACGAGATCCTCTCCGACGGCGAGAAGCGTGCCGCCTACGACCAGTTCGGCCATGCCGGCGTAGATGGCCAGGCCGGCGGTTTCGGTGCGGGCGGCTTCGGCGGCGCGGGTGCCGGCGGCTTCAGCGACATCTTCGGCGACGTGTTCGGCGACATCTTCGGTGGCGGCGGCGGCCGGCGCAGCCCCCATGCGCCGCAGCGCGGCAGCGACCTGCGCTACAACCTCGAACTCGACCTCGAGAGTGCGGTGGCCGGCACCACGGTGGACATCCGCGTGCCGCGTCACGTGGAGTGCAGCCGCTGCGACGGCGAGGGCGCCGAGCCTGGCTCCACCAAGGAGACCTGCCCCACCTGTAACGGCCTGGGCCAGGTGCGCATGCAGCAGGGCTTCTTCGCCGTGCAGCAGACCTGCCCCACCTGTCACGGCAGCGGCGTGCACATCAAGGTGCCGTGTCACAAGTGCCACGGCGAAGGCCGCGTGCGCGAGACCCGCACCCTGTCGGTGAAGATTCCCGCCGGGGTCGACACCGGAGACCGCATTCGTCTCAACGGCGAGGGCGAGTCCGGCATCAACGGCGGCCCGCCCGGCGATCTCTACGTGCAGGTGGCGATCAAGCCGCACCGCATCTTCCAGCGCGACGGCAAGCACCTGCAGTGCGAGGTGCCGATCAACTTCGTCGACGCTGCGCTGGGCGGCGAGCTCGAAGTGCCCACCCTGGACGGCCGGGTCAAGCTCAAGATCCCGCCCGAGACCCAGACCGGCAAGCTGTTCCGCCTGCGCGGCAAGGGCGTCAAGCCGGTACGCGGCGGTCCGCCCGGCGACCTGCTGTGCAAGGTGGTGGTGGAGACCCCGGTCAACCTCAGCGAAGACCAGAAGGCGCTGCTGCGTCAGTTCCAGGAGAGCCTGGGGGGCAGCAACAGCGCCCACCACTCGCCCAAGAAGAGCGGCTTCTTCGACGGCGTGAAGAAGTTCTTCGAGGACATGAAGCCGTAAGGCGGAACTGCGCCACGCAAGCCCCCGAGCCCTTGCGGTGTCGGGGGCTTTTGCGTTTTCGGCGTGGACGGTTCCTTCGAACCCGGCGTTCCGCCCTGCGCTGCGCATCGGGGCTGGCGCCAACCCGCTCCGGCATCTTAGTCTGTTGGCTCAGATACGAATGGAGATCGTTGCTATGCCGATGTCGCGTGCCGAGATCGCCACCGAGTCCGGGGCGAGGGTGATGAAACGGCTGTGCAAGCACTGGGCGCACAAGCTGGAGGTGGAGCAGGGCGAGGAGCAGAGTCGCGTGGCGTTCGAGGGCGGCTCCTGCGTCATGCGCGTCGAGCCGGGCAAGCTGCTGGTGGCCATCGAGGCGCTGGACGATGAGGTACTCGACCGCCTCGAGGGCGTGGTGGATTCCCACCTGCAGCGCATGGCGGGCGACGAGGAACTGGCCATCGTCTGGGAAAATTGAGCACCCCGCTGTCGCCCCGCCTGGCCCACCTCGGCATGCTGCTGTGGGCCCTGCTGGTGGGGCTGTCGTTTCCCGCCGTGGGGCTGATGAGCGAGCTGCCGCCGCTGTCGCTCACCGCGCTACGTTTCGCCATCGCCTGTGCCGGGCTGTGGTGGCTGGCGCGGCGCTCGTCCGACTTCCTGCCCACCTGGCGGCTGCTGCCGCTCTACACGCTGATGGGGCTGTGCCTGGCCGGCTTCTTCGGTGCCATGTTCTGGGCCGCCCATCACGCCACCGCGCTCTCCATGGCCACCCTCTACGTCACCGTGCCACTGCTGGCCTACCTGCTGGGGCTGGGCTTTCGCGTCGAGCGGCTGGGCTGGCAGCTGCCGGCCATTCTCGCGCTGGGCGCCGCCGGGGCATTGGCGCTCGCCTTCGCCGAGGCCCGCAGCCACGGTGAAGGCATGCGGGTGGGAGTCGGCGAGGCGGTGTTCTTCCTCGGCTGCGTGTCGTCGGCGCTCTATCCGGTGCTGAGCAAGTGGGGGCTGGCGCGGCAGTGGCTGCCCGAGTCCGCGGCGGTGCGCACCTTCTGGAGTCTGGGGCTGGGCGGGATCGCCATCGGCCTGCTGGGGCTCGCCATCGAGCCGGCTACCCACCTCGTCGCCATGCGCTGGCAGGATCTGGCCCTGGTGGTCTATCTCGGGCTCTTCTCCAGCGCGCTCACCTTCTGGCTGATGCAGCGCGCCACGGCGGTGCTCACGCCGGGGGCCGTGACCGCCTACGGCTACATGGTGCCCTTCGTCTCCATGCTGCTGCTGTTCGCCACCGCCCCCGAGCAGCTCGGCTGGCACTGGCTGCCGGGCAGCGCGCTGGTGCTCACCGCCATCGGGCTGCTGCTGCGCCAGGACGGCAGGCGGGAGCCAGGCTAGCCTTCCACGTCGTCGTGCTGCTCGTCGGTGCTCTCGCTGCCCGGCGTGGCGGCCAGCCGCGGAAAATGGCGGCGAATCTCGGCGTAGAGCTCGCTCACGTCCTCCACGTGACGGCGCGAGAAGTGGAACGGCACCAGTTGGCCGACCCCGGCCGCGGCGGCGATCTCGCCGCAGGCGCGGGCGGTCAGATGGCCGGTACGCCGGGCCTGCTCGACCTGGTCTTCACGAAACGAAGCCTCGCAGAACAGCACCTCGGCGCCGTGGGCAAGCGCACACAGGCGCTCGCGGTTCTCCGGTGTGTCGCCGAAGTCGGTGGCATAGACCAGGCGCTGGCCTGGCTGCGCGAACAGCAGTTGCTCGGCCAGCCCGGCGACGGGCTGACGGCTGCCGTCGGGCAGGGCGATCTCGCCTGCGTCGCCGCCTTCCTGCGCGCGCTGCTTGAGCTCGCCGAGCCAGGGGCCGGGCGCCCAGCCGTGTGCGTTCAGGCGCTCCTTGCGCACCTTGAGCTGGGTCGCCGGCTCATAGGCGAAGGCCAGTACCGGGGTGCCGTGGTCGAGGGTGACCGCTCTCACGCGAAAGCTGGGCTCGGCGTGGATCACGCCGTCATCGACCTCGCGCGGTGAGCGCGCCTGCATCGGCTGGCCGGCGACGAGCCGATAGTGGGCCAGGCGTTCACCGTGCAGCTCGAAGACCTCGAAGCGAGGCGCCTTCTGCTCGACCCGGTCCCACAGGATGCCGCGCAGAAAGCCGTCCAGGTGAGCGGCGAGTCCCGGCGGGCCGTAGACCCGGCAGGCCGAGTAGTCGCCGATGCGCGAGCGCAGCAGCCATAGGAAACCGCCGATGTGGTCGACATGGGCATGGCTGATGAACACGTCGCTGATCTGGTGGGCCAGCCGCGCCGGCAGCCGGCCGGGGTCGCCTAGGTCGAACAGTAGGCTGCGCTTGCGGTGGCGCAGGCGCAGATGCAGCAGCGGGTCGCCGAACACGCCGTTGACCAGCGTGGCGCGCAGGCCATCGAGGCGCAGCGTCGGGCGGGGGCCGGTGGCGCTCTCCTGAGGAGTGTACGAGAGCGCCGGCGCTTCACCGGATGCGGCCGAGGAGCGAGGGTGAGGGCGCGCCGTGCCGAGCTGTCCTTCGGCGCTGCGCCGGGCATCGCGAATCACCAGGGTACGCGGCGTGCCCGTCAGGGGCGGAGTGCGCACGCTGAGCCGATCCCCCACCAGAGCCAACACTTCGCCCATGGCCAGGGTCGCCCCGCCGGCATCGAGCAGGCCGATCTGACGCCCTGGCCAGGCATGAGGCGCGTCGCCGGGCGGCGGGGCGCCGACGATGGTCAGCGCCGACAGCTCGAGCTCCCGCGCCTCGGCGCTGTGGAGATACTCATCCCAGGCGGCGGTGCGCCACTGGCGGCGCAGCTGCTTGCCGGGGTGGCGCGCCTGAGGGTGCGCAGGCAGGCTCAGCGTCGCCAGGCCGAGGGCGGCGCGCTCATGCGGATACGGGTCGCTCACCTGCGCCGGCGCCAGGCGTACCACGGCACTCACCCGGCCGGCGCCGGCCAGTGTCGGCAGCAGCTCGGCACCGCCGATGCCGCGCTCCACGCCGGGGGCGTCGATGAGCAGCGGCTCCTCGACGACCTGCGCGGCCATGCGGCGTACGGCTTCTGTCAGCGGCAGGCGGAAGCGGGCGCTGTCCAGGGTGGCGAGCGCCGCGATGGCTTCCAACTGCCAGTCGTCCAGGCGCTCGTCCCAGCGCCCCAGGCACACGGCGCCGGGCGGGCCGAAGCCGGGCAGGCCGGGGTCGGCGGCCAGGCAGCGGCACACCTGGCCGCGCTCGGCCAGGGCTGTCGCCGTACTCCGCGCCAGGGTGCTCTTGCCGCTGCCGGGCGGGCCGGTGAGCAGCACGCGCGGATGACGTTCGAGCAGCTCGAGCAGGGCGGCTGCACGGGTGGTGTCGGGCGGCATCGACTCAGACATGGCGTTCCTTGAGTGGTGTCGTCATGCCCAGTGTGGGCGATTCCGCCGTCGCTGCCCAAGCGCTCGGCCAGGCGGGCTCTGGCTCTGATATACTGCCTCGACCCCCACTCGTCAGATTTCGCAGGAGTCCGCATGACCCGTATCGCCATCGTCGGTGTCGCCGGCCGCATGGGCCGCACCCTGGTCAACGCCGTGCAGGAGGATGCCGGTGCCACCCTGGCCGGCGGTATCGTCGAGCCGGGCAGTTCGCTGGCCGGGGCCGATATTGGCGAGCTGGCGGGGCTCGGCAAGCTGGGCGTCACCGCGGTGGACTCCCTCGACGCCATCGTCGACGATTTCGACGTGTTGATCGACTTCACCGCGCCCCGGGTCACGCTGGCCAACCTGGCCTTCTGCGCGGCGCACGGCAAGCGCATGGTGATCGGCACCACCGGGCTCTCCGACGACGAGCTGGCCGAGCTCGACGGCTACCGCGAGCGGCTGCCCTTCGTCTTCGCCCCCAACATGAGCGTGGGGGTCAACCTGACCCTCAAGCTGCTCGAGACGGCGGCCCGGGCGCTGGGCGACGAGGGCTACGACATCGAGGTGATCGAGGCCCACCACCGCCACAAGGTCGACTCGCCCTCCGGCACCGCGCTGAAGATGGGCGAAGTGGTGGCCGAGGCGCTGGGGCGCACGCTCAAGGAGCACGGCGTGTTCGAGCGTGTCGGCCAGTGCGGGCCGCGGGATTCCAAGGAGATCGGCTTCGCCACGGTGCGCGCCGGCGACATCGTCGGTGAGCACACGGTGATGTTCGCCACCGAGGGCGAGCGCATCGAGATCACCCACAAGGCCTCGAGCCGCATGACCTTCGCCAAGGGCGCGGTGCGGGCGGCGCGCTGGGTGGCCGACCAGGAAAGCGGTCGATACGGTATGCAGGACGTGCTGGGTCTCTGAGTTGCCCCGGGGCGCCCCTGAGGTGCGGCGGAATCCAACACTTCTGGGGCAGTAGGGGGTGGTCGAAGTTGGGAGAATCCTGTAACATCTCCAAAATTTTGGCCGGGCGCCTGAAATACAGCAGTCCAACTGCGCGCTTGTTGCGTGGCCAGCCCCGAGCAAACAGAGACAACAAGCGGGATGAAACCGGTTCCATCGGCTTCGTCCCGCTTTTTTACGAGCCAAATCTGTCGCCGCGACGATAGCCGCCGAGCCTGCGCCCCTCAGGCTCGCATCAGCATGGGAGGACCTTGTCTTGAACAGCCCCGCATTGAGCAGACCCGCGATACTGGCCCTGGAAGACGGCAGTGTGTTTCACGGCACCGCCATCGGCGCCGATGGGCAAACCAGCGGCGAGGTGGTGTTCAATACGGCCATGACCGGCTATCAGGAGATCCTCACCGACCTCTCCTACACCCGACAGATCGTGACCCTGACCTACCCGCACATCGGTAACACCGGCGTCAACGCCGAAGACGTCGAGTCGGGCTCGATCGCCGCCGCCGGCCTGGTGATTCGCGACCTGCCACTCATCGCCAGCAACTTCCGCTCTGAGCAGTCGCTCTCCGACTACCTCAAGAGCCAGAACGTGCTCGGCATCGCCGACATCGACACCCGCCGCCTGACCCGCATCCTGCGCGACAAGGGTGCCCAGAACGGTGCCATCCTGGCCGGCGCCGAGGCCGAGGGCGAAGACGCCGTCGAGCGTGCGCTGGCCGCGGCGCGGGCGTTCCCCGGGCTCAAGGGCATGGACCTGGCCAAGGAAGTCAGCTGCAAGCAGGCCTACGAGTGGAACGAGGCAGAGTGGGTGCTGGGCCAGGGTAACGTCGATGCCAGTGGCAGCGAGCGCCCCTTCCACGTGGTGGTCTACGACTACGGCGTGAAGTACAACATCCTGCGCATGCTGGCCTCCCGCGGCTGTCGCCTCACCGTGGTGCCGGCACAGACCCCGGCCAGCGACGTGCTGGCGCGCAATCCGGACGGCATCCTGCTGGCCAACGGCCCCGGCGACCCCGCGCCCTGCGATTACGCCATCAAGGCGATCCAGGAGATCCTCGAGACCGACGTGCCGGTGTTCGGCATCTGCCTCGGCCACCAGCTGCTGGCGCTGGCCGCCGGTGCCAAGACGGTGAAGATGAACCACGGCCACCACGGCGCCAACCACCCGGTGCAGGACCTCGACAGCGGTCACGTGATGATCACCAGCCAGAACCACGGCTTCGCCGTCGACGAGGCGAGCCTGCCGGGCAACGTGCGCGCCATTCACCGTTCGCTGTTCGACGGCACGCTGCAGGGCATCGAGCTGACCGACCGCCCGGCCTTCAGCTTCCAGGGCCACCCGGAAGCGAGCCCCGGACCGCGCGACGTGTCGCCGCTGTTCGACCGCTTCGTGACGATGATGCGCGAGCGCCGCTGAGCGGCTCCCATCGTCTTATCGCCTGATTTCAACGAATCCAGCCGCGGGAACCGACATGCCCAAGCGTACCGACATAAACAGCATCCTGATCATTGGCGCCGGCCCCATCGTCATCGGCCAGGCGTGCGAATTCGACTACTCCGGCGCCCAGGCCTGCAAGGCGCTGCGCGAGGAGGGCTACCGGGTCATCCTGGTCAACTCCAACCCGGCCACCATCATGACCGACCCGGTGATGGCCGACGCCACCTACATCGAGCCGATCACCTGGCAGGCGGTGGAGAAGATCATCGAGGCCGAGCGCCCCGACGCCATCCTGCCCACCATGGGCGGCCAGACCGCGCTCAACTGCGCGCTGGCGCTCGACAAGCACGGCGTGCTGGAAAAGTACGGCGTGGAGATGATCGGCGCCAACGCCGACACCATCGACAAGGCCGAAGACCGCGACCGCTTCGACAAGGCGATGAAGAACATCGGCCTGGAGTGCCCGCGGGCCAAGGTCGCCCACTCCATGGAAGAGGCCTGGGAGATCCAGGCCGAACTCGGCTTCCCGGTGATCATCCGCCCCTCCTTCACCATGGGCGGCTCCGGTGGCGGCGTGGCCTACAACAAGGAGGAGTTCGAGGAGATCTGCGATCGCGGCTTCGACCTCTCGCCCACCAAGGAGCTGCTCATCGACGAGTCGCTGTTGGGCTGGAAGGAGTACGAGATGGAGGTCGTTCGTGACAAGAACGACAACTGCATCATCGTCTGTGCGATCGAGAACTTCGACCCCATGGGCGTGCACACCGGCGACTCCATCACCGTGGCCCCGGCGCAGACGCTGACCGACAAGGAGTACCAGATCATGCGCGACGCATCGCTTGCGGTGCTGCGCGAGATCGGCGTCGAGACCGGCGGCTCCAACGTGCAGTTCGGCGTCGACCCCAAGACCGGGCGCATGGTGGTCATCGAGATGAACCCGCGGGTGTCGCGCTCCTCGGCGCTGGCCTCCAAGGCCACCGGCTTCCCGATCGCCAAGATCGCCGCCAAGCTGGCGGTGGGCTACACCCTGGACGAGCTCTCCAACGACATCACCGGCGGCCGCACCCCGGCTTCGTTCGAGCCCTCCATCGACTACGTGGTCACCAAGATTCCGCGCTTCACCTTCGAGAAGTTCCCCCAGGCCAACGACCGCCTCACCACCCAGATGAAGTCGGTGGGCGAGGTGATGGCCATCGGGCGTACCTTCCAGGAGTCGCTGCAGAAGGCCCTGCGCGGGCTCGAGACCGGCAACGACGGCCTCGATCCCAAGGTGAGCGAGTTCACCGAAGAGGCCATGCAGCACATCAAGGGTGAGCTGCAGGCCGCCGGCGCCGAGCGCATCTTCTACATCGCCGACGCCATGCGCGCCGGTCTGAGCGTGGAAGAGATCTTCGCCCTGACCAACATCGACCCCTGGTTCCTGGTCCAGCTCGAGGAGCTGGTGCGCATCGAGCACGACGTGGCCAAGCGCTCGCTCTCCGAACTCAGCGCCCAGGAGCTGTTCCGCCTCAAGCGCAAGGGCTTCTCCGATGCGCGCCTGGCCAAGCTGCTCGGCGTCTCCGAGAAGGAGTTCCGCCGCACGCGCCAGAAGGCCGGCATCCGCCCGGTCTACAAGCGCGTCGACACCTGTGCTGCCGAGTTCGCCTCGGACACCGCCTACATGTACTCCACCTACGAGGAGGAGTGCGAGGCCGAGGTCAGCGATCGTCAGAAGATCATGGTGCTGGGCGGCGGACCCAACCGTATCGGTCAGGGCATCGAATTCGACTACTGCTGCGTTCACGCCGCCTTCGCCATGCGCGACGACGGCTATGAGACCATCATGGTCAACTGCAACCCGGAGACCGTCTCCACCGACTACGACACCTCCGACCGCCTCTACTTCGAGCCGGTGACGCTGGAGGACGTGCTCGAGATCGCCGACAAGGAGAAACCGGTCGGCGTAATCGTGCAGTTCGGCGGCCAGACCCCGCTCAAGCTGGCCCGTGAGCTCGAGGCCGCCGGCGTGCCGATCATCGGCACCACCCCGGACGCCATCGACCGCGCCGAGGACCGCGAGCGCTTCCAGCAGATGATCGACAAGCTGGGCCTCAAGCAGCCGCCCAACGCCACTGCGCGCAGCTTCGACGAGGCCTTCGCCAAGGCCGAGGCGATCGGCTACCCGCTGGTCGTGCGGCCGAGCTACGTGCTCGGCGGGCGCGCCATGGAGATCGTCTACTCCGCCGACGAGCTGGAGAACTACATGACCCACGCGGTCAAGGTCTCCAACGACTCGCCGGTGCTGCTCGACCACTTCCTCAATGCCGCCATCGAGATCGACATCGACGCCGTCTCCGACGGCCACGAAGTGGTGATCGGCGGCATCATGCAGCACATCGAGCAGGCCGGCGTGCACTCCGGCGACTCCGCCTGTGCACTGCCGCCCTACTCGCTGCCCGCCGAGGTGCAGGACGAGATGCGCGAGCAGGTCAAGCGCATGGCCGTCGAGCTCGGCGTGGTGGGTCTGATGAACGTGCAGCTGGCGTGGCAGGACGGCGAGATCTACGTCATCGAGGTCAACCCGCGCGCCTCGCGCACCGCGCCCTTCGTCTCCAAGTGCATCGGCACCTCGCTGGCCCAGGTCGCCGCCCGCTGCATGGCCGGCAAGACCCTGGCCGAGCAGGGCTTCACCCGCGAGATCGTGCCGCACTTCTTCAGCGTCAAGGAGGCGGTGTTCCCCTTCAACAAGTTCCCCGGGGTCGATCCGATCCTGTCGCCGGAGATGAAGTCCACCGGCGAGGTGATGGGCTCGGGCGAGACCTTCGCCGAGGCCTTCTACAAGGCGCAGTTGGGCGCCGGCGAGGCGATCCCGGCGCTGACCGGCGAGCGCAAGGCGTTCCTCTCGGTGCGCGAACCGGACAAGGCGGGAGTTATCGAGATCGCCCGTTCTCTGCTAGGATTGGGATTCACCCTGTGCGCGACTCGCGGCACTGCCGCAGCCCTCGAAGCCGCTGGCCTCGAGGTGGAGGTCGTCAACAAGGTCTATGAAGGTCGTCCGCATATCGTCGATCTGCTCAAGAACGACGACATCGCCTACATCGTCAATACCACCGAGGGTCGCCAGGCGATCAACGACTCGTCGGTGATCCGTCGCACCGCACTGGCCCGCAAGGTGCCCTATGCCACTACCCTGGCAGGGGCGAGTGCCGTTTGCATGGCGCTGGAGTATGGCAACGAGATCACGGTGCGGCGGTTACAGGAACTGCATGCAGGAGCAACGCAATGAACAAGGTCCCGATGACCGTTGCCGGCGAAGCACGCCTGCGCAAGGAACTCGAGGAGCTCAAGAGCGAGGCGCGCCCCAAAGTGATCGCGGCCATCGCCGAGGCGCGTGAACACGGCGATCTCAAGGAGAATGCCGAGTACCACGCGGCGCGCGAACAGCAGGGCTTCATCGAGGGGCGTATCCAGGAGATCGAGAGCAAGCTCTCCAACGCCCAGGTGATCGACGTAGCCAAGCTGCCGCAGACCGGCAAGGTGATCTTCGGCGTCACCGTGGAGCTGATCAACCTCGGCAACGACGAGGAGGTGAGCTACCAGATCGTCGGCGAGGACGAGGCCGACATCAAGGCCGGCAAGATCTCCGTCACCTCGCCCATTGCCCGCGCCTTGATCGGCAAGGAGGAGGGCGACGTGGTGGTGGTCAGCACGCCGGGCGGCGAGGTCGAGTACGAGATATCTAGCGTCGAGCATCGCTGAGCTACGAGCTACGAGCTACGAGCTACGAGCTACGAGCTACGAGCTACGAGCCAGAAAAAGCCCGCGACAGTTTGTCGCGGGCTTTTGCGAAGTTGCTCGCGGCCCGGAGCCCGGGGCTCGCCGCTGGCGCGTCAGCGCCTAGTGGCGCCCGTGGTGGTTCTCGAAGCGCTTGATGTTGGAGAGCTTCGGGTTGGCCTGGGGACTCTTGCGGTAGAGCAGCGCCATCTTGCCGATGGTCTGCACGCGCTCGGCGCCGCTGGCCGCCAGCAGCTCCTCGAGCATGGCGGCGCGATCGTCGCGTTCGGCCAGGGCCAGCTTCACCTTGATCAGTTCATGATCGGCGAGCGCCCGGTCGAGTTCCGCCAGCACCCCCTCGGAGACACCGTTCTCCGACACCGTCACCACCGGGTTGAGGTGGTGGCCGATGCTGCGAAATGCTTTCTTTTGTGCCTGTGACAAGCTCATGGTATCTTGCGTCTTCCCGGTTGCGCGTAACCTGCCATGGTACGGTGAAATGCGCGCCGGCGAAAGCATGGCAAGGCCCACCGGGCCCTCGTCCAGCTCTGCATCATACCGAACCGGGCCGGCATGTCTGCGCTCTGCTCGGCGTCTTCAGTCAAGGTGATCGTGTGGCTCGATCCACTTCCTCGTCCCGCAACGGCGCATCCGACGGCTCGCGCCGCCAGCGGCCTGGTGCCAGTAAGGGCAGCGCAGGCAAGAGCAGTGCCAGCAAGAGCAGCGCCGGCTGGCTCAAGGAGCACTTCGACGACCGCTTCGTGCAGCAGAGCTGGCAGGACGGCTATCGCTCCCGTGCCAGCTACAAGCTGCTGGCGCTCGACGAGAAGGACCGGCTGTTCAAGCCCGGCATGAGCGTGATCGACCTGGGCGCGGCCCCGGGCGGCTGGAGTCAGGTGGCGGCCGACCGCGTAGGCCCTGAAGGCATGGTGATCGCCTCGGACATCCTCGAGATGGATGCCCTGGCCGGCGTCGAGTTCATTCAGGGCGACTTCACCGAGGAGGCCGTGCTGGAGGCGATACTCGCCGTCCTCGATGGCAGGCCGGTGGACCTTGTTATGTCCGACATGGCCCCCAATATGAGTGGTATGAGCGCCATCGACCAGCCCCAGGCCATGTACCTGGTGGAGCTGGCGCTGGACCTGGCGCGCCAGACCCTGCGCCCCGGCGGTCGCTTCCTGGCCAAGGTGTTCCAGGGCGAGGGCTTCGATGCCTATCTGAAGGAGCTGCGCGAGAGTTTTGCCAAGGTGGTGACACGCAAGCCGGAGGCGTCCCGCGCCCGCTCGCGCGAAGTCTACCTGCTGGCAGACGGATTTCGGGGCTGAGCCGCGGCTCGGCCCGACGACACGAGCCAGGGTGCGGCGGCGCCGGCCTTGGGCGATCGACAATAGCTTTAGACTAATAGCGCTATGGCCAGACATGGCCGCCCAACTGTGCCACAGTGTGGGATGGTGCGGGTACGGCCCGCGAGGCGGAACATGGCCTCTCCATTCGTGGTCTTAGAGCCAGGCATCGTTGGCCGAGAGTAGCTTGCAATGAGGGTAGACCCTTGAATGATATGGCGAAGAATCTGATTCTCTGGTTGGTCATCGCAGCCGTGCTGCTGACGGTGTTCAACAATTTCACCGTCGACACGACACCGCAGTCGATGAACTACTCCCAGTTCGTCCAGCAGGTGCAGAACCAGCAGATCCGCAGCGTGACCATCGACGGCTACCGCATCACCGGTGAGCGGGCCGACGGTTCGCAGTTCCAGACCATCCGGCCGGCGGCGGAGGATCCCAAGCTGATCGACGATCTGCTCTCCAACAACGTCACCGTGGTCGGCAGGGAGCCCCAGGAGCAGAGCCTGTGGACGCGGCTGCTGATCGCCAGCTTCCCGATCCTGCTGATTCTCGCCATCTTCATGTTCTTCATGCGCCAGATGCAGGGTGGCGCCGGCGGCAAGGGCGGGCCGATGAGCTTCGGCAAGTCCAAGGCCAAGCTGCTCTCCCAGGATCAGATCAAGACTACCTTCGCCGATGTCGCCGGCTGCGACGAGGCCAAGGAGGAGGTCGAGGAGCTGGTCGACTTCCTGCGCGACCCCTCCAAGTTCCAGCGCCTGGGCGGCACCATTCCCCGCGGCGTGCTGATGGTGGGGCCGCCGGGCACCGGTAAGACGCTGCTGGCCAAGTCCATCGCCGGCGAGGCCAAGGTGCCGTTCTTCTCGATCTCCGGCTCCGACTTCGTCGAGATGTTCGTCGGCGTGGGTGCGTCCCGCGTGCGCGACATGTTCGAGCAGGCCAAGAAGCAGGCCCCCTGCATCATCTTCATCGACGAGATCGATGCCGTGGGCCGTTCGCGCGGTGCCGGCATGGGCGGCGGCAACGACGAGCGCGAACAGACACTGAACCAGCTGCTGGTGGAGATGGACGGCTTCGAGGCCAACGAGGGCATCATCGTCATCGCCGCCACCAACCGTCCCGACGTGCTCGACCCGGCGCTGCTGCGCCCGGGCCGCTTCGACCGTCAGGTGGTGGTGCCGCTGCCCGACATCCGCGGCCGTGAGCACATCCTCAACGTACACCTGCGCAAGGTGCCGCTGGCCGACGACGTCAAGCCGTCGCTGATCGCCCGCGGTACCCCCGGTTTCTCCGGTGCCGACCTGGCCAACCTGGTCAACGAGGCGGCGCTGTTCGCCGCACGGCGCAACAAGCGCCTGGTGGGCATGGAGGAGCTGGAGCTGGCCAAGGACAAGATCATGATGGGCGCCGAGCGCCGCTCCATGGTCATGACCGACAAGGAGAAGCTCAACACCGCCTATCACGAGTCGGGCCATGCCATCATCGGTCTGGTGATGCCGGAGCACGACCCGGTCTACAAGGTCACCATCATCCCGCGCGGCCGCGCCCTGGGCGTGACCATGTTCCTGCCCGAGCAGGATCGCTACAGCCTGTCGCGCCAGCAGATCCTCAGCCAGATCTGCTCGCTGTTCGGCGGCCGTATCGCCGAGGAGATGACCCTGGGGCCGAACGGTGTCACCACCGGGGCTTCCAACGACATCAAGCGCGCCACCGAGCTGGCCCACAACATGGTCGCCAAGTGGGGCCTCTCCGAGGAGATGGGCCCGATCATGTACGACGAGGACGAGTCGCATCAGTTCCTCGGCGGCCCGGGCCAGGGCGGCGGCAAGCTGAAGTCCGGCGAGACCATCTCCAAGCTCGACAAGGAGGTGCGCAAGGTCATCGACGAGTGCTACGCCAAGGCCAAGCAGATTCTCGAGGAGAATCGCGACAAGCTCGACGCCATGGCCGAGGCGCTGATGCAGTACGAGACCATCGACGCCGACCAGCTCAAGGACATCATGGAAGGCCGCACGCCGCGTCCGCCGAAGGATTGGGAAGACGGCGACTCCGGCACCGGCGCCCCGGTGACCGGCGAGGCGGAGCCCAAGCCCGAAGCGGAGCCGGCGCCGCAGCCGACCGACAGCGGTGGCGACGGCGGTGATGGCGGAGACCGCGGCGATGAGGATGAGGACGACGAGCCTCGCCGCCGCCCCTCCGATCCGTTGGGCGGTCCCGCCGGATCGTGAACCGCAATGCCGACACAGGCGCCCCACCGGGGCGCCTTTGCCGTGGGGCGACCTGACCCGACCCATGTCACAGGATGCATGACATGACAGATTCTCCTTCAGCGATTTGGCTGCCGTGTGGGCGGCATCGTCTGGACCTCTCTTACCCCCGCGTGATGGGGATTCTCAACGTCACCCCCGACTCCTTCTCCGACGGCGGCCGCCATGTCGCCATCGACGATGCCCTGCGTCACGCCGAGCGCATGCTGGCGGAGGGCGCGGCGATCATCGACGTGGGTGGCGAATCGACCCGCCCCGGCTCGCAGCCGGTGTCCACTCAGCAGGAGCTGGATCGCGTGGCGCCGGTGGTCGAGCGCCTGGTGTGCGAACTCGATGCGCTGGTGTCGGTGGACACCAGCAATCCCGACGTGATGCGGCAGGCCGCACAGTTGGGCGCCGGCATGCTCAACGACGTGCGTGCCCTGCAGCGCGAGGGGGCGCTGGAGGCGGCACTGGCCACCGGCCTGCCGGTATGCCTGATGCACATGCAGGGCGAGCCTCGCGACATGCAGCAAGCCCCTCACTATGATGAACCCATCGAAGAAGCGGTGGCCGGCTTCCTCGCCGCGCGGGTGGCGGCCTGCGAGGCGGCCGGGCTGCGCCGCGAGCGGCTGCTGCTCGACCCCGGCTTCGGCTTCGGCAAGACCGTGGAGCACAATCTGCGCCTGCTCAACCGCATGGAGCGGCTGGCCGCCCTGGAGCTGCCGCTGCTGGTGGGCATGTCGCGCAAGAGCATGATCGGCAAGGTGCTGGGCCGGCCGGTGGAGGAGCGCCTGCCCGGCGGGCTGGCGCTGGCGTCGCTGGCGATCGAGCGCGGTGCACGTATCCTGCGCGTCCATGACGTTGGCCCTGCCATGGATGCGGTGAACATGACTTGGGCCGTGCTTAGGGAAGGCTGCGAGAATGACTAGAAAATACTTTGGTACGGATGGCATTCGTGGGACGGTCGGCGAGTACCCCATCACGCCGGATTTCATGCTCAAGCTGGGCTGGGCCGTGGGACGGGTGCTGGCCCGTGAGTCGGGGCGCGCTCGCGTGCTGATCGGCAAGGACACGCGTATCTCGGGTTACATGTTCGAATCGGCCCTGGAGGCGGGGCTCTCCGCCGCCGGCGTCGACGTGGCGCTGCTCGGGCCGATGCCCACCCCGGGCATCGCCTACCTCACGCGCACCTTCCGTGCCGATGCCGGCATCGTCATTTCGGCGTCGCACAACCCCTTTGCCGACAACGGCATCAAGTTCTTCTCCACCGCGGGCACCAAGCTCGCCGACGAGCTCGAAGAGCGTATCGAGGCGATGCTGGACGAGCCGCTGACCACGGTGGCGGCGGACAGGCTGGGCAAGGCGATGCGCATCGACGATGCCGCCGGCCGCTACATCGAATTCTGCAAGTCGACCATCCCCAACCGGGTCAGCCTGCACGGGCTGCGCATGGTGCTCGACTGTGCCCATGGCGCCACCTACCACATCGCGCCCAGCGTGTTCCGCGAACTGGGCGCCGAGGTCAGCCTGGTCGGGGCCAGTCCCGACGGCCTCAACATCAATCGCGACGTCGGTTCCACCTCGCCGGCCACCCTGCGCGCGGCGGTAATCCAGCAGAGTGCCGATCTGGGCATCGCCTTCGACGGCGACGGCGACCGGGTGTTGATGGTCGATGCCGACGGTCGCGAGATCGACGGCGACGACATCCTCTACCTGATCGCCCGCGACCGTCATCAGCGTGGCCAACTGGTGGGCGGCGTGGTCGGTACCCTGATGACCAACTTCGGCCTGGCCATGGCGCTCGAGAACATGGACATTCCCTTCGAGCGCGCCAAGGTCGGCGACCGCTACGTGGTCGAGCGCCTGCTGGCCAACGACTGGCAGCTGGGCGGCGAATCTTCCGGTCATATCGTCTGCGCCGACGTGCAGAGCACCGGTGACGGCATCGTCTCGGCGCTGCAGGTGCTGGCGATCATGATCAGCGAGGGCAAGCCCCTGCACACGCTGCTTGCCGGGCTGGAGAAGGTGCCGCAGGTGCTGGTCAACGTGCGCCTGACGCCGGGCAGCGATGCCAAGGCATTGATGGCGAGTCCGGCAGTGAAGGATGCCGTGGCCGAGGCGGAAGCGGAGCTGGGCGACGAGGGGCGCGTACTGCTGCGCCCTTCGGGCACGGAGCCGCTGATTCGCGTCATGGTCGAAGGGCGCGCGCACCTCGATGTCGAGGGATTGGCACGGCGCCTCGCCGCTCAGGTCGAGGGCGAGTTGGGTTGACAACCGCTGCAACGGTTGTCTTGACTAGGCACCTCCTATACCATTTCGCTCCACTTTGAAAGAGGACGCAGCATGCGCACGCCGCTGATTGCCGGGAACTGGAAGATGAACGGTTCGGCCGCGCTGGTCGAGGAGTTCGGTCATCGTTTTGCCGAAAAGACGCTCCCGGCGTCGCTGGACGTGGTCGTTCTGCCGCCTTTCCCCTATCTGGACGCGGCGCGGCGCGCCTTCGAGGGCACGCCGATCCGCCTGGGGGCGCAGACCCTGAACCCGCTGCACTCCGGTGCCCGCACCGGCGAAGTGAGCGGGCGGATGCTCAAGGAGTTCGGCGTGGAGTACGCCCTGGCGGGCCACTCCGAGCGTCGTCAGCTCTATCGCGAGGACGACGAGGCCGTGCTCGACCGGCTGCTGGCCGCGCTGAACGTGGGGATCACCCCGATTCTGTGCGTGGGCGAGACGCTGGAAGAGCGCGATGCCGGCAAGACCATGGAGGTGGTGCTGCGTCAGGTAGGCTATGTGATGGCCCGCCTGGAGCCCGATCAGCGTGAGCGTGTCGTCATCGCCTACGAGCCGGTCTGGGCGATCGGTACCGGGCGCACGGCCACGCCCGAGCAGGCCCAGGAGGTCATGGCCGGTATTCGCGAATACCAGGCCGGCTATGACCGTGCTCTGGCGGCGGGCCTGCGTCTGCTCTACGGCGGCAGCATGAATGCCGACAACGCGGCTGAGCTGCTGGCTCAGCCCGACATCGACGGCGGCCTGGTGGGCGGTGCTTCGCTCAAGGTCGACGATTTCCTAGCCATTTGTCAGTCAGCAGGTTGAACTCATGCAAGTTGCCATTCTCATGATCCATGTGGCGATTGCCGTCGCCCTGGTCGTTCTCATCCTGCTTCAGCAGGGCAAGGGCGCCGAAGCCGGTGCCGCCTTCGGTGGCGGTGCCTCGCAGACCGTCTTCGGCTCGCGCGGGACCGGCGGTTTTCTTTCGCGTACCACGGCGGTGCTGGCTGCGGCCTTCTTCGCCACTTCACTGACCCTGGCCTACTTCGCCACCCAGGCCGGGCAGGCGCCGGAAGCGGGCATCCCCGATGCACGCCTGATCGAGCAGCAGCGCGGCTTGCCGACGCTTGACGACGAAGCCCGTGACGTGGATAATACCGCGCCAGTGCTGGAGGAAAGCGACGACTGAGGTCGCGGTTCCGGCAGTCAAGCAAGCCGAAGTGGTGGAATTGGTAGACACGCTATCTTGAGGGGGTAGTGACCTTACGGTCGTGCGGGTTCAAGTCCCGCCTTCGGCACCATCTGAAACGCTGCGAACCCGTTGGGATCGCGAGTCGTCAGAAGCAGGATTGGCACCAGGAAGATTGCAGGCCCGTGTCTAGCGCAAGTCTCCTTGACGCAAGCGCTGTCCACGCCTACAATCGCCGACCTGGAATGTTGCGGGGTGGAGCAGTCTGGTAGCTCGTCGGGCTCATAACCCGAAGGTCATCGGTTCAAATCCGGTCCCCGCTACCATTTTCGGCCAGGCGTCCCTTCGGGGGATGCAGAGTGGCGAAAGTGGTACTACAGGTTTCTTGTGAAAGGCCCCTTCCTGCGAAGGGGCTTTTTGTTAGCAGCTTACTGCCGGCATGGGTCGGCAGGGCTTATCCGGGCAACGCCAATCAGCCACCTAGCTTTCCTGTTCACTCCCGGCCAGGTGCCTGATGCAACGGCTGTAGGAGCTTTCTCTGTGGCACTCAAGGACGCTGCGCTGCATGCGCTGATCGAACCGGTGGTCACCGCCATGGGATTCGAGCTCTGGGGCATCGAATATCGCCCCCAGGGCAAGCACTCCCAGTTGGTGATCTACATTGATCATGCCGACGGTGTGAGCGTGGACCACTGCGCCGACGTGAGCCGTCAGGTCAGTGCCGTGCTCGACGTGGAAGATCCCATCCCGGGCGAGTATCGCCTGGAGGTGTCGTCACCGGGTATGGATCGTCCGCTGTACACCCTCGATCAGTTCGCGCGCTACGCCGGGCACGAGGTGGCACTGAAGCTGCGCGTGGCCTTCGACGGACGGCGCAAGTTCCAGGGGCTGCTGGCCGGTATCGAGGAAGACGAGGTCTTGCTGCAGCTCGACGGCGAGGAGTACTGCTTTCCTATCGAAAGCATCGATCAGGCACGGGTAGTTCCGCGATTCGAGGACTGAGGCGCAGGCCAGGTTCGGTGCACAAGAACAGGTTTTCTGGCGAGGCAAAGGCATGAGTAAAGAAATTCTGATGGTCGTCGATGCGATCTCCAACGAGAAGGGCGTACCGCGTCAAGTGATCTTCGAGGCGGTGGAGGCGGCGCTGGCCAGCGCGTCACGCAAGCGCTTCGAAGGTCGCGAGGTCAGCGTGCGCGTGCACATCGACCGTCAAACGGGCGACTACGAGACCTTCCGCCGCTGGGAAGTGGTGGAAGACGACGAGTTCGAGAATCCCGACGCCGAGATCAAGGAGTCCTTCGCCGCGCGTCGCGAGCCGCCGCTCAAGCTGGGTGACGTGGTCGAGGAGCAGATCGAGAATGCCGCCTTCGGTCGTATCGCCGCCCAGACCGCCAAGCAGGTCATCGTGCAGAAGGTGCGCGAGGCCGAGCGGGCCGAGGTGGTACGGCAGTACGCCGAGCGCGAGGGTGAGCTGGTCGCCGGTATCGTCAAGAAGACCACCCGCGACGGCCTGATCATCGACCTGGGCGACAACGCCGAGGCGTTCCTGCCGCGCAGCGAGATGATCCCCGGCGAGCGCTACCGTATGAACGATCGCGTTCGCGCACTGCTGCTCAAGGTCGATGCCGAGGCGCGTGGCGCGCAGCTGATCCTGTCGCGTACCTGCCCGGAGCTGATCATCGAGCTGTTCAAGATCGAGGTGCCGGAGATCGCCGAGCAGCTCATCGAGATCAAGGGCGCGGCACGCGACCCGGGCTCGCGGGCCAAGATCGCGGTCAAGACCAACGACCGCCGCATCGATCCGGTCGGCGCCTGCGTCGGCATGCGCGGCTCCCGCGTCCAGGCGGTGTCGAGCGAGCTGCAGAACGAGCGAGTCGACATCATCCTGTGGGACGACAATCCCGCTCAGCTGGTGATCAACGCCATGGCACCCGCCGATGTCGGCTCGATCCTGGTCGACGAGGATGCGCATGCCATGGACGTGGCCGTGGCCGAGGACAACCTGGCTCAGGCCATCGGCCGTAGCGGGCAGAACGTGCGCCTGGCTTCCGAGCTCACCGGCTGGCGGATCAACGTCATGACCGAGAGCGAGGCGGAGGACAAGCGCGAGCAGGAAATCGACAGCCTGGTCGAGAACTTCATTCAGCATCTGGAGATCGAGGACGACCTCGCCCGGCTGCTGGTGGAAGAGGGTTTCACCACGCTGGAAGAGATCGCCTACGTGCCCCTCGAGGAGATGCTCGAGATCGAGGAGCTCGACGAAGAATTGGTGGAAGAGCTGCGTGCCCGCGCCAAGGACGAGCTGCTGACGCTGGCCATCGCCTCCGAAGAGGAACTCGACGGCGCTCAGCCGGCCGACGACCTGCTGGAGATGGATGGCATGGAGCGTCATCTGGCCTTCATCCTGGCCAGCCGGGGCATCGTTACCATGGAGGATCTCGCCGAGCAGTCCGTCGACGACTTGATGGACATCGAGGGCATGGACGAGGAGCGCGCTGCAGCACTGATCATGACTGCCCGTGCGCCCTGGTTCGAGAACGAACAGTAAACGGGTCACGGGCTGAGGAGGGTCGAGATGTCGGAAATGACCGTTAAGGATTTTGCAGCGAAGGTAGGGCGCGACGTGCCCCGCCTGCTGGAACAGATGAAAGAAGCCGGGCTCGAGCACAAGTCGGAGGGCGACGCTGTGTCCGAGGAGGACAAGCGCAAGCTGCTCGACTACCTGACCAAGAGCCACGGTGGCACCGGTGCCGGTGCGCGCAACCGCATCACGCTGACGCGCAAGACGCGCAGCAAGATCAAGACCGGCGAGCGCGGCAAGACCATCGAGGTGCAGGTGCGCAAGAAGCGTACCTACGTCAAGCGCGCCGAAGAGGAAGAGGCGCCCAAGCCGGAGCCGATGGAAGAGAGCGGGCCGCGCCAGCTGGTAGGCGACATGGCCGACTCCCAGGCCAAGCGCGAGGCCGAGGAGGCCAAGGCGCGCGCCGCCGAGCAGGCCGCCAGCGAAGAGGCCGCCAAGGCCGAAGCTGCCGAGGCCGTTCAAGCCCCCAAGGCCGAAGAGCCCGAGATTGCGGTGCCCGAGCTGGAGGAGCCGGAAGAAGAGACGGCCGCCCAGCCCGAGCCGCCGGCGCCGCCCAAGGAGGGCCGTACCGACCGTCGTACCGCGCCGCCCAAGAAGGCCTCGGCCAAGAAGGGCCGTCACGACCGCGACGACGACGACCGTGGCGATCGCGAAGAGCGTCGCCGTGGCGGCGGCAAGAAGGTCAAGCGCGCCGAGCGTCGCGGCGGCCGCCGCGGTGCCACCCAGAGCGGCGGCGGCAAGCACGGCTTCCAGAAGCCGACGCAGCCGATCGTGCGTGAGGTCACCATCCCCGAATCGATCAGTGTCGCCGAACTGGCCGACAAGATGTCGATCAAGGCGAACGAGGTCATCAAGACCATGTTCACCATGGGCGCGGCGGTGACCATCAACCAGACCATCGATCAGGACACCGCGGCCATCGTGGTCGAGGAGATGGGCCACAAGCCCAAGCTGATCAAGGACGACGCCCTCGAGACCGAAATGCTCGAAGGCATCTCCTACGAGGGCGAGGAGATCACCCGTTCGCCGGTGGTCACCGTGATGGGTCACGTCGACCACGGCAAGACCTCGCTGCTCGACTACATCCGCAAGGCCAAGGTGGCCACCGGCGAGGCCGGCGGCATCACCCAGCACATCGGCGCCTACCACGTCGAGGACGAGCACGGCGGCGTGACCTTCCTCGATACCCCGGGCCATGCGGCGTTCACCGCCATGCGTGCCCGCGGTGCCAAGGCCACCGACGTGGTCATCCTGGTGGTGGCGGCCGACGACGGCGTCATGCCCCAGACCATCGAGGCGATCGAGCACTCCAAGGCGGCCGACGTGCCCATGGTGGTGGCGGTCAACAAGATCGACAAGCCGTCGGCCGACCCGGACCGGGTCAAGAACGAGCTGTCCCAGCACGGTGTCATCTCCGAGGAGTGGGGCGGCGACACCCAGTTCGTCCACGTCTCGGCCAAGACCGGTGAAGGCATCGAGGATCTGCTGGAGGCGATCCAGCTGGTCTCCGAGGTGCTCGAGCTCAAGGCAGTGCCGGAAGCGCCCGGCAAGGGCGTGGTGGTCGAGTCGCGCCTCGACCGGGGTCGCGGTCCGGTGGCCACCGTACTGGTCCAGAACGGCACCCTGAAGAAGGGCGACATCGTGCTGGCCGGCCTGCACTACGGCCGCGTGCGCGCGCTGACCAACGAACTCGGTCAGCAGGTCGATACCGCAGGTCCCGCCATGCCGGTGGAGATCCAGGGGCTCGACGGCACGCCGGATGCCGGTGACGACTTCATGGTCGTGGCCGACGAGAAGAAGGCCCGCGAGGTCGCCAACTTCCGTCAGGGCAAGTACCGCGAGGTGCGTCTGGCACGTCAGCAGAAGGCCAAGCTGGAGAACATGTTCAGCCAGATGGGCCAGGACGAGGTGGCCAAGGTCAACATCGTGCTCAAGGCCGACGTGCAGGGCTCGCTGGAAGCGATCAAGGGCGCCCTCGAGGAGCTCTCCACCGACGAGGTACAGGTCTCCGTGGTCTCCTCCGGCGTGGGCGGCATCACCGGCACCGACGCCAACCTGGCGCTGGCCTCCGAGGCCATCGTGGTCGGCTTCAACGTGCGTGCCGATGCCGCTGCCCGTGAGATCATCGAGCGCGAAGGGCTGGACCTGCGCTACTACAGCGTCATCTACCAGCTGATCGACGAGGTCAAGCAGGCCATGAGCGGCATGCTGGCACCGGAGTGGAAGGAAGAGATCGTCGGCGTGGCCGAGGTTCGCGATGTCTTCCGCGCGCCCAAGATCGGCGCCGTGGCCGGCTGTATGGTGGTCGAGGGCACCGTCTTCCGTAACAAGAAGATCCGCGTGCTGCGCGACAACGTCGTCATCTACGAGGGCGAGCTCGAGTCGCTGCGCCGCTTCAAGGACGACGTGCAGGAAGTGCGTAGCGGCATGGAGTGCGGCATCGGCGTCAAGAACTACAACGACGTCCAGGTCGGCGACAAGATCGAGGTCTTCGACCAGGTCAAGGTCGAGCGGACGCTGTAATCGCAGCGGGAGTAGTGCATGCGCGAGTTCAAGCGTACCGACCGGGTCGGCGACCAGCTGCAGAAGGAGCTGGCCGTGCTGATCCAGCGCGAGGTCAAGGACCCGCGCCTGGGCATGGTCACCGTCAGCGGGGTCACGGTCAGCCGTGACCTCGGCTATGCCGACGTCTACGTGACCCTGCTGGGCGAGGACAGCCCCGAGCGCATCAAGGAGAACCTCAAGGTCCTCAAGCAGGCGGCGGGCTTCCTGCGCAGTCAGATCGCCCGGCGCATCAAGCTGCGTCACGTGCCGGAGCTGCGCTTCCACTACGACGAGAGCGTGGTGCGCGGCCAGCGGCTCTCCTCGCTGATCGACGAGGCCGTCTCCAGCGACCGTGCCCGCCACGGCGACGACGAGCACGGCCCGGCCGATGGCGACGAAGGAGAGCGCGGCTGATGGCACGGCGCCGTCGCGGTCTGCCGGTCAACGGCGTGCTGCTGCTCGACAAGCCCAAGGGCGCCTCGAGCAACCATGCCCTGCAGCGGGTGCGACGCCTGCTGCAGGCGCAGAAGGCGGGGCATACCGGCACCCTCGATCCGATGGCCACCGGGCTGCTGCCGGTGTGCCTGGGCGAGGCGACCAAGTTCTCGGCGCACCTGCTCGAGGCCGACAAGGTCTATCGCACCCGGGTACAACTGGGCGCGGTGACCGACACCGGCGACGCCGAGGGCGAGGTGATCGAGCGCTGTGCGGTGCCGTCGCTGACGGCGGCGGACGTCGAGCGCGTGCTCGAGCGCTTTCGCGGTGAGATCGAGCAGACGCCGCCGATGTATTCGGCGCTCAAGCATCAGGGGCGCAAGCTCTACGAGCTGGCCCGCGAGGGCAAGAGCGTCGAGCGTGCAGTGCGCCGCGTGACGGTGTATGATGCCCGGCTGCTTGCCTTCGAGGGCGATGCCTTCGAGCTGGAAGTCCGGGTCAGCAAGGGCACCTACGTGCGTACCCTGGCCGAGGACATCGGCCGGGCACTCGGCAGTGGGGCGCATATCACCGCCCTGCGACGCCTGGGTACCGGTCCCTTCGACAGCGAGGGCATGCTGCCCATCGAGGCGCTGGAAGCGCTGGCGGGTCAGGATGAGCGCGAGGCGGCGCTGCTGCCGGTCGACGTGCTGGTGGCGCATCTGCCCAGGCTCGACGTCGACGAGCGCGCCAGACAGCGGCTCGTGCACGGCCAGGCGGCCAGCGTCGATGTCGGCGGCGAACAGGCCGGCAGGCTGACGAGACTCTACTGCGGCGAGACCTTCATCGGGCTCGGCGTGGTGACGGGGCCACGGGAGGTGGCGCCGAAGCGGCTGCTCAATACCGCAGCCGAGTGAGGGGGAGCGCAAGCGCTGCCCTGGAGGGAGAGACGCCCGAGACTGCAAATATGCGTGGTCTCACACATTCACGTTTCAGGCATATTGCTTACTGGAGATACAGATGGCACTTACCGCTGAACAGAAGGCCGAGATCGTCAAGGAATTCGGCCGTGGCGACAACGACACCGGTTCCCCCGAGGTTCAGGTGGCCCTGCTGAGCGCCAACATCGACGGCCTGCAGGACCACTTCAAGACCAACAAGCAGGATCACCACTCCCGTCGTGGCCTGATCCGCATGGTCAACCAGCGCCGCAAGCTGCTGGACTACCTGAAGCGCAAGGACCTGGCGCGCTATCAGGCATTGATCCAGCGCCTCGGCCTGCGTCGTTAAACGACGCGAAGCTGGAAACGAAACGGGCAGCCCCATGGGGCTGCCCGTTTTGCGTTTCCAGGGGTGAAATCGGTGGTATAGGTGGCTCTCGCGCGCGTCAACCCCTAAAATGGTCGCCGAGTCAAAAACGACCCATACATGAAGTAGAGACAAGTTGAAGGAAGTCGCCGTGAATCCGGTCAAGAAAACGTTTCAATACGGTCGCAGCACCGTCACCCTGGAAACCGGGCGCATTGCCCGCCAAGCCACTGGTGCCGTCATGGTCACCATGGACGAAACCGTGGTGCTGTGCACCGTGGTGGCCCGCAAGGACACCAAGCCCGGGCAGGATTTCTTCCCGCTCTCCGTGCACTATCAGGAGAAGACCTACGCAGTGGGCAAGATCCCCGGCGGCTTCTTCAAGCGTGAGGGACGTCCCACCGAGAAGGAGACCCTCACCTCGCGGCTGATCGACCGCCCCATTCGTCCGCTGTTCCCCAAGGGGTTCATGAACGAGGTGCAGGTCATCTGTACGGTGCTCTCCACCGACCGCAACCATGATCCGGACATTGCCGCCATGCTCGGCACCTCCGCGGCCCTGGCGATCTCCGGCGTGCCGTTCAACGGCCCCATCGGTGCCGCCCGCGTGGGCTTCGACGAGGAGAAGGGCTACTTCCTCAACCCCACCGTGGAAGAGCTGGCCAGCTCCGAACTGGACATGGTGGTCGCTGGCACCGAGAAGGCCGTGCTGATGGTCGAGTCCGAGGCCGACGAGCTGCTCGAGGACGAGATGCTGGGTGCCGTGCTCTATGGCCACCAGGAGATGCAGGTCGCCATCCGCGCTATCAACGAGCTGGCCGCCGAAGCCGGCAAGCCCAAGTGGGACTGGCAGCCCCCCGCCGAGAACACTGCGCTCAAGCAGGCCATTGCCGCTGCCTTCGAGGCCAAGGTCGGCGAAGCCTATCGCATCACCGACAAGATGGCGCGTCAGGATGTGCTCGCTGCGCTCAAGGAGCAGGCGGTTGAGCAGCTGGCCGGTGAGGAAGAGGGCAAGTTCGACGCCGACGAGGTCAAGGGTGCCTTCGCCGGTCTCGAGAAGAAGACGGTGCGCTCGCGCGTGATCAAGGGCGAGCCGCGTATCGACGGACGCGATCACAAGACCGTGCGGCCGCTGGCCATCGAGGTGGGCAGCCTGCCCAAGACCCACGGCTCGGCGATCTTCACCCGCGGCGAGACCCAGGCCATCGTCATCGCCACCCTGGGCACCCTGCGCGACGCCCAGCTGATCGAATCGCTGGAAGGCGAGCGCAAGGACCGCTTCCTGCTGCACTACAACTTCCCCCCCTACAGCGTGGGCGAGGCCGGCTTCATGGGCGGTCCCAAGCGCCGCGAGATCGGCCACGGCCGTCTGGCGCGCCGCGGCGTGCAGGCCATGCTGCCCGACGAGGCGGATTTCCCCTACACCATTCGCGTGGTCTCCGAGATCACCGAGTCGAACGGCTCCAGCTCCATGGCCTCCGTCTGCGGCGCCTCGCTGGCGCTGATGGATGCCGGCGTGCCGATGAAGGCGCCGGTGGCGGGCATTGCCATGGGCCTGGTGAAGGACGACAGCGGCTTCGCCGTGCTCACCGACATTCTCGGTGACGAGGACCACCTGGGCGATATGGACTTCAAGGTGGCCGGCAGCGCCGCCGGTGTCACTGCGCTGCAGATGGACATCAAGATCGAGGGCATCAACGAGGAGATCATGGAGATCGCCCTGCAGCAGGCCCACGAGGCCCGCCTGCACATCCTCGAGCAGATGAACGCGGTGATCGGCCAGAGTCGCGCCGAGGTCTCCGAGAACGCGCCCTCCATGGCCACCATCAAGATCGATCCGGAGAAGATCCGCGACGTCATCGGCAAGGGTGGCGCCACCATCCGCAAGATCTGCGAGGACACCGGCGCTTCCATCGATCTCGACGACGACGGCACCGTGCGCATCTACGCTGAGGACAAGGCGGCGGCCAAGAAGGCCATCGACATCGTGCTGTCGATCACCGCCGAGGCCGAGATCGGCAAGCTCTACCGCGGCAAGGTGGTGCGTATCGCCGACTTCGGCGCCTTCGTCAACATCATGCCGGGGACCGACGGTCTGGTGCACATCTCGCAGATCGTGCCCGAGCGGGTCAACGACGTGCGTGACTTCCTCAACGAGGGTGACGAGGTGGTGGTCAAGGTGCTCGACATCGACAACCGCAACCGCGTGAAGCTCACCATCAAGGAGATCAGCGCGGAAGAGAAGGCTGCGTTCGAAGCCGCCGAGGCCGAAGTCGCGCTGTAAGCCGCACCCGACGCCGTAACGCGAACCGCCCCCATGGCCAGGCCATGGGGGCGGTTTTTTGAGTGCTGCCACGCTAGCGCAGCGGCTTTACCTCTCGATTGCCAGGGCGACGCCCTGTCCACCGCCAATACACAGCGTAGCCAGACCCTTCTTGGCGTCACGGGCGATCATCTCGTGCAGCAGTGACACCAGCACGCGGCAGCCGGAGGCGCCGATGGGGTGACCCAGGGCGATGGCGCCGCCGTTGACGTTGACCTTGGAGGTGTCCCAGCCGAGCTCCTTGTTGACCGACAGCGCCTGGGCGGCGAAGGCCTCGTTGGCTTCGATCAGGTCGAGATCGTCCAGGCTCCAGCCGGCCTTTTCCAGGCAGCGACGGGTGGCCGGGGCCGGGCCGATGCCCATGATCGCCGGGTCGACGCCGGCGTTGGAGTAGGCGGCGATGCGCGCCAGCGGCTCGAGGCCGAGCTCCTTGGCCTTGGCGGCGGAGCAGATCATCACGGCGGCGGCGCCGTCGTTGATCGAGGAGGCATTGCCGGCGGTGATGGTGCCGTCCTTCTTGAACGCGGGACGCATGCCGGCGAGTTTGTCGGCGCTCACTTCGCGCGGGTTCTCGTCGGTGTCGAAGACCACCGGGTCGCCTTTGCGCTGGGGGATCTCCACCGGCACGATCTGGCCCTTGAAGCGGCCCTCCCGGATGGCAGCGGCGGCCTTCTGCTGCGAGGCGGCGGCGAACTCGTCCATCTCCTCGCGAGTGATGCCGTACTTCTCGGCCAGATTCTCGGCGGTGATGCCCATATGGTAGTCGTTGAAGGCGTCCCACAGGCCGTCGTGCACCATGGTGTCGATGGCCTTCCAGTCACCCATGCGCTGGCCGTTGCGCGAGTTGGGCAGCACGTGGGGCGAGGCCGACATGTTCTCCTGGCCGCCGGCGATGATCAGCTCGGCATCGCCGCAGCGGATCGCCTGGGTCGCCAGGTGCAGCGCCTTGAGGCCCGAGCCGCACACCTTGTTGATGGTCATGGCGGGTACGGCCGCGGGCAGGCCGGCCTTGATGGCGGCCTGGCGGGCCGGGTTCTGACCCACGCCGGCGGTGAGCACCTGGCCGAGCAGAACCTCGTCGATCTGGTCGGCGGCCACGCCGGTGGAGGCCAGGATGTCTTTGATCACCAGTGCGCCGAGGTCGCTGGCGGCGATACCGGCAAGCGATCCTCCGAAGGCGCCGATGGCGGTGCGACGAGCGGCGACTATTACCACATCTTGCATTGTAATTCTCCTGAGTCGTTCACTGACGTTATCCGGACCAGCATAGGCGACTATTGTGCACTGCGGCAATCCCCCTTGGAGAAACGCCCGGCTTCGTCGCTCGGTTTCCTGGCCGGTCAGGCAAACTGGACGGGAATGGCGTTGCTGGTATGGCTGACGACGTTGCCTTCCTGCAGGTAGACGAGGCGTGGCTGGTGGTGCTCCAGTTCGGCCTCGCTGTAATGAGCATAGCTGCAAATGATCACGCGGTCGCCGGGGCCGGCGAGATGGGCGGCGGCACCGTTGATGGAGATGACCTTCGAGCCCTCTTCGGCACGAATGGCATAGGTGGTGAAGCGCTGGCCGTTGGCGACGTTGTAGATCTGGATCTGCTCGTTCTCGCGAATGCCGGACATGTCCAGCAGTTCGCCGTCGATGGCACAGGAGCCTTCATAGTTGAGCACGGCGTGGGTGACACGGGCCATGTGCAGCTTGGCCTTGAGCATGACGGTGAACATCCGGGGTTTTACCTCCAGGTAGCGCTGGGAACCGCCTCAGTGCGGCAGGGTCAGGGTCAGGTTGTCGATCAGGCGGGTCTTGCCCAGGCGTGCGGCGGCGAGCAGCACGGCCTCGCGGGTGGTGGCGCTCACCGCTGTCAGGTCGGCGGCGCGCAGCTCCAGATAGTCGGGCTCGAAGCCGGCCGCGCGCAGCCGCGCCAGCCCCGCCTCGAGCGTAGCTGCGACGGGCTCTCCGGCTTCCAAGGCCTCGCGCAGGGCGACCAGGGTGCGCTGCAGCTCTGCTGCCGTGTCGCGCTCGCGGGCATCGAGATAGCCGTTGCGTGAGGAGAGCGCCAGCCCGTCCTCGGCGCGCACGATGGGCACGCCGACGATCTCGATGGGGAAGTGCAGATCCGCCACCAGCTTGCGGATCACCGCCAGCTGCTGGTAGTCCTTCTCGCCGAAGCAGGCCACGTCGGGCTGCACCAGGTTGAAGAGAATGGATACCACGGTAGCGACGCCGTCGAAGTGGCCGGGGCGCGAGCCGCCGCAAAGCCCTTCGCTGACCCCCGGCACGCGCACCTGAGCCAGGCTCTGCAGGCCGCGGGGGTAGAGGGTGGTGTCGCTGGGCGCGAACAGCAGGTCGCAGCCGGCGGCCTCGAGCTTGGCCTGATCGTCGGCCAGGGTACGCGGATAGGCGTCCAGATCTTCGCCGGCGCCGAACTGCAGCGGATTGACGAACACGGTGGCGACCACCACGTCGGCATGACGCCTGGCAGCCTCCACCAGCGCCAGGTGGCCGGCGTGGAGATTGCCCATGGTCGGCACCAGGCCGATGCGCTGCCCGCGGCGGCGATACTCGCCGAGTGCCTCACGCAGCGCCGAAATGTCTCGCAGAGTACGCAACGGCATGACTCCTGGATCTAGAGCGTAGTATCAGAAGCTGTGTTCCTTGGCCGGGAAGCGGCGTGCCTTGACCGCTTCGTGATAGCGGCGGAACGCATCGGGGATGTCGTCGGCCTCGGCCATGAAGTTCTTGACGAAGCGCGGCGTGCGTCCATGAGTGACGCCCAGCACGTCATGCATGACGAGGATCTGGCCGTCGGTGTCGGGGCCGGCACCGATCCCGATCACCGGCACGTCGAGGGCCTCGGTGACGGCACGGCCGAGGCTGGCCGGCACGCACTCCAGCAGAATGACCGAGGCGCCGGCATCGGCCAGGGTGCGGGCATCCTCGAGGATCTGCGCCGCCCGTTCGGCATCGCGTCCCTGCACCTTGTAACCGCCCAACTGGTGCACGGTCTGCGGCGTCAGGCCCAGGTGGGCGCAGACCGGTACCCCACGGCGGGTCAGCTCACGAATGCCCTCGGCCATCCAGGCTTCGCCCTCGACCTTGACCAACTCGGCGCCGGCACGCATCAGTTCGCCGGCGTCGTTGAGCATGCGCTCAGTGGTGGCATTGCTCATGAAGGGCAGGTCGACCATCAGCAGGCTGGCGCCCTTGGCGCGCGCCACGCAGCGAGTGTGGTAGCAAATGTCGTCGAGGGTCACCGGCAGCGTGCTGTCATGCCCCTGCAGCACCATGCCGAGGGAGTCGCCGACCAGCAGGACCTCGATACCCGCCTCGGCTGCGGTGCGGGCGAAGGTAGCATCGTAGGCGGTCAGGCAGCTGAAGGTCTCTCCAGCGCGCTTGTAGGCCTGCAGTGTGCTTAGCGTGACGGTTTTCATGGCGTGCTCTCGTTGTGTCTCGGGCGAGCGGTCTGCAGCCGCCTGCACCAATGCTGCGCATGATTGTTACCAGAATAAGGCAGTCGTGTCGACTGGTAACACTTGGCCCCTCACTCGGCGCTACCCGGGTAACACTTCAATCTCATCGCTTGTCGCAAGAGCGCTCGCCAGGGCCGCCACTAGGCGTCCATCCGGCAGCTGCAGCTGTGGCGACAGCTCGGCGAGCGGCAGCAGGACGAAGCTACGCGCGGTCATCTCGGGGTGCGGCACCCGCAGGCGCGGCAATTCCAGGCGCTCGTCACCGTACAGTAGCAGGTCGAGGTCGAGAGTGCGGGGCCCCCAGTGGCGCCGGCGCACACGGCCATGGCGCTGCTCCAGGGCCTGTAGCTGGTCGAGCATGGCAAGAGGGGAGAGACGGGTACGCAGGTGGGCGACGGCATTGATGAAGTCGGGCTGGTCCTGTGGGCCAACCGGACGACTGGCATACAGCCGTGAGACGGCGACGCGCCCGGTCAGCGGCAGTCCGCCGAGCGCTTCGAGCGCCCGGCGCACCTGGGCGACGGGGTCTTCGAGATTGCTGCCCAGCCCGACATAGACGTCGACGAGAGGCGTCATGAGGGGCCGGAGGAGCTGCGCCGACGACGTTTGCGTGGGCGCCGGCGACGCGAGTCGCCGCCGGGGGCGGCATCGGCGCCGGCCTTCTCGAGCAGACGCCGCTGCTCATGTTCGTCGCCTTCCTGGTAGGCGGTCCACCATTCGCCGAGTCCTGCCTCGATCTCGCCGGCGGCCTCGCGCAGCAGCAGGAAGTCGTAGGCGGCGCGGAAGCGTGGATGCTCGCGGGTCTGCAGAGCGCGCTTGCCGCGCCGCTGAGGCAGGCGTTGCTGCAGGTCCCAGATGTCGCGCATCGGCATGCTGAAACGCTTGGGAATGGAGATATGCTGCAGCTGGCGCGACAGCACCTGCTGCGAGGCCAGCTGCAGTGCCGGAACGGGTGGCATGCCGTCGGCTTGCAGCGCGGCCTGGCGGCGCTGTACGGGCCCCCACAGCAGGGCGGCGAAGAGGAACGCCGGCGTGACCGGGCGCTCCTCGTGGATGCGCTTGTCGGTGCTGGCCAGGGCGTGCTCGATGAGCGGCTCGGCCCAGGGTTGCTGTGCCATCGCCTCATCGGTTTCGGGAAAGAGCATGGCGAACAGGCCGTAATGACGCAGCAGGCGGAAGGTCACCACGCCATAGCCGGCCATGAACAGCTTGAGGACTTCATCGAACAGCCGTGCCGGCGGAATCTGCAGCAGCAGCGGTGCCAGCTCGCCGATCGGCGCTTCCGAATCGGCGGCGATATGGAAGTCCAGCTTGGCGGCGAAGCGCACCGCGCGCAGCATGCGTACCGGGTCTTCGCGGTAGCGCACGGCCGGGTCGCCGATCAGGCGCAGGGTGCGCGATTCTATGTCGCGCATGCCGTCGGCAAAGTCGTGAATCGAGAAGTCGGCGATGCTGTAATAAAGAGCGTTGACGGTGAAGTCGCGTCGGATGGCGTCTTCCTGGACGCTGCCCCACACGTTGTCGCGCAGCAGCAGGCCGTGCTCCGATTGCTGGGCGATATGATCGTCGTGGTCGTCGCCGTGGGTGCCGCGGAAGGTGGTGACCTCGATCACCTCGCGGCCGAAGCGCACGTGCACGATGCGAAAGCGGCGGCCGATGATGCGCGAGTTGCGAAACAGCTCGCGGACCTGCTCGGGCGTCGCATCGGTGGCGACATCGAAGTCCTTGGGCATCTTGCCCAGCAGCGAATCGCGAATGCAGCCGCCGACCAGATAGGCCTCGAACCCGGCATTGTGCAGGCGATAGAGCACCTTGAGTGCCGGTTCGCTGAAGTGCTGACGCGACACGGGGTGCTGATCACGGGGAATGATTCGAGGGCCTGCGTGCCCCCCTGAGGCATCCTGGGGGCCGAAAAGTGTCCTGAAATGCGCGCCAGGGCTCTGCAGAAAGCGGGTAAATCCTTTGAACATGCGGCGATATCGACTCGCAGTGTGCGAAAGTACTAGAGTGTAGCGGACCGCCGACACCTTGCAAAGCGGCGTGCGGTTTCTCGCGAGGGCATCGCAGCAGGGACATGTTAAAAGAGGAGGCCCGTGGGCCTCCTCTCACAAGCTAAGGTGATGCTGCGTCCTTGCGGCTGTTTCTTCTTCGTGATGGCGCATCGCCTTGAATACGCACCACAGTCACCAAGAGTCACAGGCAAACAGTGTTGTTGTGATTGTTGACGTTCCTGGTTATGCGACCGCCTCGTATTCAAAACAATAATCCAACCACGACGGCATGAAAGATATGCCTCCCTTCGGCTTGTTGGCATTGTTGCCGAAGGTGCGCGTTTGCGGCCGTTGTTCTTGTTGGAGGCCGGGGTTGGCGCGTCGCGTCCTGATGGATCCGGTGCTTCGCTCGTGTCTTGTTGTTGCAGTCGAAGCGAAGGGCGGCGTTCTCCGGGGCATCTTGTTCTTGTTGCCCCTCGCCGCGTCTCTATCACAGCCTGCCATTGTTGTTGTTGGCGCAGGCCCTGCTCTACCGATGCCTTGTTTTTGTTGTTGGCTCGGGATGCAGCCGGATGTTGTTTTTCTTGCCATGAATGTTGCACGGCATATGCCAAGCTTTTTTTAATTCATGAAAAACAGTGGCTTGCCTTGGCGTCTCGGATGCGCCCCGGCGTGCCATGGCGAATGTGTTACCTCGGTTGCGCCATGAGGGGGCAGGTTCTGGGTGGGAAGGTAACACCTGGTGCATGAGCGTATGGAAGGGCACAAAAAAGCGCCTTGGCGCAGCCGCACGAGACGCTTGGACATTAGTCGTAGAAAGGGGCGAGGCGGTCAGGCGCTGCTGCGGCGGGCCTGCTTCTTGCGTGGAATGCCCAGGCGCTGACGTCGCTCCCACAGGCACTTGCGGCTGATGCCGAGCTTCTGGGCGAGCTCCGTCTCGCTCATGTGATCCTGGTGCTCGAGCACGAAGTGCTGGAAATAGTCCTCCAGCGAAAGGTCCTCTTCGGCGTCCAGCACTTCGCTCTCGACCTGGGCGGTGGCCGGCTGGGATTCGACGATGCTGCGGGGCGCCGGTGCCAGGCTCGGCCTGAGGCCCAGATCGTCGGGGTGAATGAGATGGCCCTCGGCGAGGATCACGCCGCGTTCGAGCGCGTTCTCCAACTCCCGCACGTTGCCGGGCCAGGGGTAGTCGCGTATCTCGCGCCGCGCCGCGCGCGACAGGCGCAAGCCGTCGCGATGGTGGCGCTGGCAGGCCTTCTCCAGCAGTACGTCGGCGATCAGCAGGATGTCGTCCTCGCGCTCGCGCAGCGGCGGCAGGTCGATCTGCATCACGTTGAGCCGGTAGTAGAGATCGAGGCGGAACTCGCCGGTCTTCGACAGTGCGCGCAGGTCGCGATGCGTGGCGGCGATCAGACGCACGTCGACATGGCGGGTCTCCACCGAGCCGATGCGACGGATCTCGCCTTCCTGCAGCACGCGCAGCAGGCGCGCCTGGGCATCCAGCGGCAGCTCGCCAATCTCGTCGAGAAACAGCGTGCCGCCATCGGCGGCTTCGACCAGGCCGGTGCGGGCGGCGCTGGCGCCGGTGAAGGCACCCTTCTCGTGGCCGAACAGCTCCGACTCGATCAGGGTTTCGGGGATGGCCGCGCAGTTGACGCAGATGAGCGGGGCGTGGGCGCGTTGGCTCTGCTGGTGAATGGCGCGGGCGACCAGTTCCTTGCCGGTGCCCGACTCGCCCTGGATCAGCACGGTGACGTCGGCCGGAGCGGTCTTGCGGATGCGGGTGTAGACCGCCTGCATGGCGGCGCACTCGCCGATCATCGGCTGGCGTGCGCCGCCGGCATCGGTGATGTCAGGCGGTGAGGTGCTGTGTGTCGACCGCTGATGGAGCACCCGGGCCACGGTCTCCAGCAGCTCGTCATGGTCGAAGGGCTTGGCCACGTAATCCACGGCGCCCTGCTTGAGCGCCTCCACCGCGGAGCGCATGCTGGCATAGCTGGTCATGATCAGCACCGGGGTCGGCGCGGCGTGCTCGATCAGGTCGGTGCCGGGCTCGCCGGGCAGGCGCAGGTCGCTGATCACCAGGTCGAAGCCGCGCGGCTCCAGCGCGAGCGCCTCGTCCACGCAGCCGGCCTCGCTCACCTGGTAGTCGTGACGCTCCAGCAGCCGGCGCAGTGCGGTGCGGATGATGGCTTCGTCTTCAACGATCAGAATCCGGCTCATCGGTATGTTCACCATCCTCTCGTTCGGTGGGCAGCCACAGACAGATGCGGGTGCCCCGCTCAGCCCCCGGGGGCGGCGATTCGATCTCTATCCTGCCATGATGCTCGGCAACGATGCTGTAAACCAGGGGCAGGCCGAGTCCCGTGCCTTCGCCCGGCGGCTTGGTGGTGGTGAAGGGCTCGAAGAGGTGCTCGCGAACCCGGTCGTCGAGCCCATGCCCCTCGTCGGTCACGGTGACCTTAACCGTGTCGCCATCCGGCTCGGCATCGATGTCCACCTTGCCGCCCGGCTCGCTGGCGTCCCGTGCGTTGCTCAGCAGATTGATCATCACCTGCTGCAGCCGCTGGGTGTCGCCGAGCACCTTCAGCTCGGGAGGACAGAGATTGCGGTACCGGACATCCTCGCCCGAGCGTGCCAGCCGGATCAAGTGCAGCGCCTCTTCGGCGATGGCGGCAATGGAGACCGACGCCAGGGTGGTGTCCTTCACGTGACGACCGCCATGGGCGAAGCCCACCAGTGAGCTGACGATGCGCGAGATGCGGTCGGTCAGCTGCTGGATCTGCTGGGCGGTTTCCAGCACTTCGGGGTCGTCGGTGTCGTAGCGCAGGTTCTGGGCCAGCGAGGAGATGCCGGTCACCGGATTGCCGATCTCATGGGCCACCCCGGCCGCCAGCTGACCGATCGAGGCCAGCCGGGCGGCGTGCACCAGCTCGTCCTCGAGCCACTTCATCTCGCTGTGGTCCTCGACCAGGATCACGGTGCCGCCGCGCACGTCGTCGTCGGCCTGCAGTTCGGCGCGATGGAAGGTCAGGTAGCGGGTGTTGCCGCGCAGTTCGACCGGCTGCTTGTAGAGGTGGTCGTTGGGCTCGACCAGGGCGCGGCCCAACAGCTCGGACCAGGGCGCCGGCAGGCCGTCGCGTCTGGCCCCCACGACGCTGCCGCCGTCGATGCCGGAGAGCTCGGCCAGGGCGTCGTTCCACATCAGCAGTTCGTCATCGACGCCGAAGGCACACAGGCCCACCGGCAGGCGGGTGAGGATGCGCCGATGATAGCGGCGCAGGCCGTCGAGCTCGCGGGCCAGGCCGGTGAGCCGCGAACGGTAGGCCTCGAGACGGCTTTCGACGAAGTGGATGTCGTCGGTGGGCTCCTGGCCGCTGCGGCGATAGGGCAGGTAGCGGTCGACGATGTCCTGGGCCACCGAGGGCCCCATCAGGCCGGAGAGGTTGGCCTGGATACGATCGCGCAGCCGGCGCAGGGCATAGGGGCGGCCATCCAGCGGCGACATGCCGAGATCGGTCAGGGCGCGCTCCACCTCACGCTGGGCGACCTCCTCGCCCAGCGCCTGGGCCAGCGGCTGCTTGAACTCCTCGCCGGTGGCGGCCAGCAGCTGCATGCGCTTGGGCCGGATCACGGCATCCACCGAACAGGCTTCGGCAGCGGCGCGCTCGCCCTCGGAGGTCCGCGTGGCCAGCGAGACGATGATGAAGACGAGCACGTTGAGTGCCAGCGACACCAGGGTGACCACGTACCAGTCCGGTTCGCCGTCGAGCAGCTCGAGTCCCGGTGGGATCAGGATCAGGGTGGGCAGGCCGGTGAGCAGCGGCAGCCACAGGCCGACGAGCCAGATGAGCACGCCGACGACCAGCCCCGAGACCATGCCCTTGCGGTTGGCCCCGGGCCAGTAGAGCAGTGCCAGTAGCCCCGGCAGACACTGGGCCATGCCGACGAAGGCGGCCAGCGCCAGGGTGGTCAGGTCGTGGTTGACGCCGACCGTACGATAGAACAGCCAGCCGCTGAGAATCACCGCGGCCATCAGCGCCCGGCGCAGCCAGCGCAGCCAGCGGTAGAGATTGGGCTGGGCCTCGGGTGGGTGGGCCACCAGCAGCACGTGGTTGAGGATCATGCCGGACAGCGCCATGGCGATGATGACCATGGTGCCGCTGCTGGCGGCCAGGCCGGCCAGGAACGCCAGTGCCTGGACCCAGAAGGCGTCGGAGAGACCGAAGGCCAGATAGGCGGCGCCCACCAGTTCGTGGCTGCCCAGCCGCTGGCCCGCCCACAGGATCAGCGGTACCGGAATCGCCATCAGCAGCAGGAACAGCGGCAGCGACCAACTCGCCTGCAGCAGGGTGTGCCGCGACAGGGTCTCGGCGAAGGTGATGTGAAAGATGTGCGGCATCAACAGCGCGGCGGCGAAGAACAGCAGCAGCAGGGTGCGCCAGTGGGCGGCATCCGGCTGCACCACGCCAGCCTGGTAGAGCTGGCCGGGGCCGTCGAGCCAGTGCTGCAGGTCGGCGGGGCCATCGAAGACGACGAACAGGGCGATGGCGCCCAGTGCCAGCATGGCGAAGAGCTTGACCACCGAGGTCAGGGCGATGACCGCCAGCAGGGTGTCGTGTCGCGCCGGGCCCTTGCCGTGGCGGGCGCCGAAGATCATCGCGAACAGTGCGATCAGGGCGCACAGCGCCAGGGCGAGCAGCGACGGTGAGGCGGTGCCGGTCATCAGGAAGATGGCATCGCCCAAGGTCTGCACCTGCAGCGCCAGCAGCGGCATCACCGCCAGCAGGCTGATCACGGTGATCATGGTGCCGACCCAGCGCGAGCGGAAGCGGAAGGCGAACAGGTCGGCCAGCGAGGCGAGCTGGTGGGTGCGGGTCATGCGCTGGATGGGCACCAGCAGTACCGGGGCCAGCAGAAAGGCGCCGGCCACGCCCAGGTAATAGGCGAGATAGCCGTAGCCGGCGCTCGAGGCCAGCTCCAGGCTGCCGTAGATCGCCCAGGCGCTGGCATAGACGCCCAGCGCCAGGGTGTAGACGGCCGGATGACGGGTCACGCGGCGGCTCAGCCAGCCCCGCTCCACCGCCAGGGCGCAGAGAAACATCAGCAGCAGGAAGCCGGTACCGAGGGCGAACACGCTGACCAGGCTAGCGTTCATCGAGCTTCCTCTTCTGCTCCAGCCACAGCGTCAGGGCGATCAGTACGCCCCAGATGACGAAGGGGCGGTACCAGGCGACTCCGGGGCTCGACCAGCCGCTCATCAGCAGCGGCGACAGCAGATAGCCGGCCAGAACCAGGAACAGCATGATGCGGTAGACGTACATGGACGCTCCTCACTCCTGGCGGTGGGCCTCGGGGCGGATTCGGCTCGGTTCCCAGTGGTCGATGGCCCAGGCCAGCTGCTCCTGCACCGGCGCCGTGCCCAGCTCGGCGGGCGGCGCCTGGTCGAGTGCCGCCAGGGCGCGGTACAGCAGCGGCCGTACGGCGCTCTCCTCGCACGGCAGCGCCGGGGCCAGATTCTGCTTGGAGAGCTTCTGGCCGTCGCGATTGACGATCAAGGGCAGGTGCAGATAGCGCGGCTCGGCCAACTCCAGCGCCTGCTGCAGTTGGCGCTGCCAGGGCGTGTTGTCGAGCAGGTCGAAGCCGCGAACGATATCCGTGATGCCCTGATCGGCGTCGTCGACCACCACCGCCAGCTGATAGGCCCACAGGCCGTCCTTGCGCTTGAGCACCACGTCGCCGAGCTCGGCCGGATCGAAGCGCTGCTCGCCGAACAGGCGGTCCTGCCATACCACCGGACGCAGGCCGAGGTTGCTGCGCAGGCGCCAGGCAAGCGGCTTGTCCGGCTCGCGCGGACCGCCACGGCACCAGCCGGGGTAGACCGAAAAGTCACGCCACTGCTTGCGCGAGCAGCTACAGGGATAGGCCAGCCCCAGCGCCTCGAGCCGCTCCAGTGCCGCAGCATAAGCCGAGTCGCGTGAGTGTTGCCACAGCACGGGGCCGTCCCAGTGCAGGCCGAACGCCTCGAGCTGGCGCAGAATGGTGTCGGCGGCACCCGCCGGGCAGCGCGGCGGATCGATGTCCTCGATACGCACTAGCCATTCGCCTCCGGCCCGGCGCGCATCGACAAAGCTGGCCAGGGCGGCAATCAGCGAGCCGAAGTGCAGGGCGCCCGAGGGGGTCGGGGCGAAGCGACCGCGGTAGCCGGTCATGACGCGCTCCCGGGGATGACGACCGACATGCGAACGGGCACCCAGGGGTGCCCGTTGCGAAGTGAAGCGACCCACACGGCAGAGACCTCAGCCGCCGAGCTGCTTTTCCTTGAGTTCGGCCAGGGTCTTGCAGTCGACGCACAGCGTAGCGGTGGGGCGAGCCTCCAGTCGGCGAATGCCGATCTCGACGCCGCACGCCTCGCAGTAGCCGTAGTCCTCCTCGTCGATCTTCTCGAGGGTCTCGTTGATCTTCTTGAGCAGCTTGCGCTCGCGATCGCGGGTCCGCAGCTCCAGGCTGAACCCCTCTTCCTGGGTGGCCCGGTCCGCAGGGTCGGCGTAGTTGTTCGCCTCTTCCTGCAGATGGCGCACGGTGCGATCGACTTCTTCCATGAGCTCCTGTTTCCAGCCCAGCAGGATCTGTCGGAAGTGCTCAAGCTGCTGCTCGTTCATGTACTCTTCACCCGGTGCCGACTCGTACGGGGTGAACTTTTTGGGCGCTTCCGCTTTCTTGTCTGCTACTGGCATGGGACTGCCTCATTACTTGAGTGACTGCTGATCAATACCCGCCGCAACCTGGTGCAAGGTATCTCACGCCAAAGGCATGCTTGTTTATCGGATATTGGCCAACTTTGCAATACCTGGCAGCAACGCCTGGCATCCCCAGGTGAGTCAAATCAATGGTATGGTTTTTTGACCGTGGGAACGGGAAAAGTGCCCAACGTCGGTCATCTATCTTTGTGTTTCAGGAGTCAGCCATGTCGTGGAATCCGCGCGTTGATCGCGTCGCACCCTTTCGTGTGATGAGCCTGCTGGAGGCCGCTCAGGCGCGCGAGGCGGCCGGCCACGACGTCATTCATCTCGAGGTGGGCGAGCCCGACTTCGCCACCCCCGAGCCGGTAGTGGCGGCCGGACAGGCGGCCCTCGCGGCCGGACTCACGCGCTACAGCCCGGCGGCGGGGTTGCCGGCTCTGCGCGAGGCGATCGCCGGCCACTACGGCGAGCATTTCGGTGCCGACGTCGACCCCAGGCGGGTTCTGGTCACGCCCGGGGCTTCCGGCGCGCTGCTGCTGGCCAGCCAACTGCTGGTCGGGCCCGGCGACCGGGTGCTGATGGCCGACCCCAACTACCCCTGCAACCGCCACTTCATGGCGCTGGCGGGTGCCGAGGTGGACACCGTGCCCATCGGCCCGCAGAGCGGCTGGCAGCTCGATGCCAACCTCGTCGCGCGGCACTGGCAAGAGGCGACCCGGCTGGCGATGCTCGCCACGCCGTCCAACCCCACCGGCCATATGCTCGATGCGGCACAGCTGAAGGCGGTGGCCGACACGGTGGCCGCACGCGGCGGTCATTTGCTGGTGGACGAGATCTACCAGGGGCTCAGCTACGACATCGCGCCGCTGTCGGTGGCCTCGCTGACCGCGGATGCCTTCGTCGTCAACAGCTTCTCCAAGTACTTCGGCATGACCGGCTGGCGCCTGGGCTGGCTGTTGGCGCCCCAGGCGGCCGTGGAACCCTTGACCCGGCTGGCGCAGAACGTCTTTCTGGCGGCACCCACCCCGGCGCAGCATGCGGCGCTCGCCGCCTTCACCCCCGAGTGCCGGGCGCTGCTCGAAGCCCGCCGCAGCGAACTCGGCCGTCGCCGCGATGCGCTGCTGGCCGGGCTCGCCCGTCTTGGGCTTGCCCCCTCGCTGCCGCCCCAGGGCGCCTTCTACCTGTGGCTCGACATCTCGCGCTACAGCCGCGACAGCCAGGCCTTCTGTCAGCGCCTGCTGGAGGAGGAGAACGTCGCCATCACGCCCGGCATCGACTTCGCCGTCACGGGCGGCGAGTATCATGTGCGGATTGCCTTCACCACCGGGATCGAGCGTCTGGAGGAGGCGGTGAGCCGGCTCGAACGCTTCCTGGCGCGGCAGTAGGGGAGAGGCATGGAGTACCCGTCGCTGGTTCCCGGCGTGCTGCTGCGCCGTTACAAGCGTTTCCTGGCCGACGTGCGTCTCGACGACGGCCGCGAGGTGGTGGCGCACTGCCCCAACACCGGCTCGATGCGGGCGGTCAACGTGCCCGGCTGCCGGGTGTGGCTGGCACCGAGCGACAACCCGGCGCGCAAGCTGGCCTGGACCTGGGAGCTGATCGAGCTGACCCAGCCCGACGGTAGCGTGGCGCTGGCCTCGGTGCATACCGGGCGCACCAATCGCATCGTCGAGGAGGCGCTGGAAGGGCAGCGAATTGCCGCGCTGGCCGGCTATGCCGAACTCCGGCGCGAGGCCAAGGTGGAGGGGGCGCGGCTCGACTTTCGCCTCGACGATCCCGAGCGCGGCACCGCCTTCGTCGAGGTCAAGCAGGTCACGCTCAAGGAGAGCGATGGCCACGGTTACTTTCCCGACGCGGTGAGCGAGCGCGGGCGCAAGCACCTGCTGGCGCTGGCGGCCCTGGCCGAGCAGGGGCAGCGTGCGGTGCTGCTGTTCTGCATCGCCCACGCCGGCATTCGCGACGTGGCGCCGGCAGCACACCTCGACCCGGCCTACGCCGCCACGCTCGAGGCCGTGGCAGCGCGGGGAGTGGAAGTGCTGGCCTACGGCTGCGAGTTCGGCTGGCAAGATTCACGGCCGGTGTCGGTGGCGCTGGGTGGCCAACTTCCGGTGTCACTCACTCGCCAAGTGAATGTTGCCCTCGGCGTCGATTGAGATCGCCAGCGGCTCCAGGAAGCGGCCCTGGCAGGGGCCGAACACGCACTCGCCGCTTTCCGGCAGGAACAGCGCGCCGTGCATGCCGCACTGAATCAGTTCGCCGCCTGCTTCGAGAAAGTCGCCATCCGGCAGGTTGAGCGGCACCTGCTGATGCGGGCAGCGATTGACGAAGGCGCTGACCCGGCCGTGAACGCGCACCAGGAAGGCCTGACGCCCGTCGGGCAGCGCGACACCCCGCGACGGCGAGGCATCGAACTGCTGCAGGTGGGCGATAGGCTGGGGCATGGGCTCAGCGGTCGATGTGGAAACGCTGCACGAAGCCCACCTCGGCCGGCTCCCGGTTGCGGTCGTAGCGCACTTCCAGATCGAAGCGCATGGGCTCGTCGTCACGAATGCGGAATACCGCCACCTGCGACTGCGTATCTCCCTCGCGCAGAGTGCGGAACTCCAGCGGCGTGCGATTCTGCCCCTTGAGTTCTCCCACCGTACCGCTGACCGGGGCATTGACCGGCCGCAGTTCGTTCCCGACCTCCTGCAGCACGCTGACGTTGAGCAGCGCCATGGCCGGGCTGCGCTGGATGCCGTGGGTCTCGGCCACGGCAGCGGGCAGGAAGTCGGTGCTCACCGCGCTGTAGTGGATCTGGTAATCGCCGACCTGTTCGTACTGCTGGGCATGCGCCGACAGCGACAGCAGGCCCAGCGCCAGCAGCAGGCCGGCGGCAAGGTGACGAAGCGGCAGGATGCGATGGCTCGACATGGCACTCTCTCCTTGAAGTGGCGGGCCTGCCTTGAAATGGCGGACCCGCGATTCGGCCTCAGCGGCGCTCCTGGCGTGCGACGCGAAAGATCGCGATCTCGCCGAACAGGTTGGGCCGCAGCCGGGTGGCCCAGTGGCCTTCGTGATCGCCGATGCCCACGGCACGGTCGGTGATGTGCACCCCCTTCTCGCGACACAGGTGCTCGAAGTCGTTGAAGGTCGAGAGATGGATGTTGGGCGTATCGTACCAGGCATGGGGCAGCGACTTGGAGACCGGCATGTAGCCGCGAATGCCCAGGTGCACCCGGTGGCGCCAGTAGGCGAAGTTGGGGAAAGTGATGATGCACTCGTTGGCCACCCGCAGCATCTCGTCGAGCATGCGGTCGGGGCGGCGCAGGGCCTGCAGCGCCTGGGTCATGACCACCAGATCGTAGGTGTCGTCCTCGAAGTGGACCAGCCCCTCGTCGAGGTTCTGCTCGATGACGTTGACGCCCTTGGCGATACAGGCCGTGATGCCGGCCGGGTCGATCTCCAGGCCGTAGCCGGTGACGCCCTTGTCGCGCGCCAGGGCTTCGAGCAGGGTGCCGTCGCCGCAGGCCAGGTCGAGAATGTGGGCACCCTCGGGCACCCAGCGATGAATCAGCTCCAGGTCGGCGCGCATCATGCGGTCTCCTCCAGGCCCAGCTCGCGGGCGACGCGAGACATGAAGGCGGCGAACACCGCCTGGTAGCGCGGCTCCGGCAGCAGGAAGGCGTCGTGGCCGTGGGGCGAGTCGATGTTGACGTAGCTCACCCGCTTGCCGGCGCGAATCAGGGCATTGGCCAGCTCGCGGGAGCGTGACGGCGGGAAGCGCCAGTCGCTGGTGAAGCTCACCACCAGGAACGGACACTGACAGGGAGCGACGGCTTCGGCCAGCACGCCGCCATGCTCCGCTGCCGGGTCGAAGTAGTCCAGCGCCTTGGTCATCAGCAGGTAAGTGTTGGCGTCGAAGGCGGTGGAGAAGGTGTCGCCCTGGTAGCGCAGGTAGGACTCGACCTGAAACTCCACGTCGTAGCCGAAGTTGAGGTCCGTGCTGCGCAGGTCGCGGCCGAACTTGCTGCCCATGGCATCTTCCGAGAGGTAGGTGATGTGCCCCACCATGCGTGCCAGCTTGAGGCCGCGTCGGGGGGCGGTACCGTGCTCGGCGTACCAGCCGTCGTGGAAGTCCGGGTCGGAGCGGATCGCCTGGCGTGCCACCTCGTTGAAGGCGATGTTCTGCGCCGAGAGCTTGGGCGTGGCGGCAATGATCACCGCGTTGGCGACCCGCTCGGGATAGAGGCGGGTCCACTGCAGCACCTGCATGCCGCCGAGGCTGCCGCCGATGGCGGCGGCGAAGCGCTCGATGCCCAGGCGATCGGCCAGGCGCGCCTGGCTGTGCACCCAGTCGCTCACCGTGACCATGGGGAAGTCGGGCCCCCACTGGCGCCCGGTAGCGGGGTTGGTGCTGATCGGCCCCGTGCTGCCGTGACAGCCGCCCAGGTTGTTCAGCGACACCACGAAGAAGCGGTTGGTGTCGATCGACTTGCCCGGGCCGATATGGGCGTCCCACCAGCCGGGCTTGCGCTCGTCGGCGTCATGGTAGCCGGCGGCATGATGGTGTCCCGACAGGGCATGGCAGATCAGTACCGCATTGGAACGCTCGGCGTTGAGCGTGCCATAGGTCTCGTAGACGAGATCGTAGGCGGGCAGGGTCCTGCCGCAGGCCAGGGCCAGGGGGTCGTCGAAGTGCGCCGTCTGCGGCGTCACCAGACCGACCGAGTCATCGGGAAGCTCGGGCATCTTGTCTTTTCATGTCCAGTCGTTGAGGTCCGTCACTGCGACAGTGGCTCACAGCCCCACCAGAGCGCCGGCAATGCCGGCGGCACGGGTCAGCGCGCCCACCACGATACCATCGACGATGCTGATGGCGATGAAGACCACGATCGGCGACAGGTCGATCATGCCCAGCGGCGGAATGACCTTGCGCACCGGCGCCATGATCGGCTCCACCAGCTGCATCACCAGCAGCGCCCCAGGATGGCTGGCGTTGGGCGCGACCCAGCTCAGGATGATCATCACGATCAGGGCGAAGAAGTAGATCTTGAGAATGGCGTTGGCGATGGCCGCAATGGCGCCGATCGCCACCTGGGTGAGCGGCGGCATGCCGATGCCGGCGATCTGCAGGATCGCCACGATGCTGACCGCCTTGAGCACGAAGGCCGCGGCCAGGGTGGCCATGTCGAAGCGTCCCAGCACCGGGCCGAGGAAGCCCTGGAAAGGGCGCACCACCGGCTGGGTGATCTTCACCACCGACTGGCTGATGGGGTTGTAGTAGTCGGCCTGGGATGCCTGCAGCAGGAAGCGCAGCATCATCAGGAACAGGTAGATGTTGATCAGGGTGTTGACCAGCAGCAGGCCGGCATTTCCCATTTGGCCCATGTGGGCTCCTCCATGTCGTCGAGATGGCCGCTCCGTCAGCGGGAGCGGCCTGAAAGACTATCGTTGGCCGAGAAGACTATCGCTGGCCGAGCTCTTCGGCCATCTCCCGGGCGCGGGCGGCGCAGGCGTCCATGGCGTCGGCCACGATGCCGCGCAGGCCGGCCTGCTCCATGTGCTCCACGGCACGCTCGGTGGTGCCGCCGGGAGACATCACGTTGCGCTTGAGGCGGTCCGGGGTGAGCTCGCTCTGCTGTGCCATGCGCGCCGCGCCGAGCGCCGTCTGGATCGCCAGTCGCCGCGCCGTCTCGGCCGGCAGACCGAGCTTGACACCAGCCTCTTCCATGGCTTCGAACATCAGGAAGAAGTAGGCCGGGCCGCTGCCGGAAACGGCGGTCACGGCATCCAGCAGCGCTTCCTGCTCGACCCACTCGACCAGACCCACGGCCTCGAGCAGCTCGGTGGCCTGGGCGCGCTGCTCGTCGCTCACTTCGGCAGTGGCGTACAGGCCGGCGGCGCCGGCGCCGACCAGCGACGGCGTGTTGGGCATGCAGCGCACCAGCGGCAGGCCGCCACCCATCCAGGCCTGCAGCGACTCGGCGGTGAGTCCCGCCGCCACCGAGATGATCAGCGGGCGCTGGCGCTGCAGGGTGTCGCGCAGTCCTTCGCAGACCTCGCGCATGACCTGAGGCTTCACTGCCAGCACCACGATGTCGGCATCACGCACCGCGGCCTGGTTGTCGGTGTTGGTGCGAATGCCGTAGCGCTCGTGCACCGGCGCCAGGAAGGCATCGCTGGGCGAGGTGGCGGTGATGGCGGTGGCCGGGTGGCCGTTGTCGATCATGCCGCCGATGATGGCGCTGGCCATGTTGCCTGCGCCGATGAAGGTGACTCTGCTGGCCATTGCGATTCGTCCTTCTTCTGTTATCCAGCGACCGGCCGTGTGCCGGTGCGAGTGCGTCTAGCGACGCGATGTGTCCCGTGCGCCGAAAATGGCCGTGCCCAGTCGTACCAGGGTGGCGCCCTCGAGAATGGCGGCTTCCAGGTCGTCGCTCATGCCCATCGACAGGGTGTCCAGCGGGGCCTCGGGGAAGCGCTTGCGTAGCGCTTCTAGGGCCTGGCGCAGGCGTGCCAGCGGGGCTCGCTGCGCGGCCATGGTTGCCGCCGGGGCCGGAATGGCCATCAGCCCGCGCAGACGCAAGCGTGGCAGTGAGACCACCGCTTGCGCCAGGCTTTCCAGCTCGGCGAAGGCCACGCCCGACTTGCTGGCCTCGTCGCTGACGTTGACCTGCAGGCAGACCTCGAGCGGGCCCAGTGCCTCGGGGCGCTGGTCGTTCAGGCGCCGGGCGATCTTCTCGCGGTCGACGCTGTGCACCCAGTCGAAGTGCTCGGCCACCGCGCGGGTCTTGTTGGCCTGCAGCGGGCCGATGAAGTGCCACACGATGCCCTTCAGGTCGGCCAGTTCGGTCTGCTTCTCCAGTGCTTCCTGGACGTAGTTCTCGCCGAATTCCCGCTGGCCGAGCTGCCACGCTGCGCGAATCATGTCGGCCGGCTTGGTCTTGCTCACGGCCAGCAGCCGGGCCGCATCGGGTGCGCGTTCGGCCGCCGACAGGGCGGCGGCCAAACGTCGCCGAGCGCTGGCCAGCGACTCGGAAAGCATGGTATCCGTCATCTCAGCCACATGAAGTCCTTCATGTCCGCAAGGTCTGTCATACTCGCTGGAACCTTAATCGGGAGCAGGGGAATCGCATGGATATTACCGAACTGCTGGCGTTCTCGGCAAAACAGAACGCCTCCGATCTGCACCTGTCGGCCGGCCTGCCGCCGATGATTCGCGTCGATGGCGACATTCGCCGTCTCAATGTGCCGGCCATGGACGACAAGGAAGTCCGCAAGCTGATCTACGACATCATGGGCGACCGCCAGCGCCGTGACTACGAGGAGTTCTTCGAGACCGACTTCTCCTTCGAGGTTCCGGGGGTGGCGCGCTTTCGTGTCAACGCCTTCAATCAGGCGCGTGGAGCCGGCGCGGTATTCCGTACCATTCCCAGCGAAGTGCTGACCATGGAGGACCTGGGGCTGGGTGAGGTCTTCCGCCGACTTGCCCTGCTGCCCCGCGGACTGGTGCTGGTCACCGGCCCTACCGGCTCGGGCAAGAGCACCACCCTGGCCGCCATGATCGACTATATCAACGATCACCGTTACGACCATATCCTGACCATCGAGGACCCGGTGGAATTCGTCCATCGCAGCAAGCGCTGCCTGATCAACCAGCGCGAGGTGCATCGCGACACCCACGGCTTCGCCCAGGCGCTGCGCAGCGCCCTGCGCGAGGATCCCGACGTGATCCTGGTGGGCGAGATGCGCGATCTCGAGACCATCCGCCTGGCGCTCACCGCCGCCGAGACGGGCCATCTGGTGTTCGGCACCCTGCACACCACCTCGGCGGCCAAGACCATCGACCGGATCATCGACGTCTTCCCCGGCGAAGAGAAAGCCATGGTGCGTTCGATGCTGTCGGAGTCGCTGCAGGCGGTGATTTCCCAGACCCTGCTCAAACGGCGCAGCGGCGGGCGCGTGGCCGCCCACGAGATCCTCATCGCCAATGCGGCGGTACGCAACCTGATCCGCGAGGACAAGGTGGCGCAGATCTACTCGGCCATCCAGACCGGCGGCAACATCGGCATGCAGACCCTCGACGCCGCGCTGGCCAAGCTGGTGGCGGAGAACGTGGTCAATCGCGATGAAGCCCAGGCCCGCGCCAAGAGCGCGCTGACCGGCTGAGTGTTCGATAATGACGACAAGGGGGTGGGGAGATGAAAGCACAGGAATGGCTGGAGCAGCTGCTCGACATCATGGCCCGGCAGGAGGCCTCGGACCTGCTGATCTCTGTCCAGGCACCGCCTACCATCAAGACCGCCGGCAAGCTCACCGCGCTGGGCGACCAGCGGCTCTCGGTGGAGCAGGTGCGCGAGCTGGTCAACGTGGCCGTGCCCGAAGGGCTCAAGGAGCGCTTCGCGCAGGAGCGTGAGGCCAATTTCGCCCTGAGTCTCAGCGGGCGAGGCCGCTTTCGGGTCAGCGCCTTCCAGCAGCGCAACCAGTTGGCCATGGTCATTCGGCGCATCGCCTACGAGATTCCTCACCTGGAGGAACTCTCGTTGCCGCCGCAACTGGGCGAGCTGGCCAATCTCAAGCGCGGGCTGGTATTCGTGGTGGGCGGTACCGGTACCGGCAAGTCGACCACCCTGGCGTCGATGATCCAGCAGCGCAACGAGACCGTGGGCGGCCACATCATCAGCGTCGAGGATCCCATCGAGTACGTGCATCCGCACAAGAAGGCGATCATCAATCAGCGTGAGGTGGGCATCGACACCGAGTCGTTCGAGGTGGCGCTGAAGAACACCCTGCGTCAGGCGCCGGACGTGGTGCTGATCGGCGAGGTGCGCACCCGCGAGACCATGGAACACGCCCTGACCTTCGCCGAGACCGGCCACCTGTGCCTGGCCACGCTGCATGCCAACAACGCCAACCAGGCGCTGGACCGCATCATTCACTTCTTCCCCCACGAGCGCCACGAGCAGATCTGGCTCGATCTGTCGCTCAACCTGCACGCCATCGTCGCCCAGCAGCTGCTGCCCACTCGCGACGGCGGGCGCTGCCCGGCCATCGAGATCCTGCTGCGCACGCCCCTGATCGCCGACCTCATCCGCAAGGGCGACGTGGGCGAGATCAAGAACGTCATGGGCCGCTCCCGTGACCAAGGCATGCAGACCTTCGACCAGGCCCTGTACGACCTCTACAAGGCGGGCAGGATCAGCGAGGAGGTGGCCATGGTGCACGCCGACTCGGCCAACGAGCTGCGCATGATGATCAAGTACGGCGACGAGAAGAGCGACGTGCTGGCCAAGGCGCAGGAGTCCGCGCAGAGGCTGTCGCTGCGCGACGACGACGACTTTTAGCCTTGAATAAAATTTACGGCGCGTAGACGCCACCGAGGATGCGCGGGCCGGCGGCGCCGGTGACGCTGGGCAGATTGCCGGGCAATCCCTCCAGGCGACGCCAGGCGAGCCAGGCGAAGGCGCCGGCTTCCAGCCAGTCGGCCGGCCATCCCCAGTCGCTGCTGGGTACCAGGGCGGTTTCCGGCAGGTGGCGGGCCAGGCGGCCGAGCAGATCGCCGTTGTGGGCGCCGCCGCCACACGGGATCAGCGCCGAGGCCGGAGGCGCGCCGGCCAGCTCGCGTGCCATCTCGATGCCCAGGGCCACGCTGGTGGCGGTCAGCTCCGCCAGGGTCGCCTGCACGTCAGCAGGACGCTCCTTACCCGTGAGGTGACCTGCGAGCCAGTCGAGGTGGAACACCTCGCGCCCGGTACTGCGCGGCGGCGGGCGATGGAAGAACGGCTCGGCAAGCAGGCGCTCCAGCAGGGTGTCGTCCACCTGGCCCGAGGCGGCCCAGGCGCCCTCGGGGTCGTAGCGGCCGCCGCGATGGCGGGCGTGCCAGGCATCCAGCAGCGCGTTGGCCGGGCCGGTATCGAAGCCGATCACCTCGGCCTCGCTTTCCGCGGGTGGCAGCAGGGTCAGGTTGGCGAAACCGCCCAGGTTGAGCACCAGCTGCCACTGCCCCGCACGCCGGAACAGCGCCTCGTGAAAGGCCGGCGCCAGCGGGGCGGCCTGACCGCCGGCGGCCAGATCGCGGCGGCGGAAGTCCGCCACCACCGTGCAGCCGGTCAGCTCGGCCAGCAGGCTGGGGTTGTCGAGCTGCAGGGTATAGGCCGGCCCTTCGGCGTGGCCCCAGGGCGCATGCTCGATGGTCTGGCCGTGGCTGCCGATGGCGGCGATCTGCCCGGTGGCGATGCCATTGCCGGCGAGCAGGTGTCCGACCGCAGCGGCCTGGAGCCGGCAGAAGGCATCCTCGGCGCCGGCCAGCTCGGCGAAGGCGATCCGCTCGGCTTGGCATAGCCTCAGCAGGAGCTCACGCAGCGCTTCGGGCATCGGCTCGGCGTGGCTGGCGAGCAGGCGCGCCCTCCCTGCGGCGTCGATCTCGATCAGGGCGGCATCGATGCCGTCCAGGCTGGTGCCGGACATCAGGCCCACGAACAGTGCCATCTCTATTTTCTCCCTTAGGCTGGGGGGACCGCGAGGCATCAAGTCATGCTACCATCGTGCCCCATTCGATGGACCCTGCCCGCAAGGGCGATCAACGTATTTGGAGTGGGAGACGATGAGTGAGGTCGCAAGCGCGCTGGCGCTGCTGAAACGAGGCACCCAGGAGATCCTGCTGGAGGACGAGCTGATCAAGAAGCTCGAGTCCGGCCGCAAGCTGCGCATCAAGGCGGGCTTCGATCCCACCGCTCCCGACCTGCACCTCGGCCACAGCGTGCTGCTGACCAAGATGCGCCAGTTCCAGGATCTCGGCCACCAGATCATCTTCCTGATCGGCGACTTCACCGGTCGCATCGGCGATCCCACCGGCAAGAACGTCACCCGCAAGCCGCTCACCGAGGAAGAGGTCCGGGTCAATGCCCAGACCTACAAGGAGCAGGTGTTCAAGATCCTCGATCCTGAAAAGACCGAGGTGCGCTTCAACTCCGAGTGGTTCAGCCAGCTCACCGCGGCCAAGATGATCGAGCTGGCCGCCCAGAGCACCGTGGCGCGCATGCTCGAGCGCGACGACTTCGACAAGCGCTACAAGTCGGGCCAGCCGATCTCCATCCACGAGTTCCTCTACCCGCTGGTGCAGGGCTACGACTCCGTGGCGCTCGAGGCCGACGTCGAGATGGGCGGCACCGACCAGAAGTTCAACCTGCTGATGGGGCGCGAGATCCAGAAGCACTTCGGCATGGAGCCGCAGGTGGTCATCACCATGCCACTGCTCGAGGGGCTCGACGGCGTGCAGAAGATGTCGAAGTCGCTGGGCAACTACGTCGGCGTCGACGAGGCGCCGGGTTCGATGTTCAACAAGCTCGTCTCCATGCCCGACAGCCTGATGTGGCGCTACTTCGAGCTGCTCTCGTTGAAATCGAATGAAGAGATCGAGACGCTCAAGCGCGACGTCGAGGCCGGTGCCAACCCGCGCGACATCAAGATGATCCTCGCTCGCGAGCTGATCGGCCGCTACCACGGCGAAGAGGCCGCGGCCAATGCCCACAAGTCGGCCGGTAACCGCCTGGCCGAAGGCGAGCTGCCCGCAGACCTGCCCGAGGTGGAGGTCGACTTCGAGGGCAGCGCCCAGGCGCCCATCGCTGCGGTGCTCAATCGGGCGGGTCTGGCCAACAACAGCGCCCAGGCCAAGGACATGCTGGGCAACGGCCGGGTCAAGGTCGACGGCGAGGTCGTCGCCAAGGATGCCATGCTCGACACCGGCAAGAGCTACGTGATCCAGGCCGGCAAGAAGCGCTATGCCCGGGTGACGCTACGCTGAGTCATTCCACCGGCTCTCAGGCCAACCGATGACAAGTCAGTTGCTCTACCGACGCCCGCCTCGTGCGGGCGTCGTCGTCTTCGCCCTGGGTGGCAAACCATCCACAGCCCCTCGCTGCGAGCGCCTGTGGATAGCTCGTCCGCCCGCGTAGCGTCACCGCTCGGTCACGCCCCTGAAATATTTTTCCCGCCGCCCCTTGCGGGGCCCGGGGGAAAACCGTAAAGTACGCATCCGCTGCCGGTGACGGGCAACGTCGCAGGCGGTGGGAAGAGTGGTAAGTGGTTGTCCCGGTTTGGATTTTTCGGCTCGTTTCGCAAAATTCTCACTTGACGCCCACGGCGGATTCGGTAGAATGCGCCCCACTCGAAAGCGGGTCCGGCAACGGGCTTGCGGTCGCCGGCTCCGGCTGGTCTTCGCGGTCAGGATCACCTCGGTGACGGCCCCGAAGAGAGTTGACAAACTCCGGCGCTTCAGTAGAATACGCCTTCCTCGCAGGGCGCTGGCGAGGCCCCTCGATCCCTGGATCGGCGGCCGCGACAGCAAGCGAGACGCTCCGCGCTTCAGGCTGAGGCTTGAAGAGAAAAGGAGCCGCTCTTTAACAATCGATCAGGTAATTCATGTGGGCGCTTGTCGATGAGGTGGTGAGAAGTCACACCATTTCAAGGC
>JAAQTN010000020.1 GCA_011742915.1 Billgrantia desiderata | reverse complement strand
TTCACCCCCGAGTCATCCCGAGGCACCACCCTCGGGAACAGCACCTATCGGTGCTACGCGCCATGCCTGGCGCACAATCGAAAAAAACCCGGCGCCCTGGCGCCGGGTTTTTCGTGGTGGCACTTCCAGCTCAGTGGCTGTCGTGATCTAGCAGTGGCTGCCGTGAGGTCAGGCCAGCCGCGGCCGGTTGGCGAAGGCGATCAGCGCCCGGGTGAGGTACTCCACGTCGCGGCTGCCCGCCGTCTCGCGGATCGAGTGCATGGCCCACTGCGGCACGCCCACATCCAGCGTCGGCACGCCGAGTTCGGTGGCCGTGATCGGCCCGATGGTGCTACCGCAGCCCATGTCGGCGCGGGTGACGAAGGTCTGCACCGGCACGTCGGCCTCGCGACAGAGATCGCGAAACAGCGCTGCCGTGGCGCTGTTGGTGGCGTAGCGCTGATTGGCGTTGACCTTGATCACCGGGCCGCCGTTGAGCGCGGGGCCATGGGCGGCATCGTGCTTGTCGGTGAAATTGGGATGCAGGGCGTGGGCGTTGTCGCAGGAGATCATCCGCGAAGCCTGGATCAGACGAATGAAGCCTTCGTCACCCGGCTCGCCCAACTGGGCATTGACTCGCCGCAGCACGTCGCCGAGAAACGGCCCCTGAGCGCCGCAGGCACTGGCGCTGCCGACCTCTTCGTGGTCGTTGGCCACCAGCACCACGCCCTGGCTGCCGTCGCTCTCCAGCAGCGCTTCGAGCCCGATGAAGCAGGACAGCAGGTTGTCGAGTCGCGCACTGGCAATGAGCTCTCGCCCGACACCGACCAGCGCCGGGGGCTGTACGTCATACAGTGCCAGCTCGAAATCGAGGATCTCGGCACCGACGACGCCGCTCTGCTCCTCCAGCCATTCGAGCAGCAGCCGCTGCAGGTCGGGCTTGTCGCCACCCTGCAGAAACACCGGCGGCATCTGGGTCTGGGCGTTGATCGGCCGACCGTTGTTGACCTCGCGGTCGAGATGGATGGCCAGACTGGGAATGATGGCAACGGGCCGATCCACCTGCAGCAGCACGCCTTCGATGCGGCCGTCGGGATGCCGCACGTGAACGCGGCCGGCCAGGCCCAGGTCGCGATCGAACCAGGGTGCCAGCAAGGCACCACCGTAGAGTTCGACGCCGAGCTGCAGCCAGCCTGCCGAGAGCTGAGCGGCGTTGGGCTTCAGGCGCAGGCCGGGGCTGTCGGTGTGGGCGCCGATCATACGCAGCGCCTCAAGCCCGTCATGCGGCAGCTGCAGCGCCACGATCGACGAGCCGTTGCGCGTCACGTAGAGACGCTCGCCGGGCGAGACCTCCCAGGCCTGACTCTCGTCCAGCCGGCGAAAGCCAGCGGCATCGAGCCGCTCGGCCATGGCCGAGACGGCGTGCCAGGGGGTCGGCGAGCGATGGAGAAATTCGAGCAGACGCTCGAGACGAGCTTCCCGAGACATGTGGGTCCTCATCAGGGGTCGTGGTTGACGCAAGAACTGCTACAATGCGACGTCTGGCCTCGCAACTCATGAGCCATACGCTTGTCTAGGGAAGGAAGTGTACACGAAACCAGGGGTGCTTCATTGATGAGCCTGTCAGTCGTTCTTAGGCACACAGCGATTCTCTCGCTGGTGACGTTGTTGTCGTGCGCTCAGTCGGCGCTAGCCCAGATCCAGCCCAACGACGTGCATCGGCAGGCGGCTCTGGAAGTCGCCGAGTCGCTGCGCTACGGCCACTACGCCGAAACCGCCCTGGACGACACCTGGTCACGCCTGGCGTTCGAGCGCTATCTCGATATTCTCGATGGTCAGCGCGCCTTCCTGCTGGAGAGCGACATCGACGAGTTCCGTCACTTTGAGGAGCGTATCGACGACATGCTCTTCGAAGGCGATCTGGCCCCGGCCTATGAGCTCTACCAGCGTTATCACGATCGCGCCGAGAGCCGCTTCGAGTGGCTGCTGAGCGCCATCGACGAGGGGCTGAACTTCACCTACGAGAGCGACATGCGGCTCGACCTCGAGCGCCGCGAGGCCGACTGGGCCACCAGCGAAGCCGAGCTCGACGAGCTGTGGTACAAGCGCCTCAAGAACGCTGCCCTGACCCTCGACATCAGCGGTCAGGACGAAGAGCAGGTGGAAAACAACCTGCGTCAGCGCTACGAAGGCCAGCTGTCACGTCTGCGTCAGACCAACGGCGAAGACGTGTTCGGCCTGTTCATGGCCGCGGTGACCAGCAGCATCGACCCGCATACCGAATACCTCTCTCCGCGCCAGGGCGAGTCCTTCGACATCCAGATGCGGCTGTCGCTGGAGGGCATCGGCGCCATGCTGCAATCCGACGGCGAGTACGTGAAGGTCACCAGCCTGGTGCCCGGCGGCCCGGCGGATCGCGCCGGCGTGCTCGAGCCCGCCGACCGCATCGTCGGTGTGGGCCAGGAGGACGAGGAGATCGTCAACGTGGTGGGCATGCGTCTCGACGAGGTGGTCGATCTCATTCGCGGCCCCAAGGGCACCGTGGTGCGTCTCGAGGTGGTGCCGGCGGAAGCGGTGGACATGACCCGCTCCAGCACCGTCGAGATCACCCGCGACACGGTCGATCTCGAAGACCAGGCCGCCAAGGGGGAAATCGTCGAGGTCGAGCGCGAAGACGGCAACAAGCGTATCGGCGTGATCACCATTCCCACCTTCTACGTCGACTTCGACGCCTGGCAGTCCGGCGCCGAGGAGTTCCGCAGTACCACCCGTGACGTGGCCCGTGAAGTCGAGCGCCTCAAGTCCGAAGGCATCGACGGTCTGGTACTCGACCTGCGCAACAACGGCGGCGGCGCGCTGCAGGAAGCCAACTCCCTGCTCGGCCTGTTCATCGACCGCGGCCCCACGGTGCAGGTACGCGACGCCCGCGGCCGCATCAACCTCTACGGCGACACCGAGACCGGCACGCTCTACGACGGCCCGCTGGCGGTGCTGGTCAATCGTCTCTCGGCTTCGGCCTCGGAAATCCTGGCCGGCGCCATTCAGGACTACGGTCGCGGCCTGGTGCTGGGCAGCGCCACCTTCGGCAAGGGCACCGTGCAGACCCTGAACGACCTGAGCCATGGCCAGATCAAGCTGACCCGCGCCAAGTTCTACCGTATCTCGGGCGAGAGCACCCAGCATCGCGGCGTCGAGCCCGACATCCTCTTCCCCGATCTGGTCGACCCCGAGCGCATCGGCGAGAGCAGCCTCGACAACGCCCTGGAGTGGGATACGGTGCAGGCCGTGCAGTATCGCCACTACGGCGAGCCCTGGGAGTATCTGGAAACCCTGCGCTCCCGCCATCGCGAGCGGGCCGACTCGCATCCCAACTTCATCTTCCTCAAGGAGCGCACCGAGCTCGCCCGGCGCATGCGCGAAGAGCAGACCACCGTCAGCCTCGACCGCGAACAGCGCCAGCGCGAAGTGGAAGCGCGCGACGCCGAGCAGCTGGCGCTGGAGAACCGTCGCCGCGAAGCCCTGGGGCTGGATCCGCTGAACGAGCTGATCGATGCTCGCGGCGAGGAGAGCGAAGAGGAGCCGGTGGAGCGGGTCCAGGTGACCGAAGCCGCAGCCATCCTGGCCGACTATGCCGAGCTGACCCAGCGGCGCCTGGCCGGCCGCTTCTAGCCGCGAGAGATCTTTGCGAGAGATCTTCGCAATAGCACGGACAGACTTGCCCTACCCCACCTGACGCCCGGCGCAATGACACGCGCCGGGCGTTACTCGTTTCTTTAATGCCCAAATCCGACCTAGGTTGACGGCTGCGTTAAACGGACAGCTTGTCGCCACCTCGCCGATGCCTGAGGATGGACGTGCACCATGCGGCTCACCAGAGGCGCGTAACACGTTCAGCGCATGCCCGATGCGCTCCCTGCGCGGGGGAAGGCACATGACCGATACAGGCAGGCTTCATCCAGCCACTGCCCTCCTTACGCACCTTCAGCCGACTACCGATACGACAGTGGAGAGCAACGGCGACATTCCCCCCCTGGCCACCGTGCTGGTCGTCGATGACGACCCCACCATTCGCCTGCTGATTGCCTCCGGCTTGCAACGCAAGGGATACCGGGTGCTGCTCGCCGCCGATGGTCAGGAGGGGCTCGAGGTCTTCGATCAGCATGCGCCCGACCTGGTGCTGGTGGACGTGAGCATGCCGAGACTGGACGGCTTCGGCACCCTGCGCGCCATTCGCAGTGGCCAGGCCGGGGTCAACGGTCGTTACGTTCCCTTGCTGATGCTGACCGGTCATGACGACGTAGGCTCGATCAACGACGCCTTCGATGCCGGCGCGACCGACTTCATGCCCAAGCCGATCAACCTGCCACTGCTGACCGAACGGGTGCGCTATGCGCTGAGCGGCGCCGCCCGCGAGCGGGCCCTGCGCGAGGCACAGCTGGAACAGGCCAGCGCCTGCAAGCTCGCCCGTTTGGGCTTCTGGCACCTCGACGTCCACAGCGGCAAGCTGGAATGGTCGGAAGGCGCCGCCGACATGCTGGGCTGGCCCACTCTGCCCGGCTGCGTGGCGGAATTGACGACGCTGATCGCTCCCGAGCACAGACAGCGGCTGGAGACTGCCCTCAGCGTCGCCAGCCAGAACCGCGAAGGGCTGGACCTCGAGCTTACCGTTGGTCAGGGCAATCTCGAACGTACCCTGCGCCTGCAAAGCGCCGATCAAAACAACGAACAGTACCTGGTGGGGGCGTTTCAGGACGTCACCGCTTTACGCGCCTTCGAGGACAAGGCGCTTTACCTGGCGGCCCACGACGAGCTGACCGGGCTGCCCAAACGCCACTGCTTTCTCGGCCTGCTCGCCGAGCGCCTGGCGCAGGCACCCGAGAGCCGCTGGCTGGTAGCGGTACTGGATATCAGCCGCCTGCATCGCATCAACGAAGCCCTGGGCATTCGCGCAGGCGATCAGGCCCTGGTGCTGTTCTCACGACGTCTGGAGAGGTTTGCGCCCAGCCATGCCCTGCTCGGGCGCCTGGACGCCGGCAGCTTCGGCGTGGCCGTCGCGTTACCGGATGCGACAGACCCTCGCCAATTCTGTCAGCAATGGATGATGCCCCTGGCCCGGGCTCAATACATTGCTGGGCAAGAGGTTTACATCGGCTTCAGCGCCGGTGTCAGCGTGTACCCCGATGATGCACAGGATGCCGAAACGCTGCTGGGCGCCGCGCTGCAGGCGCAACGCCTCGCCCGCTCTCAGACAGGCCAACAGCGGCTGCTGTTGAGGCATGAAATACTTGGCCACACCAATGGTGGCACGCTGAGCTTCGAGGCTCATCTGCAGCAGGCGCTGCAAAGAGACGAATTCTTTCTCGTCTACCAGCCACAGCAACACCTGGCCGATGGCCATATCAGTGCCGTGGAAGCCCTGCTACGCTGGCGTCATGCCAGCCGTGGGGTGGTGTCGCCAGCGGAATTCATTCCGCTACTGGAGGAGTCCGGACAAATCGTCGATGTCGGCGACTGGGTCATCGGCGAGGCCTGCCGGCAGCTTGCCGAGTGGCAGCGGGCCGGTCTGCATCTGCGCATGAGCATCAACCTCTCCGCCGTGCAGTTCAATCAGCCGGACTTCCCGCAGCGCATCATGGAACACGTCAATGCCTATCGGCTACTACCCAAGCAGCTCGAACTGGAGATCACCGAAAGTGCCGCCATGGGTCATCCCGAGCAGACGCTGAAAATGCTGCTCGAGCTCAAGGACCTGGGGTTCTCGATCGCCATCGACGACTTCGGCACCGGCCACTCTACCTTCAACTACCTGTTACGCTTCCCGATAGATACGCTGAAGATCGACCGCAGCTTCACCAACAGCGTGACCGAGGAGCGTTCCAGCCGTACCATCGTCCGCTCGCTCACGACCCTGAGTCAGGGGCTGGGCTTCAAGACCATTGCCGAAGGCGTGGAAACCCAGCGCCAGCGCGACTATCTCGAGGCGCTCGACGTCGACGAAATCCAGGGATTCTGGTTGGCCAAACCCATGACCGCGGATCGGCTCGGCACTTTCGTCGCCTCGATCGGCCGTCGTCTCTGTCAGCCACGCTGACGCAGACCGGCCAGGCTCGACTCACCCCTCAGCCGGTGATGCCAGATCGCCACGAGGCACGTCACCGGTCGCCGTATGCTCAGCCGCATACCCCAGCCTGGCAAAGGCCGCTACGCTCAGGCGTCCAAGACGCGTAATACGCTCCACCGTGGCCTCGAGTGCCTCCTGCCCTGCCGCCTCGGCCGTTTGCTCGAGCTTGGCAGCGGCTTGCGACAGCGCTTCGCAGCCCATGGACGCTGCCGCTCCCTTCAGCGAATGCGAGGTCTCCCTGAGGCCAGAGCGATCGTGCCGATCAAGATCCCTCAGCAGCGCCGCGCGGTCCTCGTCCAGCCGTACGACGAACTGTCGCACGAGATGGCTCAGCGCCCTTTCGTCCAGCGATTCGCGAAGCGAGGTCAGCGTGGCGGGGTCGATCTCCACCTCCGCTTCGCTGACGTCTCCCTGGGGAGCGGTCGGCAGTGCCGCCGAGGCCGCCACGGCAGACTCCGCTTCGGCGGGTGCATGAGCGCCCTGCGGCAGCATCCACTGTCGAATGACTCGCTGCAGATCATGGCGCGTGTAGGGCTTGCACAGCACGTCGTTCATACCGGCCTCGAGACAGCGCTGTCTGGCCGAAGGTGTCGCATTGGCCGTCAGCGCCACGATGGGCAGCGGCGCGAGGCTGTCCGACTCCTGACGGCGCCAACGCCGGGTGGTTTCCAGACCGTCGAGTGTGGGCATCTGCATGTCCATCAGCACCAGGTCGAAGCGGTAGCTCGCCATCAGTGCCAATCCCTCCTGACCGTCGGCCGCCACGCTGACGCGCTGACCCAAACGCTCGAGCAGGGCTCTGGCCAGCTCACGGTTGGCGGGCTGGTCCTCGACGATCAGAATGCTTCCCCTGGGCAGGCTCAAGGCCGGCTCCTGACAAGTTCTCGCGTAACGCTCGATGGCCTCCCGGCTCGGTACGCGCAGCGGTAACTGAACCTGGAAGCAGCTGCCCACGCCCGTTTCCGTGGTGAAATCGATGCGCCCCTGCATGGCCTTGACCAGCCGCTCGCAGATGGCAAGGCCCAGCCCCGAGCCACCGTAGCGGCGCGCGATGGTGCTGTCCGCCTGAGTGAAAGGCTTGAAGATATGCGCCCGACTCTGCTCGGGAATGCCGCACCCCGTATCCTCGACGCGGAAACAAAGCGTATCGTCTTCACCGCACTGGACCGCCAGGCGAACCTCGCCGGCCGCAGTGAACTTGAAGGCATTGTTGAGCAGATTCATCAGCACCTGACGAATACGAGTCAGGTCGCCCAGCACCCAGCCAGGTAACGAACCCCCCAGCTCGGCCCTGAAAGCGACACCCCGGCTCGCACTCAGCACGCCGTAGTGGCGCTCCAGCTGGTCGATGAGTTCACTGGGCCGGAAGGGCTGCGGATCGAGATCCAGAGCGCCAGCGTCGAACTTGGTGTAGTCGATCACATCGTTGATCACCGCCTGAAGGCTCACCAGGCTGTCATCCAAGGTACCCAGCAGCCGTGCGCCCTGCTCGCTCAACGGCTCATAGGCGAGCAGTTCCGCGACCCCCACGACCCCGTTGAGCGGCGTACGGATCTCATGACTCATCACCGCCATGAATTCCGATTTGGCCTGGCTCGCCCTTTCCGCCTTCTGCACCGCGGCATCGAGTTCACGCGCCTGGATCTCGAGCAGATAGCGCCGCTCCCGGTTGGTCCTGCCCTCGCTGATCAAGAAGGCCACCAGCACCGAGCCGGCCCCCATCAGCAGCACGATCAGCACGAGCAAGAGGGTGTACAGGTTCCACAGGTCACCGCGCTCCTGGGTACGCAACAGAGCAACGTGAGCATTGATGTCGAGAATCAAGCGAGAGGTCTTTTCCTGTAGCGCAGCCAACCGTTCCATGAGTGTCGCCAGGGCAGCAGCGTCGAGTACGCCATTGCCACTCTCCAGCGGCGACAGCATGGAATCGAGCTCGAGCGTCATGGCGATGGCACGCTCCAGGGTCTCGCCCAGAGACTGCGTGGCCAGACTCTGCTTCAGCTCACCACGCCCGAAGAGGTCGGCACGGCTGTACAGGATTTCGTAGCGCAGCAACAGTCCATCGATATCTCCGCGCCAGGGCGACAGCGTCATCCGCATCTCCCTGACCTCCCGATCGAACTGGTAAGCCGACCAGGTGAGATCCTCGAGCATGCGATGCTCGATCTGTTGCATTCGGTCATGGATGATCTTGGCCGTCAGCAGCGCCGAGCCGAACAACACGATAGCGGCACAGGCCGCGATCCGGTAATGCAGGCTCGGACGCGCCGTACGCGACATGCCACTACTCCGGGAGAACATCGATGTGCGCGACCTGCCACACCGAGCGCGACATGATCTTCTCGTTGAGCAATTCGGGATGATCGTCGAAGGGGTAAATGACGAACAGCGGGCCCTGGTCGCGCACCCGCAGAGGGACGCCATCCAGGGTCATCGCCAGTATCACATCGTATTGATTGAAATCGTCCACTGGAATGCTGGCGCTGTAATCGTTCAGCGCCATCACCCGCAGCATCTCGCCCTGGGCCCCCACGGCATCAAGCAGGTCGCGACCCAGCGGGCCGACAAAGGTGACCTGACCGTCGTGCCAGGGAGTATGAGTCCTGATCGTATGCTGGGGCATGGCTTCCAGCATGGCACGATCGAATAGCGCCGCGCCTTCCCCGTTTGTCACGCCAATGCTGCCGGTGACCGTCAGTATGACCCGCCCTTCCGGCGCATCGAGGGCATGCCCCGTAACGGCAACCAGGCACATCAACAAGCCACATGAGAGTGCGCTGCGCATGGCAGGATTCCTATCGTTTTTTCATATGACGAGTATACGGCAGTAATGCCCGCCGAGCAGTCACCCAATCAACGCTGACTGCGACTCGACGCGAGCCGACAACGAAGGAAACGAGAACGGCAGAGATTGGCTCCCGGAGCAGGACTCGAACCTGCGACCCAGTGATTAACAGTCACTTGCTCTACCGACTGAGCTATCCGGGAACGACATGGCGGGAAAGGACTTCCCACGGGGCGGTGGCTGATGGCTTTTCACCAAAACCAGAGCTGATGGCTTTTCACCAAAACCAAGAGCTGATGGCTCCTCGAGCAGGACTCGAACCTGCGACCCAGTGATTAACAGTCACTTGCTCTACCGACTGAGCTATCGAGGAATGACGTGCGTCATGATCAGCGTGCGTTCGTGGCTCCCGGAGCAGGACTCGAACCTGCGACCCAGTGATTAACAGTCACTTGCTCTACCGACTGAGCTATCCGGGAATGGCCGTGAACACGGTGCGTAGTATACGGATCGCCCACGTAAGGTCAAGGGCGTATCTCGGCAGAAACCTCGTCCGGACCCTGGCCATAACGTCAGTCGAGGCAGGGACATAACGCAGAACGCCCGATCGAGATGAGTCGATCGGGCGTCCTGTCGTAACTGGTGGCTACGCCCTGATTTGAACAGGGGACCCCATCATTATGAGTGATGTGCTCTAACCAGCTGAGCTACGTAGCCAGGCGACACGAAGGCAGGCCTTCGCGACGCGCTGGATTATGCATGAACCACTTCTCTCAGGCAAGACGATGCCGCTCGCTTTTTATTGATTGAACGTTCAATAAAAAAATGTCAGACTCGAACCTACCTTATATATGCCACATGCCAGTCATGGCGAAGGGTCAAGGAGTCAACGTTGCCCAAGACAGGAATGGAACCCATTCGACGCAGCCAGCTCATCCAGGCGACCATGGCGGCCATCGACGAAGTCGGCCTGGCCGACGCCACCGTCTTGAGGATCGCCCGGCATGCCGGCGTTTCCGCCGGCATCATCAGCCACTATTTCGGCGGCAAGGATGGCCTGCTCGAAGCCACCATGCGCCAGATTCTCACCGATCTCGGCCAGGCAGTGGCGCAGCGTCGGCTCCGCCTGGTCGATGGCTCTCCACGCGACCATATCGCCGCCATCATCGACGGCAACTTCGACCGCAGCCAGATTTCCGGCCCGGCAGCCAAGACCTGGCTCGCCTTCTGGGCCAGCAGTATGCACAGACCCCAGCTGCAACGGCTGCAGCACGTCAACGACCAGCGCCTCTACTCCAACCTCTGCTTCCAGTTCCGACGGCTGATGCCGCTCAGCGAAGCGCGGGATGCCGCCCGCACCCTGGCGGCCATGATCGACGGCCTGTGGCTGCGCGGCACCCTGAGCCCCGAAGGGTTGGATACCGAGCGCGCCCGGCGTCTGGCCCACGCCTGCCTCGACAAGTTGCTGGCCGGCCACGACACCTCCGCAGCGTCACCCAAGGAGACAGCATGACCGCTTTCGACACCGAGACTCTCTACATCGACGGCCGCCGTGAACCGGCCACTTCGGGTGAGACCTTCGATGTTCTCAACCCCTACGATGGCAGCCTGCTGGCCAAGGTCGATCAGGCCAGCCAGGCCGATATCGACCGCGCCGTCGCCTCCGCCAGCCAGGGTCAGCGGCGCTGGGCCGCCATGACCGGGATGCAGCGCAGCCGTGTGCTGCAGCGGGCCGTGGCGCTGCTGAGAGCGCGCAACGACGAGCTGGCCGAGCTCGAAACACGCAACACCGGCAAGCCGATCAGCGAAACCGCCGCGGTGGACATCGTCACCGGCGCCGACGTGCTGGAATACTACGCCGGCCTGGCGCCGGCCATCGAGGGCGCTCAGATTCCGCTGCGCGAGTCGTCGTTCGTCTACACCCGTCGCGAACCGCTGGGGGTGATCGCTGCCATCGGCGCCTGGAACTACCCGATTCAGATCGCCTGCTGGAAAGCCGCTCCGGCGCTGGCCGCCGGCAACGCCGTGGTGTTCAAGCCCAGCGAGGTCACTCCGCTGACCGCCATGAAGCTGGCCGAGATCTTCACCGAGGCGGGCCTGCCCGACGGCGTGTTCAACGTCGTTCACGGCGACGCCCGGGTCGGCCAGATGCTGACCGCGCACGAAGGCATCGCCAAGGTGTCGTTCACCGGCGAAGTGGGCACCGGCAAGAAGGTGATGGCCGCGGCCGGCGGCTCGACGCTCAAGGACGTGACCATGGAGCTGGGCGGCAAGTCGCCGCTCATCGTGTTCGCCGACGCCGACCTCGACCGCGCCGCCGATGCTGCCATGATGGCCAACTTCTACTCCAGCGGTCAGATCTGCACCAACGGTACCCGGGTCTTCGTCGAGCGCTCGGTGAAGGCCGCCTTCGAGGAGAAGATCGTCGAGCGCGTGGCACGCATCCGCGCCGGCGACCCGCTCGACCCCGAAATCAACTTCGGCCCGCTGGTCAGCTTCGAGCATCAGGCCAAGGTGCTCGACTACATCGCGTACGGCAAGCAGGACGGCGCGCGGGTACTGATCGGCGGCGAGCCTCTCGACGAGGGCGATTTCGCCTGCGGTGCCTGGGCCCCGGCCACGGTGTTCACCGATTGCAGCGACGACATGCGCATCGTGCGCGAAGAGATCTTCGGCCCGGTGATGTCGATTCTCGTCTTCGACGACGAAGAAGAGCTGATCCGCCGCGCCAATGACACCCACTATGGCCTTGCCGCCGGGGTGTTCACCGAGAGCCTCGCCCGCGCCCATCGCACCATTCATCGCATGGAAGCCGGCATCTGCTGGATCAACACCTGGGGCGAGTCGCCGGCGGAAATGCCCGTGGGCGGCTACAAGCAGTCCGGCGTCGGCCGCGAGAACGGCATCGAAACCCTGGCCCACTACACCCAGACCAAGTCGGTGCAGGTGGAAATGGGGCCCTTCGAGTCGGTGTTCTGAGGAAATCGCCATGTCCCGGATTCGTGAATTCGACTACGTCATCATCGGCGCCGGCTCCGCCGGCAACGTGCTGGCCGCCCGCCTCACCGAGGACGCGGACGTCAGCGTGCTGCTGCTCGAAGCCGGCGGCCCCGACTACCGCTTCGACTTCCGCACCCAGATGCCCGCCGCGCTGGCCTACCCGTTGCAGGGCAAGCGCTACAACTGGGCCTTCGAGACCGACCCGGAGCCGCACATGAACGGCCGCCGCATGGAGTGCGGTCGCGGCAAGGGGCTCGGCGGCTCGTCGCTGATCAACGGCATGTGCTACATCCGCGGCAACGCCCTGGACTACGACAACTGGGCCAGCCTGGCCGGCCTATCTGACTGGCGCTACGCCGACTGCCTGCCCTACTTCAGGAAGGCCGAGTGCCGCGATACCGGCGCCAATGCCTATCATGGCGGCGATGGCCCGGTGCACGTGACCACGCCCAAGGAGGGAAACAACGAGCTCTACCGTGCCTTCGTCGATGCCGGCGTGCAGGCGGGCTATCCCGAGACCGAGGACGTCAACGGCTACCAGCAGGAGGGCTTCGGCCCCATGGACCGTTTCGTCACCCCCAAGGGGCGCCGCTCCTCCACCGCGCGTGGCTATCTCGACCAGGCCAAGGGGCGCGACAACCTCACCATCGAGACCCACGCCACCACGGACGTGATCGAGTTCGAGTGCAAGCGCGCCGTGGGCGTGCGCTACCTGCGCCGCGGCCAGACACAGCAGGTTCGCGCCCGCCGTGAAGTGCTGCTGTGCGCCGGGGCCATCGCCTCGCCGCAGATCCTGCTGCGCTCGGGCATCGGCAACCCGGCGCACCTGCGCGAGTTCGACATCCCCGTGGTGCACGAGCTGCCCGGGGTCGGCGAGAACCTGCAGGACCATCTGGAGATGTACATCCAGTACGAGTGCAAGCAGCCGATCACTCTCTACCCGGCGCTGAAGTGGTTCAACCAGCCGAAGATCGGCGCCGAGTGGCTGCTGCTCGGCAGCGGCGTCGGCGCCAGCAACCAGTTCGAGTCGTGCGCCTTCATCCGCACCCACGACGCGGAGCCCTGGCCCAACCTGCAGTACCACTTCCTGCCCATCGCCATCAGCTACAACGGCAAGAGCGCAGTGCAGGCCCATGGCTTCCAGGCTCACGTGGGCTCGATGCGCTCCGAGAGCCGCGGGCGCATTCGCCTCACCTCGCGCGACCCCAAGGCCGCTCCCAGCATCCTGTTCAATTACATGTCCAGGGAGAAGGACTGGCAGGAGTTCCGCGACGCCATTCGCCTGACCCGCGAGATCATCGCTCAGCCGGCGATGGATCCGTATCGCGGCCGGGAGATCTCACCGGGCCCGGAGGTGGAGAGCGACGAGCAGCTCGACGCCTTCGTACGCGAGCACGCCGAGACCGCCTATCACCCCTGCGGCAGCTGTCGCATGGGCGAGGGCGACGACGCCGTGGTCGACGGCCAGGGGCGGGTGCATGGCGTCGAAGGGCTGCGCGTGGTCGACGCCTCACTGTTCCCGGTGATTCCCACCGGCAACCTCAACGCGCCGACCATCATGCTGGCCGAGAAGATCGCCGACCGTATTCGCGGTCGCGAACCGCTGCCCGCTTCCGATGCGCCCTATTTCGTGGCTGGCGACAGCCCGGCCAGGCGCGAGCCACAGCGACGCCTCATTTAAGCAAGCACTTTACTTTCTACCCAGCGCCCTGCCTCATGCAGGGCGCTGTCATTTCGTGTGCGCCTCAGGACTGGCCAGCACTCGGGAGATCGGCTAGGCTGACACATTCAAACAACTGTTCTAAACGCGATCCGAAATACGGAGACGAGGCATGCTCACCCTGATACTCCTGATCCTCACCGTCGTCGGCCTGCTGGTGCTGATGCGGCGCGAGGCCGGCGCGGTGCCGACCCTGGCGCTACTCGGCGTACTCGGCCTGGCGGGGCTGCTGCTGGGCTCCCCCGTGCTCGGCGTGCTGTTGCTGCTCGGCGCGGCGGCAGTGGCCGTGGCCGGCCTGCCGGCGCTGCGTATCCACTGGCTCAGCCCGCGCCTGTTCGCCATGTTCAAGCGCGTCTCGCCCAAGGTCTCGGATACCGAGCGCATCGCCCTGGAAGCCGGCACCGTGGCCTGGGACGGCGAGCTGTTCTCGGGCCGTCCCCAGTGGGACAAGCTGATGAGCTACCACGACGACGGCCTGACCGAGGAGGAGCGCAGCTTCCTCGAGCATCAGTGCTCGGTGGCCGCCGGCATGTGCAATGCCTGGGAGATCGCCAAGGAGCGTGCCGACCTGCCCGAAGAGCTGTGGCAGTACCTGAAGAAGGAAGGCTTCTTCGGCATGATCATTCCCAAGGAGTATGGCGGCCTCGGGTTCTCGGCCAAGGCGCAGTCGCTGGTGCTGCAGAAGCTCTCCATCAGCGAGACGCTGATGGTCACGGTGGGCGTACCCAATTCCCTGGGCCCCGGCGAGCTGCTGCTCAAGTACGGCACCCAGGCGCAGAAGGATCACTTCCTGCCGCGCCTGGCCGACGGTCGCGAGATCCCCTGTTTCGGTCTCACCGGCCCGCGCGCCGGCTCCGACGCCACCTCGCTGCCCGACACCGGCATCGTGTGCAAGCAGATGGTCGACGGCAAGGAGGTGCTGGGCCTGCGTCTCAACTTCGAGAAGCGCTGGATCACCCTGGCGCCCATCGCCACCGTGGTGGGCCTGGCCTTCCGCCTGTTCGACCCCGACCACCTGCTGGGCGAGGAAGAGGACCGCGGCATCACCCTGGCGCTGGTGCCACGCAACACCGCCGGCATGGAGATCGGCCGCCGCCACCACCCCATCGGCAGCCCGTTCCTCAACGGTCCGATCAAGGGCAAGGACGTCTTCGTCCCGCTGGATACCATCATCGGCGGCACCGAGATGATCGGTCAGGGCTGGCGCATGCTGGTGGAGTGTCTCTCCATCGGCCGCTGCATCACCCTGCCCTCCGGCGCCAGCGGCACCATGCGCTACGCCCTGGGCTGGACCGGCGGCTTCGGTCGTATCCGGCGCCAGTTCAACGTACCGGTGGTGGAAATGGAGGGCGTACAGGAACCGCTGGCACGCCTGGCCTCGCTGGGCTACATCGCCCAGGCAGCGGTCTACCAGACCGCCAACACCATCGACCGCGGCGAGAAGCCTTCCGTGCCCTCGGCGATCCTCAAGAGCCAGCTCACCGAGTTCCAGCGCCTCGGGCTCTCCGATGCCATGGACATCCACGGCGGCAAGGCGGTGACCCTGGGCCCACGCAACTACCTGGGCATCGGCTACAGCGCCAACCCGGTCTCGATCACGGTCGAGGGCGCCAACATCATGACCCGCAACCTGATGATCTTCGGTCAGGGCGCCATCCGCTGCCATCCGTTCGTGCTCGAAGAGCTGGCGGCCTCCGACAGCAACGACCTCAAGGCCTTCGACCGCGCCTTCTTCGGCCATGGCGCGCTGGTTTTCGGCAACGCCGCCCGCGCCTTCACCATGGGGCTCGGCATCGGCAAGCCCACGGTGCCCTTCGATGAAGTCGCCGCGCCCTATGCTCGTGACATGGCGCGTCTCTCCGCCGCCTTCAGCCTGTGCGCCGATGCCGCCATGGCCAGCCTGGGCGCCGCGCTCAAGCAGCGCGAGATGATCTCGGCGCGCCTGGGCGACGTGCTCTCCAACCTCTACCTGGCCTCGATGGTGCTCAAGCACTGGCAGGAGGGCGACAAGGTCGAGGGCGAGGCCGCCCTGCTCCACTACAGCTGTACCCATCTGCTGCAGCGCGCCGAGCAGGCCTTCGACGAGCTGTTCGACAACCTGCCCAACCGGGCGCTGGCCGGCGTGCTGCGCGCCGTGACGATGCCGCTGGGCCGGCGCTGGAAGCGCCCCGCCGACCATCTGACCCGCGAGATCGCCCAGGCCGTATCGCGCGACACGCCGCTGCGCACCAAGCTGATCGCCGCGGCCTGGCTGGACGACGACGGCGTCAAGGACAATCCGCTGGCCCACTACAACGCCCTGCTGGCCGACTACGACCGCGCCGAAGCGCTCTACCGCACGGTCAACAAGGCCTATGCCAAGGGCGAGCTGCCGCGTCAGGCGCTGCACCCCGAGGTGCGCCTGGAGGCGGCGCGGGAGAAGGGTCTGGTCAGCGAGGAGGACGCCGAGTTCATGCGCCGCTTCGAAGCCGAAGTACTCGAACTGCTCAGCGTGGACGACTTCGAGTACGACGAATTCGCCACCGACAAGGCCAACATCCTGCGCCACAACGCGGCGTAAGATCGGCCCCCTACCAAACCCCGGCCCCAGCGCCGGGGTTTTTCGTTTCCTCTCCTACAAGGGCCATACAAGGAGGATCATCGGAATCGCCACTGCCATCACCACCAACTCCAGCGGCAGCCCCATGCGCCAGTAGTCGCCGAAGCGATAGCCGCCGGGGCCCATCACCAGGGTATTGGACTGATGCCCGATGGGGGTGAGAAAGGCGCAGGAGGCACTCACGGCCACCACCATCAGGAAGGGATCGATGGAAGCGCCGAAACCGTTGGCCAGGCTGACGGCGATCGGCGCCATCAGCACTGCCGCCGCCGCATTGTTGATTATGTCGGAGAGCATCATGGTGGTGACGAACAGCAGTATCAGAATCGACACGGTAGGCCAGGTGCCCCCCAGCTCTAGCAGGCTGTTGGCGATAAGCGCCGCACCGCCGCTGGTTTCGAGCGCCGATCCCACGGGGATCATGGCGCCCAGCAGGATGATCACCGGCCCGTCGATGGCCTGATAGCCGTCGCGCAGCGGCAGTACGCCGACCAGCAGCGTGACCAGAGCCGCCAGGGCAAGCGCGATGGCATTGGGCAGGATGTCCAGCAGCATGGCGGCGATGGCCAGTGCAAAGATACCGATCGACACCAGCAGCATGCGCGGCTGACCCAGGGTAAAGTTACGCTTGGCCAGGGGCAGGCAGCCCAGCGTTGTCAGACTCTCGCTCAGATTGCTCTCGCCACCCTGCAGCAACAGCACGTCGCCGGGACGAAAACGAATATCGCGCAGGCGCTGGCGCAGGCGGCTGCCATCCCGGGCCACCGCCACCAGATGCATACCGTACTGATTGTGCAACCGCAGTTGGGTCACGGTACGGTTGACCATGACCGAGTCGTTGCGCACCACCGCCTCGACCAGCTCCAGCCCCTCGGTATCGAAACCGTTGGACGTACCGCGTTTCTTCTCCTTCTTGTCCTTGTTCTCCTCTTTGCCATTTTCGGCATCCGGCAGGCTGCCATCCCGCTGCAGCTGCCCGCTCTCTTCCGCCTCGGCGCGCTCTTGCTCGAGGGTTTCCTCCTGCGGATCGATTCCCACCCGCAGGCCGGCCTTGTCTTCGAGCAGCTTCATCTCTTCCGGCCCCGCCTCTACCAGCAGGATATCCCCCTCTTTCAGCGCGCCGAGAAAGGCATGCCCGGCGTAGCGCTGCTTACCACGCAAGACCGCAAGAACCGGCAGCGTCTCCTCGAGTTCACGCTGCAGCTCGCGCAGGGTCCAACCCAGCGCCTTGGCCTCCTCGTCCACCCGAACTTCGACCAGGTAGTGACTGATATCGAACATGCCCTCGGTGGATGCATTGCCGGCCCGCTGCGGTACCAGCCGCCAGCCCAGCAGCACGATGAACACTAACCCCGCCAGAGCCACGCTGGCACCAACGGGGAAGAACGAGAACATGCCAAAAGTCTCTCCGGTCACGGAGCCGCGATAGCTGGCGATGATGATGTTGGGCGGGGTACCGATCAGCGTCATCAGGCCGCCGAGCAGCGAGCCGAAGGCCAGCGGCATCAGCAATAGCGAAGGTGAGGTGTTGTGCTCACGCGCCAGACGCATGGCCACCGGCAGCAGCAGCGCCAGAGCGCCTACGTTGTTCATGAAGCCGGACAGCACCACCACCGTGGCGGTGAGCGCCACCAGTTGCAGGAACAGGCGGTCGCCGACCTTGAGCACCTGCTCGGCGATGACATCCACCACGCCGGAGCGCTCGAAGCCGCGGCTGAGCACCAGCACGGCGGCGACGGTGATCACCGCCGGGTGGCCGAAGCCGTAGAAGGCCTCCTCCCCCGGCACCAGCCCCAGGATCACGCAAGCCAGCAGCGCGGAAAGTGCCACCAGATCGTAGCGAAAGCGCCCCCAGACGAAAGCGGCCAGCGTCAGCCCCAGCACGATGAAAACCAGCGTATGGTCGGCCATGTCCACTCCCTGTGTCGGCGAGCTTTCAGCACAACAGCCGCACGCAAAAAAATCCAGCGCTTTCTTTACCTTGGCATGCATTCAGCACGCGCCGAAACGAAAGAACCCGGCCGCAGCCGGGTTCCGGTCGTCAGGGGGGATTACTTGGCCATCTTCTCGAGCATGGCGTTGACTGCCGCCAGATGCTCCGGCTCGTTGTGGCACATGCCCTGGAACACGGCGCAGAGATCGAGGAAATCCTTGAGCTCGGTGCGCTGCGCCATCTTCATCAGGCGCTTGGTCAGCCGCGTGGCCTTGGGCGGCTGGGCGGCGATGCGCGCCGCCAGCTCGTTCACCTTCCCCATCAGCGCCTCCGGCTCGGTGACCTCGAGCACGATGCCGTACTCCTTGGCCTCCGCGGCATCGATCACCCGCCCGGAGAGAGTCAGCTCGAAGGCGCGCTGGTAGCCGATCAGGCGCTGCATGAACCAGGCGCCGCCGTCGCCGGGGATGATGCCCAGGTTGAGGAAGGTCTCGCCGAACTTGGCCTTGCTCGAGGCGATGCGGATGTCGGCCATGTTGGCCAGGTCGAAGCCGGCCCCGATGGCGGGACCGTTGACCGCAGCGATGACCGGCACCTCCACCGCCTGCAGCGCCAGCGGAATGCGCTGGATGCCGCGCCGGTAGCGTGCCGCCACCTCGGCCACGTCGCCGGCGAAGTCGCCGCCGCGGCTGGCCATGTCCTTGACGTTGCCGCCGGCAGAGAAGGCCGAGCCTGCGCCGGTGATGACCAGCACCGAAACCTCGTCGCAACGGTTGACCCACTCCGCCACGGCGACGATGTCGTCGGCCAGTGCCGTGCCGGTCAGGGCGTTGCGCACGTCGTGGCGATCCAGGGTCAGGGTCGCCACGCGCTCTTCAACCGTCAGCAGCGCATCCTGCAGAACGGGCGGGGTGGGCTGGGACTGGCTCGTGCTGTCGCTCATGCCACGGACTCCTTGGCGTTTTCGTTGACGGACCCGCGTTCCACGATAACGCGGGCATCCACCACGGCATAGCCGTCGGCATTGACGATCACCGGGTTGAGATCGAGCTCGCTGAGTTCAGGATAGGCATCGGCGATGCGCGACACCGTGAGCAGCAGCTCCACCAGCGCCTCCTTGTCCACCGCCGGCTCACCGCGGGCGCCCTCGAGGATCCTGCGTGCCTTGATCTGCTCCACCATGCTGCGCGCGTCGTGACGCGACAGCGGGATCGCGCGGAAGGCGACGTCCTCGAGGATCTCGACGAAGATCCCGCCCAGGCCGAACATCAGCACCGGCCCGAAGATCGGGTCGCGGATCACGCCGACGATCACCTCGGTGCCCTTCCGGGCCATCGGCGTGACCAGCACCCCCTCGATCTCGGCTCGCGCGTCGTAGGCGCGGCAGGCGGCGAGGATCTCCTCCCGGGCACGACGCAGTGCGGCCTCGCCGACCAGGTTGAGCTTGACCCCGCCGGCATCCGACTTGTGCAGGATGTCCTTCGAGACCACCTTCATGGCCAGCGGCGTGTCGCCGAAGGTGGCTGCCGCCTCACCGAGCTCGGCATCGCTGCGCACCACCAGCTCCTGCGGCACGTCGATGCCGTGCTCACGCAGCAGCCGCTTGGCCTCGTACTCGAACAGGTCACGCCCTTCGGCGCGGGCACGCTGGAACAGGTCGCTGAGTTCGGGCTTGGGTGCGATGGCCGATTCACGAGGGTGCTGCCGGCTCAGGGCGAGATATTCGCCCCGCTCGCCAAGGGCGGCGAGAACCCGCACCGCCTGCTCGATGGAAGCGTAGATGGGCAGCCCCGCCTCGTGCAGCCGGCGCAGGGCCGGTGGCTTGATCGGCGTGTAGAGACTGTAGATGACCAGCGGCTTGTCGGTCGCCTTGGACAGATCCACCATCGCCTCGGCGCCGCGCATCTCGTCGCCCAGCAGCGACTCGGCAAAGCGGATGCTGTAACCGCCGAACATGCCCACCAGGAAGACGCTGTCGACGTTGTCGTCGGCAGCGACGATCTCCATGCAAGTGGCCAGCAAGGAGGGATTGGCGTCGGTGGAACCGGCCACGTCCACCGGGTTGACCGTCGAGGCCTGGGGAAACAGCACGTCGCGCAGTTTCTGCCGGGTCTCCTCGCTGAGCTCGGCCAGCTCCAGCCCCGCCTCGGCCAGACGGTCGGAGGCGATGGTGGCCTGGCCGCCGCCATCCGAGATCACCGCCACCCGCTTGCCGCGGGCCTTCTGCAACAGGCCGAGGCCTTCGGCCACCGGCAGGATCTCGTCGGAATGCTGCACCACGCTGACGCCGGCCTGCCGCAGCAGGTCCACGGTCATGGCATAGCTGCCGGCCAGCGCACCGGTATGCGAGCTGGCCGCCTTCTGTCCGGCCTCGGTGGAGCCCGACTTGTAGACCACCACCGGCTTCATGGCGGTGACGTCGCGCGCCACCTCGAGGAACTTGCGCCCGTCGCGAAAGCCCTCCACGTAGAGCGTGGCCACCCGGGTATGCTCGTCCTCACCGAGATAGCGCAGGTAGTCGTCGAAGCCGATATCGCTCTGGTTGCCCGGCCCGACGTAGGTGGAAAAGCCCACCTGGCCGTTGTACTGAGCCTCCAGCGCCAGCGACAGCAGCATGTTGCCCGACTGGGAGACGATGCCCACATCGCCGGGCTTGACGTTGTCCAGCGCCAGCAGATTGAGCCGGTGGTGCAGGTTGAACACACCGGAGGTGTTGGGGCCGATGATGCGCACGCCGTGGGCTTCGGCCTTGGCCATCATCTCGCGTTCCAGATCGGCGCCCTCGCCGCCGATCTCGGCGAAGCCGCTGGCGAGTATCACCGCCCCCTTGATGCCGCGGCGGCCGCACTCGGCGATCAGGCCCGGCACACTGGCGGCCGGGGTACAGATCAGCGCCAGCTCTGGCGAGCCGGGAATCGCGGCGATGGACGGCCAGGCCTTGATGCCGAGGATCATGTCGGCCTTGGGATTGACGGGATAGATGTCGCCGCGAAAGCCATCCTTGATCAGGCCGACCATGGCCTTGTAGCCGCGCTTGGTGGGATCGCTCGAGGCGCCCACCACGGCAATGCCGGTGGGAGCCAGGATGGCGTGCAGCGGACTGCGTACGGGGAGGTGTCCTTCGATGGGGTTCATGTCTCGCATCCTTGAGTCTCAATGGCCCTTGAACTGGGGGGTACGCTTCTCGGCGAAGGCGTCGACTCCCTCCTGCCAGTCGGCCGTGGTCGAGCAGGTGAAGACCGCGTCCAGCTCCTGCTGCAGCTGACTGTCGAGTCCGGTGTCGCTGCCCTGGTTGACCAGCCGCTTGAGCATGGCGATCGATACCGGCGCCTGCCTGGCCAGGCTCTCGGCCAGTGCCTGCGCCTCGGCCGGCATGGCATCGGCGGGGTGGCTCGAGGTGGCCAGGCCGATGCGAGCCGCCTCGCGACCGTCGATGCGCCGCCCGGTATAGAGCAGCTGACGCGCCATGTTCAGCCCCACCAGCTGTGGCAGAAGCTTGGAGACGCCGCCACCGACACAGGTACCGATGCTGGTTTCGGGGAAGCCGATCTGCGCCTCCTCGGCCATGACGATGAAGTCGCAGGCCACCGCCATTTCGGCACCGGCGCCCAGGGCGTAGCCGTTGACGGCGGCAATGACCGGCTTGGGATGACGCAGGATCGCTTCGCACACGTCGTTACCAAGTTGCAGGTAACGGCGACGCTGGAACAGCGTGCGCTGGGCGCTGCCATGCTCCTTCATGTCGGCACCGACGCAGAAGGCCCGCCCCTCGCCGGTGAGGATCACGCAGCGCACCTCAGGATCGCGCTCGGCCTCTGCCAGGGCGGCGAGCAGCTCGCTGTAGAACGCCTCGACCACCGCATTGAGGCGATGCGGCCGGTTGAAGCGGATTTCCATGACCGCCCCGCGGCGGTCGACGATGAGGGTTTCGGGGCTGGTGGCGCTCATGAGCGTGACGGCACTCTCTCGACGTAATGGTTGACTGACGTGGCGATAACGAATGACACGTTAAGTGCCATATAGAAACAAACGTGACGTTATAAAACATTTCATGTCACATTTGTTTTATGCGCATGCTAGACAAGGAACCGCACGCCGTCAACACGAGCGTGACGCCAAAAAAAGAAAGTGGGAACAAATGTGTCATTACTTGACGGATGCCATGCGTTACAATGCGCCTCCCTTCCCGTCGGCTTCCATGAGCCGGGCCCCGGCCCCCTGACCGAGGAGACAGCCGTGCTGGAACGAGAGACACAGAGCGCTGACACCACTCCGGAACAGGCATGCCCGCCCACCGGGCTGGACGCCGTGAACCAGCAGTTGGCCGCCGCCTATCCCGAGCTCAGCCCGCAGCTGAAGCTTGCCGCCGGCTACGTGCTGGAGCATCCGGTGGAGATCGCCTTTCAGTCGATCCGCAAGTCGGCCGGTGCCGCCCGGGTCACCTCCTCGACCCTGGTGCGCCTGGCCAAGCGCCTCGGCTTCGACAGCTACGAACAATTTCGCGAAGTGTTTCAATCGGCCGTGCAGGCCGGGCCGGTGGAGCTCTCGGGCCGCGCCAGCGACCTGCGCAACCTGGCCAGCCAGACCGACGACCAGGTGTTTCTCGATGTCGGCGATGCCGCCTTCGACAATATCGGCCGTCTGTTCACCGCCGACAATCAGGCCCGCGTGCGGGACGCCGCCATGATGCTGCTCGCCGCCGAGAAGATCGCCGTGGTGGGCTTTCGCGATACCTTCGCCTGCGCCTATCACTTCGCCTACGTCGGCCGCATCGCCATGCCCAACGTCCAGCTCATTCGCGGCCAGGAGGGCGGCCTGCTGACCGAGCTGGCCCCCTTCGGCGAGAGCGACGTGGTGGTCGCCTTCGGTTTCGAACCCTACTGCGCCGAGACCGTGCGCGCCCTGGAGATCGCCCGCGCGGCGGGCGTCAAGCCCATCGTCATCACCGATACCCTGCGCTCGCCGCTGGTGCCCGGCGCGGCCATCACCTTCACCGTGGCCAACGCCACGCCGCACTTCTTTCCCTCGATTCTCTCCGCCATCACCCTGATCGAGGTGCTGCTCGCCGAGTGCGTCGCCTACGGCCCCGACAGCCTGGTCGACAATGTGGCAAGCTTCGAATCGCGCATGCGCGAGATGGGCGCCTACGTCAGCAACGAATGACTTCCCTCGTTCCCGAGGCCGCCAACGACGACTCCCGCCTCGAATGAGGCGGGCGTCGGATAGGTAAGTCTCAGCTTCTGCTTTTTACGGCAGCAGGATGGTGGAGCCGGTGGTCTGGCGGCTGGCCAGGGCGTCCTGGGCCTTGCCGGCCTCGGCCAGGGAGTAGCGCTGGCCGATGTCGACCTTGACCTTGCCGCTGCTCAGCATGTCGAACAGGTCGCGGCACATCGCCTCCAGCCGCTCGCGGGTGTCGGCGTAGCCGTTGAGGCTGGGACGGGTGACGAACAGCGAGCCCTTCTGATTGAGAATGCCCAGATTGACGCCTTCCACCGCCCCGGAAGCGTTGCCGAAGCTGACCATCAGCGAACGCGGCTTGAGACAGTCCAGCGAGGTGATCCAGGTGTCCTTGCCCACCGAGTCGTAGACCACGTCGCACATCGCGCCGTCGGTGAGTTCGCGCACCCGCTCCACGACGTTCTCGCGGGTGTAGTCGATGGTCTCCCAGGCGCCGTTGGCCTTGGCCAGGTTTGCCTTCTCTTCCGAGCTGACGGTGCCGATCAGCTTGACCCCAAGAGCCTTGGCCCACTGGCAGGCAATCGAGCCCACCCCGCCGGCAGCGGCATGCCACAGGATCGTCTCGCCGCCCTTGAGCGGAGCGGTCTGGCGCAGCAGGTACTGCACGGTGAGGCCCTTGAGCATGCTGGCGGCGGCGGTCTCGGCGTCGACGTCATCGGGCAGCGTCACCACCTTGTCCGCCGGCAGCACATGATACTCGGCGTAGGCGCCCAGCGGCCCCTGAGCATAGGCGACCCGGTCGCCCGCCTTCAGGTGGCTCACCCCCTCGCCCACGGCATCGACCACACCGGCGCCCTCGGTGCCCAGCCCCGACGGCAGGCCGGGCGCGGGATAGAGACCGGTGCGGAAATAGATGTCGATGAAGTTGAGCCCGATCGCCTCGTTCCTGACCCGCACTTCACCGGGTGCCGGATCGGCCGGCGTCACGTCGATGTATTCGAGCACTTCGGAACCGCCGGTGCGAGAGAACTGAATTCGCTTTGCCATGGGGTATTTTCCTTTGTCGGCTAACGATAGGTGTGCTTCATCCAACCGCCATGCGCGCATGGGGTCAAGGGGGTGATGGCAACAGACCGCTCCCCTACCCGGGAAATGCGGCCAGGCGTTCGACGAAGCGCGCTTTCTCCTGCTCGAAGAAGTGAGCGTCATGCTTGAAGTGGCGCAAAATCGCCTCCTCATCGAAGCCCAGCGGTGGCTCCAGCTCGCTCACGCCGCGTGCCGAATGATGCGGGGAGAGCCCGACACGCCGGCCGCCCGGGGCCGCGAACCAGCGATTGATACCACAGCGGCGGTAGAAGCCTTCTTCTTCCTGGTTCGCCGCATCGACGCGCAGCGGCGCCTTCTGCACCAGTTCACGAATCAAGCGACGCACGCTCTCGCGGTCGCCGCCGGGCGAGGCATGGTGCCAAAGAATCATGTCGCTGCCCGACACGTCGAGCGTCAGGAGTGCCAGAGCGCCCGGCCGGCCCTGCTCGTCCACCAGCGCCCACAGCCTGGCGGCCTCCTGAGCGAACAGCACCTGTCGCGTCCCGGTGAAAGTGACCAACGGCGACAGCCCCGCTTCCCTACCATAGACATCGGCGCACAGCCGCGCGAGCCAAGCGTCGCGCTGCTCGTCACGCTCGGGGGTCATCACCTTCATGCCTTGCCTCATTGCTTTATCCAAAGGCGCAAGACTAGCATAGTCGCGCCCGATACCACGCGTGCCCCGAGCGGGTCGCTATCCTGTCATCGACACACGATAGATTTGCCTGGACCCTTCGATTGGAGCTCATGCATGACTTCACCGCACCCCGCCATCGCCCTGCCCCGACTGATCGCCCATCGCGGGCTGTCCGCCCATGCCCCGGAAAACACCCTGGCAGCGGTGCGCGCCGCCCACGATGCCGGCTTTTCATGGGTGGAGCTCGACGTGCAATTGCTCGGTGACGGCACCCCGGTGATCTGGCATGACGCCACGCTCAAGCGCTGTTCCGACGGCCACGGCAGGCTCGCCTCGCTGGATCTGGCCGCGGTGCGCAAGCTGGACGTCGGCGGCTGGTTCGGCGACGGCTTTCGCGGCCAGCGCATGGCCACTCTACGCGAGATGCTCGACCTGCTGGTAGAGCTGGACATGGGCGTCAACATGGAACTCAAGGTGACCAGCCGGCGCAGCGGTACCGAGCTGGCCGAAGCGGTGATACCGCGCCTGCTCGAGGCGCTGCCGCCAGAGCGGCTGATCGTCTCCTCCTTCGATCAACCCGCCCTGCGTCAGGCTCGCGCCATCGCCGACGCCTCGCTGTTGCCCATCGGCGTGCTCAGCGAGAGCGTGCCCACGAAGTGGCAGTCGCGCTGCGAGGCGCTGGAGGCCTTCAGCATCCATACCGACTGGACTCGCCTCACCGCCAAGCGGGCCCGGGAGATCAAGGCCGCCGGCTACCGACTGCTGTGCTACACCCCCAACGACCCGGCGGCCTTCGCCAATCGCTGGGCGTGGGGGGTGGACAGCGCCATCAGCGACGACCCGGCCCTGTTCGAAGGCATCGCCCCGCCGCCCGCTCTCACCCAGCCCTGAGCGGTAACGGGCCGTAGGCTCAGGCAAACGCGCCCAGCCGCCAGCGGTTCGACAGCGCCTCGAGCAGGCGCAGCCCGGCCACGCTGTTGCCGTGCTCGTTGAGCGCTGGGCCGATCACGCCGCAGCCCAAGCGCCCGGGTGCCACCGCCAGGATGGCACCGGAAACGCCGCTCTTCGAAGGCATGCCGACCTCCACGGCATATCTGCCCGATTGGTCGTACATGCCGGTGGTGAACATCAGCGTCAGCACGATGCGCACCGTCTCCTCGCCGATCAAACGCTCCCCGCTCACCGGGTCACACCCCCTATTGGCCAGTACCGCGGCGATACGCGACAGCTCGCGACAGTTCATTTCGATGGAGGTCTGCTTGAGATAGGGCACCAGCAGATCCTCCTCGCTGCCCACCAGCACGTCGTGGCTGCGCATGTAGTAGAACAGCGCCCGGTTGAGATCCTGGTCCTCGGCCTCGAACATGGCGCGGTTGTAATCCAGCTCGGGGTTAGCGGAGAGCCGACGAAAGAAATCGCGTAGCCGCTCGAAGCGATCCTTCCCGTCCCGACCACGTATCATCGCCGTGGTGACGATGGCACCGGCATTGATCATGGGGTTGGAGGGAATGCCCATCTCGCCCTCTTCGAGCGTTGCGATGGAGTGGTAGGGATCGCCCGAGGGTTCCATGCCGACCCGCGCGAACAGCGCCTCGGCGCCCACGTCCTCCAGCGCCAGGGCAAGCGTCAGCGCCTTGGACACGCTCTCGAGGGGAAAGCGCTGCTCGGCGCTGCCCGCCTGGGCAACGTCACCTTCGGCGCCCATCAAGGCGATGCCGACCAGCTCTTGGTCTTCCTCGCCGCTCTCGCCAAAAGACGCCATTTCGCTCTCGTGGCGATACTCACGCTCCCGCTCCACGACTTCCTGCAAGAAGGCGACCTTTGCCTTGTCGATACGCTCCATGTCACGACTCCCTGTCCGATCGGATCGTTTGTCGAATGGCGCTGCCCTCGATCAGCACGCGACGAGTGAAAAATTGGCCTAGCTTAGGGAAGGCTAGTCGGCCATCAGGAGGAGAGGCAATGGAGCTGCTGGACAGGATCACGGACTATCTGATCGACAACGAACTGAAGCTTGCCACCGCCGAGTCATGCACCGCCGGACTGATCGTCTCGGAACTGGCCAGAGTGCCAGGCAGCGGCCAGAGCATCGACTGCGGTCTCGGCGTCTATTCGCCCCAGTCGAAGAACCGCTACCTGGGCGTCAGCTTCGACACCATCGAGCGCTACGGCCTGACCAGCGAAGCCGTGGCCAGCGAAATGGCCGCCGGCGCGCTGAACAACAACGATGCCGACGTGGCGCTGGCCAACACCGGCATCGCCGGCCCCAACCCCGGCGACGACGATACGCCGATCGGCACCGTCTGCTTCGCCTGGGCCTTCCGTCACGATGGCGATCACCACCACTACTGCGAGACGCGACGCTTCGACGGCACCCGCAACGAGGTGCGCCTGGCCGCGGCCCACTACGCCCTGGAGCGCCTGCCCCACTACCATCAGCTGTGCCTCGAGAGCACGACGCAGAGCCAGGAAGAGACGCGCTCGCGCCGGGCCGTACAGCGCGCCGTCGGCGTGCAGCTGCAAGCCCGCAGCGACATCGATGTCCGGCATGAGATCGAGCGGCGGCGCGACTTCCTGTGCCGGGTCATGCAGGAGAGCGGCCAGACCACGCTGGTGCTGGGCATCAGCGGCGGGGTCGACTCCACCGTGGCGGGGCGCCTGGCGCAGCTCGCCGTGGAGCAGCGCCGCGAGCAGGGCGAGCAGGCCACTTTCGTGGCCATGCGTCTGCCCTACGGCGTGCAACAGGATGCCGACGACGCCAACGCTGCGTTGGCCTTCATCCAGCCCGACGAAGTGCTCGACGTGAACATCCAGGACGCCAGCGATGCGCTGCTGGAAGCGCTGGAAAACGGCGGGCTGACGTTCAAGGACGCCCACCAGCGCGACTTCGTGCTCGGCAATATCAAGGCGCGCCAGCGCATGGTGGCCCAGTACGCCGTGGCCGGCGCCCGCGGCGGCCTGGTCATCGGCACCGACCAGGCCGCCGAGGCGCTGATGGGCTTCTTCACCAAGTACGGTGACGGGGCCTGCGACGTGGCGCCCCTGACCGGGCTGAGCAAACGCCAGGTGCGCCTGCTCGGCCAGCAGCTGGGGGCCCCCGCAGCGCTGGTGAACAAGGCCCCCACCGCCGATCTCGAGTCGCTGGCACCGCAGAAGCTCGACGAGGTGGCCCTCGGCGTCAGCTACGAGGAGATCGACGACTTCCTGGAAAATCGGGAAGTGTCAGAACAGGCTTACGAGACCATCCTCACCACCTACCGGCGCACCGCACACAAGCGCCGGTTGCCCATCGCGCCTGACTGAGTTCCAGCGCGCCTCGGTCTCTGTAACGCAGCGGGCCGACGCCTCGGCGTCGGCCCGCATTGCATGGCAGTGGCATCTTCAGCGCGTGGCGGGTTCGGGCCGCACGGCCTCCTCCTCGTCGCGCTCCACCACCATGTCATCCTCCACCGCAATCGGCTCCTGCTCCTCGGCCTCGCGCGCACCGCGGGCACGATGCTCGATCAGGAAGTAGAGGATCAGGCCGATGCCCAGGCCCCAGGCCGCGCCGTGGGTGGCCAGCACCACGCCCATGATGCCCGCCACGCCCATGGCGGTGGCGTTCTTGATCTGCTCCACCGCCACGGCGATGCACAGGTAGCCGGTGATCAGCAGCGTGATCGACAGCGCAATGGGCAGCACCGGGCGGAAGAAGGTCACCAGCGGCAGCAGGAACAGAGCGAAAAAGCCGACGATCCAGAACACACCGGTGCCGGAGTAGATGGTGTCCATCGCCTTGCGCCCGTAGCGGTAACGCTCGGTCACGGTGGCCATGCCGCCGGTGAACAGCGGCCCGGCCAGCCCCGGATAGGGCGCCAGCAGCGAGTGCATCAGGTTGCGGATACCGGTGATCAGGTGCACGCGGTCGACGTTGACCTCGATCTTTTCGTCGGGACGCAGATGATCGACGCGCTTGAGCAGGGTCTGACCCACCACGATGTCGCCGAAGGCGATGATGTAGGCAATGATGGCGGTGGGAATCGCCGCCACCATCAGCTCGATGGGCGGCGCGCCGATGGAGAACGGCAGGTAGGCCCAGATGCCGGCGAAATCGGGCACGGCCAGTCCCCACTCCACCGTCGGCATCGAGTACTCACCGACACCCCAGCCAATGGCCATGGTGATCAGCATGCCCGGCACCATGCCGAAGGCGACGATGTTGCGCGCCCAGCGGTACTTCTCGGCCAGGTCACGGAAGGAGAGCGAGAACAGCACGTAGAGGGTGATCAGCCCGCCGATACCGAGCGAGATCGGGGTGTTGTAGAGCCTCCCGCCCTCGACGATCTCGCCGCTGATGGCGGCAATGCCCGCGCCGAGAAGAATGCCCGCCTTGATCGATGCCGGCACGTTGTTGACCAGCTTGCTACCCAGCCGCGTCACGGCCATGAACAGGAAGATCGCCGTCACCATCAGCTGCAGCGCCACCATCGCCCGGATGGCCTCGGGCCCCGGCTCGTACTGGCCGATGAACAGCAACACCACCGGGATCGCGGGTGTGATCCACCCGGCGATGAACGGCACCCCCAGCAGCGGTGGCAGGATGAAACCGATACCACACACCACGACGAAGGCCAGGCCCACCTCGTAGGGCACGCCCAGGTACTGTTCGAGCAGCGGGATCATCCCCAGGGAGATGACGAACATCACCATGGCCTGGATGGTTTCCGGGATGGCCCAGGGGAAATGGATGAAAGGCAGGCGGACCTTGAAGGGTCCCAGTGGCCAGTAGGGGTGCTCCTGGCCATATTCGCGTTTGAGCAGCACGTCGACACCTCAGCGGTTCTGTTTGTTGAGCGGTCCTCTTGGTCGGTTGTTGTTGTTCTTGGCTGAGCTCGGTTGTACGCGGGTCTGACGCAGCGCAACATTCGACCATGTGACGAGTGGACAAGCCGCCACTCGCCGGAACTTGTCGACAACATTACAAACACAGGTGAGAAATACCCCGAAAAAGAGGGCGCTTTCTGGATATCGCTTCGACATTTTCAAGCGAGTTGTCGACAGGTTTGGCGCCATTTGAGCGAAGTTTACGTTAACGTCAATAAGTCCAGGCAAGGCGCTCCGAACGCGGGCGCCGCAGAGGCGCTTACACAAAGCAACGTCCCCCAGGCAGGGACGTAGGACTAAAGAATAATGAGCCTACAAGACTCAAAGCCCCAGCAGTCGTTCGATGGCGGCCATGTCCAGGTTCGCTTCCAGGCAGTCGGCCAGCCGGTCCAGCTCCTGCTGGCGATGGGCTTGGTAATCCACTGCGCTTCCCGGCGCCTCGAGCCCGCAACGGGCAAGCAGCGCCGCGCACGCCTCGGGCCGGTCGAACAGACCGTGCAGGTAGGTGCCCATGACCTGGCCGTCGGCGCTTTCGGCACCGTCCGGCCGGCCTTGCAGCTCTAGTAGCGGCCGCGCCAGGGCAGGCCCCTTGCTCACCCCGTTGTGGATCTCGTAGCCGGCGATTGGCACCCCTTCGCGAAGCAAGCGCCCACTCACGTTGCGCAGCTGCTTGCCCGCCACCATGCGCGTCTCGAACTCGAGCAGTCCGAGCCCGGGGGTCGATCCCGCCGGCCCCTCCAGCCCCTCCGGGTCGTGCACCGCCCGGCCCAGCATCTGCAGGCCGCCGCAGATGCCGAGCACCCGGCCGCCGTAGCGCAGATGGCGCTGTATCGCTTCTTCCCAGCCCTGGGCGCGCAGCCATTCGAGATCGCTACGGGTACTCTTGCTGCCGGGCAGGACGATCAGATCCGCCGGCGGGATCTCCCGGCCTGGCCCTATCTGGTTAGGCCCGACGAAGCTCAAGTCGACCTGCGGATGCAGGCGCAGCGGGTCGAAGTCGTTGTGGTTGCTGATGCGCGGCAGCGCCGGTACCACGACCTTGAGCGTGGCCCCAGGCCCCACCCGACCGCTGCGGCCGATGCTGTCCTCGGCATCGAGCAACAGCCCTTGCAGATAGGGCAGCGTGCCGAACACCGGCTTGCCGGTGCGCTCGGTGAGCCAGTCGAGCCCCGGCTCGAGCAGAGAAATGTCGCCGCGGAAGCGGTTGACGATGAAGCCACGGGTACGTGAGCGCTCGCTCTCGCTGAGCAGCTCCAAGGTGCCGACCAACTGGGCGAAGACGCCGCCGCGGTCGATGTCGCCGACCAGCACCACCGGGCAGTCGACCATCTCGGCGAAGCCCATGTTGGCAATGTCGTTGGTGCGCAGATTGATCTCTGCCGGGCTGCCCGCCCCCTCGGCGACGATCACGTCGAAGCGCGCCGACAGCGCCTGCCACGCCGCCAGCACGCTCTCCCGCGCGGTGCGCTTGTAGGCGTGGTAATCCAGCGCGTCCATGTGGCCGTGGACCCGCCCGCGCAGGATCACCTGAGCGCCGCGGTCGCTCTCGGGCTTGAGCAGCACCGGGTTCATGTCGCTATGCGGCTCGACGCCTGCCGCCAGCGCCTGCAGCGCCGTGGAGCGGCCGATCTCGCCGCCATCCACCGTCACCGCGCTGTTGAGCGCCATGTTCTGCGGCTTGAACGGCGCCACCGATACCCCGCGCCGCGCCAGCACCCGGCACAACCCGGCCACCACCGTGCTCTTGCCGGCATCCGAAGTGGTGCCCTGGATCATCAGGGTGGTCATGGCCAGGCCACCTCGCCGAGTGCCTCGTGAAGCGCCTCGTCCGCCAGCGCCTGCCCCCAGCCGTTGCCATGCACCAGCTCGGTGAGCGGCAGGCGCTGGCGCCACCCGGAGCGGGCCAGCTCGGGCTGCTGCAGAAACTCGCTGACGTAGCCCAGACACAGGTACGCCAAGGGGTAGACCTGTTCTGGCAGATCGAGGATCGTCGCCAGCTCTTGCTGATCGAGAATGCTGACCCAGCCCACGCCGATGCCCTCGGCGCGGGCCGCCAGCCATAGGTTCTGCACTGCCAGGCAGGTGCTGAACAGGTCCGTGTCGACGATGCTGGTGCGCCCCAGTACCGGGCCGTCGCCACGGCTACGGTCGCAGGTGATGCAGAGGTTGAGTGGGCTTTCCAGGATGCCTTCGAGCTTGAGGCGGCGGTACGCCTGCTGCCGCTCAGCGGAAAACTGCTGCGCCCCCCGCTCGTTCTCCTGTAGGAACAGCCGATGCACCCAGCGGCGCACCTCCAGGCTGTCGATTACCAGGAAGTCCCAGGGCTGCATGAAGCCCACCGACGGCGCATGGTGAGCGGCGTCCAGCAGCCGGGCCAGCACCTCGGGCGGCACGGGATCCGGCAGGAACTGGGCGCGCACGTCCCGCCGCTCGTGGATGGCACGGTAGAGCCCCTCCCGCTGTGGCGGGGGAAAGGCGTGATCGGCTCGCCCGCTGTGTTCTGCCATGCGGCTCTCCAAAAAAGTCATGAGGGAACGAGTCGGCAGGATGAGCGCCGAGCTACTGTTTCACCGTTAGGGAGCGATGAGCTGTTCCGGCGCTCATCTCACGAGCGTCACGACACTCACAGCTCGATGCCCTTCTGCGCCTTGATCCCCTGCTCCTTGAAGGCGTGCTTGACCACCTTCATCTCGGTGACGGTGTCGGCCAGCTCGATCAGCGCCTCGGGGGCGTGCCGGCCGGTGACGACCACGTGCTGCATGGGCGGGCGGGCCTGCAGGTCGTCGAGTACGCGATCGAGCTCCAGGTAGCCGTGGCGCAGCGCGATATTGAGCTCGTCGAGCAGCACCAGATCGACCGCGGGATCCTCGAGCATGCCGCGGGCCACCTCCCAGGCCGCCTCGGCGGCTTGCACGTCCTTGTCGCGATCCTGGGTATCCCAGGTGTAGCCCTCGCCCATCACGTGGTAGTCGACGTTCGACTGCTGGCGGAAGAAGGCCTCCTCACCGGTCTGGAACTTGCCCTTGATGAACTGCACCACGCCCACCTTCATGCCATGGCCGAGCGCACGGGCCAGCATGCCGAAGCCGGAGCTGCTCTTGCCCTTGCCGGGGCCGGTGAGTACCAGCAGCACGCCCTGCTCCTTGTCGGCACGGGCGATGCGCTCGTTCATGATCTTCTGCTTGTGGGCCATGCGCTCGGCATGGCGCAGGGGGTCGACCTTTTTCATTGCACTCTCCATCTTTACATCCGCCGTAATAGATAAACGTCCATGATCCAGCCGTGCCGCTCGCGCAGGGCAGCACGCCGTTCGAGGATCGTCGCGGCCACGTCCACCAGCGGGCCGTCGATCAGGCACTGCTTGTCCATGCCCAGATAGGCCCCCCACCAGACAGTGAGGCCTTCCTGAGGCAGCGCCTGGAAGGCACCGCCGCTGTCGAGCATCACCGCCACGCTCTCGGCGTCACTGGGCCAGCCGCGCTCCCGCAGTCGCCGGCCCGTGGTGATCAACACCGGTTCGGCCAGCGCATTCAGGGGGATGCAGTGCGCGGCGGTGAGTGCCTGTAGGCTGGTGATGCCGGGCTCCACGCGTATTTCGAGCGCTTGCCCCTTGTCACCTAGACGCTCGGCAATCCGCAGGCTGCTGTCGTAGAGCGAGGGATCGCCCCAGATCAGCATACCGACCCGCCCGCCTTCAGGCAGGTGCGTTGCCATCAGGTCCGCCCACACCTCGGCAATGGCGTCATGCCAGTCGTCCACCGCGCCCAGGTAGTCGGCGCGGGCATCGCGGCACGGCAGATCGAACTCCACGACCCGGGTGCGGGATGACGCCTCGAGCAGATCGCGGCACAGCAACCGGCGCAGGTCGATCAGGTCCGACTTGGCTTCCCCCTTGCGCGGTAGGAGGATCAGGTCTGCTTCATTGAGCGCCCGCACCGCGGCCAGGGTGACATGCTCGGGGTTGCCGGTGCCGATACCGATCAGCGAGAGTGAGATCATGCCTCGCCCCTCTCGTCAGCAGAGCCGGCAAAGGGCGAGTCCGCCGACTGCGGCCGAAAGCGGCGGTCGTAGCCGACTGAATAGAGGCGACTCTCTTGAAAGTCCTGGCAGTCGAGTACCGGCCCCACCAGGATCAGCGCGGTACGCTGCAGGGCGTCGTCGACCAGGGTTTCCACCGTCGCCAGGCGCCCCCGCACCACCCGTTCGTCTGGCCAGCTGGCCCGCCAGACGATGGCCACCGGGCACTCGGCGCCATAGTGCGGCAGCAACTCGGCGACGACCTGAGACAGGTTGTGGATTGAAAGGTGGATCGCCAGGGTGGCGCCGGTCCTGGCGAAATTGGCCAGGGTCTCGCCCGCCGGCATGGCGCTGGCGCGCCCCGGGGTGCGGGTCAGCACCAGCGATTGCGCCACCCCCGGCAGGGTCAGCTCCTGGCCCAGGGTGGCGGCGGCCGCAGCGAAGGCCGGCACGCCCGGAGTGATGGTGTAGGGAATCGCCAACTCGCGCAGCCGGCGCAGCTGCTCGCCCAGGGCCGACCATATCGACAGGTCGCCTGAGTGCAGCCGGGCCACATCCAGGCCCGCGGCATGGGCACTGCGCATCTCGTCGATGATCTCATCGAGGGACATTGGCGCGGTGTTGACGATACGGGCGCCCTCCGGGCAGTGGGCCAGGATCTGCTCGGGCACCAGCGAGCCCGCGTAGAGGCATACGGGAGACGATGCGATGAGATCCCGGCCCCGCAGCGTCAGCAGGTCCGGCGCGCCGGGGCCGGCACCGATGAAGTGTATGGTCATGTCGACTCTCCTGGCGGCAGTGACGCTCGGGCCAGCGCCGCAGTGGCCATGCGATCCGCAGAAACCAGCCGGGGCGCGAGCAGGGTCGCCCCCGGCCCCGCCGCCAGCAGGGCGATGGCCTCGGCGACGCTGCCCGTGCCCCGGGCCGTCAGGCTATGGTGGGAGTGCGTGAGGGTGGCGACCGATGGCAGCATCTCATCATCCACGCCGATCACCGCCATGCCCCGCGCGCGGCCCAGCGCCTGCACCAGCGCCTGCTTGGACGCTGCCGCCGCCAGGCGGTCGACGGGGCCATAGCGCGCCTCCAGTTGCGCCAGCAGGTCGGCCAGCGAGGCCAGCGGTGCCGCGCGACGAAAGCCGAAGCCGACCACGCGCATGTCGTTCGATGCCGCCTTCATCGGGTCACCCGCCACTGCACGATGGGGTAACCGGCCTTCCAGCCCCGACGGTTGCCGAGGGGAGCGGCGCTGGACAGCTCGATGCGCAGCAGCTCGCCGCCAATCCGCCGCTGCCACTCGGCCAGCAGGGCCTCGGACTCCAGGGTCACTGCGTTGGCGACCAGGCGCACCCCGGGCGGCAGGCGCCGCCACAGCGCCTCCAGCAAGGTGTCCGATAGTCCACCGCCGATAAAGACCGCCTCGGGCGCTGGTGCGTCTGCCAGGGCACTCCCTTCCAACATCGCCACGGCATCGCCTTCCACCACCTCGAGCCAGTCGACGCCAAGGTTGTCGGCATTACGCCGCGCCCGCGCCGCCCGCTCGGCGTGGAACTCGAAAGCCACCGCCTGGTTCTCTGGATGAACCAGCAGCCACTCGATGGCGATCGAGCCCGAGCCTGTGCCGATGTCCCACAGCCGCTCCCCCGCTACCGGGGCCAGGGCGGCCAGGGTCATGGCGCGCACGGCCTGCTTGGTGATCTGGCCATCGTGCTCGAACAGCGCGTCCGGCAGGCCGGGCGTCAGCGGCAAGGCCGGCCCCTCACCGGCCACCTCAAGCCCCACCGCCACCGGGTGGGCGATATCGCCGGGCAGGGCGGCATCCGCCCGTATACAGCGAATGCGCTCGTCGTCTCCGCCCAGCGCTTCCAGCACGTGAAGCCGCGACCCACCGAAGCCGAAGCGCACCAACAGGCAGGCCAGTTCATGGACGGCGTTCCCGTCCCGCAGCAGTACCAATAAGCGTCGGTTCGGCTGCAGGTAGGGCCGGATGCGCGTCAGCGGCTTGGCGTGCAGGCCGAGGCAGGTACACGCTTCCAGCGGCCAGCCCAGGCGCCCTGCCGCCAGGCTGAAGGTGGAAGGGGCTGGCAGGGCCCGCCACTCCGCAGCGGGCAGATGGCGCGCCAGCGTGGACCCGGCGCCGAACCAGAAGGGATCGCCGGAGACCAGCATGACCACCCGCCGGCCCCGCTCGGCCAGCAGTCGAGGAATGCCCTCGGCGAAGGGCACCGGCCACTCCCGCACCTCGGCGGACAGCGGCGGCAGCAGGCGTAGATGGCGCCGGGCGCCGAACACCAGCTCGGCGGCCTCCAGCGCCTCGCGGCTTGCCGCGGTCAGCCCTTCTGTGCCACCTTCCCCCCAGCCGAGCAGGGTCAGCCAGGGAGCGTCGTCAAGGTCCGTCATATGAAAATCCTGATTCTAGGGGGAACCACTGAGGCCAGTGCCCTGGCGACCGCGCTGGCCGAGCGCGAGGTCCCGGCCCTGTTCAGTTATGCCGGGCGAGTGAGCACTCCCAAGCCACAGCCGCTGCCCACCCGGGTCGGCGGGTTCGGCGGCGTGGCGGGCCTGGCCGCCTTCCTGACGGAGCAGCGCATTACCCATCTGGTCGATGCCACCCACCCCTTCGCCGAGCGGATGAGCCGCAACGCCGTGGCCGCGGCAAGCCACAGCGGCATTCCGCTGATCGCCCTGACCCGCTCGCCCTGGGTGCCCCAGGCCGGGGACCGCTGTACACCGGCCGCCGATGTCGAAGCGGCGGTACAGGCTCTGGCCGGCCCACCCCAGCGCATCCTGCTGGCCATCGGGCGCCAGCAGCTCGCCGCCTTCGCGGCGCAGCCCCAGCACCACTATCTGCTGCGCCTGGTCGACGCCCCCGAGGCACCGCCGCCCCTGCCCCGCCACCACCTCATCCTCGACCGCGGCCCCTTCACGCTGGACGGCGACCTGGCACTGCTGCGCGAGCACGGCATCCAGCGCGTCGTGTGCAAGAACGCCGGCGGCACCGGCGCCATCGCCAAGCTCGACGCCGCTCGCCGGCTGGGCGTACCGGTGGTGATGATCGAGCGGCCAGTGCCGCCGCCCCGGCGCGAGGTGCATTCGGTCGATGCGGTGTTGGCCTGGCTGCATCACGGCTCGGCTCCTGCGTCAGGCCTTGAGTCAGAACCCGGGGCCGAGCGCGGGGTGTAGACCCAGGGCACGCCTTCACGCCGGATCAGCCGCGTCTGGCTGGAGCCCACCATCACCAGGGTACGCATATCGGCCATCTCCGCCGTAGCCTCGCCCAGCGTGGTGACCGTCAGTTGCTCTTCCGGCGTGGAGACGGCCCGGGCGAACATGATCGGGCGCTCCGCCCCGCAGGCCTCGCGCAGCACCTCGAGAGTGCGGACGAAGCCCTCCGGCCGGGCGCGGGAGCGCGGGTTGTAGAAGGCCATGGCGAAATCGGCCTCGGCGGCCAATCGCAGACGCCTTTCCACCAGCCCCCAGGGCTTGAGGTTGTCGGAGAGGTTGATGCAGCAGAAGTCATGGCCCAGCGGTGCCCCCAGGCGTGCACTGGCGGCCAGCATGGCGGAGATGCCCGGCAGCACCTGGATGTCCAGCTCGCGCCACTCGGGCTCGCCGGCTTCGAGCGCCTCGAACAGCGCCGCGGCCATGGCGAACACCCCGGGATCCCCCGAGGAGACCACCACCACCCGCTGCCCCTCGGCGGCCAGCCGCAGCGCCTGCTCCGCGCGGCGGAGCTCCTCGCGGTTGTCCGAGCCGTGGCGCGTAAGTCCCGGCCGCGGCGCCACCCGTTCGACGTAGGGCACGTAGCCCACTACGTCGGTGGCCTCGCTCAGGGCGGCGGAGACTTCCGGGGTGATCAGCGCAGCATCGCCCGGGCCGAGGCCGACCACCTTCAGCCACCCTTCCTTCCCCCACTCAGGATCTCTCATGGCCGCCTCCCGTTGCCATGGATCACCACGATGGAGAAGTAGGGCACGCTGTCGCCGACCTCGCGAAACGGTCGTATCCGCTCCTGCGGCATGGCGGCGTACTCGATCAGCCAGGCCTCCTGCTCCCGGCCGGCCTCGGCCAGCGCGCGCTGCAGCTTGGCCAGGTTGCGACCGATCTTCATCACCACCAGGGCATCGGTCCGCGCGATGTGCTCGACCAGCGTCGCTTCGGGCAGGGTGCCCATCAGCACGGTCATGATGTCGTCGCCCCAGGTCACCGGCTGCCCGGTGGCGGTCCAGGCGGCGGACATACCGGTGATGCCGGGCACCACTTCCACCGGCACCCGACCCTGCAGGCGGGTATAGAGGTGCATGAAGGAGCCGTAGAAGAACGGATCGCCCTCGCACAGCACCACCGCATCGCACCCGGCCTCGGCGATCTCGCGGAGCTGCGCGACGCTGTTCTCGTAGAAGGCCGCCAGCAGTTCGTTGTAGAGCGGGTCGTCGAAGGGGATTTCGGTGGTGACCGGATACTCCAGCGGGATCTCGATCGCGTCGGGCGCCAGCAGGCCCTCGACGATGCTGCGGGCATGGCCGCGGCGCCCCTTCTTGCGGAAATAGGCGACGTGGGTGGCCCCGCGAATCAGCCGGTCGGCGCGCACGCTCATCAGGTCCTGGCTGCCGGGGCCGAGGCCGACGCCATGGATGGTGCCCGGTGTGATGGTTGCTTGGCTCATTCGCTGCGATCCGCCATGGCATTGAGGGCGGCCACCGTCACCGCGCTGCCGCCGAGGCGGCCTTCGACGATCACGCAGGGGGCCGCGGCGCTCTCCCACAGGGCCTGCTTGGATTCGGCGGCCCCCACGAAGCCCACCGGGCAGCCGATGATCGCCGCCGGACGCGGGCACGCCGGGTCTTCCAGCATGTTAAGCAGGTGAAACAGCGCAGTGGGCGCGTTGCCGATCGCCACCACCGCGCCTTCCAGATGCGGCCGCCACAGCTCCAGCGCCGCCGCCGAGCGGGTGGTGACCAGTTCCCGGGCCAGCTCGGGCACCCGCTCGTCGTGCAGGGTACAGATCACCGGGTTGTCTGCCGGCAAGCGCTTGCGGGTGATGCCCTCGGAAACCATGCGCGCATCGCACAGAATCGGGGCGCCCTGCTCCAGCGCCGTCCGGGCCCGGTTCACCGCATCGCCGCGGAAGTGAATATGCGCGGCGAGTTCCACCAGCCCGGCGGCATGGATCATGCGCACCGCCACTGGCTCCTCCTCCGGCGCGAAGCGCGCCAACTCGGCCTCGCGCCGGATGATGGAAAAGGACTCCCGGTAGATGGCCGGGCCGTCCGTTTCATAGACGTGAGGCATGTCTCTTCTCCAAATAATCCACGATTCTCCTTCACCACCCGGCAAAAGAGATGAGCTTTCCCGAGGGCAAGCCTTCGCGAGGGCGCTGTAAACCCATCCTTGGGCGCTACTTTTGCCTTCCATGGCAAAAGACCCTCGCTACGCCTTGCCCTCGGCGCTCATCCTCCCGATCTCGGGAGATGAGCGCTATTACGTCAGATTCAGTCAGGCCGGTGGCCACCGGCGTCCCATCGGCGCGACCGCCGACGATCAGGTCGAAGCGTCCCTCCCGGCCGGTCAGGCAGAGGTCCGTGGGCGCCTGGCAGGCGCAGCCCTTGACGCAGCCGGACAGGTGCACGCTGCCCGCCTGGCCGTTCAGCCGTTCGGCCAACTCCTGCGCCAGGCCCAGGGTCGCCACGCTGGCCTGCTCGCAGTAGGGCGCGCCCGGACAGGCCTGCATGGCCAGGCGCGGATCGCTCTCGCTCTCCAGCAGCCCCGACGGCGAAGACGCCCCGACGGGAAAGCCCTCGACCAGCAGCCGCCGCCAGGGGGTGAGCCGCACGGCGCCGACTGAATCCGACGAGGCTGACGCCGCCACGACTGACTCCGACACGATCAGGGCCCGCAGCGTCGCCGCCGGTGCCCGCCCGAACGGCAGGCCCAGCACCCGGCCCCAGGCGTGCTGTCCCAGGGCCGGCACGCAACCGGCGGCGGCAGGCCGCTGCGTGGCAGGCGCCCAGGGCGGCAGCGGCGCCGGGTGCCGACGCATGCGGCCGGCGTCGATCCCGCCGCTGTCGACGAACCAGTGCAGCAGGCGAATCAGCAGCTCGACGGCGGCCGCGGGCGAGTCCACCGGGGTGCCCTTTTCCCGCCCGTCGGCACGGACCAATAAGGCGCCCGAAGACTGCGCCGGCAAGGCGTCCGAAGCCCGCGCCGGCAAGCCCCCTTCCAAGCCCCCTTCCAGCGAGCGTTCGATACGGAAATCCGCCGAGACTTCGCCCAGCAGCGGCGCGGCGCCGGCATCGATGGCCACGCCCATCTTGGCCGGCAGTGCCGGCAGCGCATCGAGCCGGGCTTCCAAGCGTCGCGCCACCTCATGGGTGGCGTCGCCCGGCTGCCAGTCGGGCGCCAGCAACAGCGGCAGCCGACGCTCCTCCTGCGGGTCTGCCGCCACCAGGCCGTGCTCGACGAGAAAGGTCATCAGCCCGGGCCAGCTGGCGTCGGATACGCCGCGCAGCTGCAGGTTGGCCCGATTGGTGAGTTCGATCAGGCCGCTGCCGAAGGTCTCGGCCGCCTCGCACAGGGCCAGCATCTGGAGCCGGGTGAGACGCCCCAGCGGGGGGCGTACGCGCACCAGCAGCCCATCGCCGGAGGCCATGGGGCGCCAGGCGCCGGGACACCAGCCCTTGATGCGCGGCGCGCCCGCCGGTCGATTCGCCTGGTTCGTCATGGCGCCGCCACCTCCCGGGTTTCGTCGATCTCCAGCAGCAGGTCCTGCAGGGCCGGGCCCTGTTCGCCGGGCTCCCGCCACAGGCCGCGCTGGATGGCCTCGAGCAGGCGCTCGGCCATCTCCTCCATGGCCGCCGGATTGTGCTCGCGCAGAAACGCCTGGTTCTCATCATCCAGCACCAGCGCCTGGCTGACCTGGGCATACTGGTAGTCGGCCACCAGGTCGGTGGTGGCGTCGTAGGCGAACAGGTAGTCCACCGTTGCCGCCATCTCCGCAGCCCCCTTGTAGCCGTGTTCGCGCATGGCCTCGATCCACTTGGGGTTGAGCACCCGGGAGCGGATCACCCGGGCCAGTTCCTGCTCGAGGCTGCGCATGCGCGGTCGCGCCGGATTGGCATGATCGGCGTGATAGATGCTCGGCGCCTGGCCGCTGAGGGCGCGGCTGGCGTTGGCCATGCCGCCCTGGAAGGCGAAGTAGCCGTTGGAGTCGAGGATGTCGTGCTCGCGGTTGTCCTGGTTGTGCATCACCGCCTCCAGCCCTTCGAGCTGGTGCTCGAAAGCCGCCCGGGCCGCCACCCCCGACTCGGGGAACTGGCCGTAGGCGTAGGCTCCGCTCGCCAGGTAGGCGTCGGCCAGGTCCTCGGCGTGCCGCCAGGCGCGCTCGTCGAGCAGCCGGTTGAGGCCGGTGCCGTACTCGCCGGGCCGGCTGCCGAAGACCCGATAGCCGGCCTCCCGCTCCGCCTGCTCCGGGGAGCGGCCCTGCGCCTCGAGCTCCTGCCGGCGCGCCATGACCGCCGCACGGATGGTGTTGGCCTCCCCCGGCTCCTGGTACTCGGCCACCGCCCGTACCGCCCGGTCGAACAGGCGGATGACGTTGGCGAAGGCGTCGCGGAAGAAGCCGGAGACCCGCAGGGTGACGTCCACCCGCGGCCGCCCCAACAGCATGGCGGGAATCACCTCGATGTCGATCACCCGCCGCGAGCCCAGCGACCACACCGGCCGCACGCCCATCAGGGCGAAGGCCTGGGCGATGTCGTCGCCGCCGGTGCGCATGGTGGCGGTGCCCCAGATCGACAGGCCCAGCCGCCGCGGATAGTCGCCGTGATCCTGCAGATAACGCTCGACGAAGGCCCGGGCCGAGGCCTCGCCCAGCGACCAGGCGGCCGGCGACGGAATCGAGCGGTTGTCGACGCTGAAGAAGTTGCGCCCGGTGGGCAGCACGTCCAGACGCCCGCGACTGGGCGCACCGCTCGGCCCGGGCGGAACGAAACGCCCCGCGAGGCCGGCCAGCAGCGACTGGATCTCCATCTCGACGCCGCGCTGCATGGCCGCCCAGAGCCCACTGCGCACATGGCGCAGCTGCTCGGCGGTGGCCGGATAGTCATGGGCCAGGCTGGCCAGGCAGCCCTCCGCCACGACGTGCGTCTCCACCAGGCGGTGAGCGAGCCGCTCCAGGCGCTCGCGGGTATCGGCGGCGCTGCGCCAGGGGGAATCGTCCAGCGCGGCCAGCGCTATCGGTCGCGGGCCCTGCCAGGGCTCGGCCCCGGCCGCCAGGGGGTCGAACGCCGGCGGCAACCCCAGGTCGGCGACCAAGTTGTGCAGCAGGCCGCGCTGGGCCGGCTGATCGCCCCGCGGCAGCCGCAGGATGGCGACCAGGGTTCCGGCCAGCTTGTCCCGTGGCGGCAGGCTGCCCAGCACGTGCAGGCCGTGGCGGATCTGCGCCTCCTTGATGTCGCACAGATAGGTGTCCAGCTCGTTGAGCAGGCGCTCGTCATCCACCTCCCCGGCCACCTCCCCGCCTGTTCTGCCCTGCGCCAGTTCGCGGTCGATGCCGGTGTCGCGCAGGTGGACGAGGATGCGCTCGCGCAGCAGGGTCTCGCGTCGCGGATCCATGCCCAGGGCCTGGTAGTACTCGTCGGTCAGCGCCTCGAGTTCGGCCATGGCGCCGTAGAGTTCGGCACGGGCCAGCGGCGGCATCAGGTGATCGACAATCACCGCCTGGCTGCGGCGCTTGGCCTGGGCGCCCTCGCCCGGGTCGTTGACGATGAAGGGATAGAAGTGCGGCAACGGCCCCAGGGCGATGTCCGGCCAGCACTCGGCGGAGAGCGCCGCGCTCTTGCCCGGCAGCCACTCCAGGTTACCGTGCTTGCCGACGTGGATCAGCGCATCCACCCGATAGTGCTCGCGCAGCCAGAGATAGAAGGCCAGGTAGCTGTGGGGCGGCACCAGCTCGCTGTCGTGGTAGCTCTGGAGCGGATCGTCACCCAGGTCGCGTAGCGGCTGGATGCCGACGAAGGTTTCGCCCAGGCGAATGCCGGCGATCATCAGCCGGCCCTGGCGATGCTTGGGGTCCTCGCTGGGTGCGCCCCAGCGCCGCCACACCGCTTCCTGCAGGGCCTGCGGCAGGGTCCGGAACCAGGCCAGGTAGTCGTCGAGGGCGATGCTCTGCCAGCAGCCGCGCTGGTCCAGCCCGCGGGGGTCGTTGGTCATCCCCGCCTGCAACCGCCGTATCAGGGCATCGCCATCCGCCGGCAGGTCGTCGACCGGATAGCCCGCCGCGGCCAGGGCGCGCAGGATCGCCAGCGTCGAGGCCGGCGTATCGAGGCCGACGCCGTTGCCGATGCGGCCGTCGCGGTTGGGATAGTTGGCCAGCACCAGCGCCAGGCGCTTGTGCCGGTTCGGCTTGTGCTGCAGGTCGCTGAAGCGCCGCGCCAGCCGGGCGACGAAGGCGGCGCGCTCCGGGTGCAGGACGTGGCGGATCACCGGCAGCTGGCAGCGCTCGCTGTAGTGGGCCTCGCTCTTGAAGCCCACCGCCCGGGTCAGGATGCGGCCATCCATCTCCGGCAGCACCACCTGCATGGCCATGTCGCGGCTGCGCAGGCCGCCGGCCTCGGCCTGCCAGTCCTCCTCGGTGCTGCTGGAGAGGATCGCCTGCAGCACCACCGGCCGGCCGACGAAGAGCCCCGCTAGGTCCTGGTCGAGCTGCGCTTCCCCCGCTGCTTCGCTCTCGTCGGCATGGCGATTGACCGAGAAACCGGTGGTGTTGATCACGATGCCGGCCCCGGTCTGCTCGATCAGGTGGTTGACGAAGGCCAGGCAGGCCGGCTCCTTGAGCGAGGCCACCGCCACCGCCAGAGGCGCGAACGCCTGGGCCTCGAGCACCTCTAGCAGGCCATCCAGCACCGCGGTATTGGCACCCTGTAGATGGCTGCGATAGAACAGCAGCAGACAGACCGGGCGCGTCCCATCCTGCTGCCTTCGCCACTCGTTGAGCGTCACCGCCGGCTGGCCGTGCGGGGATTGCCGAGCGGGCGTTGCGGGAAAATAGAGCAGCGCCGCGGGCAGCGCCTGAGGCTCGCGCCACGCCAGCGGCAACCCAAGGCACTCGCTGCCGACGCAGCGCAGCAGCTGCTCGGCGTTGTCGACCCCACCCTCACGCAGGTAGCGCCACACCCGATGGGCCGTGGCGACAGGCACGCTGGAGTCCGCCAGCAGGGCGTCGTCCGGGGCGTCGCAGCCCGGCACCAGGATCAGCTGACGGCGACGGTCGGCGGCGGCCCAGGCCAGTAGGCGATTAAAGCCGTAGCGCCAGTAGCCGCTGCCGCCCAGCAGCGAGACGATCACCAGCCGCGCCTGTTCCAGCACCCGATCCTCATAGAGGTCGTAGGCGGCCGGCTTGATCAGGTTCATCCAGTTGGCTAGGCGTAGCGAGGGAAATCCCTCACCGCCCGCCTCGGCCAAGCGCTCTGCCGCCTGGGCCAGGGCCGACAGGCTGCTGTCGGCGGCCGACAGGATGACGATCTCGGCGGGGCTCTGCTGCAGATCGACGATACCCTCGTCGTCGACGAAGCCCCCCGGCTTGGCAGCGAAGAGATGCATCAGGCGCTCGTCGCGATCTCGACGTCTGCCAGGGCGTCATGCAGCGCCGCGCCATCCAGTCCCTTGCCGATGAAGACGAGCTGGGTGGCGCGCGGCTCGTCCTGCCCCCACAGCCGGTCGAAGTAACCGTCCAGACGTTCGCCCACGGCCTGGACCACCCGGCGCATGGGCTTGCCGGGAATCGCCGCGAAGCCCTTGGCGCGATAGATCTCGTGGCGCTGCAGCAGCTGCTGCAGGCGCGCCGCCAGGGCCTCGCCGTCGACCTCGCCCAGGCGGATCACGCAGGAGTCGAAGTGATCGTGGGCGTGGTCGTGATGGGCGCCCTCGGCGTGGTGGCGATCGTGGTGGTTGTCGATACGGTCGATGCCCTCCTCGCTGGCCGCACCGATGCCCATCAGCGCCTCCAGTTGGGCGCGGTCCTCGGCCAGCCCCTTGTCGATGAACAGGGTCTTCACCGAGGCCGGCACCCGCTGGGCGACCAGCGCTTCCACCCGGGCCCGTTCGGCCGGGTCGAGCAGGTCGGTCTTGCTGACCAGTACCAGATCCGCCGCGCTGAGCTGGTCGTCGAGCAGCTCGCGCAGGCTGGGATCGTGATCGAGGGATTCGTCGGCCCGGCGCTGGGCCTCCACCCTCTCCACGTCGTGGGCGTAGCGGCCGGCGGCCACCGCCGGGCCGTCGACCACGGTGATGATCGCATCCACGGTGCAGTGCTGGCGCACTTCCGGCCAGTTGAACGCCTGCACCAGCGGCTTGGGCAGGGCCAGGCCGCTGGTCTCGATCAGGATGTGGTCGATCGTGTCGCGGCGGGCCATCAGCTGTTTCATGACCGGCAGGAACTCCTCCTCCACGGTGCAGCAGATGCAGCCATTGGCCAGCTCATAGATGCCGTTTTCGATCTCCACCGGGGCGCCGCCCGCCTCGTCGCGGCCTTCTTCATTGCCCTCTTCACAGCTCAAGGCACAGCCGCGCAGCAGGCTGGAGTCGATGTCCTGCTCGCCGAACTCGTTGACGATGACGGCGATGCGCTTGCCGGTGACCTGGCGCAGCATGCCGGCCAGCAGGGTGGTCTTGCCGCTGCCCAGGAAGCCGGTCACCACCGTGGCGGGGATCTTGTTCAGGTTCATCCTTGGGACTCCTCGGGGGTAAGGGAATGAGTCTCTAAAGCGCTTGCCGGCTGCCCGCTCGCCGTGAACAGCCGGGCCAGGGCGCCGGGGTTGTCGGGAAAGAACAGATGCAGGTAGCTGGCCGTGAGGCCGCGCTGGCGATAGATCGCCTCGCCCGGCGCGGGGTGGCGCTGACGCCGGCAGAAGGCGATGGGCGCCGGCGTGCCTTCCGCCATCGAGCGGTGATGCGCGTGGCCTCGCACGGGCCCTTCCGGCAGCTCGGCGGTCTGCATGCCCTGGCAGCCGCGGCGGCCGCGCATGGCGCCGTGGCCCGGCAGCAGCCCCAGCAGGGTGTGGGTCTCGCCGTCGATATCGGTCAGACTCTCCAGGCAGTAGAGCAGGCCGCCGCACTCGGCGAGGATCGGCTTGTCGGCGGCGAAGAAGCGGCGCAGTTCGTCGCGCATCGACACGTTCGCCGCCAGCCGTGCGGCGTGCAGCTCGGGATAACCGCCGGGCAACCACAGCGCATCGCAGGGGGGCAGGTGGCGGTCGGCCAGCGGCGAGAAGAAGCGCAAGGTCGCCCCCATGCGCTCCAGCAGATCCAGGTTGGCCTGGTAGATGAAGCTGAAGGCCGCGTCCCGGGCCACGCCGATGACCCATCCCCGCAGCGAGGGCATGGGCGGCTCGGCGGCCTGGCGCGGCGCCTCGAAGGTGACCGGCGGCAGCTGCAGCAGCGCCTCCGCCAGCCCCTCGGCATCCAGCGCCCTGGCGCCGGCCTCGAAGCGCAGCTCCAGCTCGGCGCGGATCTCGTCGGCCTGCACCAGTCCCAGGTGGCGTTCCGGCAGGGTCAACGCGCCGTCCCGCGCCACCGCGGCTAGCAGCGGAATCTCGGCAGGCAGTGCGGACTCGATCAGCTCACGGTGGCGCTGCGAGGCGCAGGCGTTGGCGATCAGCCCGGCGATGCGGATGTCGTCGCGAAAGCCCGCCAGGCCGGCCACCAGCGCCGCAGCGGTCTGGGCCATGCCCTTGACGTCCATGACGATGACCAGCGGCAGGCCGAACAGGGCGGCCAGGTCGGCGCTGGAGGGCTCGCCGTCGAACAGCCCCATGGCGCCCTCCACCAGGATCAGATCCGCCTCGCAGGCCGCCTCGAAGAAGCGCTGGCGGCAGTAGGTCTCCCCCGCCATCCACAAGTCGAGCTGATCCACCGGCCGGCCAGAGGCCTGGGCCAGGATCTGGGGGTCGAGGTAGTCCGGCCCGGTCTTGAACACCCGCACCACCTTGCCGCGGTTGCGCAACAGCCGGGCCAGCGCCGCGGTCAGCGTGGTCTTGCCCTGGCCCGAGGCCGGTGCGGCGATGAACAGCGCGGGACAGGCAGCGCTCGTCCGCTCGACAGGTTCCTTCATCACGCCTGGCCTCCTGGCCGTGAACGGCCCGCCGACAGCGGCAGGCGACAATAGCGGGCGCCGAGCTGCTCGGCGATGGTCTCGCCCCGCCCCCGCCTGACGGCGGCCTGCTCGGTATCGACGACCAGGCAATCGCCCAGCGCCGGCAGGCCGGCCAGGGATTGCCGGGTGCGGCCGTCGGTGATCAGGTAGGTGCGTATTCGCAGGTCGGCCTCCTGCCGCCGCCACTGGCGAATCAACCGCGCCGCCTGCAACACGACCTGGCGCAGCGGCGTACCGCCGCCCCCGTCGGCGCTGTCGAGCCGCTCACGCAGCGCCTTGGGCGCACGGCGGCGCAGCAGGATCGGCGTGACACCGTCATTGCCGAAGCCGAGCACGGCCATTTGCTCGCGGGCGGCATAGGCCTGCCGGGCCAGTTGCTCGACCAGCCCCTTGGCCCGCCCCAGCAGTTGCCGCCCCAGGGTCGAGGCGGAGGTATCCAGCAGTACCAGATGAACCGTCGGCGGGACGATTCGCGCCTGGCGATACTGCAGTCGGCGCCAGGGCCAGCGACCGCGATTGGCAATCAGTGTGGCGAACCAGTCCGGCCGGGGCGATGCCTGGTAGGAGCGACGCTGATGGCCCCGCCGCCTGACCGCTGGCATCGGGGGAACCATGACGCCATCGGGTCCACGCTCATGGGCGACACTGTCCGACAGGCTCGGGGCCGGCACGCTGACGCTTTTCTGCGCTACCGGCGGCATGGCGCCCCACTGCCCCTGGCCGCTCGAGCCTGACGTGCCGCCACCGGAACCTGCCGGCCCGCTCGACGCAGGTGGTGTACCGGAGCTTGGCGGCGGCGGTGGCGGATTATCGCCCGAGTGCCTGGCCGGCTCCTGGGCAGGCGGCGAAGTCCGCCGATGCGCCAGCACCCAGGGCCCGACGACTTCCAGATCCTCCCTGGCCACGGCAGCGGCACCGCGCCAGGCGGCGTGGGCCTGGGCCGCACGATGCCAGGTCACGTCCGCCCGCAGCCCTTCGACACCGGCCGCCTGACAACCCTGCGCGATGTGCTCGTAAACCCACGCCTCGCTGACGATCTCCGGCAGCGCCGACTGGGCACGTCGGATACGCTGGGTCAGCGCTGCCTGGGCCTCGGCGTGACGTGCCACATAGCCCTGGGGGTCGCGGTCGAAGGCTTCGCGTTGCTGCACGATGGCGATGCGCTCTTCCACGCTGACCGAGGCGTGCTGCTCGAGGCAGAGGCCGAAACGGTCGAGCAGCTGCGGGCGCAGCTCGCCTTCGTCCGGGTTCATGGTGCCGATCAGGCGGAAACGCGCGGGATGGGAATGGCTGACGCCGTCGCGCTCGACCACGTTGGTACCGCTGGCGGCCACGTCGAGCAGCAGGTCCACCAGCGAGTCCGGCAGCAGGTTGACTTCGTCGACGTAGAGCACGCCACCGTGCGCCTTGGCCAGCAGCCCCGGCTGGAAGGCCGCCTCGCGCTCGGCAAGTACCCGCTGCAGGTCCAGGCTGCCGGTCAGGCGCTCCTCGCTGGCCCCCAGGGGCAGGGTGACGAAGGGCGGCCGACGCCCTTCGCCATCGTCAGGCAGGATCGCCGCCAGGGCTCGCGCCAAGGTGGATTTCGCACTGCCACGCGGCCCGCTGATCAGCACCCCGCCGAGCCGGGGGTGGATGGCGTTGAGCAGCAGCGCGGTCTTGAGCTCTGCCAGGCCGACCACGGCAGCGAAGGGAAACTCGCTCACGGGAGCCTCGCCATGCACCGGCTGGACAGGCAGCGGCACACGGCCGACAAGGCATCGGTCGTAAACGGCGACAACCCCGCGGAAGGGGCGGATAGAGCGAACGCAGACACGGCATCTCCTCGGTGCCCACCGCACCGTTACGGGATGATGATGGATTGATGGGCCGGTCTCCGGGCTCGAGGAGGACGCCAGAACGACGTCGAAGCCTGCACCTTCCCAGCGCGATGCCAGTGGTTTCTGCAGGCGACTCACTCATTACCGTTGCGGGGGCAGCGATGGAATTGGCCTACGGCCTCACCATACTTCCCGATTATCCCCTAGACACAGGGGCACCCATTTCAGTCGGACCATCGTAAAGGAACTGCCGCAACCAGCGCAATGCGTAGCGTGTCCTGGCCTGACCTCAGTGTCTGCGGTGGCTGATTGCACAGCAAACTCTCTCGCAATCGACTGAAAACTCTAGATTTCACAGGTAGGCAAAAGCTTCCCCGAGCAGCGCCAAGGCGCTACGGAAACCTCAACCTCGAAGGAAATTTTGGGGTTGTATTTTACCGCAGGTTTGAATCATGATCCTCGCCATTCGCACACGGCATCTCAGGCCAATGGCAGTGAATCCACGGCCGGCGCGAGGACAGAGATGGCAGCAATGCCGGGTTTCACGCCAAATCATCCGAAGAATTCTCCCAGACTCCGGACAACGACCAATGAAAATCGCTCGCCATTTCCTGCTTCCATTGTCGCTAATTCCCGCCTCATTCGCCATGGCAAGCGATACTGAATATCCATTGGCCCTTATCAATTGCGGTACAGAAATCAGCTTCTCTTCCGCTCCTGAAGGCGTCGTTACCGTTGGGCAGTCCGCCACCGAGATTCTCTATTCCCTGGGCCTTTACGATCGGGTGCTCGGCACCTCGGTCTGGTTCAATCCTGTGCTGCCTGAGTTCAGCGAGGTCAACGCCGGCATCGAACGGCTGGCCGACAATGACCCGAGCTTCGAAGCCGTTGTGAATCGTCGACCGCAGCTCGTCGCGGCCCAGTACGAGTGGCATGTAGGACCCACCGGCAGCGTGGCGAGTCGCGAACAGTTTCACGAGTTGGGTATCGCCACTTATGTGATGCCCGCCGACTGCGACACCAAGGACAACAGCACCGGCGGCGACGGCACCCGTACCGCTGCCTTCTCCCCCGCGCATGTCTACAAAGGCATCACCGAGCTGGCCGCCATCTTCGACGTACAGGAGGCCGGCAGAGCCCTGGTGACCGAACTCGAGGCGCGTGAAGCCGACGCCATTGCCAAGGCCGAAAGCCTGGAGCTTCCTCAGGACCTTTCGGCAGTATTCTGGTTCTCTTCCCCCGATAGCTCGGTGGATCCTTACGTGGCAGGCCGGCTCGGCTCCCCCGGTTACATGATGGAGAAACTCGGCATTCAGAACGTCATTCAATCCGATGAAGAATGGCCTATCGTCGGCTGGGAATCCATTGCCCGTTCCGACCCTGACCTGATCGTGATAGCGCGCATGGATCGCCGACGCTTTCCCGCCGACGATATCGAAGAAAAGCTGGATTTCCTGCATAGCGATCCGGTGACCCAGGAGATGACGGCGGTGAAGAACGGCAACATCATCGAGATGGATGCTCATGCAATGAGTGCCACCATGCGCACGATCTTCGGCCTGGAATCGCTGGCCGATGCCTTGACGACCCTCTCCTTCGAACGATGAAACTGGCCGCAGCAGTGCAGTTACCAATGGTTTTCCGATGGCGCTGGGCCTGGCTCGCGCCATCGACGCTGTTCCTGGCCGTGATGGCCGGCACCGCGATCGGCGAAACGGCGATACCGCTGGAGACCATTCTCAAGGTATTGGCGAACCGGCTGTGGGGAGCGGAGCATGCCGTCGACCGAATCGACGCCGGCATCATCTGGAATTACCGGCTCAGCCGCGCCATCCTCGCCGCTTGTTGCGGTGCCGGGCTGGCCTTGTCCGGCGTCGTCCTGCAAGCCCTGCTGCGCAACCCGCTGGCCGACCCTTTCCTGATGGGAATTTCCGCCGGCGCCTCGACCGGCGCCGTGGCGGTCACCATCGCCGGACTCGGTGCCGGCGCCGTGACGCTCTCGCTCGGCGCCTTTGCCGGTGCGGGGCTGGCGTTCTCCCTGGTGGTACTGCTCGCCCGTGCCGCCGGCAGCGGCACCGGGGGTGGGCGCAGCGCCCAGGCCGCAGGTGCCATCATTCTGGCCGGTATCGCCGGGTCGCAGCTGTTCAATGCCCTTACCGCCTTCATCATTGCCAAGTCGGCGAATGCCGAACAGGCCCGGGGCATCATGTTCTGGCTGATGGGCAACCTCTCCGGCGTGCGCTGGGACGACGTCACCCTGGGCCTGCCCGCCGCCCTGGGCGGCCTGCTGGTGTGCCTATGGTATCGGCGCGCCCTGGACGCCTTCACCTTCGGTGCCGACAGCGCCGCCTCGATGGGCATCGCCGTGCGCCGCGTGCGGGCGATCCTGATCGCCGTCATGGCGCTGGTGACGGCAACGATGGTGTCGATGGTCGGCGCCATCGGCTTCGTGGGGCTGGTGATCCCTCATGCCATGCGCTTTCTGGTGGGCAATCGCCACACCCGGCTGATACCGGCCTCGGCGTTGGCCGGCGCCGTGTTCCTGATCGGCGCCGACATCATCTCGCGCGTCATCGTGCCGGGGCAGGTGCTGCCGATCGGCGTGGTCACGGCCCTGGTCGGGGCGCCGGCTTTCGCCGTCATTCTGATTCGTGGGACGAGAAGACGATGAAACTGACCGCGGAAAGCGTCGGCTGGGCAATCCACGGGCACAAGCTGCTGGATGACGTCAGCCTCGGCATTGCGCCCGGCGAGACCTTCGGCCTGATCGGCCCGAACGGCTCGGGCAAGACCACGCTGCTGCGCGTACTGGCCGGACTGCAACGACCGAAGCGTGGGCGTGTGCTGCTGGACGACCGACCGATGCAGGCAATGCCGCAGCGCGATATCGCCCGTAGCATCGCTTTCGTCGAGCAGCAGGCGGAGACTCACGAGCGCATCGGCGCCAGGGAGGTGGTGGAGCTGGGCCGCACCCCCTTCCTCTCGCCGCTGCAACCCTGGACCGAGCAGGATGACGCCATCGTCCACCGCGCCCTCGAAGACGTCGGCATGCTGCCCCTGGCAGAACGCCTCTGGCACACCCTCTCCGGCGGCGAACGCCAGCGCGTGCACATTGCGCGCGCCCTGGCTCAGCAGCCGCGCATTCTGCTGCTCGACGAGCCCACCAACCACCTCGACATCCGCCACCAGCTCTCGATCCTGCGGCTGGTCAAGCAGCTGCCGGTGACGGTGGTCATCGCCCTGCACGACCTCAACCAGGCCATGGACTGCGACCGTATCGGCGTGATGGAAGCCGGCCGGCTGGTCGACCTCGGCACGCCCGAGCAGGTGCTGACCGCCGCCAGGCTGCGCCGCACCTTCGGCGTGCAGGCCGACATCCTCGAAGATCCCGTTGATCAGAGCCGGATCATGCGCTTTCGCAGCGCGCTATAAAAAGACCGAGTGAGAAGCCCGTCTGAGGAGCCCAACTGATGAGCCCGACAGGCTCCATCTGCGTTTCTCATCTAATGGGCACGAACACCGGGGCGCCGTCGATCTCGGCGGTGGCCAGGCGCTGGCCGTAGAGCCGCTCCAGGGCGGCGGGTACCAGCATGTCTCTGGCCGGCCCCCAGCACGCCTCGCCGTCGGGATAGAGCAGCAGCAGGTGGTCGCACCAGCGTGCCGCCAGGTTGAGATCGTGCAGGCACATCATCACCGCGCGGCCCTCGGCGGCCTGCTCGGCGAGCAGCGCCATCACCGCGCTCTGGTGATGCAGATCGAGATGGTTGGTGGGCTCGTCGGCGAGCCAGATCTGCGGCGCCTGGGTCAGCACGGTGGCAATCGCCAGGCGCTGGCGCTCCCCTCCCGAGAGCGTGCTGACCAGGCGCTCGGCCAGGTGATCGACATCGAGCCGCTCGAGCGCCGCCTCGGCCAGGCGCAGGTCCTCGCCACCCTCCATCTGCCACGCCGACAGCCACGGATGCCGACCGATCAGTGCGGTCTCGCGCACCGTGGCGGGAAAGCCGTCGTGGCGCTCCTGGAACACCAGCCCCAGCTTACGCGCCACCTGTCGCCGGCCCAGCGCCGCCAGCGGGCGGCCGTCGATCAGCACCTGCCCTGCCCGCGGCCCGCGCAGCCCAGCCAGGGTGTGCAGCAGGGTGGTCTTGCCGGCGCCGTTGGGACCGAGCACGCCCCACACCTGCCCCGGCTCGACGCTGAGCGTGAGCGCCCGGCCGTCGCGCCGCCCCGGCACGTCGATGACCAGCTCGCGGATCTCGAGGCGGTTCATCAGCGGCTCCGGTACAGCAGATAGAGGAAGGTGGGTACGCCGAGCAGCGCGGTGATCACTCCCACCGGCAGCTGCTCCGGGGCGATCATGGTACGCGCCAGGGTATCGGCCAGCACCAGCAGGGTGCCGCCGGCCAGGGCGCAGGCCGGCAGGATCAGGCGCTGATCGTTGCCCAGCACCAGACGCAGCATGTGCGGCACCACCAGGCCGACGAAGCCGATGCTGCCGGCGGTGGTCACCGCCGTGGCGGTGAGCACGCTGGCCACGACATAGATCGTCCACTCCAGCGGTCGCACGTTGACCCCCAGCGCCGCCGCCTGCAGCGGGCCGCGCGCCATGACGTTGAGGCTGCGCCCCAGCGGCATCAGCAGCAGGCAGATGACCAGCAGCAGCGCCAGCGGCGGCCACGGGGAGCGTGAGTAGGAGAGATCGCCCATCAGCCAGTAGAGCATGCCGGGCAGGCGCTCGGCGGGGCTTATCGCCAGCATCAGGGTGATCACCGCGCCCCAGCCGGCGGCCACTACCACGCCGGTGAGCAGCAGCCGCGACGGGGTCCAGCTACCGGTGCCGTGGGCCAGGCCGAACACCAGCAGCGTGGAGAGAAAGGCCCCGGCGAAGGCGGAGCCGGTGATCACCGCCCCGCCCAGCCCCGCCAGCATCGCCGCCAGCGCCCCCACCGAGGCCCCGCCGGAGAGGCCCAGCACGTAGGGGTCGGCCAGGGGATTGCGCAGCAGCACCTGCATCAGAGCACCGGCCACGGCAAGCAGGCCGCCCACGGCAAAGGCCGAGAGAGAACGCGGGATGCGCAGGTCGAGGATCAGCGTGCGCGCCAGGGGGCTGCCCTCGCCGCGCGCCACCGCCCATACGTCGGCGAGCGACAGCGCGGCACTGCCCAGGGTGACCGACAGCAGCAGCACCGCCAGCCCCAGCAGCGCGAGCACGGCCAGCGGCGGCCACAGTACGCGCCGGGGCGTGGTCATGCCGGCCTCAGCGCTTGGCACGGGCACGCTCGAGCTGCTCGCAGAACAGGCGGCTGCCCTCGAGCAGCCGCGGCGTGGGGCGCTGGATCAGCGATGGCGGCACGAAGTAGAGATTGTCGCGTTCGACGGCGGTCAGGCTCGGATACTGCTGCCAATGGGTCAGCCAGCCGCGGTTCTCCTCGCCCATGCCGCCGGCCAGGATCGCCTCGGGGTCGGCGGCCAGCACCGACTCGTCGTCGATGCGCGGCACCAGCCGCGACAGCTCGCCGAACACGTTGACCCCACCGCACAGGGTCAGCACCTTGCCGATCAGGTGCTCGTCGTTGATGGTCATCAACGGCTCGTCCCACACCTGGTAGAACACCGATATCGGCTCGGCATCGGCGTAGCGCTCGGCCAGCGCAGCCATGCCATTGCGGAACTCGGCCGCCACGCGATCGCCCTGCTCGCGGGTATCGGCCAGTAGCGCCAGACGCTCGAGGGCGCTGGAAACGCCCTCGAAGTCCCGCGGCTCGATGTAGAACACCGGTATGCCCAGCGCCTCAATGGTCTCGAGCTGCTCGGGCGGATTGCCGGTCATCCAGCCGATCACCAGGTCGGGGTTCAGCGTCACCAGGGTTTCCAGATCCATGCGGGTATGGCTGCCCACCGACGGTACGTCCCTGGCCTCCGGCGGATAGTCGCTGAAGGCCACCACCGCCACCACCTTCTCCCCCGCCCCGGCGGCGTAGACCAGCTCGGTGGCGCCGGGCGAGAGCGCGGCGATGCGCCTGGCCGGTGCCTCGAGGCACACCTCCCGCTCGCGGTCGTCGATGGCGCACAGCGAACCGGCACGCGCCTCGCCGGCCTCCGGCCCCGACAGGGCCAGCGCCAGCAAGGCACAGGAAGATGCAGCGGGGCCAAGGGCCCCGCCGAACCGGCCCTTACTGGCCAAAGTGGACACTGACGAAGGCCGCACGGCCGGCGTTGAGGTAGTCACGGGAAGTTTCGTACTCCTTGTCCAGGGCGTTCTCCACCGTCAGACGAGCCGACCACAGCGGGGCGAACTGCCACCCGGCACGCAGGTTGACCAGCCCGAAGCCACCGATGCGATCCGTGTTGGCGGCATCGTTGTAGCGATACCCCTGAACGATCCAGGAGCCGCCCAGCGACCACTCGCCCAGCTCGCGATCCACGTCGAAACGGGCGCTCTGGCTGGCCCGGCGCTGGATACGATTGCCCGCATTGGCTCCGCTACGATTTTCCGGATCGATCCAGGTCAGGGCCGTCTGCAGGGTCCAGTGCTGGAGCTCGACACCTGTCGCGAGTTCGATACCTCGAATACGGGCCTCGTTGACATTCATGGGGGTCCAGCGGAACGGGTCGTCGGGGTCGGGCGTCCAGGCGATGAGATCGTCGATATCGCTCTGGTAAACGGCCAGATCCCAGAAGCCGCTGCGATACTGGCCTCTGGCACCCAGCTCGAAGGTACGGGAAGTCTCGGCATTGACGTCCGGATTGCCCTCGCTGCCCCACTCGTCCCAGTAGTAGAGATCATTGAACGTAGGCGCGCGGAAGGCAGTGCCGTAGCTGGCGCGGAGCGTATGGTGAGCGTCGAACTCGAACCCCAGTGCGATGCCCCCGGTCAGTTCCCGGCCAAAGGCTTCGTTGTCATCGTGACGCAAACTCGCCTGGACCGAGAAGGGGTCGAAGTCGAGCAGCGCCTGAGCATACACGGCGACATTGTCGCGGCTTTCCTCGACGAAATCGTCGGTCGCCTCGATGGCATCATGCATGTACTCGGAGCCTACCACCAACTGATGGGGGCCGAAATCCAGAGTATTGTCCCAGCGAGCCGCCCGGCTACGCGTGTCGAAAAAGTTGGTGCCGGTGGAGTAGCTCGTATCCTGCTCATCGCGGGATTCGCTCAGTGTGAGGCGGCTACGCCAGGTGTCGGTGAACGGAGTTTCGCCATAGATGCCGGCAACCTGTTGGACGAAGTCCGTATCGGACGGTGCCCCGAAGCGGTCGAACTCCGTGTTGCCACGGGCACGTAACGCCAGCAGCCCCACTTCACTGCCATCCTCGAAGGCATGGGCGAGCCGAACCAGCCCAGAGGTATTGTCATACCCCTTGTCCTCGCCATCGCGACGAATGGGCGTACCGTCCGTGGTGAAATGACTGCCGGCAAAGCTGTAGCGAGTGCCGCCGCTGCTGCCGGAGAGCCCGGCGCTGTAGCGCTGGGTGTTGAAGGAGCCGCCGCCCACCGAGACGCGTGGGTGCGGACCGCCCTCCTGCGCCTCATGGGTGAACAACTGCACTACCCCACCCACCGCATCGGCACCGTAGAGGCTGCCACGCGGGCCACGCACGATCTCGGCGCGCTGGAACATGCGCGGGTCGAGGAACTGCCAGGCCGCGCCACCCGCCGTCGCCGAACGCAGGCGAATGCCGTCGATCATCAGCAGCGTCGACTCGTTGCCGGTACCCCGCAGGTAGACGCTGCTGTTCTTGCCGAAGCTACCGTTGGTGGTGACGTCCACTCCCGGCTGGCCGCGCAGCATATCGGTAACGCTGGTGGGGTCCTGCCGGCGCAGGGTGGCCTCGTCGAGCACGGTCACCGAGGAGAGCGTCTCGTCGGCGGTACGCGGCGCCAGGGTGGCGGTGATCACCATCGGGTTGAGCGCGACGGTGTCGGTTTCTTGGGCGGTGGTGGCCTGGGCCTGAACGGCCAGAGGAAGCGCTGCCAGGCCGAAGGCGGCCAGGCCCTGCGCGGCCAGGTGATGTCTGGTTTTCATTTCGATTCCCTTGCTCGCCGTGCCTACCCGCACGGTCTTCTAGGCGAAGCCGGGGTGGCGTGAAGGGGATCGAGAAAGGGAGAGGTGCGGCCCTGCCTCGAGGTAGCCCACCGCAACCCGGCATGAGGGAAACACCTACAAATGCCTGCGCGAGCGAATCGCTGCGTTGCGCGCTGCTCAAAATCCTCACCTATACCACATAGGCTCCGGTTTTTGCGCTGCGTGCGCCTTGCGCTTCATCCCGCTCGGCGATTTGTAAGATGTTTCCCGCTCTCAGGCCGGTCTCCGGGCTGACGAGTGAAGCGCCGACTACACGCTCCGGGTCCATCGCCTTCCCATGCAAAGCACAGTGGCGTGATGATGGACCTGCACTCGATCACCGTTGCGGGGGCAGCGTCGGAATGCGCCTCTTCGACTGCGAAGAGAACCACCGACTTCCCGTTTAACCTCGATAGGACAATGAGGCGCCTGAGAGTGGGCGTAAGCTAACAACAGCGCCGACGAACGTCAACGCACCGTTGCGCTCAGGCTGATATAGATCAACAACTTAGCTCTTTCACCAGTCCGTTCCATACGTACCACACCCGCTCGCAGCGGGCCGCGGCATCCTGGGCCAGCCAGCCGTTGAGGTCGCGCAGGCGCCTGTTCTCCAGGCCGAGAGGCACGATACCGCGGCCCATCTCGAGCAGGATCAGCACCGCCTGGCCGCCGCGTTCGGCCTCCCAGGCCCGCAGCGCATCCAGCTCCCGCACCATGGCCTGGCGCAGCCGGTCGTCGTCGGGCTCGGCGGCGAGCCGCTCGCCGATCCAGCGCTCCCAGCCCTCCAGCACCAGGCATGCGGTGTCGGCAACCGAAGGCCACGCCTCGAGCCGGTCTCGCGCATGGGCGGAGTGCCAGCGTGGCTCCTCGAAGCGTTGCCTTACGACGCCGCGCTTGCCGGCGCAGGTACCGCCGATGAAGAGCTGCATTTCCAGCGCTCCCCGTCATGAGTGAAGGTGAATCGGCGCCCCTCGGCCTGAACGACGCCGCCCTCCCAGAAGCCGATGCCCTCGAAGCGGCGGCGCAGCTCGCGAATCACCCCGCCATGGCAGACCACCAGCGCGCGATGGTGGCCGTGCGGCGAGCAGCCGTTCACGAGGTCGGCGAACCAGTCGTCGAGCCGCTGGCGCAGCTCGGCGGTGGATTCGCCGCCGGGCGGCGGCTGCTGGCCTTCGCTGTCGATCCAGGCGCGATAGAAGGGCTGCGACTTCAGCTCATCATAGGTGCGCCCCTCGTAGTCGCCGAAGTCGAGCTCGCGCAGGCGCGCATCGAAGTGCGTCGGCCAGGCCCGCTCGCGCCCTTCGACCACGTGCGCCAGGGTCTGCCGGCAGCGGGTCAAATCGCTGCAGTGCACGGCATCGAAGGTTTGCTCCTCCAGCGCCTCGCGCAGCCGATCGAGACCAGGCAAGGCCTCGGGTAGCAGCAGCGGGATGTCGCGCTGCCCCTGGTAGCGACGCTCGCGATTCCACTGCGTCACCCCGTGACGAACGACCACCAGCTCCAGGCGACCAGCAGCAGCCATAGCTCTCCTCCCTCGATTGCGGTTCCGACGATATCGCCGTTGATGCCCTTGAAGGCGCGCAGCATGCCCCAGGCATAGAGCATCAGGAACGGCGCCAGTGCAAGGCACAGCCACACGCCTCCCGGCACCAGCGCGGCCAGCGGCAGCAGCGGCAGCGCCGCGAGCCAGAGATCGCGCGGTGAAAGATCGCGCTTCCAGCTGGCGGCCATGCCCTCGGGCCGTGCCGCCGGGGCCAGCACCAGCAGCGCCACGGCTGCCAGGCGGCCCAGCCCCAGGATCATCACCAGCAGCAGCAGGCTGGCGCCGGCGTCGAGCAGCACGAACAGCAGCGCGGCCTTCCACAGCAGCAGGAACACCAGCGCCAGGATGCCGAAGCTGCCCACATGGGGATCCTTCATGATCTCCCACTTGCGCTCCAGCGGCGCGTTGCTGCCCAGGGCGTCTGCGACGTCCATCAGGCCGTCCAGGTGCAGCCCGCCGGAGAGCGCCACCCATAGCGTGAGCAGCGCCAGCGCCAGCAGCGGTGCAGGTAGCAGGCTCTCGAACAGCGCGGCCGTCGCCGCCAGCAGGCCGCCGAGCAGCACGCCCACCAGCGGATAGCAGCGTACCGCCCAGAGCCGAGTGGCCGGCGTCCAGGGGCAGGCGAACGGCAGCGGCAGGCGGGTCAGGAACTGCAGCGCCAGCACCAGGCCAAAGGCGGCGTCTTTCATGAGCGCTCCTCACCACGGCGTTTCCACACCTGCGGCAGCCCTGCCATCACCTGGATCACCTCGTCCGCCTCCTGCGCCACCAAGCGGTGAGCCCGCTGCAGAAAAGCCAGGTAGCGCCACACCTCGGCGTCCTCGGGGGGCATGCCCTCGTTGACGTCGTTGGAGACGATCACCAGCGCCACGTCGCGCTGCCGGGCCTCGGCCAGCAGGCGCTCGAGCATGGCAATGCCCCGCGCCTCGTCGAGCTCGCCGGCATACTCGCTTGCATAGAGCAGTTGGCTGGCCCACAGGGTCAGGCAGTCGAGCAGCAGCGTGCTGCCGGGCGCCACCCGCTCGAGGGCGGCGATGAGATCCACCGGCTCCTCCAGGGTGATCCAGCCCTCGCCCCGGACTTGCCGATGACGGCCGATGCGGGCCTGCCACTCGTCGCCGCCGCTCCTGGCGGTCGCCAGGTAGTAGCGCGCCCCGCCCCGCTCGGCCTGCCAGCGTCGTGCCAGGGCTTCGGCATGGGTGCTCTTGCCGGAGCGTGCCCCGCCGCTGATGAAAGCGATCATGGATGTCTCCAACGCGCGATGGCCTCGACCAGCGCCCGGTTCTCCGGCCGCGAGCGCACCGCCACCCGCAGCCAGGCGCCCTCGAGGCCGATGAAATGGTGGGTATGACGGACGAGAATGCCGCCGCGCGCCAGGTGTTCCAGCAGCGCCGGCATCGACCCGCCGTGAGCATCCTGAAGCCGAGCATCCCTGAACAACAGGAAGTTGGCGTGGGACGGCACGACGTCGAGCCCCAGCGCTGCGAGCTCGCCCTGCAGCCAGGGGCGCTCGGCGTCGAGCCAGGCGCGGGTTCGCGTCAGATAGTCCCGGTCCGCCAACAGCGGCGCGACCAGCCCCGCCGCCAGGGCGTTGACGCTCCACGGCGGCTGCAACTCGGCAATAGCGTTTACCGCGGCGGCTGAGCCCAGCAGGTAGCCCAACCGCAGGCCGGGAATGGCATACAGCTTGGTCATCGAACGCAGCAGCAGCAGGTTGTCGAAGCGAGCCAGCAGCGGCGTGAGCCGCTCGTCCGGCGTGACGAAATCGACGAACGCCTCGTCCACCACCAGCATGGCGCCGTGGCGACGGCCCGCTACCAGCAGGCGCTCGACGATCCCGCGCTCGATCAGCGTTCCGGTAGGGTTGTTGGGGCGACACAGGAACAGCGCGCCGGCATCGCGCATGGCCTCATCGGCACGTGCCTCATCCAGCGCAAAACTGCCCGGCGCCAGCTCGACGTGCTCCACGGCGATGCCGTAGTGGCGGCAGGCCCGCTCATACTCGCCGAAGGTGGGCTGCACGATCGCGGCCCGACGCGCCCCCTGCCTGGCCAGCAGCGCCGCAGCGAGGAAGATCGCCTCGGCGCCGCCGTTGGTGAGCCTTGCCTGCTCGGGCCCGAGCCCTTCGCTCATGGCGATAGCGTCTCGCGCCTCGCCATAGTCAGGGTCGGGATAGACGGCGAGTTCCGTCACGCAGGCGGCGAGCCGCTGCGCCAGCCAGGGCGGCGGCCCCAGCGGGTTGAGGTTGGCACTGAAGTCGATGACCTCACTGTCGCCAGCGAGGCCGAAGCGCGGCAGCAGCTGCTCGGGGCGCCCGCCATGGCTCGGCCAGTCGCTCATGCGTCTCCCCCCTCGCTCATGCCCAGGCGCTCCGCACCCCGGCCACGGCGGCCATCAGCAGGAAGAACACGGCCCAGGCGCCATGCATGTGGCGCACGGCACGTTCGATATGGACGACCCGCAGCGGCTCGTGCGGCTCGCCCAGCCTTACCCGCTCTGAGACCCGCCCGCCGTAGGTATTGGTGCCGCCGAGCTGCACGCCGAGCAGGTACGCCATCATCGCTTCGGGCCAGCCGGCGTTGGGGCTGGGGTGGCCCGGCGCCTCGCGCCAGGTGCCGGCCAGTGCCCCTCGCCAGCGCGCCCCCGGCAGCGCCAGGGCGGCCAGCCACATGCTCAGGGCGGTGAGCCGGGCCGGCACCCAGTTGGCCAGGTCGTCGAGCCTGGCCGAAGCGTAGCCGAAATCGGCGTAGCGCTCACTGCGATGGCCGACCATGGAGTCCAGCGTATTCACCGCCTTGTAGGCCAGCGCCAGCGGCGCCCCGCCGAGCAGCGCCCAGAACAGCGGCGCGGTGATGCCATCGACCGTGTTCTCGGCCACGGTTTCCACCGTGGCCCGGGTCACGCCGGCCTCGTCGAGGGTATCGGTGTCGCGCCCGACGATCATCGCAACGGCCCGGCGCGCACCTGCGAGGTCGCCCTTGACCAGCGGGTCGGCCACCGCGAAGGCGGCATCGCGCAGCCCCTTGATGGCAAGCGCGCTGGCCAGCAACAGCAGTTCGCCGATGCGCCCAAGCCAGGGGTGCAGCCAGGCGAGCAGCGCCAGCCCACTCCAGGCCAGCGCATAGACGAGCGCCACCACGCAACCGGTGAGCAGAAAGCCCTTGCAGCGACGGGCTCGCGGGCTGCCGTGGTTCCAGCGACGCTCCAGCACCTCGATCAGCCGCCCCATGGCGACCACCGGATGGGGAAGCCAGGGCGGGTCGCCGATCAGCAGATCCAGCGCGATGGCCCCCAGCAGCAGTGCCAGCAGGGCCAGGCTCAGCGGCTCGACGCTCATGCCTCGGCGCTCATGACTCAGGGGCAGCGCCAGCCACCCCGGCCGAATCGAAAGTGGCCATCTCGCTCAGCATGCGGCAGGCGGCTTCGAGCAGCGGGAAGGCGAGTGCCGCTCCGGTGCCCTCACCCAGGCGCAGCTGCATGTCGAGCAGCGGCTCGGCCTCGAGCAGCTCCAGCGCCACGTCGTGGCCCGGCTCGCAGGAACGGTGGCCGAAGATCAGGTAGCCGCGCAGCGCAGGCACGAGCCGGCAGGCCACCAGCGCCGCCACCGTGGCGATGAAGCCGTCGACCAGGATCGGCATGCGCCGGGCGGCCGCACCCAGGTAGGCGCCGGCCATGGCGGCGATCTCCAGCCCGCCGAGCTTGACCAGCACTTCCATGGGCCGGGTGGGGTCGGCATCGCAAGCCGCCAGGGCGCTTTCGATCACCCCGGCCTTGTGGGCCAGGCGCGAGATATCGATGCCCGTCCCCTGCCCCACCAGGCGGGTCACCGGCCGCCCGCTCAGGACGGCCAGCAGGGCGCTGCTGGCGGTGGTGTTGGCGATGCCCATCTCACCGACGATCAGGCAGCGGCAGCCGGCGGCGTGGCTGCGCGCGGCGGCACGTATGCCGACCTCGATGGCGCGCTGGGCCTCGGCCAGGCTCATGGCATCCTCGCGGGCGAAATTGGCGGTGCCGGGGCGCACCTTGTCGTGGACCACGCCCTCACCTTCGACGGTGCCCTTCACCCCCACGTCGACGACCTCGAGCCGTGCGCCGATCTGGCGGGCGAAGACGTTGATGGCGGCGCCGCCGGCGGCGAAGTTGGCCACCATCTGCGCCGTGACCTCCTGGGGAAAGGCCGACACGCCCTCTTCGGCCACGCCATGGTCGGCGGCGAAGACGATCACCCCGGGCGGGCTCACAGCAGGCGCAGCGCTGCCGCTCAGACAGGCAAGCTGGATGACCAGCGATTCGAGACGACCCAGGCTGCCGGGGGGCTTGGTGAGGTTGTCGAGGCGTGTCTGCACGGCGGGGGCGAGAGCGTCATCGACCGGTACGATGGCGGCCAGGGTATCGGCAAGCATGAGCGTATCCTGATAGGGCGTGGGGCAGCCGCCATCTTAACAGGCTGGCTCGGCCTGTCACGGCGCCGTGCCCAGCGCTCCCACCTGCTGGCTCTGCTGTCGTACCTGGGGCTCCCGCTCGCCGGTCAGGGCCAGGCGTGCCGAATTCGCCACTACGCTGAGCGAGCTGGCCACCATGGCCAGCACCGCTATCAAGGGCGGAATCGGCATGGCCACCGCCAGCCCCAGTGCCAGCAGGTTGTAGATGCCGGAGAGCACCAGATTCTGGCGCATCACCCGGCGCGTGCGGTGCGCCAGGCGCCAGGCCACCTCGACCCCGGCCACCCCGGGCTTCAGCAGCGCCACGCTGGCGCCCTCCTGCACCGTGCTATTGGCACCCAGCGGCGCCACGCCGACGCTGGCAGTGGCCAGCCCCACCACGTCGTTGAGCCCGTCGCCAACGTAGAGCGACGGCTGCGGCATGGCCGCCAGCAGCTTGGCCTTGGCCTCGGGGCTGCGCCCGGCATAGCACTCCTCCGCTTTCATGCCCACCGCATCCGCCAGCCGCCTCACCGCCGGCGCCCTGTCGCCGCTGATCAGCGCCAGCGCGAGGCCGTGACGGCGCAACTCGGCCAGCGTTTCTGCGGTGCCGGGCAGGGCCGTCTCGCCCAGGGTGAAGCGCGCCAGCAGGGCACCGTCGCAGGCCAGCAGCACTTCGCTTTCTCCCGAGTCGGCGGCCTGCTGGGTGGCAACGCCCTGCTCGGCGAGCCAGGCACGGCTGCCCAGCAGCAGCTCTCGCCCGTCGCCAAGTGAGACCCGCCGCCCGCGTCCGCCGACCTCCTCGGCCTGCACGATCTCGAGCTCCCCGCCCGCCCCGGCATCCTGGGCATCTTGAACATAGCGACGCACGGCCCGCGCCAACGGGTGCTCGCTGCCACGCGCCGCCACCGAGGCCAGCGCCAGCAGCTCCGGTTCAGACAGGTTGGCCGTCGAGTACATGGCTTGCACCTGCGGCTCCCCGGCGGTGAGGGTGCCGGTCTTGTCGAAGGCGGCGCTGCGGATTCGCGCCAGCGTCTCGAAGGCCCCCGGGTCGCGAATCACCACGCCGCGCTCCAGGGCCTGGCCGCTGCCCGCCAGACCGGCCAGGGGAATCGCCAGGCCCACGGCGCAGGGGCAGGCCACTACCAGCACCGACAGCGCCCTCACCCAGGCCTCTTCGGTCGGCACGCCGGCCAGCCAGGTCGCCACCAGGGTAAGCAACGCCAGCACCACCGCCAGGGGGCTGAGCCAGCCGGCGAAGCGGTCCGCCAGCCGCTGCAGCTCGCCCTTGCGCGCCTGCTGCCACCACATCTGCTCGCGCAGCCGGTCCAGACGACACTCGCCGGCGGGCGCGGTGACCTCGAATACCAGCGCCGCACCGAGGTTACGGCAGCCGGCCGCCACGGCATCGCCCGGCAGGCAGCGCCGCGGCGCGCTTTCGCCGGTCAGCGGTGAGAGGTCGAGCAGCGCTTCGCCATCGCGAAGGACGCCATCCAGCGGCAGGGTCTCGCCGGGCTCGACGCGCAGCCGATCCCCCACCGCCACCGCTTCCAGCGCACAGGAGTGCCAGGCATCCGCCACCCAGCGCTGTACCTGCGCCGGCGGCCGATGCAACGCCTGGAGCGCACGCAGCCCGCGGTGGCGGCACAGGGTTTCCACCAGCCGACCGACCAGCAGCAGGGTGACCAACATCACCGCGGTATCGAAATAGACCTCCGGCGAGCCCAGCATCAGCAGCCACAGCGATACGCCCACCGCCGTCAGCGCGCCCAGCGCCACCAGCGCATCCATGCCGGGTCGCCATGCTCGGGTCGTGCGCCAGCCGGCACGGTAGAACGGCAGTGCCACGTAGGTGACGACCGGCAGGGCGAATGCGCCCGAAACCCAGGCCATGATCACGTCCAGCTCGGCACTGGGCATGGCACCGGCATAGATCAGCAGCGAGGCGAGCATGGTCCACATGCCGAAGGCCACGGCCATGAGCAGCCGCAGGGTGAGATAGCGGCTCTCGGCATCGAGCCGCGATTCGGCATCGCCTATCGCTTCGGGGGGACCGAGGCGGTAGCCGAGCCGGCCCACGGCAGCCGCCAGCCGCGCTTCCTCGAGCGCCGGCGGCTGCCCCTGCACCAGCAGGGTGGCACTGGGGTAGTGCACGCTGGCGGCGCTGACGCCGGGCATGCGGGCCAGCTGTGCCTCGACGGCCAGGGCGCAGCTGGTGCACCACAGCCCCTGAACCGAGTAGAGCGCCTCGCCCTGGCGCTCGGATTGACTGTCGGAGATGGCATCCATACGGCAAAGCGTAAAGGAAACCCGAGACAAATGCCTGCCAGCTGGAGCCGTTGACGATTGGCACCTGGCCAATGCCCCACTATACTGTATATGAATACAGTTAAATGAAGGCTCGCCATGCCCCACTTCGACATCAAGCAAACGCGCAAGGGTCGCGGCGCCACCTACAACCCCAGCAACCGCTTCGCCCCCACCCACAGCGAAATGGAGGACGACGGCTGGTGGCAGGAGGAGATGCCGACGCGCCTGGCCACGGTGGTCAGCGAGGAGCGGGCGCGCAGCGCGCTGGCGTGGAACGACTCCCCGGATCTGGCCTTCGACCGCTCCCTCAACCCCTACCGCGGCTGCGAACACGGCTGCATTTACTGCTACGCGCGACCGAGCCACGCCTACTGGGACATGTCGCCGGGCATCGACTTCGAGACCCGGCTGATTGCCCGCAGCGGCCTGGTGGATCGCCTGCGCGAGGAGTTCTGCAAGCGCAGCTACGTGTGTCGTCCCATCGCCTTCTCCGGCAACACCGACTGCTATCAGCCGCTGGAGGCGGAGCGTGGCACCAGCCGCGAGATACTGGGCTTCCTGCTCGAATGCCGCCATCCGGTATCGATCATCACCAAGAGCGCACTGATCCTGCGCGATCTGGACCTGCTAGGGGAATTGGCCCGCCAGCGGCTGGTGCGGGTGTCGATCAGCCTGACCAGCCTGGACACCGAGCTCAAGCGCAGCCTGGAGCCCCGGGCCGCCTCCCCCGCCGCGCGCCTGCGCACCGTGCAGCGGCTACACGAAGCCGGCATACCGGTGGGGGTAATGGTGGCGCCGATAATACCGGGCCTGACCGACCATGAGCTGGACCGGCTGCTGGCAGCAGCGCGAGACGCCGGCGCGCAGTGGGCCGGCTGGACGCTGCTGCGCCTGCCGCGGGAAGTGGCCCCGCTGTTCGAGGATTGGCTGGAAGCCCACTACCCCGAGCGGGCACGCAAGGTGATGAGTCTGGTGCGGCAGAGTCGCGGCGGTGCCGACTACGACAGCCGCTTCGGCAAGCGCATGCGCGGCGAGGGGGTGTTCGCCGAGCTGATCGCCCAGCGCTTCGACAAGATCTGCCGACGGCTGGGCCTCAACGACCCAGCCACCAGCGAATCGCGACAGCTCGACGTGACCGCGTTCCGCCCGCCACGAGCCCAGGGCGACCTGTTCGAGTGACGCCTCAAGGCACGATGACGGCAGCTCCCGTCAGTCGACCCTCGCGCAGATCGCTCAGCGCCTGGTTGGCCCGTTCCAGCGGGTAGGCGTGCGTCTCGGTGCGAATCGGCACCGTAGGGGCCAAGGCCAGGAATTCTTCGCCGTCCTGGCGGGTGAGGTTGGCCACCGACTTGACGCTGCGCTCCTGCCACAGCAGGCGATAGGGAAAGGCGGGAATATTGGACATGTGGATACCGCCGGAGACTACCGTGCCACCCGGACGTACCTGCGCCAGAGCCAGGGGTACCAGCTCTCCCACCGGCGCGAACAGCAGCGCGGCATCGAGGGGCTCCGGCGGCGCCTGATCGGCATCGCCAGCCCAAACGGCCCCGAGCCTTCGAGCGAAGGCCTGGGCCGCGTCGTCGCCCGGTCGGGTGAAGGCATACACTCGCTGCCCACGCGCCACGGCGAGCTGCACGAGGATATGCGCGGCGGCGCCGAAACCGTAGATGCCGAGGCGGCGGTTTTGCTCGCCACCGGCCAGGCGCCAGGTGCGGTAGCCGATCAACCCCGCGCACAGCAGAGGTGCTGTGGCCTGGGCGTCCTCGGCGATCAAGGGGAAACAGTAGCGGGCATCGGCCACGCCGTACTCGGCGTAGCCGCCATCGAGGGTATAGCCGGTGAAGCGCGCGTGAGGGCAGAGATTCTCGCGACCGGCCAGGCAGGCCTCGCACTCGCCGCAAGTCCACCCCAGCCAGGGCACGCCGATGCGCATGCCCACGCTCAGGTGATGGACACCCTCGCCTAGCGCCGTGACCTCGCCGACGATCTCGTGGCCGGGTATCAGCGGCAGTACGGGCGAAGGCAGCTCGCCGTCTACCACATGCAGGTCGGTGCGGCAGACGCCACAGGCCAGCACGCGGAACTGCACCTGGGCGCTGTCGGGCTGTGGTCTGGGGATCCGGTCCAGCTGCAGCGGCTGGCCGGGGGCATGCAGGCGCATGGCGCGCATCTGATCCATGGCAGGCTCCCCTGAAAGAGATCTCTCACGGGAGCATAGCGCAGCCTCTCGGCTGCGCTCAGTTCCGTGCTCAGCTCACCGCCACTTCGTAGCCGGTGAACTTGCGCAGGTTGATCACGCCGCTGTCGAGGATCAGGTACTGCCCCTTGAGTCCCAGCAGAGTGCCGGTCACCTCGGGCTTCTTGTCGAAGTTGTGGGAGACGATCTTGCGTGGGAACTCCAGTACTGGGTAGTCGAAGCTCACCGGCGGCTCGTCGAGCAGGCGAATGGCATCGACGCCGAAGCGCTGGCGCAGTTGGCCCAACCCGCTCTCCAGACGCGCCAGCAGGCGATCGCGCTCGGCCAGCAGGTCCATCGGCTCGACCTCGCCCTTGAGCATGGCGCGCCAGTTGGTGCGGTCGGCCACTTCCTCCTTGAACAGCATCTCGACCAAACCCGACTGCTGGCGTGTCTCGACCGACAGGATCGGTAGCGCCTGGATCGCGCCCTGATCGAGCCAGCGCGTGGGCACCTGGGTGCCGCGGGTAATGCCCACCTTGAGGCCGGAGGAATTGGCCAGGTAGATGACGTGGGGCTGGAAACAGTGGCGCTCGGCCCACTCCGGCTCACGGCAGGTGCCAGCGTCGAAATGGCAGGTCTCGGGCTTGACGATGCAGGTATCGCACTGGGCCAGCCTAGTGAAGCAGGGGTAGCAGTAGCCCTGGGCGAAGCTCTTCTTGGTTGCCCGGCCGCAGTGGGTACAGGCAATCGCCCCGGTCCACTCCAGCCGCAGCGGCTGGCCGAGCCGCGCGTTCAGGTCGAGGCGATGCTCACCGGCACGCAGCGTATAGCGCACCGCGCCGCCCTGCTCGCCCGGTGCAACGGCCATCTTGCTCAGGCAGCCCTGAACTACGGCGGAATCGATTTCTTTCGTTTCAATAATATTCATAGGGGATGTGGCATAGACTGGCGAGCGGGATGAAGCGCAAGGCGCACGGAGCACAGTACCGAGCGAAGCGACAAACAGCCGTAGGCTGGCCCCGAAGGGGCGAGAAGTCGCAGGCTTCGAGTCAACCGGAGCATATGGGGTATATGTGAGGATTCCGCGCACCGCGCAACGCAGCGATTCGCCCGCGCAGCCATGTATGCCGCATTTCCTCAGTCACGGGAGGCATCCCGGGCCAACCCAGCCAGCTCGGGTGGTACGTCGGTACCGCTGCTGGCGCTGCCGCAGGTGCGCTGCTGCAGGTAGCCCACGCGCAGCTCCTCGGGCACGTTGTTCTCGTGCTCGTAGCGAATCACCGCTTCGAGGCAGAGTTCGGTCTGCTCCGCGGTCAGCATGCGCCCGTCGGGCCATTTGCGCAGCTCCACCGCCTGCTTGAGGCTCTCGTAGATGGCCGGCGTCATCTGGCGGATCATGCGCTCGAATGTCATATCGCTCATGTAAAACTCTCTTGATCAAAGGCGGCGGGCACGGCTGGAATAATACCATCCCAGCAGGAGCCCAACGACCAGCCCGCCCAGATGCGCCTCGTTGGCCACGTTGCCGAAGCCTACCGCGGCGGCCATGTCGGTCATGGTGAACACCATCCAGCCGAGCATGAACACCACCAGCATCTGCGGCACGAAGAAGCCGCTGTGCGGCGCACGGCGCGACATCAGCCAGACATAGCCGAGCAGCGCGAAGTCGACCCCCGACATGCCGCCGAACAGCACGGTGCCGGTAGCGTACTGGGCCAGGTTGGCGCCGATGCCTGCCACCAGCAGGATCGTCAGCATGCGCCCGCTGCCCTGCAGGGTCTCGACCTGACGGCCGAAGTACCACAGCCACATCATGTTGAAGATCAGGTGCATCCAGCCGAAGTGGATGAACGCCGGCGACAGCAGCCGCCACACCTGCCCCGAGGCAATGGAGTCGGCCAGGCTGCCGAACGCCAGGCTGCCATTGACGATCCCGACCGGCACGATGGTCAGCATGGCCACCACGATATCGCCGAGCAGATACATCAGGGCGAAGACCAGCAGCGAGATCCCCAGCGCTGCGGCGGTGACCGGCGCCTGGCGGAAGGCCACGGCCAGGGAACCGCCGGTGCCCGACGAACGCTTGCGACGCTCGGGCATGACCCGCTCGCCGCGCTGCCAGCGCGTCAGCAGCTGCATCAGGGCATCGTGCTGATCCGGGTTGGCCAGCCACAGCACCTGACCTTCCGCTTCCTCGGTGAAGCGGTGTCCGATGCGATGCGCCCACAGCGCGCGACGAAGTTCGCTGGTGTCCGTTTCGTGGGGGAACAGCATGATGCGATACATGAGCGCTTCCTGAACCAAGGTAATGAGTGCAATCTTGCGCTGCGGCGGGGCTTTTCTCAAATCTGCCCACTGATGCACAGAAAATCGGGGCACAGAAAAAATCCGGCGGAAGGGGGGCCGCCGGACAAGAGCAAGGGATCATTCAAGGGAACACCTACTCAGACGAGCGAGCCGAGGGGAAGTTCAGGGGTTCGAGAAAAAAAGTTGTAAAACTTTGTATCCCTCTTCAATCGAAGTCGATCTCCCACGGCCTCGGCCTCGCGGCCTCTTCCTGCGGCACCCTCACCCAGACGAAATGGTTGGCGTCCAGCCGCCGTTCGCCGCTCCAGCGGTAGGCGACGAGGCGCCCGAACTTCACCGCGCTGTAGTCGAGACAGGCAATGTTGGCCGTGGGCAGCGCCGGCACCCCTTCACACCAGTAGTGGCCAATGAACAGCGGCGGCTGGTCGAGCCCGTAGTGCGGCAGGCGGGCCCGCTCGGCCGCGGTCAGCTCACGCTCTTCCAGAGCGTCGGGCAGGTTGTCGGGCTGAAAGATGACGTCGCCCCAGGTCTGGGGCTCGCGTGCCCAGAAGTGGGCGCGGAAACTGCGCCGGGTGAAACCGTCGCCGGAGTGGATCTCCACCCCGGCGGGCAGGGGCAGGTGCACGCCACGAGTCAGGCGATCGAGTATGCGATAGGCCTGCGTATCCGAATCGACGGACTGTCTGAGGAACGGCTCGTCGATGATGCCGCCCGGGCACTCCTTTTCCAGCGCATCGATCAGCGGCTGGTCCCAGCAGGCGTGCACCACGCGGAAGGCGTCGAAGTCGAGATACAGCGGGATTTCCATGAACCAGCTCAGCGTCTCGTCCCACTCGGCGGGATGGTCGCGGTACTGATCGAGGGTTTCCTTGATGATGCGGTTGTGCCGGGGGGTGTGTTCACGTAGCCATTCGCGCCCCAACTGGCGTGGCGCGCGGTGGCTGTAGGCCAGGGCGTTGTATTCATGATTGCCCATGACGATATGCGCCTCGCCCTCTTCCACCATGCGCCGGGCGATGCTCACCGCCAGGCGAATGCGCGGGCCGCGATCGATCAGATCGCCGAGGAAGATCGCCTTGCGCCGGGGATGGCGGTAGACGCCGCCACGCTGATGGTAGCCAAGCTTCTCCAGCAGCGCCCCCAGGGTCGCCCCGCAGCCGTGTACGTCACCGATCAGATCGTAGCCTTCTATCGCCGCCTGCCTCACCTCAATCTCCCAGCCGGTTGCTCCAGCCCAGCTTGCTGCGCAGGACCTCATAGAAGTTATGACCGAGCGGATGCACGAGTTGCACCCGCTGCGGCTTGCGCTTCACCACCAGCACGTCGTCGGGCTTGGCCACGGCACGGGTCTGGCCGTCGCAGCTGATGTGCGGGTAGGTCTGGTTGGTCTCACCGATGTGCACGTGGATTTCGCTGGCGGCATCGATGACGATGGGCCGGCTGGAGAGCGTGTGGGGGAACATCGGCACCAGCTCGATCACGTCCAGCTTGGGGTGCATGATCGAACCGCCGCCCGACAGCGCATAGGCGGTCGAGCCGGTGGGCGTGGCCATGATCAGGCCATCGCTGCGCTGGCTGCAGACGAACTGCTTGTCGATGAACAGCTCGAACTCGATCATGCGCACCGCCTTGCCGGGATGCAGCACGACCTCGTTGAGGGCATCGCCGCTGCCCACCAGGGTGCCGTCCCGGTACAGCTCGGCGTCGAGCAGGAAGCGCTCTTCCACTTCGTACTGGCCGTCCAGCACCTGCCCTACCCGCTCTTCGAGTTCGTCCGGCGAGATGTCGGTGAGAAAACCCAGGCGGCCACGGTTGACGCCAAGCATCAGGGTGCCGCTGTGGCACAGCGTACGGGCGGCGCCCAGCAGGCTGCCGTCGCCGCCCACCACGATGACCAGGTCGCAGAGCTCACCCAGCGTGCGGCGGCTGGCCTCGGGATGACCATGATCGGGCAGCACGGTCGCGGTGCGATCCTCGACGATCACATGCAGGCCACGCTCATCGAGAAGACGAAGCAGTCGCTCGAGGGTCTCGACCACCTTGGTGCTGCCCAGGCGGCCGATCAGACCGATGTTCTTGAACCCGTCGTGCTGCTTGTGCATGCCCTCGCCTCTCGCGTCGTGGGCGTTCATTATGGAGACAGTGGGCAGGACGGGCAAACGCGTCTCAGGCGGGAACGGCAGCGCGGCGGCGCAGCCACCACTCGTTGAGGACCAGGGAGCCGACGATGATCGCCCCGCCCAGCCCCAGCCGCAGCAGATCGGCGTCGCGGTTCCAGATCACCAGATTGACCAGCAGCCCGGCCGGGATCAGCGCGTTGTTCATGATGGCCAAGGCCCCGGCATCCACCCGGGTGGCCCCCAGGTTCCAGAAGAAGTAGCCAAGCCCCGATGCCACCAGCCCCAACCAGGCCAGTACGCCCCAGTGCACGCTGGTGGTAGGCAGCGCCGAGGCGTTGCCGAGCAGCGCGAAGGCCGGCAGCGCCACGACCAGGGCGCCGAGGTAGAACCAGGCAAAGACGCTGTGACGCGGCAGCTCGGCGGGCAGATCCGCGGAAAGGCGCCGATAGCCCACCTGGCCCAGGGCAAAGCAGAGGTTGGCCCCCTGCACCACCAGGAAACCGAGCAGGAAGCCGCTGTCGATTCCGTCGTAGCGGATCACCGCCGCTCCCACTACCGCCAGGGCGGCGGTGAGCAGGTAGAACGGCGTGAAGCGGCCGAACAGCGCATCGTCGAGCAGCGTCACGTAAAGCGGCGTGAAGATGGTGAACAGCAGCACCTCCGGCACCGTGAGGAGCAGGAAGGACTGATAGAAGAAGATGTACATCACGCCCAGTTGCACGGCGCCCAGACCCATCAGCGCCAGCCGCTGGCGGCCGGCCAGCAGCCTGGGGCGCAGGAACGGCAGGAACACCAGAGCCGCCAGCATCACCCGCACCAGCACCGCGAAATAGCTGTCCACCTGACCGGCCAGATAGACGCCGATCAACGAGAACGAGAAGGCCCAGAGCGCGGTGACGCCGATCAAGTAGCCCACGGTCAACCTCGCATTCGATTTGAGTTGACGCGAATTATACTGCCAACCCGCCGAACATCAATGCGACGCCTGACGTCCCGGCTCGGCGCCCGGCTCCGCTAGCGCTGCGCTCGCGGCGGCGACCGTGGCAGCCCGCTCAATGGCGGCGGCCTCGCTGCGCTCGCGCCGGGTCGTGGCGAAGTACTCCTCCAGGCGCGAATCGGCCTCGTCGCCGAACAGGATCGCACAGGCCTCGCGCAGCCCCGGCGAGCGACGCATCGCCTCTTCATGCACTACCAAGGCGATCTTCGAGCGCCGGCGCAGGAAGTCCTCCAGCCGCGTGATCATCTCCCGCCGCTTGGCGTAGTGTAGTTCGCAGCGCAGGTACTCGGTGCCCTCTATCAGCACTTCGGCCTGGCGGGGGTCCTCGCGGATCTCTTCCAGCATCTCCAGCGCGTGGGTGCCATAGCGCCGCCACAGCCGGGTCGACAGCGGCTCGGATGACGCTTGCGCGGTGAGATCGTCGAGTCGCATCAGCCTGGCCTGGTGCAGAAACTCCCGACGTACCTGATCGGGCGGCTCGCCGTACCAGCGGTGCTTCGGGAAAGGCACCTCGATCCCCATGCGGTTCACCGCCTCGACCACCTCCTCGCCGACGTTGAGGCAATCGGTCAGCTTGCCGCCGAAGATGCTCAGATGGGCATCCTGCCGGTTGATGTCGATGGCATGCTTGCGCGAAAGCTGCAGGAAGTCGCGCTCGCCGCCGCCCGTAGCCTTGACCGCCAGGGGGCGAACGCCGCAGCGGATGGAGATGATGTCCTGCTGGTCCAGCGGACGCTCGAGCCGCAGCCGCTTGTTGATGTTGTCGAGCACGAAGCGGATGTCCTCCTCCGTCGCTACCACTTCCGGACGCTCGACCCGGGTATCGGTGGTGCCGATACAGGTTCGCGGCCCCATGGGGATGACGAAGAACAGCCGGCCATCGTCGGCGAAGAAGGCCAGCACCCGCTGGCTGTCGGTCAGCCGCGGCACGATCAGGTGAATGCCCTTCGAATAGACGTGACGATGGTTCGTCGACTGACCGGTGAGCGTGTTGTGCTCGTCGACCCAGGGGCCGGCGGCATTGATCAACACCCGCGAGCGCACCTCCAGCTCCCTGCCCGTCATGACGTCGCGCACGCGGGTCAGCCAACCGTCCGATTCGCGCCGGGCACCCAGCGATTCGACGTAGTTGACCGCCACGGCGCCGTAGTTGAGCGCCCCGCGCACGAAGTTGAAGACGAAACGGGCATCATTGTCGTGCAGATAGGCATCGGAGTACTCGAAGCCGCCAACGGCGCTACTGGTGTCGATGATCGCCTCGCTGTCGCCTATCGCCTGGGGCGACAGAAAGCGCGGTATGCGGGTGAAGCCGTTGCCGATCAGCCAGTAGAGCCAGGCACCGGCCCAGAGATAGCGCGGGTGGTAGCGAAACCCCCGGGTGATGGTGGTGAGGAAGCGGATCTCCTGCACCGTGGAGGGATAGCTCTTGATCAGGTGGTTGCGACTCCGGCACAGCTTGCGCACCAGGGCGAAGTCGCGACTCTCCATGTACTTGATGCCACCCCACACCAGATTGGAGGAGTGCATGCTGGTGCTGCCGGCGAAGTCGCCGCGCTCGATCAGGGCGACACGAACGCCCTTGCCGGCCAGAGCCGCCGCCGCAGACGCGCCGTTGATGCCGCCGCCCACGATCAGGACGTCGAAGACCTCGCCGCCCAGCTTGTCGATATTGCTGCTACGCAGTTCCATGTGCGGACCTTTCGAAGACAAAGGCCCCGCTCGGCGAGCGCCGAACGGGGCCTGGAATGACCCGGACGGGCTACCGGAAACACGAATAATGGTTGCGGAGCCCGGCGCACCTAGCCGCTGCGCCGGACTCGAGTCGGCATCAACGTGTACCGGCGGCCATCCACTCTTCCATCATCTGGTCGTAAGGGATGGTGGTTCCCTGCGGCATCTCGTCGTCGAGCTTGGCCTTGGGGGCACCCGGCTGCGACAGCCAGTACTCCGGGTCGCGCTCCTCGTTGAGCACCGGCGGGTAGGCCTCGAACACGTTGGCCCGGGCCAGGCGCGCCATGATGTTGTCCATGGCGCCGGCCAGGTTGTCGAGCCCCTCCTGAGGCGAGATCTCGCCGCTGATGACTGGCGCCAGGTTCTGCCACCACAGCGGTGCCATGCGCGGATAGTCGGGCACGTTGGTGCCGGTCGGCGTCCACATCGACTCGTTGGGGCTGCGATAGAACTCGACGAGACCGCCCAGGCGCGGCGCCATCTCGGTCATCTGGTCGGAGAAGATGTCCGACTCGCGGATCGGCGTGAGACCCGCCATCAGCTTCTCCAGCGAGACCGTCTTGGCCACGGTGAACTGACCGAACAGCCAGGCCGCGGTACGGCGATCCTCAGGCGTGGAGTCGAAGAAGGTCCAGGAACCCACGTCCTGATAGCCGACCTTCATACCCTCTTCCCAGTACGGCCCGACCGGCGACGGTGCCATGCGCCACAGCGGATTGCCCTCGTCGTCGGTGACCGCCACGCTGGGGTCGATCATGTCGGCGGTGAAGGCGGTGTACCAGAAGATCTGCTGAGCGATGTTGCCCTGGGCGGGAACCGGGCCGGCCTCACCGAAGGTCATGCCCTGAGCCTCGGACGGTGCGTAGTCACGCAGCCAGTCCACCGCCTTCTGCATGGCGAACACGGAAGCCGGCGCGTTGGTGCCGCCGCCACGGCTGACACTGGCGCCGACCGGACGGCTCTCCTCGTCGACCCGGATGCCCCAGTCGTCCACCGGGTTGCCGAACGGGATGCCGGGGCTGCCCATGCCGGCCATGGAGAGCCAGGAGTCGTGGAAGCGCCAGCCCAGAGAAGGATCGCGGCGGCCGTAGTCCATGTGACCGTATACGCGCACGCCGTCGATCTCGCCCACGTGCTCGGTGAAGAACTCGGCGATGTTCTCGTAGGCGGTCCAGTTGGTCGGCACGCCCAGGTCATAGCCGTAGATCTCGCGGAACTGCTCCTGCAGGTCCTCGCGCTGGAACCAGTCGTAGCGGAACCAGTAGAGGTTGGCGAACTGCTGGGCCGGCAGCTGATAGATGCTGCCGTCGGGGCCGGTGGTGTACTGGATACCGATGAAGTCGTCGAGATCCAGGGTCGGCAAGGTGAAGTCGGCCCACTCGTTCTCCATCGCCTGGGACAGGTTGATGGTGGTGCCGTAGCGGATGTGGGTTCCGATGGCATCCGAGTCGTTGATGTAGCCGTCGTAGATGTTGCGCCCGGTCTGCATCTGGGTCTGCATGTTATCGACCAGGTCGCCCTCGCCGATGATGTTGTGCGTGACGCGGATGCCGGTGAGCTCCTCGAAGGCCGGCGCCAGCACGTCGCGCTCCCACACGTGGGTGGTCAGACCCTCGGCCACGGTATTGATCTGCATACCGCGGAACGGCTCGGCGGCCTGGGCGAACCACAGCAGCTCCTCGATCTGCTCCTCCCTCGAGAGCGTGGAGTTCTGGAAGTGCGTATCGACCAGTCGCTCGGCGATCGCGCGAGCATCGTCTGTCTGGGCGTGCAGGGCGGCCGAGGCGAGCAGCAGGCTGCCCGCGATAGCCGTCAGTTGGATCCTTTTATTCTTCATGTTGACCTCGTTCTGCGTGTTGTGAGTCATCCTTGACACCTTTATCGTCCGTACGGCCTTGGTTCAGCCCCAGCGCATCAGCACCAGCAACCAGAGGACGGAAGCCCCCAGGGCAAACCAAATCGAGATATCGGTGAAGCCGACCACTGCCAGGTGGATATAGGCAGCGGAGAGCAGCCCGATGAAGAGCCGGTCGCCGCGGGTGGTGGCGATCGGCAGGAAGCCGCGCCGTTCCACGCTGGGCGACACCAGTTCCCAGGTCGTCATGCCGAGCAGGATCGCGGCGATGACGGAGAAGAAGATTGCCGTGGGCAGAGTCCAGACCATCCATTCCATCGTCGTTCCCTCCCCTTCAGGTACGGCCCAGGGCAAAGCCCTTGGCGATGTGATTGCGCACGAAGTAGACCACCACGATGCCCGGGATGATGGTCAGCACGCCGGCCGCGGCCAGGGTGCCCCAGTCGATGCCCGAGGCCGTCGAGGTACGCGTCATGATCGAGGCGATGGGCTGGGCGTTGGTGGCGGTCAGGGTGCGGGAGAGCAGCAGCTCGACCCACGAGAACATGAACAGGAAGAACAGCGTCACGCCGATGCCCGAGCGGATCATGGGCAGGAAGATGGTCACGAAGAAGCGCGGGAAGCTGTAACCGTCGATATAGGCGGTTTCGTCGACCTCCTTGGGCACGCTGCTCATGAAACCTTCGAGGATCCAGATCGCCAGGGGAATGTTGAACAGGCAGTGAGCCAGCGCCACGGCGATATGGGTATCGAACAGGCCGACCGAGTAGTAGAGCTGGAAGTACGGCAGCAGGAACACCGCCGGCGGCGCCATCAGGTTGGTCAGCAACCAGAAGAACAGGTGCTTGTCACCGATGAAGCGAAAGCGGCTGAAGGCATAGGCTGCCGGCAGCGCCACCGAGATGCTGATCAGCATGTTCATCAGCACGTAGGCCAGCGAGTTGACGTAGCCCATGTACCAGTTGGCATCGGTGAAGATGCGCGCATAGTTGGCCACGGTGAAGTTCTGCGGCCAGAACGAGAAGCTGCCGAGAATCTCGCTGTTGGTCTGGAACGACAGGTTGAGCAGCCAGTAGATCGGCAGCATCACGAACACGAGATAGAGACCGAGCAGCGTGCGGCGGCGCCAACGGGTGGTGACGTTACGCGCCCGCTTGCGGCGCAGGGCGGCGGCTTCGGCGGCCTGCTTGCGCACGCTTTCGGGGGTGGTCGGTACGGAGCTGGTCATGTCAGGCTCCTCCCTGAGTGGTGTTGTCTTTCTGGCTGTTCATGATCGCGGTGTAGAAGACCCAGCAAACCAGCAGGATGATGAGGAAGTAGATCAGCGAGAACGCCGCCGAGGGGCCCAGGTCCTGCTGACCGATGGCCATGGTGGTCAACGACTGGCTGAGGAAGGTGGTCGAGCTGCCCGGCCCGCCGCCGGTGAGCACGAACGGCTCGGCGTAGATCATGAAGGAGTGCATGAAGCGCAGCAGCACGCCGATCACCAGCACGTTGGTCAGCTTGGGCAGTTGGATGTAGCGGAACACCGCCCACTTGGAAGCCCGGTCGATACGCGCAGCCTGATAGTAGGCGTCGGGAATCGAGCGCAGGCCGCTGTAGCACAGCAGAGCGATCAGCGGGGTCCAGTGCCACACGTCCATCAGAATGATGGTGGCCCAGGCATCGGCAGGGTTGCGGGTGATGTTGTAGGCGTAGCCCAGCTCGCGGATGCCCACCCCCATCAGGCCGATGTCGCCGCGGGTGAAGAGCTGCCAGATGCTGCCTACCACGTTCCACGGGATCAGCAGCGGCAGCGTGATCAGGATCAGCACCGCCGAGGCCTGCCAGCCGCGCTTTGGCATCAGCAGGGCGATGCCGATGCCCAGCGGCACCTCGATGGCCAGGATGGTGAAGGAGAAGGCGAACTGACGCAGCAGCGCCGCCTGCAAGGCAGGATCGTTGAGCATCACCTCGAACCACTCGGTACCGGTGAAGAAACGCGTGTTGGCATCGAACACGTCCTGTACCGAGTAGTTGACCACCGTCATCAACGGGATGATGGCGGAGAATGCCACCAGCATCAGCATGGGCAGGATCAGGAACCACGCCCGGTTGTTGTAGACCTTGTTCATTGCCCCACCTCCACGCGGAACTCGTCGATGTACAGGTTCAGCCACGCTTCGGGGAAGCGGACGTAGGCATGGCGCCGTGGCAACGGTTGATCCTCTCCCAGTCGCGCCCGGAACGGCATGCCGGCGAAGGTGAACGACACGATGCGGTAGGTGCCGAGGTCCTGCACGTTGTCGATCTCGACGGGGTAGCTGGCTTCACCCGGCTCCGTCAGCACCTCGACGAACTCCGGGCGAATGCCGAGCTTGATGTTGCGCGAGCGGGAGCGATGAATGGCATTGCGCAGGGCGGGCGGCAGCGTCAGATCGACGGTGCCGGTACGTACGCCCTCTTCGGTGCGCGCCACCTCCATGAGATTCATGCCGGGGCTGCCGATGAAGTAGCCGACGAAGGTGTGTGCCGGCGTCTCGAACAGCTCGCGCGGGGTGCCGAACTGCACCACCTGGCCCTCGTACATCACGGCGATCTTGTCGGCGAAGGTCGAGGCCTCGAGCTGATCGTGGGTCACGTAGATCATGGTGATGTTGAAGCGCTCGTGGATCTCCTTGAGCTTGCGCCGGAGCTTCCACTTGAGCTGGGGGTCGATCACCGTGAGCGGCTCGTCGAAGAGGATCGCCGAGACGTCGTCGCGCACCAGGCCACGCCCCATGGAGACCTTCTGCTTCTCGTCGGCGGTGAGGTTGCGCGCCTTGCGCTTGAGCAGCGAGGTGAGATCGAGCACGTCGGCCACTTCAGCCACGCGCTCACGAATCTTGGCCGCCGGCGTGCCCACGTTACGCAGCGGGAAGGCCAGATTGTCGTACACGGTCATGGTGTCGTAGACCACCGGGAACTGGAACACCTGAGCGATGTTGCGCTCCTCGGGGGCCAGCTCGTTCACCACCCGGTCGTCGAACAGCACCTGGCCATCCGAAGGCGTCAGCAGGCCCGAGATGATGTTGAGCAGGGTCGACTTGCCGCAGCCGGAGGGCCCCAGCAAGGCATAGGCGCCGCCCTGGTGCCACACGTGCTCCATTTCGCGAATGGCGTAATCCTCGGGACCCGAGGGGCTGGGCGAATAGCTGTGCGCCAGCGACTTGAGAGTTATCTGGGCCATCAGTGCGCTCCTGGCCGAGACGGAATGTGCACGACGTCGCCATTCCGGTCGAAGGCATAGATCTTGTGGGTCGGGAAGTAGACCTTGAGCGGCTGATCCACGGCGAACTCGTACACGCCGGTGAGATGCAGCACCAGGTGGAACAGCTCGTTGCGCACGTGCAGGAAGGTTTCCGAGCCGCTGATCTCGGCGATGTCGACCTGCACCTCGAGTTCGAGATCGTCCTTGGCCTGGCGCTCGAGCCCGATGTGGGAGGCCCGCACGCCGAACTGGTACTGCCCCGGCGAAAGGCCCGCCAGATCGCGATTGAGAGGGAAGTGCACGTTGCGGTCGAAGGTCACCTCCGTGCCCGAGACGATGGCCGGCACCACGTTGATCGGCGGCTCGGAGAACATCTCGGCGGTGAGCACGTCGCGCGGGCGGTGATAGACATCTTCGGTGGGGCCGTACTGCAGCAGGCGCCCCTCGTGCAGTACCGCCGTGTGCCCGCCCAGGGCCAGCGCCTCGTTGGGCTCGGTGGTGGCATAGACGGCAATGCAGTTGCGCGCCTTGAACAGCTCGCGCAGCTCCTCGCGAAACTCCTCGCGCAGCTTGTAATCGAGGTTGACCAGAGGCTCGTCGAACAGGATCAGATCGGCATCCTTGACCAGCGCCCGGCCCATGGCGGTGCGCTGTTGCTGGCCGCCGGAGAGCTCCGCCGGATAGCGCTCCAGCAGATGCTCGATGTGCAGCATGCTGGCCGTCTCGTGAACCCGCCGGCGTATCTCTTCTCGCGACACCCGCGCCAGCTTGAGCGGCGAGGCGATGTTGTCGTAAACGGTCATGGCCGGGTAGTTGATGAACTGCTGATAAACCATCGAGACGTTGCGCTTGCGCACCGAGGTGCGCGTGACGTCCTCGCCGTGCATCAGCACCCTGCCGCGGGTGGGCGGCTCGAGACCGGCCATGATGCGCATCAGCGTCGTCTTGCCGGCCAGGGTCCGCCCCAGCAGCACGTTGAAGGAGCCGGGCGCCAACTCGAGGTTGACGCCCTCGATATGCACGGCCCCGTTGACCACGTGATCGATGTTTTCAAGTATCAAAGACATGCAGAACTCTTTGTCGTCGTTATTGAGTCGTGGATGAGCCCAGGCGGGCTCTAACCGGCAAGCGACAATGCGTGCTCCGTCGCACACCGGGGAGAAAGATTGCGCTCGCTCTTCACCCGCTCCACGGCCACCTGCCAGCCGGCATAGAGCGACTCGCGGATATCAGCCGGCATGCGGGGAAAGAAAGTGCGCTCGCACTGCCAACTGGCCGCCAGCTCATCCAGCGAGCGGTACCAGCCAATGCCCAGCGCCGCCAGATAGGCCGCTCCCAGGGCCGTGGTTTCGCGCACCACCGGGCGGTCGACCTCCTGTCCCAGCACGTCGGCCAGGCACTGCATCAGCCAGCCGTTGGCGACCATGCCGCCGTCGACCCGCAGCCTGCCCTGGCCGAGGCCGACGTCCTGCTCCATGCAGCGGTGGAGATCGCGCGTCTGAAAGCACACCGAGCGCAGCCCGGCGGCCACCAGCTCGGCAATGCCGGTATCGCGGGTGAGACCGAAGATCGCCCCGCGGGCACGCGGGTCCCAGTGCGGCGCCCCCAATCCGGTGAAGGCGGGCACCAGATAGACGCCGCTGCCCGCCCGGGTCTGCTCGGCCAGGCGCTCGGTCTCGGCGGCGTCGTCGAACAGCCTCAGCCCGTCGCGCAGCCACTGCACCGTGGCCCCGGCCACGAAGATGCTGCCCTCCAGGGCATAGGTGGGAACGCCATCGATCCGGTACGCCAGAGTGGTCAGCAGCCGGTTGTTCGAGCTCACCGCCTGCTCACCGGTGTTGAGCATGATGAAGCAGCCGGTACCGTAGGTGCTCTTGACCATGCCGGGCTCGAAGCACGCCTGCCCGACCAGCGCGGCGTGCTGGTCGCCTGCCACGCCGGTGATGGGAACGGCGTGGCCGAACAGGCCGGGCTCGGTGCAGCCATAGTCGTCGCTGGAGTCCCGCACCTCGGGCAACACCGCGGCAGGAATGTCGAACAGTGCCAGCAGCTCGGCATCCCACTGCTGGGTGTGAATATTGAACAGCAGCGTGCGCGAGGCGTTGGTGGCATCGGTCGCGTGGTGCCGGCCGCCGGTCAAACGCCACACGAGGTAGCTGTCGACGGTGCCGAAGGCCAGCTCGCCGCGCTCGGCCCGTTGGCGCGCCCCGGGCACGTTGTCGAGACTCCAGGCCAGCTTGGTGGCGGAGAAATAGGGGTCGATCAGCAGCCCGGTGCGTTCGCGCACCAGCTCGGCATGCCCCGCGGCATTGAGCGCATCGCAGTGCGCCACCGTGCGCCGATCCTGCCACACGATCACGGGATGGATCGGTTCGCCGGTGGCGCGATCCCAGACCACGGTGGACTCACGCTGATTGGTGATGCCGATTGCGGCGATGTCTCGGGGCGCCACGCCGGTGCGCTGCAGAACCTCGCGGCAGACCCCGATGACCGTCTGCCAGATCGTCTCGGCGTCGTGCTCCACCCAGCCATCGTCGGGAAAGGATTGAGCGAGCTCCTGCTGAGCGATGGCCAGCGGGTTCATGGTGCGATCGAAGAGCACGGCGCGCGAGCTGGTCGTGCCTTGATCGATGGAAAGCAGGTAGGACATTAGCCTCGCCCCGATTATTCTTGTGGGTCGAAGATGAGGCTCTGGTTGATCGAAACGAAAACTAACCACTCGGTCAAATGTTCGATTTCAATCAAAAACAGCCCCAAATGTTCGTTTACGATAGCGAGACTAGCTTAACGATCATTAGAGGGCAACAGACATGTTCGCCAAGACACCTAGACCTTAGTCTATGGAATTGCTCTTGCGATTCCCTTTGAGAAAGCGCTGCGAATAGCAACTCGCGGCGTGCCAGCCCGTGCATACCGCTTTCGTTTTCAACCTCACTATTCGCAAACGAAAATGGAGTCCAGTACGCAGGTGGCTCCTGTCATGGAGCCCGGGAAGGACGTCACCCGAGCCGGCGCTTCAACCACAACCAGGCGTAAATGCAGCCCGGCACCCATCCCAGCAGGGTCAATGCCAGGCTGTAGACGACTCGCTTGGCGCCACCCTGGGAGAGGCCCACGGCCAATGGCGGCAGCAGAATGGCAAGCGTCTTGAAGGCAAAGCGCAGCGCTGGAGGCATCGGCTCGGTCGATGCGGATGGTGGCACGCCTGGCGACGATGACGCTGCGCCGCGTGCAGCAACCGCCGCCGGCTCGGCACCGCCGCCTGAAGCGCCATGGCTGGCCGAAGCGTTATCACCAGCCGGCACATAGTGCTGCACTGCCTCCGCCGCTTCACGCTGCCTCTGTTCGATCTCCAGGGCCCGCCGATGCGCCTCGTGGTCGATCTTCTGATCGATACTCTCCGCCCCTTCCGCCAGCGCATCGTGATAGCGCTCCCAATCCTCCCAGTCGTGGGGGGTGCCGGCCCGAGGCTGGTGCCCACCGGCCTGGCGAGCACGCTCCCATGCCTTCTCTTCCAGCGTATTGGGACGCTCCTCGTCACGACTGCCATCGAGGCCCTTGCGGGCCAGATATTCACGCGCGTCCATCTGCTCCTCCATCACCCGCCACGGTATCGGGTGCGCCAGCTCCACCTCTCAAACTAGGCGCTGCATGAAAAAGTGCCTAGCCTATCCCTTCTCAAGAGTTGGATTCGCCTGACCCCGTGCATGTTCCGGCACCTGGAACCACCGCGCCCAACCCGCCAGCCACAGCGTTGGCTAGGTGTTGAAGGCATTGTTTAAGCCCGAAGCGATTCAGCTATGCTGAAAGTATCCGTAAGAGGAAGCGCTGAACAAATCGTCGAGCGAGATGAAGCGGCTTGGCTCGTTCCCGACCAGCGATTCGCTCGCACAGGCATTCGCAGTGTTTTCAAAGCGCTCGAACAAGGAGATGCGCCATGCAAAACAGGGCTCCTACCATCGTTCGCGAGATCATGTCCCGGGATTGCTACCGGGTCACGGCCAACACCTCGATCACGACGCTGGCCGAAGGCCTGGCCCTGCATCGCCTGCCAGGCGTGCCGGTCGTCGATGACAACGACAACCTGATCGGCTTCATTTCCGAGCAGGACGTGCTGGGCAAGCTGCTGCAGAGCGCCTACCTCAACGACGAAGCCCCGCTGGTCAAGGAACTGATGCGCAACGAAGTACTCTCCGTTTCGCCCACCAAGAGCATCACCGATCTGGCTCAGGAGATGCTGGGGCAGAAACCCAAGGTCTACCCGGTAACCGAACAGGGCCGCTTGTGCGGCATCGTGACTCGCCGCGACGTGCTGACCGCCATCCTGCGCATGCGCCATAATTGAACCCGCCAGGCCCCTGCCGAGCCAACGGCAGCCGGGCCTGACACGCTTCCTGAGCGAAAGCAGCAGGCCCCACGAACCGGCCTGCTTTGCCGTGTGCCCACCTGCCAGCCTATCGGCAGTAATCGGGTAGGGGCCGGGGTCACCCCCGGCGCCCTCCCACACCACCGTACGTACCGTTCGGTATACGGCGGTTCATG
>JAAQTN010000002.1 GCA_011742915.1 Billgrantia desiderata | reverse complement strand
CCAGGTCACCGTCGTAGAACCGGAAAAACAGGTGGCCTAAAAGACCTCAGAGGCGACAGATTCCTTGACAACTACCGGTGCCGCGGGAGAGGCAGATCCAGGTACCCAAGTACTTGCGGCCTCGGACCGACACGCCCAAGCAGACAGTAGGCTACGGGGGCTGCTTCAGCTGTATCTATTCGGTGCGTGGCGCCGGGGGGTACCAGATGTTCGGCATCACTCCGATGCCGATCTACGACCCGAGCGGCAGCCAGCCCCACATCGATGATTCGATGATTTTCTTCCGTCCCGGCGACATCGTTAAGCATCGTGCCATTGAGCGTGATGAGTATGACCGCCTTGTGGCCGATGCCGAAGCCGGTCGTTTCGAACCCAGGGTGGCGCCTTTCACCTTCGATCTGGATGACTTCAATCATGACCCCGATGGCTATGCCCGTCGTGTGAAGGAGGTGCTCCAATGACCATTGAAGTGCTCAAGCCGGGGCTGGCGACATCCGTCCAGGATATTGGCCGGCAGGGCTATTATCACTTGGGCATTCCGCCTTCAGGAGGCATGGACCAACGTTCGTTACGAGCGGCCAATCTACTGCTCGGCAATCCGGAGGGAGCCGCGGTGCTCGAGTGCGCCCTAATGGGGCCAGAACTGCGCTTTGCCGAGAGCCGCCTTGTCGCTGCCTGTGGTTCCGAGATGACGCCACGCATAGACGGCCAGCCGCGGCCACTCAACGAGGTGTTTCGAGTGCCGGCGGGAGCAACGCTTTCTTTCGATTTCGTCAAGGCTGGCGCGCGGCTCTATCTGGCTATCGAAGGTGGTATCGACGTGCCCGAGAAGTTGGGCAGTCGTAGCACCTATACCCTGGGCAGCCTGGGTGGGCTGGAAGGGCGGCCGTTGCGAGCCGATGACCGTTTAGCGCTTTTGCCGCCCCCTGGTGCTGCCCGCGAGGGGCGTCGGCTGCCTGAAGCGTTGATTCCCAGTTTCTCCAAGCACTATCTGCTGCGCGTGGTGCCCGGCATCTATGATCACCGACTGACCGACGAGAGCCGTGAGCGTTTTTATGAGGAGGATTGGACGGTAGCATCGGAGGCCGACCGCATTGGCTATCGACTGAAAGGCGGTACTCCTCTCTCTTTCCACGAGCGTGAGCCACCCTTCGGCGCCGGTGATGACCCCTCGAACATCGTCGACGCCTGCTATCCCATCGGCTCTATCCAGGTACCAAGCGGCAGTGAACCGATCATCCTTCACCGGGATGCCGTGTCTGGTGGTGGCTACGCCATGATCGGCACCGTTATCAGTGCCGATATGGACTGGGTGGGGCAAATCCAGCCGCATCAATTGGTGCGTTTCGTTCCCATTACCCTTGAGGAGGCACTCGCCGCGCGAGCCGAGTACCGGAAGGTGCTGGAGGGCTTGCGAAAGATGCCGTGACCATCAAGCCACCTGGCGCACGTCGGGTGGCCTTTTCAGCTTCCCTTGACTTGCCCCTCTCATCGCCGAATTCGGCGATGCAGGGCTCGTCTGTCTCGAAAACAAGCACAACAAAGGTATTTCGAAATGGCAACACAACCACAATCCACCGACCTGGACTTCTCCGAACGGCCAGTACCCGACGAAGGGCGTATGCCGCGTGCCAACCTGATGATGGCCTGGTGGGCAGTCTGTAGCGCTATCTTCTACATGGTGGTGGCTGCGGCCATGGCACGCAGCTACGGTACGACCAATGCGTTGATCGGTATCGTGCTCACCATGATCGCCTATGGAGTGATCAATGGAGTGATCAGCCGTTTTGCCATGAAGACCGGGCTGACCGTCGCTCTGTTCTCCAAGATCCTGTTTGGCCATGTGGGGGCCATGGTCGCTACGCTCATCTTCTTTGCCACGGCGCTCTATTACGCTGTGTTCGAGGGTTATGTGATGGCGCTGGTTCTTACCGAATGGAGCGGTAACCTTCCCATGTCGGTCACCACGGCCATTGTGGCTATCCTCGGCGTAGCGCTGATCTTCGGTAGTGTTCAGCACTGGCTGGACAAGTTCAATGGTGCTCTTCTGCCGGTCTACGTCATTGGCATGCTGATCGCCGTGGGCATGGCTATCGCCGAGTTTGGCTATCCCAGCGACTGGCTGTCGCGAGTGCCTGAGGGCGGGGCTTCGCCGTGGGGCTGGCTGCAGACCTTTGCCTACTATATGGGGGTTTGGGTGCTGATGATGTTCACCTTCGATTATGCCCGCTTCGGTAAGCAGAAGGACACGACCTTTCATGCCAAGATCACGTTTGGCATTCCCTTCTACGCGATGACCTTCCTGTTCAGCGGCATCGTTGGCATCCTGCTCGACTCGATGATTCCCATCGGTGGCTTGTCAGAGGCCTCCGTGGTGCTGGGCCTGCTCGAGCTGATGGGGCTGGGTGGGTTGCTGTTGGTATGGGTGACTCAAAGTCGAATCAATACGGCAAATTACTACCTCGCAACCGTCAACTTCGAGGCCTTCGTTCGCAAGGTAACGGGCGTCAAGCTTACCAAGGTCGTGGCAGGGTGTCTGATCGGTTTAATGTCTTACGTACTGATGATGGCTGACGTATTCAGCTATATCCTTCAGGCACTCGCCTACCAGGGGGTGTTCGTGGTGGCCTGGGTGGGGGTGGCACTGGCTCACATTCTGTCACGCACCTATCGGCAGCGTTTCAACGGCCACGTCGAGTTGGACAACGCCTATATCCCTGCGTATAACCCCTGTGGTCTTACCGCCTGGTTTCTGGCAACGGTAGTCGGAATGGTGATCATGCACTTGCCGGGTATCTCAGGGTTCTCGGCTCCCGCCACGTTCCTGATGGCTTATGTGGTGTATGAACTCGGGCTGAAGCGCGCCAACCCCGATTGGTACATGGCCAGCGTGAACAAGTCCTGAACGTCTCGCCAGCTTGTCTGTGAAGCCTCGATGGCATGTGCTATCGAGGCTTCTTGCTGACTGGCCCCGTTCAGCGAATGGAGCTTTAGACATTGGTCGAATGCATGGATCATGCAAGGTTGGTGACAGGTTGGCCCTCTAGAGTGGGCACTGCCGGGGCGAGGCTCCGCAATAAACCAACAATGAGGGTGTACACGCCATGTTCGAAGGAATTTCACAGACCGGTCGGAAGATGCTCATGACCGGCACTCTGGCAGCCGTGCTGGCTTCACTCACGATGACAGCGCCCGTCGCGGCGGACGATTACCCTGATCGCCCCGTCGATATGGTGGTGGGCTTCGGTACCGGCGGCAGCGCCGACCGCATGGCGCGCGCCATGTCCAACTTCCTGTCCGAAGAACTCGAGACGCCCGTGCGCGTGACCAACCGCCCGGGAGCAGGCACCCAGGTTTCCGCCAACTATATTCTGTCGCGGCCGGACGACGGCTACACCGTTTACGCCTCCACCTTTGCGCCGTACCTGACCAACACCATCCTGACCGGTGGGGCGTCCTACGCCATCGACGACTTCTCGTTCGTCAACTTCCAGTGGTTCGATCTCGACCTGATTGCCGCCAACAAGGACAGCGGCTTCGAGGACCTGCCTTCGCTGCTGGAGGAAATCCGCGACAACCCCGGCCAGGTGCGCGGCTCGGTGGTGCAGGGCTCGGCGGGCCATCTGATGGTTCGGCTGCTGCTCGATGAAGCTGGCATTCCCCAGGACAACCTCAATCTGGTGACCTACAACAGCGGCGGCGAGGCGCGTTCCGCGGTGGCCGGTGGCCAGGTGCACTTCACCTCGATCAGCGCCGAGGGCAGCGAGGGCATCCGCGAGTTTCTCACGCCGCTGGCCGTCGTCAACGACGAGCGCATCGACCAGTGGGACGCTCCGCCCATCAACGAGGCGCTCGAGCCGATGGGTCTCGAAGTACCGGTGCTGCAGGGCTCGATGCGCGGCTTCGCCGTCAGCAGCGAAATGGAGCGCCAGTATCCCGAGCGCTTCGAGGCGCTCTCCGAGGCGATCCAGAACACCCTGGCGCGCAAGGATGTCCAGGATCATCTCTCCGCCAACGACATCGGCGGCGTCTGGGTCGGCCCCGAGCGCGCCAACGAGCTGATGCAGGCCAACTACGAAGTGTTCGAGAAGTACGCTCACCTGCTGAAGTGATCCCTGCCGCATGACGCGGCCCCGGCCAGCCATGGTCGGGGCCGCCTGGAGTCGTCTCATGACCACCCATAAACGCGACTATGGGGACCTGCTGGTCCTCATGGCTCTGGCCGGCTTTACCCTGTGGTACCTGATGGATGCCATTCGGGTCTCGTCGGCCATACAGAATCTCCTGCTGATCCTGCCCTTGTCTCTCGTGGTGCTGGCCATCGTGCTGCTGGAGGTGGCCATTCGCCTGAAGCAGGGCACTCTGCTCACCCGTCCGGATGACGGTGGGGAACCGCTGCATCGCACGCTGCCGGTAGTGGGGCTGTTTGCCGCCTATGTCATCTCGCTGGAAACCCTGGGCTTCGATGTGGCCACGGTGCTGTTCGTTGCCCTGTTCCTGCTGCTCAAGGGCGAACGCAACTGGCTGCTGCTGGGCGGCTACAGCCTGGCCTTCGGCTTCGGCACGGCGTTCTTCTTCGCCGAGATGCTGCCCTATCCCATGCACATGCTGGTCCTGCCGGACTGAGGGAGCGACATCATGATCGATCTAGCTGCGGTCGAGCAGGCGCTCGCGCTGCTCTTCACCAATTTCAGCCCCTGGATGGTGGTCGTACCGGGCATCATCATCGGCCTGATCTTCGGGGCCACGCCGGGCCTGCAGATCTCCATGGCCATGGCGATCTTCCTGCCCATGACGCTGTACATGGACTTCGTGCAGGCCATGCTCTTCCTCACGGCCATCTTCACCGGTGGCTCCTTCGGCAGTGGCATTCCGGCTATCCTGATGAACATACCCGGAACCTCCTCGGCCATTGCCACCGCTTTCGACGGCTATCCCATGGCGCGCCAGGGCAAGCACAACCAGGCGCTGGGCGTGGCGCTGGCCTCGTCGGTCATCGGCGTGCTGATGGGTTACCTGATCCTGTTCCTGATGATCCAGCCGCTCTCCTTCATGGTGCTGAAGCTGGGGCCGGCGGAGATGTTCGCCGTCATCCTGTGGGGCATGACGCTGATCGCCACCCTGCGGGGCGAGCATATGCTGAAGGGGCTGATGGCCGGTTTCGTCGGCATGCTGGTGGGCACCATCGGCTTCAACGAGCTGGGCATGGCCAGGGGCACCATGGGGCAGACCTTCCTGCTCGACGGGGTGCCGGTCATCCCCGCGATGATGGGTATGTTCGCGGCTTCGGAGCTGTTCAAGCTGGCCAACAAGGGCTACATCGTCGAATCGGAAGCCTCGCGCAAGGTCAAGATCTCGGAAATCTTCCAGGGCTTCAAGATGGCCGTGACGTATCCCTGGGTACTGATCCGGGGTGGCTTCATCGGCGTGTTCGTCGGCGCCGTGCCGGGGGTGGGGTCGTCGGTATCCAACCTGCTCTCCTATGTGGAGACCCAGCGCCGCGACAAGGACCCGAGTTCGTTCGGCAAGGGCAACCCCAAGGGCGTGGTGGCGTCCGAGTCGGCCAACAGCACTTCCGAGGCGGGCTCCATGGCGACACTGCTGGCGCTGGGCATCCCGGGCGGGGGCGCCACGGCGGTGATGCTGGCGGCTTTCGCCATGCACAACATCACCGGTGGGCCGCAGTTCATCCGCCAGCAGACGGATGTGGTCTACGCCATCATCTTTGCCAACTTCGCCCAGGTGTTCCTGCTGATGGTAATCGGGCTGCTGTTCATCCCGCTGCTGGCCAACATCGTCAAGGTGCCGATGCGCTACCTGATTCCCTCGGTGCTGGTGCTGGCGGTGATGGGCTCCTTCGGCTTGACCGGCAACATGACCGGGCCCGCCACGGTACTGATCTTCGCGGTGGTCGGCTGGCTGCTGCGCCATTACGGCTACTCGGTGCCTGCCGCCGTGATCGGCATGCTGCTGGGGGCCATGGCGGAGAAGTCATTGCTGCACTCCTACCAGATCAGCGGCGGCAACCTGGCCTACGTACTGGAGCGGCCGGTAACGCTGATTATCCTGGCCTTGCTGCTCATCTCGCTGTTCGGTCAGCATCTGGTGAACTGGTTCCGGCGGCGTCGCCAGCCGCTCGGCGCCTGAGCGATGGGGCTGCGTACCGTTTCGACGTTGTCGATCGGGGCTCTGGGTGGCGCTATCGCCACCCTGGTTTCCGTGCCCATGGCCTGGATGCTGGGGCCGCTGTTCGCGGTGCTGATCGCTTCATTGGCCGGCGTAAGGGCGGGTATCGACAAGCGGCTGCATCGCGGTTCCATCGCCATGCTGGGGCTGTTCATCGGTAACCGTATCGAGCTGGGCGAGCTGTCGCACCTGCTGGAGTGGTATCCTAGCGTGCTGGCCATGCTGGCATACATGGGCTTGATGCTGGCCGGCGGCGCCTGGCTGTTCTCCAGCAGCGGGATGAGCAGGCTGAGCGCCGTGTTCTGCTCCTTCCCGGGCAGCATGAATGCCACGGTGATCCTGGCCGAGCGTCTGGGCGTGGACATCCGCTGGATTGCCATCACCCACGCCATGCGTCTGGTGATCGTGGTGGCATCGGCGGCCTTCATGGCCAGCTACCTGGCCGGAGGCATTGCACTGGGTGAGGGCAACGGCGTGAGCTGGGCGGGCGTCTCTCTGCTGTTGCTGGCACCTGCTTCCTGGTGGCTGGGCCGGCTGCTGCGCTTTCCGCTGCCGGAGTTCCTGGGGCCCATGGCCGTAGGGGTGGTGCTGGCGAGCCTGGGCCATGGGGTGGCGCTACCCGATGTGCTGCTGGTGGCCACCTTTCTGGTGCTGGGCAGCTCGGTGGGGGCGCGCTTTGCCGGCACGCCTTGGCAGCGGGTCGTCCAGGTGGGGCGCTACGGGCTGCTGTTCGGGCTTTATGCCGTGTTGATGGCGGTGGCCACCGCCTGGCTGTTGGCGAGCTTCACGACGCACTCCTTCACGGCGGCGCTGCTGGCGCTGCTACCGGGCGGTGTCGGGGAAATGGCGGTGATCGCGGTGGCGCTGGACGTCGACCCGCTCTACGTGGTGTCGCACCATGTGCTGCGCCTGCTGCTGCTGATTCTGGCGACACCGGCGATCATTTCACTGGGCAGGTGGCTGGGGGAAGGTCACCGTCACCGTTAGCCCTTGCCCCGGTGGGCTGTCGAGTGCCAGCGTGGCGCCGTGGGCGCGGGCGATCTCGTCGACGATGGCCAGGCCAAGCCCACTGCCCGGCGTTTCGGGGCTGGCACGGTAGAAGCGCTCGGTCAGTCTGGCCAGCTGCTCCGGGCTCACGCCGACCCCGTCATCGCTGACCCGCAATTGCACCGCTCCCTCGCTGCGGGAAACCCGCACGTAGATGGTGCCGCGATAGGGCTGGCTGCCGCCGGCATGCTGGCTGGCGTTCTCGACCAGATTCTGGATCAGCCAGCGCAGCATCACGCTGTCCGCCATGACAAAACAGTCGCTCTCACGTTCGCAGAACTCGAGCTCCTGACCGCGCTGGTAGATCCGCGAAATCGAATCGGTGCATGCCACCCGGCTCAGCTCGGCGAGGTCGGCGATGGCCATGGCGGAAGTATCCACCAGCTCGTGACGCGCCTTGGCCAGGGTGAGCAGCTGCTGCACCGTGTAGCCTGCGCTCTCGGCGATACGCCCGATCTCCTCCAGGCTGTTCCTGGCTCGCGGGTCGATGGACTGGCGGGAGGTGAGCTCCGCCAGGGCGCGAATCTCCGAAATGGGCGTGCGCAACTGGTGCGATACATCGGCATTGAACTGCTGGGTGTTGTGAATGCTCTGGCGCATTCGCATCATCAGGCCATTGATGCTGGCGACGAGCGTCGAGACTTCCCTGGGCACTTCGGCTTCGATCGGCTCGAGGTCGTTCTGCGAACGGCGGCGCAGCGAGCGGCTGATCGAGCGTAGCGGGGCCAGGCCGCGATGAATGGCGAGCAGGGCGATGGTGACGGCCAGCAGGCCGCCGATGGCGATCAGCACCGAGAGCGTGAGCAGAAACTCGTTGATCATGTTCTGCCTGGCTTCGGTCGACTCGGCCACGATCACTTCGATCTGGCCGCTGCGGGTGGAGCGCACCACGGGGAAGGTGGTGGCCACGGCACGCAGCGTGTTGCCGGCGTAACGGGTGTCGTAGAACAGCGGCTCGTCGAGGTCGCCCGGCGGGTCTGCCAGACCGTCGAAGCCCGCCAGCATGTTGCCCTCGGCATCGCGTATCCGATAGAAGATCTTGCCATCGCCGCGGCTGCCCAGGGTGCTGATGCTGAAGTAATGCATGTTGATGCGCAGCTCGCCGTCCACCGAATAGATGCGTCGCTCCAGGCGCTCCGCGGCGTTGAGCAGCATGTCGTCGAAGGTCTCGGTGATCTGGTGGGAGAGCACGTAATAGCTGGTGGCGAGGGTCAGCAGGCCGACCAGAGTAAAGGGCAGGCCGATCCACAGCAGCAGGCGGGAGCGAATGGAAGTCATGTCAGTTGGACTTGGTGTCGAGCAGGTAGCCGAGGCCGCGTACGGTACGCAGTTGGATGCCATTGCCCAGTTTCTTGCGCAGGCGCGAGATGTAGGTCTCGATGGCGCTGGGGGAGACGGCATCGTCCAGGTCCGATAGCCGGTCGATCAGCTGCGCCTTGCTCACCAGGCGCCCCTGATTGATCAGCAGGTATTCGAGTACCTCACGCTCACGACGGTGCAGCGTGACCGGCTGGCCAGCGACCAGCACGGCCGGGCTGCCGGAAGGCAGCTCGATGTCACCGCACTGCAGGCTGTTCTCGCCGAACTGCTTCGCCCGGCGCACCAGCGCCTTCGCCCGTGCCACCACCTCCACCAGCGAGAAGGGTTTGGCCAGGTAGTCGTCGGCACCCTCCTCCAGGCCGAGCACGCGCTGGTCCAGGGCGTCCCGCGCCGAGATGATCAGCACGGGCGTCTTGTCGTGCCGGCTGCGCAGGCGGCGCAGCAGATGGATGCCGTCCAGCTCGGGCAGGCCTAGGTCCAGCAGGATCAAGTCGAAGGAGAGCGTTTGCAGCAGGTGCTCGGCGCTGCGACCGTCGCCGCAGGTCTCCACCTGGAAGCCCGCCTCGCCGAGGAAAGTGGCGATGGAGGTGGCCAGGTTCGGGTTGTCTTCGATGACCAGAGCTTTCACATGTCATCCCGGATTTAAGTCTGAAGAATGTGGATGATAAAGGATCCTGAGGCTCAGCGCTGTTCCGAGTGGGCGCGGTCGATGGTGAGAAGCCCCAGCCGCTCACCCCGAGCGGCTGGGGCTTGGCGATTGCGGGGCTCATGCAAGGCTACCGTGGTGCGTTTTCGCCTTGGCCAGCCAGGCGGCCAGGTGGGCGCTGAGTTCGGCGGCGTCGTCATCGGCGCCGTGGATGGCGCCCGACTTGCGCCTTCGCATGAAGGGCAGGCCCATGGCGTAGAGGCCGGGTGCCACCACGCCGCCTTCATGACGCAGGCGCCCGCGGGCGTCGAACGCCGGTACCTGGAGCCAACTGAAGTCGGGACGAAAGCCGGTGGCCCAGAGCACCGTCTTGATCTCACCAGCAGCCAGGTCGAGGCCCAGGCAAGGCCGCGGTGGCACCATGGTGGGCACCGGGCGCTCCGGGGCCGGCAGGGCGCCGTGCCAGCCATGGGCGATGGCCCAGGCGTCCAGGTTGTCGAGCAGCCGCGCCAGCTTGAGATCCGCGGCGGTGCAGTGAACGGCCAGTGAGCCCGAGAACTGCAGCCGAAAACCGACAAGGCCGGCCAGACGCCCCACCAGGCGCACGCCACGCCCGCTCAGGGCGTTGAGATCCAGATCCTCAGACGTGGCGTTGCCCAGCAGCTGCGGAGAAGGCTGACGCCGGGCGCGGGCGAGATCTTCCACCTCGTCGAAGCGTTGGTCGAGCAGGCCGGCATGCTCCAGCCACCATTGAATGTCACGGCCGCGGTAGCGTCGCGGCAGGCGCAGGTGCTGCCCCACTGCCAGCGTGACGGGGCGACCGCTGCGCTGAAGCTCGTCGGCCAGCTGCACGCCGGTGGCCGAGGCGCCTACCACCAGCACGCCGCCTTCTGGCAGCTGCTCCGGTCGACGGTAGGCATGCGGCGTCAGGCTCATGATCCAGGGCGGCAGGGCCGTCGCCATGGCAGGCACGATGGGGAGCTGGCAGGCGCCGGTGGCGATGATCGCCGCGCGGCAGCGCCATTCTCCCCGGTTGGTAATGATCCGGTAGCCGTTCTCCACCTGATGCAGCGCGAGCACTTCGGTTGCGGTATGCAGCGGGGCCGAAAGGCCCCGTGCATAGTCGTCGAGAAAGGCGATCAGCTCCGGCATGCTCATGAAGCCTTCCGGCTCCGGCCCGGTGTAGGCCTGCCCGGGCAGGCGGCACTGCCAGTTGGGCGTGAGCAGGCGCAGCGACTCCCAGCGTTCGTGGCGCCAGGCGTTGGCCACCTCGCCGCGTTCCAGCACCACATGGTCGATGCCGTGCCGGGCCAGATGATGGCTCATGGCGAGCCCGGCGTGCCCAGCGCCGATGACCACGGAGGTCACACGCTTCATTTCAGCTCGACCTTCACGTGGGTGGGATTGGTCAGCAGGTCGTACACGGCCGAACGCTTCTGCGATTGGGCGACCAGCGCCTCGATATCCGCGCGGCTGGCGTCGGCGTCGATCTCGAACGTCACGCGAATGTCGTCGAAGCCGTTGCGCACCTCCGGGTCCATCCCGAGGATGCCCTGGATGTCCATGTCGCCCTCCACCATGGCCTTGACCGAGCGCAGCTGGATGCCGCGATGCTGGGCGACGGCGGCAACACCGGCGGTGAGGCAGGCGGCCAGCCCGACGAGCACGTACTCCACCGGAGTGGGGCCCTGGTCTTCGGCGGCGAACACTTCGGGATGGTCCGCCTGGTAGGTGAAGCGTGAGCGATGCCGCTGGGTTTCGCCGAGGCCGTGGAAGTCCTCGACGGCGATCTGGCTGTGCGTGCCGCGAATCCAGTCGCAGTGAGCGCGCCAGGTGAAGCGGGCGGCCTCCGGGGCCTGGGACAGCGCTTCGCGGGCGCCGAGCAGGGCGGTGACGTTGACGCCGTTGTCGATCGGTTGAGTGATGGTGTGCATGGAGCTCTCCTTCTTTGTTTCTCGTCGTGGGTGACCGTCAGCGGTCAGGAACGAGATTCGGTGGGGCACGTGAGACCCAGCGTGGGAGAGGGCGTGGTTTTTTCAGGGCTGCGCCGTGGTATCGGCCGGTACGATACGCTGAAAGGCCCAGATACTGCTGACCGGCATGCCGGCCTGATGCTGGGCCAGGCGTACCGATTCGGCATCGGGCGCTTGGTAGAGGCAATGCATGCGCTGCCGGTCGAGGGAGAAGTGAGTGCGCAGGAAGCGTACGCGATGGTTGGACAGACAGGCGGCCCCGGCGTTTTCCAGGGCCTGGATCGCCTCGAAGGTGACGGGGGCGGCGAAGTGACGTTCGACCAGCACGTTGCCTTCCGCCAGCTCTGAGTCTTTCAGGCCCGGTGCAGCATGCACGGTGCCGCCCCACAGCGAACTGACATCGGCCCCAGCCTGGCGCAGGCCGATACGCGCCGATTCCACGTCGGGTGCCTGAAAATGACAGACCAGGCGTTGCCCATCTCGTGCCAGCAGGCTTTCCTGCCATTGGATCCGATGCAGATCGAAGCATGGCTGTCCTTCCAGGGTCAGGGCACGCACCACCTTCGATCCGAGAGGGCGCGGGAGGCGGCGCTCCAGGAACACGTCGATCATGCTTCGTCCTCGGCGGCAGGTTGCTCCAATAGCGTGTGACAGCGTCGCCTGACCCAACCCGCAATGGGCTCCTGCAGCAGACTTTCGGCGGCCTGGGCATGCTCACGCCGTTCGTCTTCGTCACCCAGGCGGCGGGCGCACTCGGTCAGCAGGGCGTGGGCCAGCAGCTGCTCGCTGCGACGTTCGAGCACATGGGCATGCTCCAGAGCCTCGCCGGCGCGCTGCCTGGCCGTTTCGGTTCGAGCGCGAGCGAGATCGAGCCGTGCCGCCTGCAGCAGCAGCGTGGCCAGGCGATGGCGGGCATCGGCGTGGCGCAGGGTGACGAGCGCGACGCCGAAGGGGGCGGAGTCGTCCTCGAGGGCATAGGAACACAGGGCCGCGGCAGCGTCGGCATAAGGTGCCTCGCTGCCGTCGCGCAGGCGCTTGCCGAGTTCCTGCAACTGGACGCAGCGCTCTTGGGCCTGGCGGTAATCGTCGCGCTCCAGGTCGATCAGCAGCAGCGACTCCTGCGCCTGGAACTCGCCCAGTCGGTCGCCCATGGCCTTGCACAGGGTGCGAGCCTCGCGAAAGTAGCCCGCCGCCTTGTCGAAGCGATCCTCATGCAGGCTGAGCAGGCCTTGGGCCAGGGGGATGGCGGGATGGCCGATGTGCTGCCGAGTGGCCAGTTCGCGTGCCTGCTCGAGCAGCTCGGCCGCCTGGCCAAGGTCGCGCTCCAGCATGGCCAGACAGCGCGCGGTTTCCGCCATGGCGATGACCTGCTCGCGGTCATCGCCGCAGCGGGTTGCGCGCTCCGCCTGGAGAGTCTGCTCATGGGCGTCGCTCCACTGGCCGTGAGCCCAACGGATATGGCTGGCCAACTGGTAGCCGAGCCGGGCATGGGCGAGGGCGCCGTGCTCCAGCGCCTGCTCGGCCAGCGCCACCACTGCGCCGACACCGGCCTCCCAATCCGCCAGTGGGGCGGCGCTGTAAAGAATCTCATGCAGTTCGATGGCGAGACAGACACGCTGGGTGCCGGTCATGCCATCGGTCAGGGCCAGGCCCTGCTGGGCGAAGCGCTGGGCTGCTTCGTTGGCGAAGTTGCGCAGACAGAAGCGCCCGGCTTCGATCATGGCCCGGGCTGCCAGGTCGAGGTCGCCGCTGGCCTGGGCGTGGTGTGCCAGCCGACTGGCCTGGCGCATGTCGTTGAGGGGGCTTGCGGCGAGCCATTCGGCGATGCGCCGGTGCATGGTCTGTCGCCGTACCGGGGAAATGGCGTCGTAAAGCTCGGTTGCCATGGCGCTGTGCGTAAAGCGCAGGCCTCGAGCGTCGCTTGAGAGCCAGTGATGGCGTTCGGCCACTTCCAGGGCGATACCGAGGCGATTGGTATCGAGACCCGAGACCTGGCCCAGGGTGGTGAAATCGGGATCCGGTGCCAACAGCGCGGCCCAGCGCATCACTTCCAGGGTGTCGCCCGTCAGGTCCGGGTGGATTTCCCCCGTGCCCACCGCTCCCGAGGCGTGTGGAGTCGCGGTATCGACATTCTCCGGCAGGGGAGGCAGTGAGGACTTCGGCTCCCGCCAGGCACGCAGCAACTGGCCGTTGAGCGGCAGGCCCGCCTCGCGGATGAGCCGCACGCCCAGTTGCAGCTGCTGTTCGGCCTCGCGCGGGCGGTGCAACGCCAGCAGCAGACGCACCAGTTGCGCACGCGCCGTTTCATTGAAGGGCGCCAGGCGTACCCAGGCATGGGCGTGGGGCAGGGCATGCTGCGGAGAGTCGGCGAGACGCTCGACCAGAGTCGTCAGCAGGGTCGTCTGGGCGCGTATGGCCGCTTCGCGTTCGGCCAGGCACCAGCCGTGGAAGTCATGAAAGCGGTCCAGCTCCAGCCCCTCCAGAAAGGGGCCACGGTAGCGGTTGGCAGTATGCTCCAGCGCTTCGATGTCGGCCTCTGCCAGGCCGCCGTTGCACAGCGCATGCAGGCCGGCCACGTCGATGTCGATGTCGGAGGTATCCAGGCTCACGGCGAGCCGGTCGGCTCGCAGTCGTGGCCGACCTGGTGTGTCCACCAGTCGACGCAGCTTCGACAGGCTCCAGCGCAGCGAGCCCCGGGGATCGTCGGGAAGCTCCCACAACAGATCGCACAGGTGCTCGCGGCTCAGGGGGCGTGAATGACGGGCCAGGTAGGCGAGCAGGGCGCGGGTCTTGCGGGAAGGCGGCAGCGACAATACCTGCCCGTCCCGAATGACTTCGAGATCGCCAAGCAGGTTGAGGGTCAGCGTGTTCATGTCCGGACCCGATGTTGTCACGCTAGCAGTATAGTCGCCGATCGCGCCGGGCTGGCCGGTCATTTTCAACTCCGTCTTCAAGGGGGTCGCCAGAAAAACCACGCTGGCTCACACGCCGGCTTCCTCGCCACGGGGCGAAGCTGTCGGCATGCCCATCCGAGGAGACCCATCATGACCCGCTACGCCAGCATTCTGGACACCATCGGCCGCACTCCACTGGTGCGACTCGCCCGGCTTGCGCCGCCGACGGTTAACGTGCACGTGAAGGTGGAGGCCTTCAATCCCATGGGCTCGGTCAAGGACCGTATGGCGCTGGCGGTGATCGAAGCGGCCGAGCGCAGCGGCGACCTGCGCCCGGGCCAGACGGTGATCGAGGCCACCAGCGGCAATACCGGCATCGGCCTGGCCATGGTCTGCGCACGCAAGGGCTACCCGCTGGTGGTGACCATGGCGGAAAGCTTCAGCCTGGAGCGGCGTCGGCTGCTGCGTTTCCTCGGTGCCCGCGTGGTACTGACGCCGGCCGCCGAGAAGGGCAGCGGCATGCTGGCCAAGGCAATCGAGCTGGCAGAGAGGCACGGCTACTTCCTGTGCCGCCAGTTCGAGAACGAAGCCAACGCCGAGGTGCACAGTCGCACCACGGCAAGGGAAATACTCGACGACATGCAGGGCGAGCCGATTCATGCCTGGGTCAGCGGCTTCGGCACCGGTGGCACGCTCAAGGGCGTGTCCCGGGTGCTCAAGGCGGCCGATCCGCGTATTCGAATCGTCGTTGCCGAGCCCGACAACGCCCCGCTGCTTGGCAGCGGCGAAGTGCAGCCGGCAGGCGTCAGTCATCCGCGTTTCCGCCCGCACCTGATGCAGGGCTGGAGCCCCGACTTCATCTCGCCGCTGACCCAGCAGGCGGTAGCCGCCGACATGGTGGACGACGTCGTGCCGGTGGCCGGGGATGAGGCGCTGCGGCTGGCCCGAGAGCTGGCCCGCAAGGAGGGCATCTTCGTCGGCATTTCCGCCGGTGCGACCCTGGCTGCGGCGCTGGAGGTGGCAAGGCGAGCGCCGGCCGGCAGCCATATCGTCTGCATGCTGCCCGACACCGGTGAGCGCTACCAGTCCACCCCGCTGTTCGAGGGCATCGAGGACGAGATGAACGAGGAAGAGCTGGCGCTTTCGCGCTCAACGCCCGGGTGTCGTTTCGATGTGCCCGCGCCACGTCCGGCGACCGTTGCCGCAGCGGCGGCCGTACAGCCGGTGGCTACGGCGTACGATGTCGAGGCCGAGCGATGCCTGGAGGCGTGCCTGGCCCAGGCGCCGGTGGTGATGTTCTCCCTTGCCTGGTGCGAGTTCTGCTGGGCGGCGCGCAAGCTGTTCGCCCGGCTGGGGGTCGACTACCTGAGCGTGGATCTCGATTCACCCGCCTATCAGACCGACGACATGGGCGTGCGCCTGCGCCCGGTGCTGGCGCGGCGTTGCGGAGCGCCGACCATCCCGCAGATCTTCATCGGTGGCGAGCCCCTCGGCGGCTGCAGCGAGCTGTTCGAGGCATGGCACGACGGCAGCCTGGGGCGGCGACTCGCCGCCTGCGGCGTCGCCTTTGATGCCGAGGCCATTATCGACACCGGGCTGCTGCTGCCGGCCTGGTTACATCCACGTTCCGCCACGGCCTGAGGGAGAGAGACCCATGAGCTATATCGCAACGACGCCACCCGAGCAGGCCGAAGGCGAGGTGCAGGCCATGTATCAGCGCCAGCAGGCGCACTTCGGCTACCTGCCCAACTACGCCCGGCTGTTCTGTCATCGCCCCGAGGTGATGAAGGCCTGGGCGACGCTGATCGCCACCATCCGCCGCCCCATGGAGTCGCGCCGCTCAGTGAGGAAGGCTCGCCCGGCCCGGTCGAGCACTGGTGGCCGACGAGACGCTCTATCTCAAGGTCGATGCGCACAACCTGGGCGACTTCGAGCGCGAGGGGCTCGAGCCGTTCGCGTACGACAAGGGCGGCAGGGTGGTGCAAATGTCCTATTACCAGGCGCCGGAGGAGCTGTTCGAGGACCGCGAGCTGGCTGCCGCCTGGGCACGCCGCTCCTTCGAGGCCGCCCTACGCGCTCAGGCGGGCAAGCGCAAGACGAAATCCTGAGGCCCGGCCGGTGACGTTCAGATGGCGGGCGGCCCCTTGAGCTCGACGGTGTTGCCTTCGGGGTCTTCGAGGTAGAGCGAGGGGCCTGTGCCCTCGGCGCCGTAGCGTTGCATGAGTTCGCCGGCCTCGATGCCGTGCGTGGCCAGATGTCGGCGAATCGCCACCTCGTCGAAGGGCTCCAGGCGCAGGCAGAAGTGATCGAGATTGCGCCCCTCGCGGCTCGGGGCGGCGCCGCCACGCTGTCCCAGTTGGCCTGCCACGGGGACCAGGTCGATCAGGCTGCGTCCGGCGCGCAGCTGGATCAGGCCGATCTCTTCCTGACGCTTCTCCACCGTGCAGCCCAGCACGTCGCAGTAGAAGGCGAGCATGGCGTCGGTGTCGCGGATGCGCAGCACCAGATGATCGATTCCTTGGATAGGCAGCATGATTTCCCGCTTCTCGTGAGGAGCCCATCGACACTATGGCTCAGGCAGTCGGCAGGCTCCAGCGCTTGAGTCACTTCCACCTGCCACGTCCTCGCTCCGGTACCATGCGGCCGAAGTAGAGCAGGCCGAAGATCAGCCAGGCCACGGTGAGTATCAGCGTGAAGCCAAGCACGGTGGGCGCGCCGAACTGGGCGATGAGCGGCAGCGATGCCGCGGTGAACAGCCCGCCGCCGACCACCGGTTCGAACATCAACTGCTTGTAGCCGAAGCTTTCGAAGGCGCCGGAGCGGTTCTTGGGGTCGGCCATGCGCATCAGCAGCAGGCCGGTGACGGTCACCCCCATGGATTGGCCAAAGTCGCCGATGCCACGCTCGAACCAGTTCTCGGGGATCACCCGCGGGGCGATCACGATCAACACGAACAGCGACCAGCCGATGCCGGCCAGGGCCAGCAGCAGGAACGGGATGAAGTGCTCGCCCAAGGCGGTGAGCGACAGCGTTGCCAGGGCGGCGACGATGGTGAAGTCGAGGGCGGTGCCGGCGATGCGGGCCATGGTGCGGCTCGAGACATGGGGCTCGAGGCCGAAGCGCGTCACGCTCAGCTGCACGATCACGCCGCCGATCATGGCGATGGGAAACAGCGGCACGTGGGCAAGGATTTCCAGGCCATCGTTGCGCGCCCAGGTCTGCTGTTCGATCCATTGCAGGGCCGTGAGAATCAGCCAGCCGATGGCGATGGCGATGCCGACCAGGCCGAGGTGCAGGCTCAGCGGGTCGGCGGTTTCCTCCTCCTGGGCCAGATCCTTCTTGAACTCGCTGTACTCCTCGGTAGGCGGCAGGTCGCTGGCGTCGCTTTGGATGCTCACTTCATCCAGGGTTTCGGCGGTTTTTTGCGGGTTTTCCAGTTGGATGACGCCGCGCCGGGCGGCTAGGTTGATCATCAAGGTACCGATCAGCACACCGGAGACGATGCCCACGGTGGCAAGCCCCAATGCCAGGTCGGCGCCCTCCTCGAAGCCGAGCTCGGCAAAGGTGTCCGCCATGCCTGCCGCCGTGCCGTGGCCGCCCTCGAAGCCGATCTCGATCAGGGCGCCGGCCATGGGATTCATGCCGAACACGGGCGCCAGGATGAGAATCGCCAGGGTCAGGCCGACCACGTACTGGCCCCAGGCCATGGTCTGGCCCACCACCACCTGCGGCCCGGCGCGCATCCAGATGGTGCGCAGCCCGGGAATCGGTCGGCCGATGAAGAGTGCGGCGAACACCACGTTGATCAGCAGGCCGGGCAGTGCTGCCCAGCTCTCGAAAACGTACTCGGGAAACAGGCCGGCGGCTTCCTCGAAGGGGCCGGTAACGACGCGGCCCAGCACCTCGGGGCCGAGCAGCAGCAGGATGGCCCCGCCGATCACCGAGCTTGGCAGGAACAGTCGCCGCAGCCAGGGAGAGACGTTACGAATGGCGTTGCTGGCCAGCAGCACCAGTGAGATAAGCACCAGGGCGATGAAAAGCTCGCCCACCGTCATGGTCATGTCGCTCTCCTTCCTTGGGCCGCTTCCTGCCATGCATTGCCTGGTTCAGCTTAGCTGAATTCGGCCACCGTCCAAGGATGCGATACGTTATCCTGCTTCGGTCGTTGCATGCTCGATACTGGACCAGAACCCATGACCCGACTGTTCAAGAAGCACTATCACCCGGCCGGCACCGCCCCGGGAACGCTGCGCGAGCTGACGCTGGAGCAGGCGGCGCTGTTGACGCCGGCCACGTACACGCTGGCCCGTCGTGAAGCGGGGCGCTGGGGCGAGCCCCATGAGGTCGCACCTGAGGCCACCCCCAGTGTCGATGGGCAAGAGCCGCTGTGCTGGCTGCACGTGCAGGGCGTGCCCACGGCAGAAGAGCTGGAACTGCTGGGCGACCGGGTGGGGCTGCATCCGCTGGCGCAGGAAGACATTCTCAACGGCGGGCAGCGGCCCAAGGTGGAGCGCTTCGATGAGTCGCTGGTGGTGTTCCTCGGCATTCCGGAAGTGGACGCTGAGGGCGACCTGCATCTCTACCAACTGGCGCTGTTCATGGGTGGCAACGTCATCATCAGCTTCATGGGCGGGGCGCTGGATCCTTTCGTCGTCTTTCGCCGGCGGCTCAAGGAGCGTGGCGGCCGGGCGCTGGGCGAGGCGGACGACCTGCTCTACGGTCTGCTCGACGCCGCCGTCGACCACGCCTTCCCGGTGCTCGACAGCGTGGGCGAGCGTATCGAGGAGCTCGAGGTGGAAATTCTCGACCGCCCCGACAGCTCGACCCTGGAGCACCTGCATGGGCTGAAGCGCGAACTGATCATGCTGCGCCGCTATCTGTGGCCCACCCGCGAGGTGATCAACCAGCTGCTGCGCGATCACGACGATCTCTTCACACCCGACACGCGACTCTGGATGCGCGACATCTACGACCATACCGTGCAGGTCATCGACCTGGTGGAGAGCTATCGCGACATGACGGCCAGCCTGCTCGACGTCTACCTCTCCAGCATGAGCAATCGACTCAACGAGAGCATGCGCACCCTGACCATCATCGCCACCGTGTTCATGCCGCTGACCTTCATCGTCGGCGTGTACGGCATGAATTTCGAGAATCCCGACAGCCCCTTCGCCATGCCCGAACTCGGCTGGTACTGGGGCTATCCTATGGTATGGAGCCTCATGGTGGTGGTTGCCGTGGGCATGGTGGTGTGGTTCAAGCGCAAGCGCTGGTTCTAGGTGCCGGGATGGATATGTCATGGGCAGCCCCCTCGTCGAAACCCGCAGCTACCCCGATCGCGAACTGAGCGACCGGCATGGCTTTCACCAGCTGCTGCTGGGGCTCGATGGCGCCCTGGAGCTCGAGGCGGCAGGGCGGCTCATCCATGTGACCCGCGGTGTGCTGGCCCCGGTGGCCAGCGGCGACCTGCATCATTATCTGGCGCCGGGAGACAACCGCGTGCTGGTGCTCGACCTGCCCGAGGGGTGGTGCGAGGCGCTGCTCCTGGAGGGCTTGTTCGAAGGTTCGGCGCGGCGTTTGCCGGAGCCGCTGGTGACCCAGGGGGAAAGGTTAGGCGGCACCGACCAGGCGCTGGCCCGCTGGCTCGAGCTGGCGCTTGGAGCCGGCGGTCGTCGCCTGGTGCCGCCGCGGCTCAAGCTGCTCGATCTGCTGCCCGCCATGCGCGCCGACCTGGCGCACCCTTGGCGCGTGGCCGAGATGGCTCGCCGCTGCCACCTGGCCGAGGCCGTCTTCGCCCGCCAGTTCCGTGCGCTGACCGGCCAATCGCCCCACGAATGGCTGGTGCGGGAACGGTTGGCGCTGGCCCGCGAGCGGCTGCTGATCGACAACGTCTCGCTGACCGAGGTGGCCCAGACCTGCGGCTTTGCCGACAGCGCCCATTTTTCCAAGAGTTTCCGCCAGTGGCATGCGGTTTCGCCCAGCGAGTGGCGGCGGCTGGCGTTGATGAAGCGCGCTGCCGCCAGAGGTCAGGATTCGACAAGCGACAGCCTGGCCTGAAGGGCATGCTCGAGCCTCGACGTTGTTGACGAGGCTTGCGCAATGTTATCGCTCTCCCGCCATCAGGCTACGGCCATCGGGGCCACCACCATTCTCAACTGGGCGTTGCTCGCCACCCTGACTCAGCTCTCGGGGCCGGTGCCGCCGTTCCTGCTCACCGGGCTGGCCTTCGGCATTGCCTTTCTCTGTTTTTTCGCCTGGAGCCTGGCGCGTCGTGAGTCGTTCTCGGCACCGCTGCGTCAGGCGCCTTCGGTGTGGGCGCTGGGAGTGGGCGGGCTGTTCGGCTATCACGCGCTCTACTTCGTCGCCCAGCAGAATGCGCCGCCGGCCAATGCGGGGCTGATCAGCTACCTGTGGCCGCTGCTGATCGTGCTGTTCGTCGGCCTGCTGCCTGGGGAGCGGCTGCTGCCCAGGCATGTACTGGGCGGGCTGATGGGCTTTGCCGGGGCGGCGCTGTTGATCGGCAGCGATCTGGGCGCTGGCGGCAGCGTACTGGGCTATGGGGCGGCCTTTGCCTGTGCCCTGGTGTGGAGTGGCTATTCGGTGCTGTCGCGAACCAAGAAGGCGGTGCCGACCAGCGCCGTGGGTGGCTTTTGTCTGGTCACGGCGCTGCTGGCCTTCGTCTGCCATGGCCTGTTCGAGGCAACGCGCTGGCCCCAGGGCATCGAGTGGCTGGGCGTGGTCGGGCTGGGGCTGGGGCCGGTGGGCAGTGCCTTCTTCACCTGGGACATCGGCGTCAAGCACGGCGACCTGCACCTGCTCGGGCTATTGGCCTATGCCACGCCGCTGCTTTCCACACTGGTGCTGATCGTGGCCGGCTACGCCGAGGCCACGCCGCTGTTGGCCTTGGCGGCAGGCGTGATCACCCTGGGCATGCTGGTCGGTAGCGGCGCGCTGGCCCGCCGCAAGAGGCGGGAAACCCCCGTGCGCTCCGCCTGAGTCGGGCGCACGGGCTGGCACAGACCGTTCAGAACGAGTCGTTAAAACGAGCCCACCAGCGAGCCCACCACGATCAACAGGATCAGCGAGATGATCGGCCCCACCACGGCCACCGCGGCGATGTCCAGATAGGCCTGGCGGTGAGTCAAGCCGCAGATCGAGAGCAGCGTGATCACCGCGCCGTTGTGGGGCAGGGCGTCCAGGCCGCCGGTGGCCACGGCGGTGACCCGGTGCAGCAGATCGGGCGAGATGCCGGCCGCCTGACCCATGGCCAGGTAGGTGTCGCCGAGGGTGGAGAGCGCGATGCTCATGCCGCCGGAGGCGGAACCGGTCATGCCGGCCAGCAGGTTTACGGCGATGGCCAGCGAGATCAGCGGATTGTCGCCGCCGGCGGTGGTCACCCAGGCGCTGATGGCATCGAAGGCCGCCAGCGAGGCGATCACCGAGCCGAAGCCGACCAGGCTTGCGGTATTGAAGATCGGCAGCAGCGAAGCGTTGGCGCCGCTGTCCAGCGAGGCGGTCAGCTGCTGTAGCCGCGGCCAGTTGAGCGCGATCAGCACGAGGATGGAGAGCACCAGGGCGGCGATCACCGACCACACGCCGCGCACCGATTCGATACTGGTGGCGCCGTAGACCGGATCCGCCAGGTAGCCGGTGTCCATGGCCGGGATGACCACTACGGTGAACAGCAGGTTCAGCGCGATCACCAGCACGATGGGCAGCAGTGCCAGGGGTAGGCTGGGTAGCCCGCTGCGCGGCTGGGGCTGAACCTCGGCCAGGTCGAAGCCTTCGCCGGCGGCGCGCTCGCGCAGGTGATCGTGAGGCGTGGGCTCGCTGTCATGCTCGCCGTAGCCTTCGCCCGCTGCCCGGGCCTGCCGGGCGCGGTAGGTGAGCCAGGCCTGGCCCAGGCCCAGCATGATCAGCCCGGTCATGATGCCGAGCCCCGGTGCGGCGAAGGGCGAGGTGCCGAAGAACGGCATCGGGATGGCGTTCTGGATGGCCGGGGTGCCGGGCAGGGCGGTCATGGTGAAGGTGAAAGCGCCCAGAGCGATGGTGCCGGGAATCAGCCGCTTGGGCAGGTCGGCCTTGCGAAACAGCGCCGCGGCAATGGGAAACACGGCGAAGGCCACCACGAACAGCGACACGCCGCCGTAGGTCATCACCGCGCAGGAGAGCACCACGGCGAGAATCGCCCGGCTCTCGCCCAGGCGTTCGACGATGGCGCCGGCCAGCACCTCGGCGCTGCCAGAGTCCTCCATCAGCTTGCCGAAGATCGCCCCCAGCAGGAACAGCGGGAAGTACTGGACGATGAAGCCCCCGGCCGAGCCCATGAACACCTGGGTGTAGCTGGCCAGCAGCGGGGTATCCACCGACACCAGCGCCACCAGGGCAGCCAGCGCCGGGGCCAGGATCAGCAGGCTCAGGCCGCGGTAGGCCAGGTACATCAACAGGACCAGCGCAACGACGATGGCCAGGATGCCGCTCATGACTTGTCTCCCTTACCGCTCTTCTTCCTTGTCATGGAGCCCTTGCGACTGCTCGCCTCGTCGGCGGGCCGCTTGTCATTGGGCGGCTTGTCGTTAGATGGCCTGGCGCTGGGCTCCTCGGCGCTGGGCTTGTCCAGTTCAGCCGCGTCGACGTCCTGGCTCGTGCCGCTGGGGCGCGCGAGCGGGCGGAAGGTATCGCTGAACACGGCATTGAGATCGAAGGTGGAGCACTGACCCAGCTTGTCGAAGTTCTCCTGCAGCCACAGGTCGGCCCAGCCGCGGCCCTGGCGATAGAGGCGCGAGACGAAATCCCACTGGGCGTTGAGCTTGCTCGAGGCGGAGAGCTTTTCCACCTCCTGCTCGGCATGGATCAGGTGCAGTCGCATGGAGCGGTAACGCTCCACTTCGAGCCCTTCGGCGTCGATCAATTGCTGCAACAGCTGAATGCTGCGCAGCTCCATGATCAAGCTGGTATTGAAGGTGATCTCGTTGATGCGGTTGATGATGTCCCGGGCGCTGTCCGGTAGGCGTTGACGCACCAGCGGGTTGACCTGTACCACCACCAGGTCCTGACAGTCCATGTCATCCACCAGCGGGAACAGCGCCGGATTGCCGCTGTAGCCGCCGTCCCAGTAGGCTTCGCCGTCGATTTCCACTGCCGGGAACATGAACGGCAGGCAAGCCGAGGCCATCACCGTATCCACAGTGATCTCAGGCTGAGAGAAGACCTTGGCGCGCCCGGTTCTGACATTGGTGGCGGTGACGTACACCTTGGCCTTGCGGCAGGCATTCACCCGGTCGAAGTCGACCAGCTTGCAGACCAGGTCGCGCAAGGGGTTGAACTTCATCGGGTTGAGCTTGGCCGGGGCGATGAGCTGGGTGAGGCTCTCGAACATCAGGTAGCTGGGAGAGTTGTCCAGGCTGCTGTTGCCCATCAACTGGTCCCATGGTGTCGGCTGGATGGGCGAGAAGCGCGCCGCATCGCTGACGCCACGCCAGAAATCGTGTAGTGCCTGGCGCGCGCCCTCACGCCCGCCGCGGTGCAATCCATCGGCCAGCACCACGGCATTCATCGCTCCTGCACTGGTACCGCTGACGCCGTCGATCTCCAGCCGCTCCTCTTCCAGCAGGCGGTCGAGCACGCCCCAGGTCAGGGCGCCGTGCGAGCCGCCGCCCTGCAGGGCGAGATCGATGTGCTTGCGTTCTTCCTTGGCCATGACAGCTCCTGCGTGGTTCATGTTGCATTGCAGTATAACGACTTCAGCTGCAATTGCATGCCGGGTCAGGGGAGGAAACCGAACAAGGGTTGAACTAAAGTCTAATGATGTGGATAATATGAAAAATACTTCCACAAACGTTACGGAGGCGGTTCCGAGAACCGTGAGAGATCATGAATACACTGCGTTTCCCCACTATCTGGGACCTGCCGCTGCCGAGCCGTCGTGACCTCAACGCCGTCGACAGCGAAGCGGCCCCCGTCACCGAGCGCTTTCTGACCATCTGGGATGTTCCGCTGCGTGCCAAGAAGGCCAAGCACAAGCGTGCTGCCCGCAAGCTACCCAAGTTCTATATGTGAAGGGCGAGCTTGGGCAGTGATCAAAGGCGTCCATGCCGACCGGCATGGACGCCTTTTTCGTCTGTGGTTGGGGGTTTGAGCGCTTACCGCTCACCCACCGTCGAGGGGACTTGTCGCTTGCAGCTTGGCCAGTGTCGTCACCAGGCGCCGGCAGAGGGCGTCGAGGCGCTCCCGCTGGCTCTCGTCCGTCAGCTCACCGGCTTCACCGAAGGCCTGGGCGGCGCGGGGTATCGCCAGCGGATTGGGCAGCACGGTCACGCCGAGATTGCCCAGCAGCTGGCGGAGCAGGGCGAGGCTGCGCATGCCGCCGAACGCCCCCGGCGAGGCGGAAACCACCGCGGCCACCTGGTCGGCGAACAGGGCCAGACCGCTGTTCTCTCCGTCCGAACGGGACATCCAGTCGAGCGTGTTCTTCATCAGCGGGGTAATGAAGCCGTTGTACTCCGGTGAGGCGAGCAGCAGCCCCTGATGCTCGGCAAGCAGGGCCTGGAGGCTGCGCGCGTTGGCAGGGAGCCCTTCGCGATTTTCCAGATCGCCGTCGTAGAGCGGCATCGGGTAGTCGCGCAGGTCGATGAAGGTGGCCAGGCCACCGACATGTTCGACCCGCTCGGCCGCCAGGCGGGCGAGGCGCTTGTTGAAAGAGTTCTCTCTGGCGCTGCCGGCGAAGACCAGTATGCGCGGTGGCGTATAGGTGGTCATGAGTGCCTCTCTTCAGGTGGCGGGGAGGGGAAGCCGTCTTCAGGCCTGCCAGGGCAGCGGCGGCGGCTCCAGGCGCTTGCCATCGAACTGGGGAATGCTGCCGAAGCGCTCGCTGCCGGCTTCCCAGTCGCGTTGGGCCTCGATGATCTCGGCCTTGCTGTGACCGACGAAGTTCCACCAGATCAGGATCTCCTCGCCCAGCGGTTCACCGCCCACCAGGATCGCACGTCCACCTGCCGGCAGTTCGATGGTGACGTCGCGGCGTCCGCGCCCAAGGTAAGCCAGCTCGTTGGTGGCGAAGCGTTCGCCTGCGATCGCGAGTTCGCCTTCCAGCGGCAGCAGGCCGTACTCGAACTCCTCACGTAGCGGCAGCTCCAGCGCGCCGCCCGACGAGGCCGCCAGATCCAGACCCACCAGCGGCGAAAAGGCCAGCGTCGGTGCGCGGTGGCCGCCGAACTCCCCGGTGAGCAGGGTCATCTCGACGTCGCCTTCGCGCCACTGCGGCAGTGTCGGATAGTGGTCGAAGCGCGGGTCGGTGCGACGATGGGCTTCGGGTAGGGCGATCCAGAGCTGGGCGGCATGCAGGTGCGACTCGCCGGGTACCGACTCCTCGGTGTGACTGATTCCGCGACCCGCCGTCATCAGGTTGACCTGGCCGGGGCGAATCACCTGCTCGTTGCCCAGACTGTCACGATGCAGCACTTCCCCCTCGATCATCCAGGTGAAGGTCTGCAGGCCGATGTGCGGGTGGGGGCCGACACGCAAACCGCGTGAGTCGCCTTTGAACACCGCCGGGCCGGCATGGTCGAGGAAGCACCAGGCGCCGATCAGGCGGCGATGGCGCGAAGGCAGCACGCGGTTGACGGGGATGCCGCCCACGTCGGCGGTACGCGGTGCGACATGCTGCACCTGGCGTTTACCGTCGACGATGGGGCAATCCAGGGAGGAGGAGAGATCGGCTTCGTTGACGAGATTGCTCATTGTCGTTTTCCCGGAAGGATGAAGTGGGCAGGACGGAAGGCGCTCGTTTCAGCATAGGCTTTGGCCGTTCGCCCTGCCTGAGAGAGGAGGCTCATGACTCAACGGAACAGCCAGGGCGCTACTAGTTTCACCACCCGGGGCATGACCACGTAGACCACCAGCGCGACGATGGTGGCGGCGATCAGCCCGTGACGGATCCCCCAGGTGCCGAGCAGCGGCAGCAGGCCGAACAGCGGTTGCCACAGCAGCGGTACGATGATGGTCAGCGGCCAGATCACCGAGGTGGTCACCAGCCACTGCTTCCAGCGCGTTGGCTGCCTGCTGGCGGGGGTGGGCGGGGTGAACCAGTAGTCGATGCCGCTGACGATCTCCACCCGCTCGGCCTGTTGCAGGTCTCCCTGGATGGTCGCCATGAGCTCACGGCGTTCGGCCGACTCCCGCCAGCGTCGGGCGTCGTCGTCGCTGGCGAAGCGCACGGCGATCTCGTAGTCGTGATGGCCTTCGGGAGGACGCAGGATGTGCACCCCCTGATGGCCGGGGAAGCGTCCGGCGGCCTCGATGATCTGGCGCAGCCAGGTCTCGTAGCGATCCGCGGCCCCGGGCCGCACGCGGTGGTGGATCTGGATGGTCGCCCCGTCGCAGTGGTCGGTGGGTTTGAGTTGGTGAGTGGACATGACGCCTCCTGGGCTGGCCGAAGTGCGCGGTGAGTGGGTTGGGCCCGGCAGGTGCCGGGCCCGGCCCATCAGCGCTTCTGGGCGGTGTAGCTCTGGATCAGGTTGGCGTAGGCGGGCAGATGGCCGGCCAGCAGGCCGCCGAAGCCCTCGATGTCGTTGCGCCAGTCGCGGTGCAGTTCGCAACCCACTCCGAACCAGGTCATCAGCTGAGCACCGGCTTGGGACATGCGGTCCCAGGCGGCGTCCCGGGTGGTCTGGTTGAAGGTGCCGGAAGCGTCGGTGACGACGAATACCTCATAGCCTTCTTCCAGGGCCGAGAGCACCGGGAAGGCCACGCATACCTCGGTCACCACGCCGGCGATCAGCAGCTGCTTCTTGCCGGTGGCCTTGATCGCCGCCACGAACTCTTCGTTGTCCCAGGCGTTGATCTGCCCGGGGCGGGCGAAGTAGGGCGCGTCGGGGAACATCTCCTTCAGTTCCGGCACCATCGGCCCGTTGGGACCATCCTCGAAGCTGGTGGTGAGGATGGTGGGGATCTCGAAGAACTTGGCGATGTCGGCCAGGGCCAGCACGTTGTTCTTGAAATCGTCTGGGCTGAAGTCGCGCACCAGCGAGAGCAGACCGGACTGATGATCGACCATCAGCAGGGCCACATCGTCCTTGTCGAGTCGGTTGTAGGTAAAGGACATGGGTCTTTCCTCCAGGGGTGAGTGGAGCGCCCGGTCAGGGAGTCGGGCGCGGTTGGGAGCGGCGGTGCCGCTAACCCTCCAGGCGACCGAACTTGCCGGCCTGGAAATCGGCGAAGGCTTGATGTATCTCGGCTTCGCTGTTCATCACGAAGGGGCCGTACCCCACCACCGGCTCGCCCAAGGGGGCTCCGGCGAGCAGCAGCAGCTTGGCGTCGTTGTTGGCTTCAAGCCGTATCTCGTCGCCCTGGCGCTCGAAGCACACCAGGCCGGCGTCACGCACCACGGCGTCGCCGTTGACCTGTACCGTCCCTTCGAGCACCACCAGCAGCGTGGTGTGTCCCTCGGGGACTTGCAGGCTCGTTTCGCCGCCTGCCGCCAACCGCAGATCCCACACCTCGATCGGGGTGAAGGTATGAGCCGGCCCTTCATGGCCGCGGTACTTGCCGGCGACCACCCGCAGCTCGCCGGCGCGGTCAGGTAGCGCGACGCGTGGAATGTCGGCGCCGAGCAGGGTCTGGTAGGCCGCGGGGGCCGACTTGTGCTCGGCCGGCAGGTTGACCCACAGCTGCACCATTTCCAGGGTGCCGCCCTGCGCGGTGAAGTCGCTGGAGTGAAACTCCTCGTGAACGATGCCGGCTCCGGCGGTCATCCACTGCACGTCACCCTCGCCGATGCGACCGCCGCTGCCGGTGGAGTCGCGATGCTCCAGTTCGCCCTTGTAGACCAGGGTCACGGTCTCGAAGCCACGGTGCGGGTGAGCGCCGACGCCGCGCGGCCGGCTTGCCGGCGGGAAGTCATGCGGGCCGGCATGGTCGAGCAGCAGGAAGGGGCTCAGGTGATCGGCGCCGTGGCGGTCATAGCTGAACAGCGAGCGTACGGGGAAGCCGTCGCCGACCCAGTGGCCGCGAGGGGCGCCGTAGATGCCTTGGATCTTCTTCATGGTCTGGCTCCTGCATGGATTGGGCCTTTGCCCGATACAGGAAGCTTATGAGGAGAACGGAAGGGGCAGTAGAGGGTATAATTCACACTCAGCGTTCCATGAATAGGACAACAAGGGCGGAACGATATGCAGGACCTCAACGACCTCTACTACTTCGTCCAGGTGGTGGACCATGGTGGCTTTGCTCCGGCCGGGCGCGCCCTCGGCATTCCCAAGTCGAAGCTGAGCCGGCGCATCGCGCAGCTCGAGGAGCGGCTCGGTGCCAGGCTGATTCAGCGCTCCACGCGCCATCTCTCGGTCACCGAGCTGGGCCAGGCTTATTACCGCCATTGCGCGGCGATGCTGGTGGAGGCGGAGGCTGCCGAGGAGCTGATTCAGCGCAACCTGGCGCTACCGCGGGGTACGGTGCGGCTGAGCTGTCCGCCAAGTCTGCTGCACTATCTGATCACCCCGCTGCTGGTGCGCTTCATGGCTCAGTGCCCGGACGTGGAGGTGCAGGTGGAGGCCACCAGTCGCCGGGTGGACGTGATCAGAGAAGGTTTCGACATGGCCATCCGCGTGCGTTTTCCGCCGCTCGAGGACAGCGATCTGTCAATGAAGGTGCTGTCGCGCAGCCCCCAGCGGCTGGTGGCCGCCCCCGCCCTGTTCGAAGCATGGCCAAGGCCGCAAGCGCCGGGCGATCTGGCCGGGTTGCCCAGCCTCGACTTCGATCAGGTGGGCAGACAGCACGACTGGGTGCTGGACGGCCCCGAGGGGGCGACGGCGCAGATTCGTCATCATCCGCGGCTGGTCACCGACAACGCCGAGACGCTGCATCAGGCCGCGTTGGCCGGGCTGGGAGTGGTCAAGCTGGCTTTGCTCGTCGCCGGCAACGACTTGAAGGCGGGACGTCTCGTCGACGTGATACCCGGCTGGGAGCCGAGGGGGGGGCGTGCTGCATGCGGTCTTCCCCTCGCGGCGGGGCGTGCTGCCCGCCGTGCGGGCATTGCTCGACTTCCTGGCCGAGCACATCAACGAGATCGACTTCACCAGCGATACCGCCTGGGCGCTGTCTCAGGCGACGAGCGAAGCGTGAGGCGGGTGGGGAAGGGGGATTGGCAGGTTCAGCACAGCCGCACGCCGAGCAGCAGCAGCGACGCATCGGCGGTTTGCCAGCCCCACCAGACCAGTGCCAGGGCACCGGCCAGGACGATCAGAGCGGCAAGTTTCACCAAGGGGTAACGCTTCATGCCTGAGCCTCGCGAGGAGCGTTGCGCTCGATGGGGGCCTCGCTGATGAACCAGTGCAGCAGGGCGGCGATCACCGAGAGCAGAATGGCAAGCTTCCATACCACATCATAGTCGCCGTGCAGGTCGTAGAGCATGCCGCCCAGCCATACGCCGGTGAACGAGCCGACCTGGTGGAACAGGAAGACGATGCCGCCGAGCATGGAGAGATGGCGCACGCCGAACACCGCGGCCACGATGCCGTTGGTCAGTGGCACGGTGGAGAGCCACAGCAGGCCGATGGCGATGCCGAACAGGTAGGCGCTGGCGGGGCTCAGCGGCAGGAACACGAAGGCGGCGATCACCGCGCCGCGGGTCAGATAGAGCCAGCTGAGCAGGCGCGGCTTGGAGTAGATTCCGCCGAGCCAGCCGGCGGCGTAGGTACCGAAGATGTTGAACAGCCCCACCAGGGCCAGCACCGTGCTGCCGACGTGCAGCGCCAGGCCGTTGTCGAACAGATAGCCGGGCAGATGCACGCCGATGAACACCACCTGAAAGCCGCACACGAAGAAGCCCAGGCAGAGCAGCCAGAAGCCGCGATGGCCGGCGGCTTCGTCCAGCGCCCCGCGCAGTGAGAGGTCCGTGGCCAGGCGCGCGGAGGGGCGGTCCTTCAGCATGGCGCCGAGCGGCACCATCATCGCTGCCAGGGCGCCCATGGCCAGCAGCGCGGCCGACCAGCCCAGCCAGCCGAGCAGCCCCAAAGTGCCGGGCAGCATGGCGAACTGGCCGAACGAGCCCGCCGCGCTGACGATACCCATGGCCATGCTGCGCTTCTCCGGGGCCACGGCACGGCCCACGGCGCCCAGGATCACCGAGAAGGTGGTGCCCGAAAGCCCCAGGCCGATCAGCAGCCCGGCGGAGAGCGACATCCCCAGCGCCGACTCGGAAATCCCCATGAACAGCAGACCCAGGGCATAGAGCGCACCGCCGATGACCACCACCCGGGCGGCACCGTAGCGATCGGCCAGCGCGCCGGTGAAGGGTTGGGCAAAGCCCCAGATCAGGTTCTGCAGCGCCAGGGCAAAGGCGAATACCTCACGCCCCCAGCCCAGATCGCTGCTCATGGGCTCCAGAAACAGACCAAACCCATGGCGTAGCCCCATGGCCAGCGAGATGACCAGGCTGCCGAGCAGGATCAGCAGCAGCGAGTGGCGGCGGAGGGCGTCCATGGTGTGTCCCGTTTGCAGGCTAACGAGCATGCACTATCGCGCGTTATCGAGGGGCTGGCAATGTCGCCATTTGGCGACTTCCTTGTAGCCGCTGCGCCACATGTGTAACAGCGCTGTACTTCGCTATCATGAACACTGTTCGTCAACTTGGAGAATCACCATGCCACGGCGCTTGTCATTTACTTTACTGGTCGTCCTTGCCGCCATGCTGATGGCCGGCTGCAGCTACCAGCCGGCACGCATCAAGTCGGAACCGTTGATCGTCATCGACGACAATCGCGGTGGGCATCACGGCGGCCGCTTCTGCCCGCCCGGGCAGGCCAAGAAGGGGCGCTGCTGAAGCCGCTCCTCGGCCACTCAGGCGGTGTTTGTCAAAACAGGCGGTATCCAACAGGCAGTACCACGTAGATGCAGTACCACATAGATGCAGTACCACATAGATGCAGTACCACATAGAGAGTCGCGCTCGAACCGAAACACGACGACTCCGTACGGGAAACGAAGGGGCATCTTCCGCTTTGCCAGCGAGGTAAAAGTCATGAAACTGCTCCCGCGTCTGCTCACCCTGGCCGTTCTGCCCATGCTGCTGGCGCTGGCCGGCTGCAGCTATTCGCCGGCACGCATCACCCCCGAGCCGCTGGTGGTCGTCGATGGCTCGCATCGCCACTATCACGGCGACAAGCACCGCTACCGCCACCGCGATCGCTACGTGGAGCGGCACTATTACTACCACGATCGACGCTACCGCGATCATCGTCGCGGCGGCTTCTGCCCGCCCGGGCAGGCCAAGAAGGGGCGCTGCTGAAGTAGCCGGGTGGTTTCACGATGCCGCCCGGCAGGGTAGGGTAGAAGAAGAACTATCGACTCGCTTCGCTTGAGGAACCGAGATGAAGCTCTTCTACCACCCCGATCAGGAGCTGCACGCACCGGGCTCCTTCCTGCTGCGCGGCAAGATCACCGCGTCTCCTGAGGGCCCGGTGCGTGCCGAGCTGCTGGCCAGGGGTATCGAGGCCACCGGTCTGGCACTGCACGAGCCGGAGGACGTCGACAGCCCGCGGCTGCGCAGCCGTCTGGAGAAGATTCACACGCCGCGCTATCTGAGCTTCCTCGAGACCATTCATGCCCGCTGGCGCGAGCTGCCCGGTGCTTCCGAGCTGGTGATGCCCAACATCCACCCCTGCGGCGGCGGACATCACTATCCCCGCCACCCGGTGGGTCAGGCGGGCTGGCATCTGCACGACATGGCGTGCCCCATCGGCGCAGACAGTTTCCGCGGCATACTGGCTAGTGCGGCCACGGCCCAGGCGGCTGCCGAGGCGCTGCTGGAAGGCCATGGCACCACCTATGCGCTGTGTCGTCCCCCCGGCCACCACGCCGGGCCCGATCGGGCCGGAGGATTCTGCTTCCTCAACAACTCGGCGTTGGCGGCAACGGTGCTGCGCGAGCACTTCGCGCGGGTGGCAATACTGGATGTCGACCTGCACCACGGCAACGGCACTCAGGACATCTTCTATTACAGGGGCGATGTCTGGACAGGCTCGCTGCACGTGGATCCGAGCGACTTCTATCCTTTCTTCTGGGGCGGCGCCAACGAGGAGGGCATGGGCGAAGGCCTGGGCGCCAACGTCAACCTGCCGCTGCCGTTGGGATGCGACGGGGCGGCGTTCCTCAAGGCGCTGGAGATCCTGATTGCCAGGCTGGAAGCCTTCCGCCCCGAGGCCGTGGTCGTGGCGCTGGGGCTCGATGCGCATCGTGACGATCCGCTGGCCGGCATGACCCTCGACACGCAGGATTTCACCGCGGTGGGGCGTCGTCTCGGCCGCATGAGACTGCCCGTCGTCCTGGTTCAGGAGGGCGGCTACCCGACCGAACACCTCGGCAATAACCTTGCCGCCTTCATGGATGGCTTCATGGGTGGCTGACGTCGCCTCGTAGCCATGCCATGATCGGCAGCTTCATTCCCATCACCTTTTGCAAGAGAGAACGACATGTCCGTGCAATACCATGAGAGCAACGCCCGCATGAGCCAGATCGCCGTGCACAACGGTACCGTCTATCTGGCCGGCCAGGTGCCGAGCGATGCCACTGCCGACATGCGCGGCCAGACCGAGCAGGTTCTGGCACGCATCGACGAGCTGCTGGCGCAGGCCGGCAGCTCCAAGGAGCATCTCATCTCGGCCCAGGTGTGGGTTACCGACATGGCCGAATTCGACCAGATGAACGCCGCCTGGGAAGCCTGGGTGATGCCGGGACGTCCGCCGGTTCGCGCCGCGTTGGAGGCCAAGCTGGCCAAGCCCGAGTGGAAAGTCGAGATCATGGTGATCGCGGCGCTGCCGGAGGCCTGACATGCGCGTCGTCACCGCCGATGAGGTAGCCGCCGCGCTGCCCTGGGAGGCGCTGATCGAGCGATTGGCGCTGACCTTCCGTGAAGGAGTCGAGGCGCCGCCGCGTCATCATCACGCCATGCATCGGCCGGATGGCGAAGCCACCATGCTGTTGATGCCGGCCTGGGAACGGGCCGGCTACATTGGCGTGAAGATGGTCAACGTCTTCCCGCAGAATGCCGAGCATGGCCTGCCGGCCATCGCCGGCGTCTATTTTCTCAGCGAGGGGGCCCATGGCCGCCCGCTGGCCTGTCTCGAGGGCAGCGAACTGACCCGGCGGCGCACGGCGGCGGCCTCTGCGCTGGCGGCCCGCGAGCTGGCCCGCGAAGACGCCCAGTCGTTGCTGGTGGTGGGTACCGGCAAGCTGGCCCCCATGGTGATCGAGGCACACGCCGCGGTGCGCCCCATTCGGCGCGTGCGCGTGTGGGGGCGCAGCGTGGAGAAGGCGCGCCAGGTAGCGGCTGAGTACGCCGAGCGCTTCGACTGCGAGGCGGTGGAGGATCTCGCTGCCGCTGCTCGCGAGGCCGATGTGATCAGCTGCGTGACGCTCTCCAGCGAGCCATTGATCCGCGGCGAGTGGCTCACTCCCGGCACGCACCTCGACCTGATCGGCGCCTTTCGCCCCAGCATGCGTGAAACCGACGCCGAGTGTGTGCGTCGCTCTCAGGTGTTCGTCGACACCTACGCCGGGGCCAGGGGCGAGGCGGGCGACCTGCACCAGGCCATTGCGGAAGGGGCGTTCTCCTTCGACAACATCGCCGCCGACCTGGCGGAGCTGCTCAAAGGGGAGAAGCCGGGGCGTACAAGTCCCGATGCGATCACGCTGTTCAAGTCGGTGGGGGCTTCGCTCGAGGATCTGGCGGCTGCCATCGAGGTCTGGGAGCAACTGGAGAAGCGGCCATGAGCGAAGGGCGCAGAACCGGTTTCTTCTGGCACGAGCGCTGCTTCTGGCATGACCCCGGTGCCATCGGCGTGTTCTCGGCGCCGGGAGAGTTCCTGCAGCCGCAGCCCGCTTCCGAAAGCCCCGAGAGCAAGCGTCGGCTGAAGAACCTGCTCGAAGTCTCGGGGCTGATCGACGAGCTCGACGTGCGCAAGGCGCCGCCAGCCAGTCGCGAGGACCTGGCGCGATTCCACACCGGGCGCTATCTGGATGAACTCGAAGAGGGCGACAGGACTCATGGCGGTGACGCCGGGGAGTGTGCCCCGTACACGCCGGGCAGCCTGGCGGCGGCCCGTCAGTCGGCCGGTCTGGCGATCGCTGCGGTGGAGGCAGTTGCTGGCGGTGAGTTGCCCAATGCCTACGCCCTGTGTCGCCCGCCGGGACATCATGCCGAGGCCGACCGCGGGCGCGGCTTCTGTCTGCTCGGCAACATTCCCGTGGCGGTGATGCGGGCCAGGGCGCTGGGTTTGGTTCGGCGCGTGGCGATTCTCGACTGGGACGTGCACCACGGCAACGGGCAGCAGGCGGCGTTCTACGACGACCCCGACGTGCTGACGGTGTCGATCCACCAGGCCGGCAACTATCCGCTCGACACCGGCGACTTCGATGAGCTGGGCGAGGGCGCGGGCCTAGGTGCCAACCTCAACCTGCCGATGCCGCCCGGCAGCGGCATCGGTGCCTATCGCTATGCCATGCAGGAATTGGTGCTGCCCGCCATCGGTGGCTTCGCCCCCGATCTGATCGTGGTGGCCTGCGGCTACGATGCCTGCGGCAAGGACCCGCTGGGCAAGATGATGCTCAACAGCTCGGCCTTCGCTGCCATGACGCAGCAACTGAAGGCCTTGGCCGAGCGTATCGGCGGCGGCAAGCTGGTGATGATACATGAGGGCGGCTATTCCGAGGGCTACGTGCCGCTGTGCGGTCATGCGGTGCTGCAAGCCCTGTCGGGTAGCCGCATTGCGGTACCCGATCCGCAGAACGACGAGATCGCCGCCTGGGCCTACCAGTCGCTGCAACCCCATCAGCGCGCGCTGATCGACAGCTGGCGAGAGGGGTGGCAGCGCGTTGGAACGACGAGGACGACATGACCCCGTTATACGATCGCGACGGCTGGATCTGGCTGGACGGCGAGTGGCTGCCCTGGCGCGACGCCAAGACGCACCTGCTCACCCACACCCTGCACTACGGTATGGGCTGCTTCGAGGGCGTGCGGGCCTATGCGGGAGCCCACGGCACCCACCTGTTTCGGGTCGCCGAGCATACCCGCCGGCTGCTCGACAGTGCCCACGCGCTGGACATTCCCGTGGCCTTCGATGAAGAGGTGCTGATCGAGGCGCAGCGTCAATGCCTAGTGCGCAACGAATTGCGCAATGCCTATCTCAAGCCGACCGTGTTCTTCGGTGCCGAAGGGCTGGGGCTGCGCGCCAAGGGCCTTTCGGTGCACGTCATGATCGCCGCCTGGGATCTCGGCGATTACGTTTCGTCCGAAGCCGCCACCCTGGGGCTGCGGGCGCTGACCTCCTCCTGGGCTCGCCACCACGTCAACATCAGCCTGTGCCGGGCCAAGACCAACGGCCATTACGTCAACTCCATCCTGGCGCTCAACACCGCCGTCAAGGCGGGGTTCGACGAGGCGATCATGCTCGACCCTGAGGGCTACGTGGCCGAGGCATCCGCCGCCAACGTCTTCCTGCTGCGCGACGGAGCGCTGCATACGCCGGAAGTGACCTCCTGTCTCCAAGGCATCACCCGCGACAGCGTGATTCACTTGGCCCGCGAGGTGCTCGGGCTCGAGGTGCGCGAACGCCGTATCACCCGCGACGAGCTGTATACCGCCGACGAGGCCTTCGTCACCGGCACGGCCGCCGAGATCCTGCCGCTGCGTGAGCTCGACGGGCGCCACATCGGTGCCCGAGCCGGCGCACCATTGCCGGGGCAGCCCATCGACGTCAACTCCGTAACGGCGCAGCTGCAGCAGCTCTATCGGCAGGTCACCCGCGGCGAGCTGGAAGACGGCCTGGCGAACTACGGCGTCTGGTTGACGTCGATGTGACCCCCGCGCGCATTGCTGCGATCCACGGCGAGACGGGCATGGCCTTGCGCAGGCTGCTAATATGGCCCCACCTCGGAAGAAGTGGAATGAAATGGCTCAGCTGATAGTAGGTATTGCCGCCCATACCGTACTGGTGTTGGCGGCTATATGGGGCGCAGCTGCGCTGTGGTTCCGACTGCCCGGTACACCGAACCGGCGGCGTCTGGCGGTAACAGGGTGGAGCCTGGTTGCACTGGTGCTGGTCATGCTCGGTGCTCAGGGGTTCTGGCCGGCAAGCGTCGTCTTGCTGCTGTTGATGGCGGCGCTGCTGACCTGGTGGTTCCGTCTGCAGCCCACCCATGATCGACCCTGGTCGGCGGACGTGGTGCATCTGGCCACGGGGGAGGTGTGCGGCGATCGCCTGACGCTGCATCACGTGCGCGATTTCGACTGGCATACCCGGGACGAGGCGGACGAGCACTGGGAAGAGCGCAGCTACGATCTCGAGCGGCTCGACTCGGTGGACATGATCGTCTCCAGCTGGGGGCGCCCCGGCGTTGCCCATGTGATGATCTCGTTCGGCTTCGAAGGTGAGAACTTCGTGCTTTTCTCCGTGGAGGTACGGCGCCTGAAGGGCGAGCGCTTCTCCGAGATCGGCGGTTTCTTCCGCCAGTACGAGCTTGCCATCGTCGCCGCCGACGAGCGCGATGCGGTGGGGCTGCGCACCAAGGTGCGCGGCGAGCGGGTCTCGATCTATCGCCTGCACATGTCGCGCAGGGCGATGCGCTCGCTGCTGCTGGCCTACGTCGACGAGGCCAATGCCCTGGTCGAGTCGCCGCGTTTCTACAACACCATCACGGCCAATTGCACCACGCTGATCTTCGACATGGCGCGCGGCATCGGCGCACGCCTGCCGTTCGATTACCGTCTGTTGGTCACCGACCGGCTGCCGGGCTATGCCTTCAAGGTGGGCGGGCTGTGGCCCGGCCATTCGCTTCCCGAGCTGGAGGCCAGCGGCCGGATCGACGAGCGGGCGCGGCAGGTGCACCGTGCGCCCGATTTCTCGCAGCGAATCCGTGAGGGAGTGCCCGGCTGGGAGTCGCTGCAGGTCGGCGAGCCGAAGGTCGTGGCGGAGCCCCGAGAGTCGTAACTGCGCGCCGAGGGTCATGAAAGCGCGTCGAGCGTCATAAAAGAAAGAGCGCCACGGGCAAGTAGCCTCGTGGCGCATGTCTCCCTGGGCATATTCGATGCCGCATCCCGTTCCGCTTCCTTGCTCGCGTCCGTGTCGTGCCTTCGACAGTGTCCATTGCCCGATCCCCTCATGGGATCACGCCCTTTGTCTCACGGCGGCGATGACAGTGCCGTAACGAGGAAAAGAAGGTTCCGTGACAGGGCATTTCGAAGCCTAGTCGTCCGTGGCGGATTCTTCCAGTGAGCGCAGCAGGCCCCGCAGCAGCGACAGCTCCTTGCGGCTGGGCTGAGCCCGGGCGAACAGGGCCTGCAGCTGGGCCTCGGTGCGAGCGTGGGGCTGGGTCAAAAAGCCGCTGGCCTGCATCACCCGGCTCAAGTGCTCCTGGAAATGCGCCATCTGCTCGCGGGTCGGCTGACGCTCCTCGGCAGGGCGCGGCGAGCGATACTCGCTCTCTGGCCGCAGGCGCCAGGCCTTGAACGTTTCGTAGGCGAGCACCTGTACCGCCTGGGAGAGATTGAGGATGCCGTAGTCCGGATTGGCGGGGATGCTGACCTGATGGCTGCACAGCCGGATCTCGTCGTTGGTCAGGCCGAAGCGCTCGCGGCCGAACACCAGGGCCACCGGGTCGCCCACCGCATTTGCCACCAGCTCGCGGGCCATCGCCTCGGGCTCGTCGAAGTGGGGCAGCGGCAAGCTGCGCAGCCGGGCGCTGGCCCCCACCACCTGTACGCAGTCGGATACCGCCTCTTCCAGCGAGGCCACCACTCGGGCACGGTCGACCACGTCCTCGGCGCCTGCTGCCAGCCGCGACGCCTCGACATCGGGAAAGCAGCGCGGATTGACCAGCACCAGATTCGTCAGGCCCATGGTCTTCATGGCCCGCGCCGAGGCGCCGATGTTGCCGGGGTGATAGGTCTGGACGAGAACGATACGGATATTGGCGAGCATGGGTCGGCTTGCTTGTTGGGAAAAGCGTGATGGTAGCCCAAAAAGCACAAGCCCCGCACGATGGCGGGGCTTGCGAGGGGCTCGGGTCAGGGCCGGCTTACATCATGCCGCCCATGCCACCCATTCCGCCCATGCCGCCCATGTCCGGGCCGCCTTCCTTCTCTTCCGGGTCGTCGGCGATCATGCACTCGGTGGTGATCATGAGGCCTGCCACGGAGCCGGCGGACTGCAGCGCGGTACGGGTTACCTTGGCCGGGTCCAGCACGCCCATTTCGAACAGGTCGCCGAACTCGCCGGTCTGGGCGTTGTAGCCGAAGTTGCCCTGGCCAGCCTTCACCTCGTTGAGGATCACGGAAGCTTCCTGACCGGCGTTGGTGACGATCTGACGCAGCGGAGACTCCATGGCGCGCAGCGCGATGGCGATACCGTGGGTCTGGTCCTCGTTCTCACCCTTGAGGTCCTTGATCTTGGTCAGCACGCGCACCAGGGCGGTACCGCCGCCAGGCACCACGCCTTCCTCGACCGCAGCGCGAGTGGAGTGCAGGGCGTCTTCGACGCGGGCCTTCTTCTCCTTCATCTCGACTTCGGTAGCGGCACCGACGCGGATGACGGCAACGCCGCCGGCCAGCTTGGCGACGCGCTCCTGCAGCTTTTCGCGGTCGTAGTCGGAAGAAGTTTCTTCGATCTGCGCGCGGATCTGGTTGACGCGGGCTTCGATGTCGCCCTCGTTACCGGCGCCGTCGATGATGGTGGTGTTCTCCTTGGACATGGTGATGCGCTTGGCGCTGCCCAGGTGATCCAGGTTGGCCTGCTCCAGGGTCAGACCCACTTCCTCGGAGATCACGGTGCCGTTGGTCAGGATGGCGATGTCCTGCAGCATGGCCTTGCGACGGTCGCCGAAGCCGGGCGCCTTGGCAGCCGCAACCTTGACGATGCCGCGCATGTTGTTGACCACCAGGGTGGCCAGGGCCTCGCCTTCGATGTCCTCGGCGATGATCGCCAGCGGCTTGCCGGACTTGGCGACGGCTTCCAGCACCGGCAGCAGTTCGCGGATGTTGGAGATCTTCTTGTCGACCAGCAGCAGGTAGGGGTCTTCCAGCTCGACCGCCATGGTGTCCTGGTTGGTCACGAAGTAGGGCGACAGGTAGCCGCGGTCGAACTGCATGCCTTCGACCACTTCCAGCTCGTCCTCGAAGCCGCGACCTTCGTCGACGGTGATGACGCCTTCCTTGCCGACCTTCTCCATCGCTTCGGCGATGATCTCACCGATGCGCTTGTCGCCGTTGGCGGAGATGGTGCCGACCTGGGCGATGGCCTTGGAGTCGGTGCAGGGCACGGCCAGGGCTTCGATTTCCTTGACCGCAGCGATGACGGCCTGGTCGATGCCGCGCTTCAGGTCCATCGGGTTCATGCCGGCGGTCACGCCCTTCATGCCCTCGGTAACGATGGACTGAGCCAGCACGGTGGCGGTGGTGGTGCCGTCACCGGCGACGTCGGAGGTCTTGGAAGCGACTTCCTTGACCATCTGCGCGCCCATGTTCTCGAACTTGTCCTTCAGCTCGATCTCCTTGGCCACGGAGACGCCGTCCTTGGTCACGGTCGGAGCGCCGAAGGACTTCTCCAGTACCACGTTGCGGCCCTTCGGACCCAGGGTGGCCTTGACGGCGTTGGCCAGGATGTCAACGCCACGGGCCATGCGCTTGCGGGCGTCATCGGAGAATTTGACTTGTTTCGCTGCCATTTTTCGTTACTTCCTGTGAGTTCGTGAACGTCTTATGGGAACGGAGTAGGGGTCGTCGGCTCAGCCTTCGACCACGGCGAGAATGTCGGACTCGCTCATGATCAGGACTTCCTCGCCATCGATCTTCTGCTTCTCGACGCCAAAGCCATCCTTGAAAATCACGGTGTCGCCGACCTTGACGTCCAGCGGGCGAACATCGCCGTTGTCGAGAATCCGGCCGTTACCGACGGCGAGCACTTCGCCACGAGTCGGCTTTTCCTGGGCGTTGCCCGGAAGCACGATGCCGCCAGCGGTTTTTTGCTCTTCTTCAACGCGACGGATGACGACGCGATCGTGCAAGGGACGGATGTTCATTGCTCACGTTCTCCTGATGGTCTGTGGTGCCATGCATGGACATGGCGGTTCGTCATTCACTTCCAGAAGGTCTGGAAGGGGAGGCGAGGACGCCTTCCTTGTCAAAGGCACCGAGCTCCGCTCGGCACCGTAGCCTTGTGCTGACCGAGAAATGGGGCCGGGCAAATCCCTTTCAAGGGCCAGCAATAAAAAAAATTCGCGACGCGTGGAACGCTGGGCGGCTGTCAACGGCGCGGTTCGTCGCGGCTGATGAACTCGCCTTCCAGCGGTTGCCCCTGCTCATCGTGGCGCTGCCGTTCGGCTTCGTGCCCGTGGTGCTGCCACCCCGCATCGCGTGGCGTTTCATCGTGTGGCGCTGCGCTCGAGGTCTGGCGGGTGACGGTGGCGAGCCAGCGCAGATTGAGCAGCGCCAGCAGCCGGGCCAGCAGGCGTCGTGCACCGGGCATCACACAGAGCAGGCCGAGTGCATCGGACAGGAAGCCCGGGGCGAGCATCAGCGCGCCACCGAAGATGAGAGCGGCGCCGGTGAGCAGTTCGCTGGAGGGCAGCTCGCCCTGAGCCATGCGCTCGCGGGCGCGCAGCAGCGTGGTGGTACCCTGCTGCCGGATCAGATAGAGACCGGTGAAGCCGGTGGCCAGTACCAGAAGCAGAGTGGGCAGCAGGCCGATCTGGCTGCCGACGGAGAACAGGACGACGAAGTCGAGTAGGGTGAACAGCGAGAAGAAGAGCAGTAGCGGCATGTCGGCTCCGAGGATGTCGTTCAGTGCTAGATGGGGATGCTCGAGTGGAATTCAAGCGCAAGCGTAGGGCCCCCTTGGCATCCGCGGTCGTCATCCTTTATGCTGCAACGCACAAAAAGTCCTTTCAGCCTCAAGTCGGTGCCCTGAAGTGCCGAATAGAGGGGTAAGGCAAGAAGAACGGCTCGGCCGCCTGATGGGGCAGTGAGCCCAAGAACTCATACCTCTGACAAGGGACAGCGAATGAAACTGGACAAGAGCGTGATCGCCATCACGGGCGGTGCCCGTGGCCTTGGTTTTGCCATGGCGCATCGTCTCGGACATCAGGGCGCCCAGGTGGCGTTGCTGGACATGGACACGGATGCCTTGGACAAGGCCGTCTCCGCGTTGCATGCAGAAGGGATCGAGGCGGAAGCGTTTCAGGTCAACGTGGCTGACGAGGCCTCGGTGAAGCGCGCCTTCGGTGACGTGGCGGCCCGCCTGGGACCGGTCAGTGGTCTCGTCAACAACGCCGGCATTCTGCGCGATGCGCTGCTGGTCAAGGCGAAGGACGGCAAGGTCGAGAAGACCATGTCGCTGGAGCAGTGGCAGTCGGTCATCGACGTCAATCTCACCGGTGTGTTCCTGTGCGGGCGCGAAGCCGCAGCGCAGATGATCGAGGCGGGGCACGACGGGGTGATCGTCAACATCTCCAGCATCTCCCGGGCGGGCAACATGGGGCAGAGCAACTACGCCGCGGCCAAGGCCGCCGTGGTAGCGCTGACCACCACCTGGGCCAAGGAGCTGGCGCGCTACGGCATTCGCGTGGGCGCGGTGGCGCCTGGCTTCATCGAGACCGACATGACCGCCTCGATGCGTGAGGACATGCTGGAGAAGCTGACCGCAGGCGTGCCGCTCAAGCGTCTCGGCAACCCGGACCACATCGCCCAGAGCGTGGCGTTCATCATCGAGAACGACTACTTCACCGGACGCGTGATCGAATGCGATGGCGGCCTGCGCTTGTAATACGCCAGAACGTTACCCTGCCAGAACGACAGCGAGGCCGGCATTTGCCGGCCTCGCTGCGTGTGACCCATCCAGAGGCAGGGCTTGCCTCAGAATGTGACCTGATCGCGGAACTTGTCCACTGTGGCCTGGCCGATACCGCTGACCTGCGTGAGGTCGTCGGCACTCTCGAAGTTGCCGTTGGCTTCGCGATACTCGACGATCGCCTGGGCCCGGCTCGGGCCGACCCCCGGCAGTTCGGTGAGTAGCTCGGCATCGGCGGTGTTGACGTTGATCGGAGCGACGTCCTGAGCCGCAGCGAGCGAGGCGAAGCTCAGCAGGAGTGCCAGCAGTACACCTTGAAGGATCCTTTTCATATTTTTCTCTCGTATGGTTCATGTAACGACACCGTAACGGTGTCGCTTTTCAACCTAATCGAGATCGGGGCGGTAGCGAGAGAGGCATATCGCCATTTGCTACGTAAGACAATGCCGATAAATTTTGGGCGACATCGACCCGAAACCTTGTGAGCCGGGCAGCCCGGACGGCTGCGCCGGCCCTCGTGAATCGTTCAGTGCTGCTCGGCGACCTTGTCGGTGCGTGCCGCCAGGATGAAGTCGTTCTTGTGCAGGCCTTTCATTTCATGAGACCACCAGGTCACGGTGACCTTGCCCCATTCGGTGAGCAGGGCGGGGTGGTGGCCGGCTTCCTCGGCAATCTCGCCGACCCGATTGGTGAAGGCCAGTGCCTGCTTGAAGTTGCGGAACTTGAACACGCGCTCAAGCTGCTTGATGCCGTCGCGCTCCACCATCTCCCACTCGGGGATGTCGCGCCTGAGCGTCTCGAGTTCGTCGTCGGTGACATGGGGTGCGTCCCAGCTGCATGCTTCGCACTGCTGTTCGGAAAGTTGGGTCATGGTCGCTCCTCGTCAGGGTTTGTTGGTATGGGTGTCGTCGCTTGCGTTCAGGCTTACGCCTTGGCTGCCTTCGGGGCCGGCTCGAAGCGCGGTTCGTGCAGGCCCAGCTCCATGGCCCGGTGCACCATGGCCATGATGTCCTGCTGGGAAAGGTCGTGCAGGGTCGTGAGATCGTCCAGTACGTAGTAGAGCGGCTGCAGGATGTCGATGCGGTACGGGGTGCGCAGCGCCTCGATGGGGTCGAACGGCAGATGCTCAGGCGTATCCGACAGCGCGTGCAGGGTCTCCTTGGGCGAGGAGATGATGCCGCCGCCGTAGATGCGCCGGCCGGCCGGGGTATCCACCAGGCCGAACTCCACCGTCATCCAGTACAGGCGCGCCAGGTAGACCCGCTCCTTGGGCTCGGCTGCGAGACCCAGGCGGCCGTAGGTAGCGGTGAACTCGGCGAAGGCCGGGTTGGTGAGCATCGGGCAGTGGCCGAAGATCTCGTGGAAGATGTCCGGCTCCTTGAGGTAGTCGAGCTCTTCCGGCGTACGGATGAAGGTGGCCACCGGGAAGCGCCGGTTGGCGAGCAGCTTGAAGAAGGTGTCGAACGGGATCAGCGCCGGTACCTGGGCGGTTTGCCAGCCGGTGGCCGCCTGCAGCACGCGGTCGATGTCGGCGAGCTGGGGGATGCGGTCCTCGGGCAGGGCGAGGCGCTCCAGGCCGTCGAGGTACTCCTGGCAGACGCGCCCTTCGAGCATGCCGAGCTGGCGTTGCATCAGGGTCTGCCAGGTGGCGTTGTCCTGTTCCGGCCAGTCGATGTAGCCATTCTCGTCGGGCAGACGGGCGCGGTATCCGGTCTTGCTGGCGACATCGCTCAGATGCGGATTGGATGACGTCATGGGGCACTCCGGTCGGCTGAAATCTTGTGTTTGTGTGGCGAACCTTTGACTCGAGTCTAGGGCCGGTATGCGCCTTGCCTGTCAGGCTGCGGATGGCTTTTTCGAAGGGAAATGAGGCTTGATCGTAAAGAAATCGTGACAGTTGGTGCCGGGGCGTCTTCCCATATCGTCAGCTTCAGCAGTGTCGAGGTTTGTACCGTCTCGGGTGTCACGTTATCTTTACAGGCGAGTCACGTCGGCTTGACGTACTTTTTCGCGCCCGGAGGCACCAGCGCCATGAGATTGAGGTTTCACTGCCAGAACCGCATCGGCATCCTGCGCGATATCGTGTCCCACTTCGTCGACTACGGCCTCAACGTGGCGCGGGGCGAGGTGGGCGGTGAGCATGGCAACGCCATCTATCTGCACATCCCCAATCTGCTCAATGCACAGCTGGCCACGCTGAAGCCGGTGCTCGAGGCGATACCGGGGGTGTTCGGGGTGCGCCGGGTCAGCCTGATGCCCAGCGAGCGACGTCATCTCGAGCTCGATGCGCTGCTCTCGTCGCTCTCCGATCCGGTGATGTCGATCGACATGGAGGGGCACGTGGTGGCCGCCAACCGGGCGGCGGGCCAGCTGCTCGGGGTGCGCATCGACGAGGTGCCGGGGCTGTCGCTCAACCGCTACCTGCCCGACGTGGATCTGCCGGCGCTGGTTCGGCGCAACAATGCGCGGGTCAACGGCCTGCGCATCAAGCTGCGCGATGCGACCTTCCTCGCCGACATCGCACCACTGCATCGTGAGCACCACGACGACGTGGCTTCTCTGGCCGGAGCTGTGGTGACCCTGCACAGCGCTGACCGGATCGGCGAGCGCATCTACCAGGTACAGCGCCAAGAGCTGCGTGGTTTCGATGCGCTGTTCCAGGCGAGTCCCCGACTTGCTGCGCTGATTCGCGAGGCGCGGCGCATGGCGCCGCTGGACGCGCCGCTGCTGATCCAAGGTGAAACCGGTACCGGTAAAGAGCTGCTGGCGCGGGCCTGCCACCTGGCCAGCGCCCGTGGGCAGTCGCCGTTCATGGCGCTCAACTGCGCCGGCCTGCCGGAATCGATGGCCGAGACGGAGCTGTTCGGCTATGCGCCGGGTGCCTTCGAGGGGGCGCGCCCGGAGGGCAAGCTCGGCCTGCTGGAGATGACCGCGGGCGGCACCATTTTCCTCGACGAGGTGGGTGAGATGAGTCCGCGCCTGCAGGTCAAGCTGCTGCGCTTCCTGCAGGACGGCGGTTTTCGTCGGGTGGGCAGCGACGAGGAGACCTATCTCGACGTGCGGGTGATCTGTGCCACCCAGCAGGATCTGCCCCGGCTCTGCGCCGAAGGCCATTTCCGCCAGGATCTCTATCATCGGCTCAACGTGCTGTCGCTGGCGGTGCCGCCGCTGCGCGAGTGTCTCGATGGTATCGAGGCCATGGCGCTGCACTTCATCGATCGCGCCGCGCGTCAGATCGGCTGCCGTATGCCGTCGCTGTCACCGGCGGCGCTGGCCAGGCTCTCCACCTACTACTGGCCCGGCAACGTGCGCCAGTTCGAGAACGTGCTGTTCCAGGCGGTGTCGCTGTGCGAGGGCGACGCCATCGAGCCCGCCCACCTGCGTCTGCCGGACGTGGGCGAGACGCCTGGACTCTCGGGCATCGACCTCGACGGCTCGCTCGCCGGCATCATGGGCGACGTGGAGCGCCGCATCCTGGCCTCGCTCTATCCGCAGTATCCCTCCAGCCGCCAGTTGGCCAAGCGGCTCGGGGTCTCGCATACCACCATTGCCAACAAGCTGCGCCATTACGGCATCGGTGCCGCCGACGCCTGACCATCGATCGATGTCGTGCGGGCGGCCAGCTCCCTGACCTCGGCGTAACGGTACGCTTCCAGCGCGCCGAAGCCCGCCAGGCGCCGCGCCTTGAGCCGGGTGAGCAGGGGAGACGTCAGGCCGCACAGGAAGCGGGCCAGTAGGTCCGGCGTGACGGGATGAGGTTCGTCGCTGGCTGCCAGCTGTTGCGCCAGCTCGCCCGCGAGCCGTGCGACGGTCTCGCGTGTCATGGGCTCGAGCGGTTCGGGTTCGGGCAGGTTGGCAATGACGCCGCGGCAGGCCGAGCAGTGGCCGCAGCGCTCCGGCGCCCGGGTGTCGCCGAACCATTCGGACAGCCGGCGGCTCAGACACGCCGCGCTCTCGAACAGCGCCAGCATGGCGTGCAGCCGCTCGACCTCGGCCCGCTCCTTGTCGTGGAAATAGGCGTGCAGCTCCTCGCTCAGGGCCGCGGCGTCGATGTCGCTGCGCAGCACCTCATAGACTTCGGTCATCTGCTTGCTTTCGAGCACCATCCAGCCCTGGGCGACGAAATAGTCCAGCGCGGTGAGCACGCGGGCGCGTTCGACGTTGAGCCCGCGCTCCTCGCCCAGCCGTTCGAGGGCCGCGAAGTCGAGGTTGAACCAGGTGCGGGCACGCTGCGAGGCGTCGACAATCGCCTGAACGAAGGCGCTGCGTTCGCCCTGGAAGCGCGATACCAGCACTTCGGGTTCGTCGTGCAGGCGGAAGCGGTACTCGGCGAAGTAGCTGTAGCGCGGCGCGAGGTAGCCACGCAGTTCGAGTTGCACCAGCAGCGTCTTGAGCGGCAGCGGGCGAATGTTGCTGTGCTGGGAGAGCGAGTTGAGCACCAGCTCCCACTGGCGTGCGCTGCCGGCCGCCTCGATCAGCTCGTCGATCACCTTGCGGATGCCGTGAAGCTCTGGGGTGTCGCCGTAGACGAAGTTCTCCAGCACGTTGACGTGATCGCGCCCGGCCAGCATCAAGCAATCGGAGGGCTGGCCATCGCGGCCGGCACGGCCGATCTCCTGGCTGTAGTTCTCCACCGACTTGGGCAGGTCGAAGTGCACCACGTTACGGATGTCGGCCTTATCGATGCCCATGCCGAAGGCGATGGTGGCGACGATGCAGGGTGTCTGGCCGGCCATGAAGTCGCGTTGGATGCGCTCGCGGGTCTCGGCGTCGAGCCCGGCATGGTAAGCGGTGGCAACGAAGCCGGCCTTGCTCAGGTAGGCGGCCAGACGCTCGGCGGTCTGCTGCAGGGTGACGTAGACGATGGTGGGCTGGGGCGGTTCGCCGCCCAGCCTGGGCCTGAGCCACTCGACCAGGCGACGCGCCCGGGTCTCGGCCGGCACCGGCGCCACTTCCAGGTTGAGGTTGGGTCGGTAGAAGCCGGTGGCGGTGACGTCGCCCTCGGCGATGCCGAAGCGCTCGCGCATGTCGGCGATTACCCGCGGCGTGGCCGTGGCAGTCAGCAGCAGGACCTGGGGAATGCCGAACTCGTGGCGGTAGTGGGGTAGCTTGAGGTAATCGGGGCGGAAGTTATGGCCCCACTCCGAGATGCAGTGGGCTTCGTCCACGACCAACAGCGAGATCGGCACGCGGCGAATGAAGGCGCGGAAGCGCTCGTTCTTGAGCCGCTCCACCGAGACCATGAGGATGCGGATCTCGCCGCGCTTGACGCCTTCCATCACTGCCGCCGTTTCCTCGCGGCTCTGGCCCGAGTCGATGCTGGCGGCGGCGATGCCGTGCCGCGCCAGGAAGGCCAGCTGATCCTGCATCAGCGCCAGTAGCGGCGAGATCACCAGGGTCAGGTGAGGCAGGTGCAGGGCCGGCAGCTGATAGCACAGCGACTTGCCCGAGCCGGTGGGAAAGATCGCCGCCGCCGAACGGCCGGCGGTTATCGCTTCGATGACCGGGCGCTGGCCGGGGCGGAAGTCGTCATAGCCGAAGACCTGCTGTAACGTCTGATCGATCACGTGGGCACTCCCTGCTCAGTTGTTTTGCGTTGCGCTTATGCGAAAGGCGGAGGCCATGACGACCACCGGGCGAACATTCTCGCATATCGTCGGTTTCGACGATTGTCCGTTCCCACGCGGGCATCGCGGCGACGTGGCCATTGTCGGCACGGTGTTCTCGGGGCTGCGCCTGGAAGGGGTGCTTTCCGGCAGGGTGCGCCGGGATGGCGTCAACAGTACACGGGAACTGATTCGTCTGGTCGGCCACTCGCGGTTTGCTGCGCACTTGCAACTGATCATGCTGCAGGGCGTTGCCTTGGCCGGTTTCAACGTGATCGACGTGCCGCACCTGCACGCCGAGCTGGGTCTGCCGGTACTGGTGGTGGCGCGTCGGGCGCCGCGCCAGGGTGCCATGCGCCGGGCCCTGCTCGAGCGCATTCCCGGCGGTGCCCGCAAATGGGCGCTGGTCGAGCGTCTCGGGGAGATGGAGCCGCTGGCAGGCGTCTACGTTCAGCGCGTGGGGTTGAGCGCAGAGGAGGCGGTCGCGGCGATACGTGCCACTACGCCCCATGGCAGCGTGCTCGAACCGCTGCGCGTGGCGCACCTGATCGGCGGCGGCGTGACCACGGGAGAGAGCCGCGGCAGGACCTAGGCAGGCAACGTGTAAAACTGTGGCCACTGGCGCCATGACCCGAGGGGCCGAGCTTGGCATAATGCCCCTCTTTTCTTCGCCCGCAGGGAAGACCCCATGACCGCCTGGAGCAAGCTGCTGATCGCCACGACGCGGCTGATCGACCTGCACGACACCGCCCACGAGCCCGGCTCTCCCTTCGTTCAGGTGAGCCAGGAGCAGCGTCGCGGCCTGCGCGACGGCTACTGGCTCGACCTCGGCTGCCTGCTGCTCGACTATCTGCTCGACGAGGATTTCGCCACCAACAGCGCCTTCGTCTCGCAGAGCCGCTGCCTCAATCACCTGCGCGAGGTGTACCCGGGGCTGCCCCACGACGACCTGAGCTTCGTCATCAATCTGCTCTCCACCCCCAGCGAGATCCACTTTCGTCAGCCATCGTCATCGCCGACGACGGGCGACGACGCGACGGCAGAGGAGCGCAGCCGGCGCAGCACCAAGCGCACCGCGCTGATCGAGAAGCAGGGCCAGACCGGCCAGGTGCGCCTCACCCCGAGCGGCCGCCAGGCGGTGACCCTGGCCAGCCAGGTCGAGGACCTGCTCTACTCCGAGTACGACGCCGCCAAGGTGCTGGCGGCGCTGGCGCGGGGCGATTTCGCCCGTATTCCCGACATCACCAACCAGATCCTGCTGGCCATCCGCGCGCTGACCCAGGAGCTGCGCCGGGTGCGCGAGAACCCCACTCGCGAGGGCAAGCTTTCCGCGCTGCTCGACAACGAGCGCCACTACCACAACGCCCTGACCAACATTCAGCAGACCCTGCTCGACGCCCGCGCCCAGCTCGCCACGCCGCGCCTGATGGAGCGCTTCGAGAGCTGGCGCGAGGCGCAGTCCGACGACTGGGACCTGCGCGTGCTCTCCGGCGCCATCGGCCGCGTGCTCACCGCCATCGAGAACCTCTCGCGGCGGCTCTCGGAGCTGCTTGCCGACATCGCCGAGGGGCGCATCCAGGCCATGGGCGTGATCGACTTCCAGGACATGGCGCGCCAGCTGCTCGAGGCGCCGCCCGCAGGTGCGCTGCGCGATGCGGTGGTGGCGCGCATGATGCCGCTGCACGTGCAGGCCACCTTCCCGCGTTTGGCGCCGCTGGTGCCGCTGCTCGAGAGTCGTCGCGCCGACGTCAGCCCGGTGGCGCTGGTGTTCGACGAGGCGCGCGACGCCGCCCCCGAGGACCCGCTGCTGGCACGCTTCCTCGAAGCGCGCGGGCCGGCGCTGCGCCAGCGCCTCAGACGCGCACCGCTGTCGCTGCCCGAGGCGCTGACCGAGGGCTGGCACCGCTTCGAGGAGGGCGACTGCCTGGCCCAACTGCTCAACACCTTCGTCGATACCGAACTGCTGGCCTCGGGGCTGACGGTGGGTATCGACGCGACGCCGTTCGAGCTCGAACTCGACGACGGCCGCCGCATCGAGGGGGCTGTGACCCCCTCTCTTGGCTTTTTTCAGGCGCCCGAAGCTGCACCGCATTCCTTGCAGGCGCCCGCTGCCGCGCCTAACGACATATCGCGCATCGATCAGGACGAGCCAGTATGAACATGACCGAGATGGGCGAAGTGGTCGCCTACCTGCTGCGCTACCGCAGCGCCGAACGCACCCCGGGCGGCGGGCGCAAGCGCCGCGCCGCCCGCGAGGGCCAGCTCTCCGAGCGCGACGTCTGCGCGTTGATCGACGACGCCAGCGAGGCCGAGCGCGAGGCGCTGCGCGACTTTCTGGCCGGGCAGGGGCTGAGGCTCAAGGCCTTCGAGTCCGGCGACTACCCCGGCATCGCGCCCGGTTCGCGCTACTACGCGCTGCTGCCCGACCCGGAGCTGGAGCAGCCGCCGCTCTACACCCGCGAGCCGGTGTTCGAGGCGCTCAAGCTGCGCCAGGAGAGCCGCGCCGAGCTGGCCCAGTGGTACCTGCAGCTGTGGCTGCTGATGCACACGCTGCTCTACACCCGTTACAACCGCGCGCTCTCCGACGTCAGCCGCTACCAGGAGGCCACCTTCGCCGGAGCCGAGCTGGTCGAGCTGATGCGCGACCAGCTGGAGACGCTGCGTAGCCTGGGCGAGGAGGCGCCGGAGAGCAGCCGCGTGCTGCTGGAGGAGCGCGGCGAGGACATCAGCCGCCGGGTGCGTGCCTTCATCGACCTGCAGGTGCGCGCCGGGCTGCTCGAAGGCCTGCGCGACGCCGAAGCGAGTGCCGGCGCCGAGGAGAGCGTCGGCGAGGTGTGGCAGCAGACCCTGCTGGGCGCGCTGGAGAGCGAGCAGATCGGCATCCACCAGCTCGGCCACCTGCAGGCGCTGGCTCAGGGGCGTGCCCAGGGCCGCTATCGGGATGAAGACGCGTACGAGGCCGACATCGACGAGCACGAGGAGACCCAGGCATGAGCGTGATCAACCGCATCGAGGTCGCCAACCTGCTCAACAAGCACGGCGACGTGGCCTCGCCCTGGGACGCCAAGATGCGTCACCTGCTGCTCGACCTGCGCGGCCAATCGAGCGCCATCAGCATGGAGAACGGCTTCGGCAAGACCACGCTCTCCGAGGCGCTGATCGGCCTGCTGTCGCGGGACCGCACGCTGCTCTCGCGCACCCGGCGCAAGTGCTCGCCCTCGGCGGTGGGCGGCACGGCGCGTAGCTGGAGCCACCTGCGGGTGGAGTTCCGGTCGCGCAGCGGGCTCGAGCGCCAGGACGACATGCTCGCTGCGGCGGGTGAGGAGGTGGCCGGCGAAACCTTCGTGTTCGGTTTCTACGGCTACAGCGACGGCAGCGGGCTTTCCTTCTACCACTATGCCGGGCGTCTCGAAGACGTGCCGGTGCACCACCAGACCCTCGACGGCAAGCTGGCGCTCTACGCCAACCGCGACGTCAAGGCGGCCATGGCCGAGCGTAACGTGCGCCTGACCCACAACCGCGAGGAGTGGCTCGAGGCGGTGGGCGCCCACGTCTCCCGTCGCGAACTGGCCCAGCTCGCCGCCTTCCAGAAGGAGGGCGGCGCCGACAAGAGCCAGATCTTCAACGCCATCAAGCCCCGCGCCGGCGAGAAGGCCGACCAGGCGTTCTTCTTCGAGGTGCTGGCCCCCGAGATCCTCTCCGGCGCCACCCGCGGGGAGACCGACGAGAGCGAGGAGCTGATCGAGGAGGTGATCCTCAACTCCGGCACCAACATCACCGAGCTGCGCCATCGCCTGGAGGAAGCCGAGAGCGACCAGCGCCGCGCCAGCGACAAGGTGGTGCGCCTGGCCGAGCTGCGCGAGCAGGGCGAGTCGCTGCGCGACGCCCGCACTCGCCTGATGGAGCTGGATCAGGGCCTGGCTGCCAGCGAAGCCTTGCTGGGCGGCCAAGCGCTGCTCGGCCTACCCGGGCTGCCCCGGGCCGCTGCCGAGAATGACGCCGAGGATGACGCCGAAGCGCGCGGGGCCGCTCCGCTGGATGGCTTCGCCTGGATCGCCGGCGATACCTCGCGCCCGCGGGTCTCCACCTCGCTGCTGGCGACGCTTTCCGGCCTTTCCGAACGGGCCGTGCGCCAGGCGCTCTCCGAGCGCGGCGCCCGGGTCGACGTGCACCGCCGGCTGATTCACCTGCCCCAGGCCGAGTGGCCGCTCAACCGCGACGTCGGCCACGTCAGCTTCAAGGCTGCCCGTGAGTGGCTGGCCGAAAGCCACGCCCTGGCCGACGACACGGCCCGCGACCGCGCCCTGAGCGCGTTGGACGAGGGCGCCGACGCCTTCGAGGCCGCCGATGGCAACCGCTTCCGCGAGGAGGTGATCGGCGACGGAGTCTATCTCGAGGAGCTGACCCGTGAACTCGCCGAACTGGACGAGCGCCGCGACGACCTGGAGCACGAGCGCGAGCGGCTGGAGTCCCAGCAGCGCGACTTCGTCGACAACCAGAGCTTCTACACCCAGGCGCTGGCCGAGGGGCTGTTTAGCGAGGCCGAGCTGGAAACCCCCGAAGCCAGCGCCGAGGCGGCCAAGGCCGAGGCCGCCGACGCTCGCCGTGCTCTCAACGCGCACCTGGGCCGCGTCGGCGAGCTCAAGCAGATCGCCGCCTGGCACGATGCCTACCGCCGCGAGTGCCCGGGTACCGCACCGGCCGAGCGGCTCGAGGAGAAGCTGGAGCGCGAGGCCGAGCTGGCCGAGTCCCTCGACGAGCTGACCCGGCGCCGCGACGAGGCGCTCGGCGCCTTCGAGACCGCCCGGGCCGAGCGTGAGCGGCTCAACGGAGAGCGGGAGCGCCTGACCGGCGAGCAGGGCCTGCTGGCCCGCGGCCAGGCGCCCTGGCGCGCCTTCGTCGAGGGCTGGCCGGGTGAAGAGGTGAGCGGCTTCTGGACGCGGCGCAAGACCGCGCTGGCCGAGCTGGAATCGAACTGTCGCGAGGCCGAGCAGCGCCGTCAGGAGGCCGAGCGTACCCTGGCCCGGCTGGCACCGCTGGCCGAGGCCGCCCGTCGTTACGCTGAGCTGCATGGCGATGACGAGCCGGTGCACCTGCGCTCACGCCTGCGCGAGCGGGAGCGCGAACTGGGCGACGAGCGCAAGCGGCTGCTCGACGAAGAGAACCACCTGCGCACGCTGCACCGGGCGCGGCTCGACTTCGCCGAGCGCAGCGAGCTGGCCCCGGAGAAGTGGCTGACCGACGCCCGCCGCCGCTACCCGCGGCTGCTGCGCGAAGCGGAGACGCTGGAAGCCGACATCGCCGCCCGAGAGCGCTACCTGGAGAGTCTCTCCGGCGATCCGCTGGAGCGGCGCGTGGTGGAGGCCGAGGCCCACCGCCAACTGGACGAAGTCGGCATCGCCTGGCAGCCGCTGCATGCGGTGCTCAACGTCGAGACCCATACCCCCGAGCAGCGCCGCGAGTGGCTGGTGCAGGCCGCCGGGGTGCTGTTCGCCCCGGTGGTGGCCGGGCGCGAGGCGGCCGAGGCAGCCGCTGCCACGCTGATCGAGGCGGGCCTGGCGGTGCCGGTGTTCGAGGCCGAGGCGCTGACCGGCCTGCTGAGCCGTGGCGAACCGCCTTTGGGCGCAGTGGCCGGCGTCGAGACCCTGGCGGTGAAGGCCGCGCTGGACCCGAGCTATCTGGAAGCGCTGCGCGAGGCCACCGAGAAGCGGCTGACCGCCGACCGTGAGCGGCAAAAGGCGCTGGCCGTGGAGTGCGAGCGGCTCGATCCCCATGGTGAAACCTTCGCTCTGGCACTGCGCGCCCGCGAGGCCGACGAGGCCCAGGTCGAGGTGGCCCTGGAGGCCCTGGCCGAGCGGCAGGCGGCATTGGCCGAGCGCGAGGCGGCGCTGGCGCCGCGGCTGACCGATGTCGCGCTCGCCTGTATCGACGACTACCAGCGCTACCTGCAAGAGGGCGGCGAGTTCGCCCAGCAGGAGGCCGCGGAGGCGCGGCTCGAAGCCGAGACGGCGCTGACCGAACTCGCACCGCGGCGCGAAGCGGCGGCCCGCGAGCTGGAGGCCCACGGCCAGACCTGGCTTGCCGCCGAGCAGTTCAGCGACGCCGGCGGCGTCGAGCGGCTGCAGGCGCTGGAGGCGCGCCTCGCCGAACTCGAGCGGCACCTGAGTGAGGCAAGCGTGCGCCTGGCCGCCGCCGAGGAGCAGCGCGAGACGCTCAAGCGTCAGGTCGAAGAGACCGAGGCCCAGCTGCGCGGCATCTTCAGCGACAGCGAGCGCGACCGCCTGCGCGCCTTGGCGCGTTTCGAAGCCGAGGGTGGCGTCGACTTCATGGTCACTGCCGCCGAGGTGCAGGAGGAGCTGGAAGCCGCTCAGGCCCGGGCGACCCGCCGTGCCGACTTCGACTTCACCCGCATTCGCGCCTATCTGGAGGTGCGCGATGCCGCCGGTGGCAGCCAGAAGCTCGAGCGCGAAATCGCCCGGGTGCGGCGCGAGCTGGGTGAACTGCGCGAGACGCGCAAGGCCCGTGGGGAAGAGCGCGACGCCTTGGAAGCGCGCCTGGCCGAGCAGCGCCGGGCACTGGCCTGCATCGATCAACTGGCGGTGGAGTGGCTGCGGGTGCTGCGTGACCTGCCCGAGGGGTGGCCGCGGCGCCTGGCGGCACTGGTCGATCTCGCCGAGGCCAGCCGCTGGCCCGGGGAGGCGGACGAGCACGCGGCGCGCAACGCCGCCCTCGACGCCTGGCACGACATGACCGGTAGCGAGGGGCAGGGCGAACTCGACATCGAAGCGCTGGAGGCCTGTCAGCAGACCCTGGTCGATGCCCTCGGGGAACTCAACCTGGGCGAGCAGGCGCGCAACCGCGAGCGCCAGGCGCGCCAGGTCGAGGGCGCCGAGCGCAAGCTGGCCGAGGCCCTGGCGGAAGCGGCCCACAGCCGCATGTTCAGCGACACCGAGCGCGCTCGCCTGGCCGGGCTGAGTCATTCCAGCTCGAACCAGGCCAGCGCCGAGGCGCTGGACGACCTTTCGCGTCTCCATGATCAGCTCGCCGGCCAGCTCGACGACCACAAGATACGGGTCGAACGGCTGCACGCTTCCCGCGAGCAGATCGAAGGCACCCTGGTGGAGCGCCTCAGCTCGATCATCTCGGACGCCGCCGGCAACCTCGACATCCTCAAGCGCGTGGCCAAGAGCAGCGGCGAGGGCGGTGCCTTCTTCGAGGTCAAGGCCTCGCTGATCGGCCCCGACCAGCTGCGCGAGCTGATTGCCACGCTGCTGGCCGACATCGACGAGCACCAGGCCGCCATGCGTCGCCGCGCCGAGCGCGACGGCGGCATGGTCGACGGCGAGGCGCGCCGGCGCGACGATGACCTGCTGCGCCAGATCCGCCGGCGCATCTACCGCGGGCTGTTCCACGACGTAGCGATCCGCCTCAAGCATGACGCCATTCGTCCTCACGGGCGGCTATTCTCGCTCAACGAGGAGATGTCGGAGGGCCAGCGCGAGGCGGTGTCGCTGATGTGGCTGGTCAAGCTCTCCGAGTTCGCCATCGAGCGCGAGCTGCGCGAACTGCCGGGGCACCACCGCCGCCGCGCGCGTACCAGCCGCGAGAGCGTGATCCTTCTCGACGGCCTGTTCTCCAAGCTCTCGCACCGCCGCCTGATCCAGGACTCGCTGGAGTCGCTGCGCAATACCCGCGGACGCTTCCAGATGATCGGCCTGATCCACAACCCCAACTACGAGAACGACCCCGACATCTTCCCCACCTACCTGGTGGGCAGCGTGATCGGCGGCGCTCAGGGGCAGGGCGGCCACGTGATGGTGCGCGACGGCCGCATCGCCGCGCCGGAATCGCTGGGCCGCAGCGTCGGCGAGGCCAGCCTGTTCGGTATCCACGTCAGCGAGCCGGCGACCCAGGAGTAAGCGATGCGCGATGCCACTCTGATGCTCAACGAGGCGGCCAGGGCTGCCCTGGCCTGGCTCGAAGGAGAGTGGCAGCGCGCCTACTCACGCGGCGGAAAAGGTAAAGGGTGGCGCTCATTTACCTTGATCCAGATGCTCCAACAGAAGGGCATCTGTGAGACGGAACTGCATGCCTGGCAGGTACTGGAGGAGTTGGGGCGCGCTGAGTTCATCGCTCTTCCGGCGGGTGTCCTGCTCTCGCCTCGCGCGAAGCTGCCGGTGAAAATCGAGTTGGCGGCTGCGCGTAGGGAGGCCCTGATGTCGGTTTCTCCTGCATTGGACCCACGGCTGGCATTGGAACCTAGGCAGCACTCGGCGTGGCGGAGGGCACAGGAAGGGCCGCTCGGTAGCTGGAGCACTGAGGACCAACTGGCCCTGGCCGAAGGCCTCAGACGGCTGGCCAACGACCTGCCGGGTGCCTACCAGCTAAGCCCCTACGTAGCCAGCGCGCGCTACCTGCTGGGAAGCAGCAAACTGCTCGAGACTCTGCCCACCGAGCTGGTGCGCTCGTTCGGTATCGAGCCGGACAGCTTCCAGGCTGCCGAGACCTGGCTGCTGGCCAGCGTGCCCGAGCAGCCCAAGGGACTCCTGCTGATCGAGAACGCGCAGAGTTTCAGTCAGGCCTGCCGCGTGGGGTGTGGCGAGCGCCTGGCCTTGATCTGCACGTTCGGCTATGGCCTCTCTCTAGCCAACGCTTTGGAGAGTGGGGATCGGGTACGGCTGGTCGGTCAAGGAACGGCCGGTGTCACCCTGGCTGATTTGCTGCGCCTGCCCAGCCCCACTTACTGGGGCGATCTCGACCCCGAAGGACTGCGCATCTATCAGAAGCTACGCCGCTCCCTGCCTGAGCTGGCGCTTTCCGCACTGTTCGGCCCCATGCTCGCTGCCCTGGAAACGGGAACTTGTCATCCCCTCGATGCATTGACCGGAAAGGCAGGGCAGCGCACCGCCGGAGATTGGCAACGTGGGCTCGATCAGGAGTGGCTGGAGGATGTGCAGGTTCAAGAGTTGGCAGGCAGCGCGCTTACACCGTGTGTGCAGAACGAACTCATGGAGCGTATCTCACAGTAAGCCGATGGCATCCCTTGTACCTTCTGGAGCCTTGAACGCAAGCGGCCAAAACGAAGGGGGAAGCATCGGCCGGCAGTTCGCCTGCATAGGCATTTTGCCGTATGCTAAAGGCACATTGCCGCACCGGGAGGGCTGATCATGCAGGCGCTGACTAAAGAACGCGAACACGAGCGCGACATTGAAGAGGAGGTCCTGGAACTCCTTGGAGGGCACGAAGGTGACACTCTGGACGCGCTGATCCGGGCTGGCATCCCTCTGTCGGTTCTGGACAAGCTTGCCCAACATGGCATCGATGCCGGCCGGCTGGGTATCATCAATCCTCGTACACTGCGTCACCGCCGACAGAAGTCTGAACCATTGAACAGCGATGAAGGCGATCGACTCTATCGCGTGAGCCGCATCGTCGTGCTGGCTGAGGATGTTTTCGTTAGCCAGGAAAAAGCGGCCACCTGGCTGAACAAGCCGCGCAGAGCCCTTGGCGGGCGAAATGCTTTCGAGGCCGTCAAGACGACCCCTGGCTACCTGGCAGTAGAGGAGCTACTGGAGCAGCTGCGCCATGGGTACGTCGCATGACCAAGGAAAGCCTCTGGTGGATCTCACAGTTTCAGGATCTCTCGGGCATTGGCGGTACCAAGGTGGCTGGGCGTTGGCACAACAAGGGCAGGCCCATCGTCTACCTCGGCGATTGCCCGGCCATCTGCCTGTTGGAAATCCTGGTGCATATGGAAGGGGAGCCAGACGAACTTCCCGAGGCATTCACCCTGCTACGAGTGGAGCTTCCTTCCGGGGCCGTGAGTCGCGCGCCCACGGTCGACCTGGATGCGACATGGCGTGATGACCTGAACATCACACGGCGCCTTGGGGACGCTTGGCTTGAAGCGGGAGAGTCGCTTCTGCTGCGAGTGCCCTCCGCCATCGTTCCCCACAACATGAACTTTCTCCTCAACCCTCTTCATCCAGATGCAAGCAAAGCAGCATTGAGCAGTGAGTCATTCCCGGCTGACCGACGGCTTTATCCTCAGGTTTGACGGAGAAGGTCGGTCCAGGTCAGAAAGCAGGACTTCGCCTGGAAGCTTGGTCAATACCTGAGCGAACGATTTGCGGACTTCGCCCAGATGCGCCCCTGTCGATTAGCGTGTCCTGCGTTACCATGGGGTGTCGTTTTGTCTGATGCTGTCGAAGGGGCTACCACCATGCACGTCATCATCGATCTCTGCGTCGTCCCGCTGGGGGTGGGCGTGTCGGTCTCGCCGCAGATCGCCGCCTGCCAGCGGGTGATCGAGGCCTCGGGCCTCGAGCACCACATGCATGCCTACGGTACCAACATCGAGGGGCCGTGGGATGAGGTGATGGCGGTGGTCAAGCGCTGCCACGAGGTGGTGCACGAGATGGGCGCGCCGCGCATCACCACCACCATCAAGCTGGGCACTCGCACCGACCGCGAGCAGTCCATGGCCGACAAGGTGTCGAGCGTAGAAAACAAGCTACGCGGTTCGTGATTCGCTCATGCCGTGGATAGCGGCGTGAGCCAGGCATCGCCCAGGCGCAGCAGGTGGTCGGTGAGGGCGTCGAGCACCTTGCCGCCCTGGCGCCAGTGGTGCCAGTAGAGCGGTACGTCGATGACATGGCCCGGCGAGAGATCGACCAGCCTTCCTTCGGCCAGGTGCGGGCCGGCGTCGATCTCCAATAGGCGGCCCTCGCTCAGTTCGCGCTCGGCCTGGCGCTCCGGCACCATGCCGTAGCCTAGCCCGGCCAGGGCCAGGCCGACGAAACCCTCCGAAGAGGGGCAGAGGTGATGGGGGAAGGGCGGCTCCACGCCGTGCTGGGACAGATAGCGGTGCTGCAGGCGGTCGTCGGGGCCGAACACGATGGCCGGCGCCCGGCGCAGCGCCTCCGGGGTTACGCCCTCGGCGAAATGACGCGCCACGAAGGCGGGGCTGGCCAGGGCGCGATAGCGCATACTGCCCAGCGGATAACTGCGCGCGCCTTGCACCGGCGTGGGCGAGTCGCAGATGCAGCCGGCTACGTCACCGTCGCGCATGCGCTTGAGCGCCACCTCCTGATCCTCCACCACCAGATCGAACAGCACGGGATGTTCCTCGCAGAAGCGTCCGATGGCCTCCGGCCACCAGGTGGCCAGGCTGTCGGCGTTGATCGCCAGGCGCAAGCGTTGCTCACCGCTGCCGAGCGCTGGCACTTCACCGAGCAGGTCGCCTTCCAGCAGGCGCACCTGCTGGGCATGGTTGAGCAGTTTCCGCCCCAGCGGGGTGGGAGCGAGGCGTGGGCTGCGCACCAGCACCGGCTGGCCCAGGCGTGCCTCGAGCAGCTTGATACGCTGCGACACCGCCGATTGCGTGAGCCCCAGGTATCGCGCGCCGCGTTCGAAACCGCCTTGATCGATCACCGCCATCAGTGCCTCGAGCAGTTTGTAGTCCAGCATCAGTAATGCTAATCCCCAAATTCGTTTATTTATTTCTCTTATCATCATGGCGAGCTTAGCCTTGGCGGCATCGACTTGCCAGGGAGAAAAAACGATGTGGTTGTCATGGCTCAACGGGTTACTGATCTGCGCCGGGCTGATCGTCGCCATCGGTGCCCAGAATGCCTTCGTGCTGCAGCAGAGCCTGCGCCGGCAGCATGCCTGGCTGGTGGCCGGGGTCTGTGCACTGTGCGACTGGCTGCTGGTCGGTGTCGGCGTGCTGGGCCTGGGCATATTGATCGCTCAGCAGGAGACGCTGATGGAAGTGGCCCGTTGGGCCGGTGCCGCCTTCCTGGCCTGGCAGGCATCGCTGGCGTTTCGTCGGGTCTTCATCGGTCAGGCCCTGGTAGCGGGTGGCGGCGGCATCCAGTCGTGGCAGGCCGCTCTGGCGGCAACGCTGGCGGTGACCCTGCTCAATCCCCAGGTCTATCTCGAAACGGTGGTACTGCTCGGCGCCATTGGCGCGGTGCAGCCGAGCCCGCTGGGCTTTTTCATCGGTGCGGCGATGGCCTCGTTCGGCTGGTTCTTCGGCCTGGCCGCGGCGGCGGGCTGGCTGGCGCCACGGCTGGCCAGCCCCAGAGTGTGGTGTGCCATCGACCTGGTGATCGGGCTCATTCTGGCCTGGGTGGCGTGGCGGTTGGCGAGTGGAGCAATGATGCCTTAATGGAGCCCAACGCAACTGCCTGCGCGAGCGAATCACTGCGTTGCGCGGTGCTCGTCATCCTCACCTATAACGCATAGGCTCCGGTTCCTGCGCTCCGTGCGCCTTGTGCTGCATCTCGCTCGGCAAGTTGAGTTGGGCTCCAGTGTAAAGAGGGCTTTACGCCCTGTCACGATATCGCACCACCCGAAGTGCGCTGTCGTCGCACCTGGATCGGCTGTAAGGATTCTTTTACATGGCGCTGGCGAGTTATCCCCAGCGGGCGCTGCCAAAGGTGCTCGCGGGGCGTTTCTCGGGGAGAGGGCGCGCACTAGTCTGGAGTCACCCGTTGGCACCTCGAGGGGTGCCGAACCCGACGCAGACACTGCGCTTGCACAATAACGTCCACCCCCTGGAGGAAACAATGAACGCACCCGCCAAGACCGTTTCACCGATCTCACAAGACAATCCGATCGGTACCAACGGCTTCGAGTTCGTCGAGTACAGCGCACCCAGCGCCGAAGGCATCGAGGAACTGCGCGCGCTGTTCAACCGCATGGGCTTCACCGAGACGCGCAAGCACCGCTCCAAGCAGGTGTTCCTGTTCCAGCAGGAGAACGTCAACTTCGTACTCAACGCCGAGCCGGACAGCCACGCGGCCGAGTTTGCCAAGGTGCACGGCCCCTGTGCCTGCGCCATGGCGTGGAAGGTGGCCGACGCCAAGCAGGCCTTCGAGTATGCCCTGGCCCACGGCGCCGAGGCGGTGGAGAATCCGGTCGGTCCCGGCGAGGTGGGCATTCCCGCGGTACGCGGCATCGGTGGCTCGCTGCTCTACTTCGTCGACAACAAGGTCGACAGCGAAGGCCGTACCATCTACGACATCGACTTCGAGCCGATTCCCGGCCGTTCGCCCAACGACAACAGCGTGGGTCTGAAGGTGCTCGATCACCTGACCCACAACGTCGACCGCGGCCAGATGGACAAGTGGGCCGACTTCTACACCGAGATTGCCAACTTCCGCGAGAACCGCTACTTCGACATCAAGGGCAAGAAGACCGGCCTGCACTCCCGCGCCATGACCGCCCCCTGCGGCAAGATGCACATCCCGATCAACGAGTCCGCCGACGATAGCTCGCAGATCGCCGAGTTCCTGCGTGAGTACAACGGTGAGGGTATCCAGCATCTGGCCATGGCCACCGACGACATCTACGCCACCGTGCGGGGCCTGCGCGCCAACGGCGTGACCTTCCTCACCACCCCGGACACCTACTACGAGAAGGTCGACACTCGCGTGCCCAACCACGAGGAGAACGTCGAGGATCTGCGCGAGCTGAGCCTGCTGATCGACGGCGGTCCGGACGAGGGCGTACTGCTGCAGATCTTCACCGAGACCGTGATCGGTCCGATCTTCTTCGAGATCATTCAGCGCAAGGGCAACGACGGTTTCGGCGAGGGCAACTTCAAGGCCCTGTTCGAATCCATCGAAGAGGATCAAATGCGCCGTGGCGTACTCTAGGAAAACATGATTTATTGCTGCGCTCGCGCACTTGATGAAGAGAGCTGGCCGCCGGCGGTGCCGATGCGTCGGACCGTCACTGTCCTCATGTAGCAGGCTACACTCCGGCAGCTCCGCTCCGGCGGCGGCCAGCCTATCTTCGCTCGCGACATAAATCATGGCTTTCCTATTGTTTTGTATGAATTATTAGAATAAAAATTCGCTCCTATCCCATTTGCCAACAAAATCCTTCACAATGCCCGCCAATTTTCTGGGTATTGGGTAGGTAGATAATAATTCCACTCCTCTGGTGACGTAATGACGACCGAGCAACAACCTCGCGCTCAGTGGCTGGGCCGCTGGGGCTTCGTGCTGGCGGCGACCGGTTCTGCCGTCGGCCTGGGCAATATCTGGAAGTTTCCCTATATCACCGGCGAGCACGGCGGCGGCGCTTTCGTGCTGGTCTATCTGGCCTGCATCCTGGCGGTGGGCGTGCCGGTGATGATGACCGAAATCGCTTTCGGTCGACGTGGCCGCGGCAGTCCCATCGATGCGGTACGCCGCGTGGTGACGGAATCGGGGCGGTCGCCGCTGTGGTCGCTGCTAGGCTGGATGGCGATGCTGGCCGGCTTCATGATCCTCTCCTTCTACGTGGTGGTGGCCGGCTGGTCGTTCTCCTATCTGTGGAAGATGGTGTCCGGTCAGCTCGCCGGCAGCGGCGTGGACGACATGGTGGCGATCTTCGTCGCCAACAACGAGAATCCCTTCAACCTGGGCTTCTGGAGCACCCTGGTGACGCTTCTGACCATGCTGATCGTGGGCAAGGGGGTGCAAGCGGGCATCGAGCGCAGCGTCAGTTGGATGATGCCGGGCATGGTCATCATGCTGCTCATACTGATCGGCTACGGCGTGTTCTCCGGCGGCTTCGGCGAGGCCTGGCGTTTCCTGTTCTCGTTCAATGCCGGCAGCCTGACCAGCGACGGCATGCTGGCTGCCCTGGGTCATGCCTTCTTTACCCTGTCGCTGGCCTCGGGGGCCATCCTCACTTACGGCAGCTACCTGCCGTCGCGCACGTCCATTGCGCGCACCACCTTCAGCGTGGCGATTGCCGATACCCTGGTGGCGCTGATGGCGGGGCTGGCGATCTTCCCCATCATCTTCGCCAACGGCATGAACCCCGGCGAGGGGCCGGGCCTGATCTTCATGAGCTTGCCGCTGGCGTTCCAGGCCATGCCGCTGGGCACGCTGTTCGGCATCCTGTTCTTCGTCATGCTCTCCATGGCGGCGCTGACCTCGTCGATCTCCATGGTCGAGGCCACCGTCTCCTGGCTGGTGGACAACAAGGGCATCAGCCGACGCACCGCGGCCTGGGGTACCGGCATCGTGCTGTGGCTGGTGAGCACCCTGGCGATGTTGTCGTTCAATCTGGGGGCCGACTGGACCCTGGCCGGCCGTCACTTCTTCGACTGGCTGGACTACCTCACCTCGCGCTGGATGATGCCGCTGGGCGGCCTGGGCATGGCGCTGCTGGCCGGCTTCGTGCTGAAGAGCGAGAGCTTCCGTGAGGAGCTGGGCCTCTCGGCGCAGTGGCATGCGCTGTGGCTGTTCATGGTGCGCTACGTGAGCCCGCTGGGCATCCTGGTGATCTTCGTCGATGCGCTGGGTATCGCGCGCCTGGAATTCGGCATGCACTGGCCCTGGCTGCTGGGCGTGCTGGCGCTGATCACCCTGCTCGGCGAGCTGGTGAGCCCGCGGCTGCGGCGTACCCTGGCCGGCTGAGCACTTGTCTGTCGTTGCACTTGAAGCTAATGTCGGGCCGGTTCGTTGGGAACGTCCTTCGAGGTGAAGAGAGATGATCAGAGTCGCGCTCGTGTTGTTCATGGCCGTGCTGATCGCCGGCTGCGCCGGACGCGGCGGCGGACAGGGCGAGCGCGTCTCGGCACCGTCCGGCTGGAACGGTGAGCAGGGCCAGGCTTCGTTCTATGCCGACCGCTATCACGGCCGCCAGACCGCCAGCGGCGAGCGCCACGACCGCAACGCGCTGACGGCGGCTCACCGCAGCCTGCCGTTCGGTACCCATGTGCGCGTCACGCGGCTGGACAACGGTCGTGAGACGGTGGTGCGCATCAACGACCGCGGCCCCTTCGTGCGCGGCAGGGTCATCGACGTCTCGCGCCGCGCGGCTGAGGAACTCGACATGATCGGGCCCGGTGTGGTGAACGTGCGCCTGACGCCGGAGTGAGCGAGCCCGGCCGGCGGATGCCTCGGCCGTCCAGCCATGCGACAATGACGCTTTCGTTCACGTCGGGCTTCGCTCATGTCATCCCCGCGCAGTGAATCCATTGCCGAGCTTCAGAGTCTGCGCCGCGGACGTGCGCGGCGCAGCTGGCTGACGCGCAGTTTCCGCCTGCAGGTGATGTTACTGGTAGGTGTGCTGCTGGCTGCCATGCTGCTGGCTCAAGGCGCCTATCTCAATCATCGCAAGGGCGAGATCATCAGCCACCAGATGGGCGAGCGCGCGCTGGCCGTGGCGCTCAGCGTGGCCAGCATCCCCGAGCTGATCGCCGCCTTCGACGACCCCGATCCCAGCGCCACCATCCAGCCCATCGCCGAACGCATCCGTCGCGAGACCGGGGCTCGCTACGTGGTGGTGGGCAATACCGAGAGCCTGCGCTATTCCCACCCCCTGCCGGAGCGCCTGGGCGAGTCCATGGTCGGCGGCGACAACGACCGCGCGCTGCTGCACGGCGAGTCCTACGTCTCCGAGGCGGTCGGTTCGCTGGGCAAGGCGATGCGCGGCAAGACCCCGGTATTCGATGCCGAGGGCAACATCATCGGCATCGTCTCGGTGGGCTTCATGCTCGACCGCGTGGCCATGGACGTGGTCGAGCACACCAGCCTGGGCTGGTGGCTGGTGGCGCTGATGATCGTGTTCGGCTTCGCCGGCGCCTATCTGCTCTCGCGTCATCTGAAGAAGGTTATCCTCGGCCTCGAGCCTTACGAGATCGCCCGGTTGGCGATGGAGAAGGAGGCCATCCTGCAGTCGATTCACGAGGGCATCCTGGCGGTGAACCGCGAAGGGCAGATCACCCTGGTGAACCAGCAGGGCCGGCGCTTCCTCGGCCTGCCGCCTGAGGAAGAGGTGCTGGGGCGGCCGATCCAGGAACTGGTGCCCAACTCGCGTCTCTCCGAGGTGCTGGAGCGGGGCGAGCGGCAGTTCGATCAGGAGATGTGGCTGGGCGATCACCCCGTGGTGGTCAACCGGGTGCCGATCGTCGACGCCGGCGAAGTGGAAGGGGCGGTGGCGACGTTCCGCAGTCGCCGCGAGATCGTCGAACTCTCCGATGCGCTGAGCGCTGCGAGCCGCGACGTGGACATGCTGCGTGCCCAGGCTCACGAGTATTCCAACAAGCTCTACACCATCTCGGGCATGCTGCAGCTCGATAGAGTCGAAGACGCTCTGGCGCTGATCCATCAGGAGAGCGAGCGCCAGCAGGCCCAGATGACCTTCCTCATGAAGCACGTGGCCGACCCGGTGGTGAGCGGTACGCTCTTGGGTAAACTGACCCGGGCGCGAGAGCTCGACGTGCATCTCGAGATCGACGAGCAGAGTTCGCTTTCCACTCCGCTGACCCTCACCGGCCAGGAGGTCGTCATGACGGTGATCGGCAACCTGATCGACAACGCTTTCCATGCGGTACGTCAGGGTGGGGCAAAGGGGCAGGTGCGGCTGTTCTTCACCGATCTCGGTGAGCAGATGCTGATCGAAGTGGAGGACAACGGCCCCGGCGTGCCGCCCGAACACGTCGAGGCGATCTTCAAGGAAGGCTTCTCCACCAAGCCCGGCAAGCACCGCGGTATCGGCCTGGCGCTGGTCAGTCGCCTGTGTCGTGAACATGGTGGAGCGATCACGCTGGAGGAGAGCGAGCTGGGCGGTGCCTGTTTCACGGTGGTGCTCTCTCGCTCCCTGTGTCGCACCGTGCAGCCGGCGCAAGCCGAGAACCCATTACCATAATGCCAATATTCGTGGGGGAAAGAATGTACGAGGCAGGCTCGACGCCTGAAGAATACGGCATCCTGATCATCGAGGACGATTTCCGCATCGCCGAGATACATCGCGCCTTCATCGAGCAGAGCCAAGGCTTTCGAGTCGTGGGGATGGCTCGCAGTGGAGCAGAGGCGCGTGAGCTGATGGCGCAACATGCGGCAGAGGTCCATCTGGTGCTGCTGGATGCCTACCTGCCCGATGTCGAAGGGCTGGAGCTGCTGTGGGCGCTGCGCCGGGATCATGTGCACGTGGACATCGTCATGATCACTGCGGCAAGGGAGGTCGATACCATTTCCGAGGCGCTGCGCGGGGGAATCTTCGACTACCTGATCAAGCCCGTGGAGGCGGCGCGCATGGCGCAGATGCTGGCGCGTTTTCGTCGCGAACGCGAAGCCTTGGCGGCACGCCACGAGCTCAGCCAGGAGGAGCTCGATCGGGTGCTGTCGCGGCTGCGCCCGGAGGGAGCGCCGGGCAGTGCCGCGCGCAGCCTGCCCAAGGGCATCGATCGTCTGACGTTGCGTGCCGTGGTGGCGGCGTTGGACAGTGCCGGCAAGCCTCTGGCGGCCATGGACGTGGCGCGCGCCATGGGAGCGAGTCGCTCCACGGCACGGCGCTATCTGGAATTTCTGGTGTCGGTGCAGGTAGTTGGCGCCGAACTGGGCTACGGTGATGTAGGGAGACCTGAAAGACGCTACCGCCTCGTGGGTGATGCGGCGGCCTGGTGCGAAGAGAGTTGAGGGTGTCAGAGCGGCCCGTGAGCAAAATGAACAAAATGCACACAACGAACAGTTTATCGTTTATGCCCATAAACTTGCCGCTTCGTATCTGGTTCTTCTAACGTTCAACCTGTACGTGGGCATGAGACCCGCTGTCACAACAAGATCCTATCCAGGAGAACGCCATGACTGCCAAGCAACACCTCACCCGATTCAGTGCCATCGTGCTGCCGCTCGCTGCGGTGGTGGGCATGAGCAGTGCGGCTCAGGCCGACGAGTGGACCCCGACCCGCAACATCGAGTTCATCGCCCCGGCCAACCCCGGCGGCGGCTGGGACACCCTGGTGCGCACCACCTCCCGCGTCATCCAGGAAGAGGGTCTGGCCGAGCGCAGCTTCGGTGCCATCAACGTACCGGGCGGCGGAGGTGCGGTGGCCTGGGCTCAGATCGCCCGTGACAGCGGCAACCCGCACAAGCTGTTCGCCACCAGCCCGCCGATCATTCTGGTGCCGCTGGCCGGCGCATCCCGCTACGACCACACCAGCTTCACGCCGATTGCCAGGCTGATCACCGATTACTCCATCGTGCTGGTACGCAACGACTCGCCCTACGAGGATCTGCCGTCGCTGATCGAAGCCATGGAGCAGAATCCCCAGCTCAGCGTCGGTGGCGGTAGCGCCCCGGGCTCCATGGACCACATCTCCATGGCCGGTCTGGCAGCGGCGGCGGGTCTGAACGCCTCAGACGTCAACTACATCCCGTTCTCCGGTGGTGGTGAAGCCATGACCAGCCTGATGGGCGGTCACGTGGAAGCGGTGATCACCGGCGCCGGCGAGGCTTCCGGTCAGCTTGGCGAGAACAGCCAGATCCGCGCCCTGGGCGTGTCTGCCCCCGAGCGTCTGGGTGGTGCTCTGGCGGAGGTGCCGACCTACCAGGAGCAGGATATCGATTACACCTTCGATATCTGGCGCGGTGTGATGGGCACCCCGGACATGCCGGCCGAGGCGGTGGCCTACTACGAGGATCTGTTCGCTCAGATGCTCGAGACCGACGGCTGGCAGCAGGCCCGCGAGCAGCTGGGCTGGATCGATGCCTATCAGGACAGCGAGGAGTTCGGCGCTTTCCTCGATGAGCAGAAAGAGCAGTTCAGCACCATTCTGGGCGACCTCGGCCTGCTGGGCGAATAACCCACCACGCTTCTGCGATTTTCGCTTCCCGGGTCCGGGCCTCGCCTAGCGAGGTCCGGGCATTCTCGAACGCCAAGAACTTGGGCGCTGCTCACGCGGCGGTAGCCCGGGACCGAATCCCATGACACGACTCAACTCCAACCAGGTCATTGCTCTCTTGCTGGCGCTGCTGTCGGTAGGCTATCTGGCCATGGCCTGGCAGATTCCCTCATTTCCGTTGCCGCGCCCGATCGATTCCGACCTCTTCCCCAAGGTGCTTGGCTTCACGTTGCTGGGGCTTTCGGTGCTGCTGTTTCTCGAGAAACCCAAGGCTCAGGACGTACCGGATGAGCTCGATCCCGAAGAGCAGCGGCTGCCGCTGCTGCTGCGGCCCTGGTCCCGCGTGGCGGTCACGGCGGTGGCGCTGGCGGTCTATGCCCTGATCCTGGTGCCGGTGGGCTTCGTGCTCAGCTCCGTGGCCCTGGTCTTCGGCCTGGCCGCCTACTACGGCTATCGCCGCCACTGGGTCAACCTGGCCACTGCGTTGGGCGTGGTGCTGGGGCTCTATCTGACCATGACGCGCATCATGGGCGTTTACCTACCCACCGGCGTGCTGCCGATCTGACTGGCCGGAGAGTGAGCCCATGGAAGCTTTCAACAATCTGATGTACGGCTTCAGCATCGCGCTGGAGCCGATCAATATCCTCTACGTCTTTGCCGGTGTCTTTGCCGGGACCATCATCGGCATGCTGCCGGGTCTGGGGCCGATCAGCGCCCTGGCCCTGATGATTCCGCTGACCTTCGGCATGGAGCCGTCCTCGGGCCTGATTCTGATGGCGGGGGTGTACTACGGCGCGATCTTCGGCGGCTCTACCTCGTCGATCCTGCTCAATGCCCCTGGTGTGGCAGGTACGGTAGCGACTTCCTTCGATGGCTACCCGATGGCCAAGCAGGGCATGGCGGGCAAGGCGCTGGCCATTGCCGCCTACGCCTCCTTCATCGGCGGCACCGTCTCGATCATCTTCCTGATGATGGTGGCGCCTTTGCTCGGGCGGGTGGCGGTGAGCTTCGGCCCGGCCGAGTACTTCTCGCTGATGGTACTGGGTCTTACTGCGGTGGTATCGCTGTCCGACAAGTCGCTGGTCAAGGGGCTGATCGCCGCCGTGGTCGGGGTGATGATCTCGATCATGGGCATCGATCTGCAGACCGGCACCGAGCGCTTCACCTTCGGCACGGTGCATCTGCTCGACGGCATCGAGTTCCTGGTCGTGGCGCTGGGTATCTTCGCTCTGGCCGAGGTGTTCTACATGCTGCTCAAGGGCGGTGGCGGCAAGGAGCAGCCGCGTAACGCCATCGGTTCGCTCAAGCTCTCCAAGCAGGAGATCAAGCAGATCGCCCCGCCCATTGGCCGCAGCTCCATCCTGGGCTTCTTCACCGGCGTGCTGCCGGGTGCCGGTGCCACCATCGGCTCCTTCCTCGGCTACAGCATGGAGAAGCGTCTGGCCAAGGACGGTGACACCTTCGGCAAGGGCAATATCAAGGGCGTGGCGGCGCCGGAGTCGGCCAACAACGCCGCCTGTACCGGTTCCTTCGTGCCGCTGCTGACCCTGGGCGTGCCCGGTTCCGGTTCTACCGCGGTGCTGCTCGGCGCGCTGCTGGTAATGGGCGTGTCGCCCGGCCCGGCGATGCTGGTGGATCGTCCCGACGTCTTCTGGGGCGTGGTGGCGAGCATGTACTTGGGCAACATCTTCCTGCTGGTGCTCAACCTGCCGCTGATTCCGCTGATCGCCAAGATCCTCGACCTGCCGCGGCCGCTGCTGCTGTCACTGATCCTGATCTTCTGCATGATCGGGGTGTACGGCATGAGCTTCAGCGTCTTCGATCTGCTGCTGCTGCTCGGCTTCGGCCTGTTGGGGCTGGGCATGCGCTTGTTCGGCTTCCCGGCTGCGCCGCTGATCCTGGCGCTGATTCTCGGCGACATCATGGAGGAGTCCATGCGCCGGGCGCTGCAGATCTCCGGAGGAGACTGGTCGATCTTCATCGACAAGCCGATCTCCATGTGGCTGTTGATCATTGCCGCGCTGTCACTGACTCTGCCGCTGATCAAGCGCGTAATGGCACGCCGCAGCGTTTGATAACCTGAACCTTCCTGCCTTGAAACGGGGGTGCCGAGCGATCGGCGCCCCCGCTTTCGTTTCCGCTTTTTCCCGCTGCACTGCCATGGTGCTTCGTGGTGGTGCAGCCGCTCCGTCGCGGCGCGTTCATGGCGCCCAAAGCTGCACGTCTGAGGTGCGTAAACGATAAATTATTCTTTTCTTGCTTTACTTAACCATCCGTTATCCAAAGACTTTTCAGCACTTGCCGCATGATGGCGCACGCTTTGCAGAGACAGGAGGCCTAGTGCTGTGTGGCCAATGTCGGCTGCACATGACCTTCACAACAAGTCCCTCTCTCAGAGGGCGCAAGGAGGTTCGCTTGAACGCTTCCCGACGCATCATGTCTTTCCCGCTTCGTTCCACCACCCTGGCCCTGATGGCAGCGGTTTCCCTCGGCTCTGCCAGTCAGGCACTGGCCCAGGAGGACCCCATCAAGGTGGGAATTCTGCACTCGCTGTCCGGCACCATGGCCATCAGTGAATCGACCCTGAAAGACACAGTGGAGATGCTGATTGCCCAGCAGAACGAGCAGGGCGGTCTGCTGGGACGTCAGCTCGAAGCGGTGGTGGTCGATCCGGCTTCGAACTGGCCGCTGTTCGCCGAGCGGGCGCGTGAGCTGCTCGAACAGCACCAGGTGGACGTGGTATTCGGCAACTGGACCTCGGTATCGCGCAAGGCGGTGCTGCCGGTGTTCGAGGAGCTCAACGGTCTGCTGTTCTATCCGGTCCAGTACGAGGGCGAGGAGTCTTCCGAGAACGTCTTCTACACCGGGGCGGCCCCCAACCAGCAGGCCATTCCCGCCGTGGACTACCTGATCAACGAGATGGGCATCGAGCGCTTCGCGCTGCTCGGCACCGATTACGTCTATCCGCGTACCACCAACCGCATCCTCGAGGCCTACCTCAAGGAAGAGCACGGTGTGGCGGACGACGACATCATGATCAACTACACCCCCTTCGGCCACAGCGACTGGCAGAACATCGTTGCCGAGGTGCGCCGCTTCGGCAGCGAAGGCAAGCCTACTGCGGTGGTCTCGACCATCAACGGCGACGCCAACGTGCCGTTCTACCGTGAACTGGGCAACCAGGGCGTGGACGCCGGTGACATTCCGGTCATCGCCTTCTCGGTGGGCGAGCAGGAGCTGACCGGTGTCGATACCGCCCCGCTGGTCGGTCATCTGGCCGCCTGGAACTACTTCATGAGCGTGGACACCGATGCCAACTACGACTTCATCGACGCCTGGATCGAGTGGACCGGCGACGAAGAGGCGGTGACCAACGACCCGATGGAGGCCCATTACATCGGCTTCAACATGTGGGCCGAGGCGGTACGCAAGGCAGGCACCACCGATCCCGATGCCATCAAGGACGCCATCATCGGCGTGGTGGTACCCAATCTTTCCGGCAGCTATGCGGCGATGATGCCCAACCACCACATCACCAAGCCGGTGCTGATCGGTGAGATCCAGGACAACGGCCAGTTCGACATCGTATGGCAGACGCCCTCCACGGTTGCCGGCGATGCCTGGTCCGATTACCTGCCGGGTTCCCGCGATCTGATGGCCGACTGGCAGGCGCCGATGCGCTGCGGCAACTTCAATGTCGCCACCGGTCGCTGCGGTGGCAGCACGGCGGCCGAAGAGGCCGAAGCGGCACTCGCCGAGTAAGCAGTACCCCGCCCCCCGCTGCCCAAGTGCAGCGGGGGAGCACGCCTTCTCTATCGTTTCCGAGGAACGCTCCGATGAGATACCCCCCCATGCTTGGGCCAGCGACGGCCGGGGCGAGGGCCGGCACCGATGCCGCCGAGGATGAACGTACCTCCCAGAGCCGGGGCTCGTGGCTGCTGGTTCTCGCTCTGAGCCTCCTGCTGATGCTCGGCCTCTCCATGACGACCCCCGCAGCGGCGCAGGATGCCGCGCCGGCCGACGATGTTGCCGCCATGACGCTGCTCGAGGCGCTGGATGTCGATTCGTTTCCCGCCAAGGGCAGGGCCATCGAGGCCATCGTGCACAGCGACGATCCCCGCGCCCGCGACTGGCTGCAGGCGCTGCTCGACGGGCGCCTGCAGCGCGCCGGCGACGGCCGCTTCGTGGTGGTGCTCGACAATACCGGTCGCGACTGGCCGGTACAGGATGCGCTGAGCGGCGAGCCGCTGGGCCAGATGTCGCGCCGTGAGCTGGATCGTATCGGCATCAACAATGCGCTGCGCAACCAGCTGCGCAGCGCCATTGCCGTGGTCGATCTCTACGCCGCCGATGTCGGGCTGCGCCGCGCTTCTGCCGAGCGTCTGCTGGGCGAAGTCGATGGCGATCTGGCCGGACCGCTGGTCGAGGTAATCGAAGAAGAGCCGGACGCCAGGGTGCGCGAACGGCTGGTCCAGGCCCTGGCCATTTATCGTCTCGAGCAGGGTGAACTCGAGGCCATAGATGACTTGCAGGGTAGCCTGCACCCCCGGGTACGCGTCGCCCTCAACCGTGCCGCCAACGGCGACGATCCGATCGTGGCCGACGCCGCCCGTGAGGCATTGAACGGCATCGAGCAGATGCTCAAGCTCAACCGCGCCGCCGAGACGCTCTACTTCGGTCTTTCGCTCGGCTCGGTGCTGGTACTCGCCGCCATCGGCCTGGCCATCACCTTCGGCGTGATGGGCGTGATCAACATGGCTCACGGCGAACTGATCATGCTCGGTGCCTATACCACCTGGGCCATGCAGCAACTGCTGCCCGGTCAGCCGGGGGTGGCCTTGATCCTGGCGATCCCGGCCGGTTTCCTGGTGGCAGCTCTGGCGGGTATCGCCATCGAGCGTGGCGTCATTCAGTTCTTGAAAGGGCGGCCGCTGGAAACGCTGCTGGCCACCTTCGGCATCAGCCTGATCCTGCAGCAGCTGGTGCGCACCGGCATTTCGCCGCTCAACCGCACCGTGATCACGCCGGAGTGGATGAGCGGCTCCATTGCCGTCAACGATGCGCTCTCCCTCACCCTCAATCGAATGTACGTGCTCGGCTTTGCCCTGGTGGTGTTCGCCGTACTGATGCTGATCATGCGCCGCACCCGGCTAGGGCTCGAGGTGCGGGCGGTGACCCAGAACCGCGCCATGGCGCGCTCCATGGGCATTCGCGCCACCCGAGTCGACATCATGACCTTCGCCCTGGGCTCCGGGGTGGCGGGGCTGGCCGGCGTGGCCCTCAGCCAGCTCACCAACGTCGGCCCCAACCTGGGCCAGAACTACATCATCGACTCCTTCATGGTGGTGGTGTTCGGCGGTGTGGGCAACCTGTGGGGCACCCTGGTGGCAGGCCTTTCGCTGGGTGTGATCAATCAGGTGCTGGAGCCCTGGGCCGGTGCCGTGATGGCCAAGATCATCGTGCTGGTGTTCATCATCCTGTTCATTCAAAAGCGCCCCCGCGGACTCTTCCCGCAGAAGGGCCGGGCGGCGGAGGGCTGATCCATGGATTCTTCTCGACTCTGGCTGCTGCGGCCGTTCGGCGAGCGCTCGACGCTGATCTTTCTCGGCGTACTGCTGGCGGCCATGACGCTGGTGACGCTGCTGCACGTGGCGGTACCGCCTGGTCACCCGCTCTACGTCAGCGCTTATACCGTTAACTTGTCCGGCAAGTACCTGAGCTATGCGCTGCTGGCGGTGGCAGTGGATCTGGTGTGGGGCTATCTCGGTATCCTCAGCCTCGGGCACGGCGCTTTCTTCGCCCTGGGCGGCTACGCCATGGGCATGTACCTGATGCGCCAGATCGGCGACCGCGGCGTCTACGGCCACCCGGAGCTGCCCGATTTCATGGTGTTCCTCAACTGGGACAGCCTGCCGTGGTACTGGTACGGCTTCGACATGGCCTGGTTCGCCTTTCTGATGGTGTTGCTGGTGCCGGGGGCGCTGGCGCTGGTGTTCGGCTTCCTGGCGTTCCGCTCGCGGGTCACCGGGGTCTATCTGTCGATCATCACCCAGGCGCTCACCTTCGCCCTGATGCTGGCCTTCTTCCGCAACGAGATGGGCTTCGGCGGCAACAACGGGCTGACCGACTTCCGCGAGATTCTCGGCTTCAACCTGCGCAGCAGCGAGACCCGGCTGGGCCTTTTCCTGGCCACCGGCGTGGCCCTGGCGCTGGGTTACGTGCTGTGCCGGGCCATCGTCACCAGTAAGCTGGGCCGGGTGTGCGTGGCGACCCGCGACGCCGAGGCGCGCACGCGCTTTCTCGGCTACCGGGTCGAGCGCTTCCAGCTGTTCGTGTTCACGGTCTCGGCCATGCTGGCGGGGCTTGCCGGGGCGCTCTACGTGCCCCAGGTCGGCATCATCAACCCCAGCGAGTTTTCGCCGCTGTTCTCCATCGAGATCGTGCTATGGGTGGCGCTGGGCGGCCGGGCGACGCTCTACGGGGCGGTGATCGGGGCGATACTGGTCAACTACGCCAAGACGGTCTTCACCGGGGCAATGCCGGACGCCTGGCTGTTCGCCCTGGGCGGACTCTTCGTGCTGGTCACGGTGTTCCTGCCCAAGGGTGTGGCAGGGCTGCTGGCGCTCAGGCTGCGCCGCCGCCGAGACGGTGACGGTTCGTTTTCCGGCAAGGAGGCATCGGCATGAGCATTCTGCGTTCCCTGGCCAGCCGTGACCGGGTCTTCGATTTCCTGGTACCCGTGGAGTCGCCGGTCGACGTGCGGCACGGGCCGATCCTCTACCTGGAGGACGTGACGGTCAGCTTCGACGGCTTCAAAGCGATCAACGACCTCAACCTGACCATCGACGACGGCGAGCTGCGCTGCATCATCGGGCCCAACGGTGCCGGCAAGACCACCATGATGGACATCATCACCGGCAAGACCCGGCCCGACAGCGGCCAGGTCTGGTTCGGCAGCCGTCACGACCTGCTGACCATGAACGAGCCGGAGATCGCCAGTCTCGGCATCGGCCGCAAGTTCCAGAAGCCCACGGTGTTCGAAGCGCTCACGGTGTTCGAGAACCTGGAGCTGGCGATGGCCGCCGACAAGCGCATCCTGCCCACGCTCACCGCCCGCATCAACGGCGAGATTCGCGATCGCATCGACGAGATCCTGGAGATCATCGGCCTGAAGCCACTGCACGCTCGCCCGGCGGGCATTCTCTCCCATGGTCAGAAGCAGTGGCTGGAGATCGGCATGCTGCTGATGCAGCGGCCGCGGCTGCTGCTGGTCGACGAGCCGGTGGCCGGCATGACCGAGCAGGAGATGGAGCGTACCGCCGAACTGCTCACCGGGCTTGCCGGCAAGCAATCCGTTGTCGTGGTGGAGCACGACATGGGCTTCGTGCGTTCCATCGCGCGCAAGGTGACGGTGCTGCATCAGGGCAGCGTACTGGCGGAGGGCAGCATGGATCAGGTCTCCAGCGACCCACGGGTGATCGAAGTCTACCTGGGTGCCGAAGCCGAAGAGGAGACGCTCTGATGCTGGCGATCGACAAGCTCAACCAGTTCTATGGCGAGAGCCACACTCTGTGGGATCTCGACCTGGCCGTGCCGGCGGGGCAGTGCACCTGCGTGATGGGCCGCAACGGGGTGGGCAAGACCACCCTGATGAAGGCCGTCATGGGCGAGGTGAAGGTCTCCTCCGGCAGCATTCGCTATGCCGAAGATGTCGAGCTGACCAAGCGGCGGGTGGAGGATCGCTCGCGTTTGGGAATCGGCTACGTGCCCCAGGGGCGGCAGATCTTCCCCTTGCTCACCGTGGAAGAGAACCTGCGCACCGGTCTGGCGGCTCGCGGCGACGGCAGGCGCACCATTCCGGAGCGCATCTATGAGCTCTTTCCGGTGCTCAAGGAGATGAAGCACCGCCGTGGCGGGGATCTCTCCGGCGGCCAGCAGCAGCAGCTGGCCATCGGCCGTGCCCTGGTGATCGAGCCTCGCCTGTTGATCCTCGATGAACCGGGCGAGGGCATTCAGCCCAATATCGTCACCCTGATCGGCGAGGTGATTCGTAAGCTGATCGAGGAGGACGGTCTCACCGTGCTGCTGGTGGAGCAGAAGCTGCCCTTCGCACGCAAGTACGCCGACCGTTTCGTGATCATGGATCGCGGCAGGCCGGTAGCCAAGGGTGAGATCGCAGAACTCTCCGATGCGCTGATCAAGGAACACCTGACGGTATAGGGCGACGGTTGCGATGCCCGCACCAGAAGGGTGCTGCGAACGAAAATGGTGCATTAGGTTGGTGCAAAAGCGCCGATCTGGCGCACCAAAAGGAGTCGGTGAGTCGTGGCTGCGGCTCGCCGATTTTTTTATAAGGTGTTGTTTATAAAAGCGAGTTGGGGCGATTCACCAAGCTGGTACGACCCTTGCTGAAGGGTTGGTCAGATATGTATGCCACGAGCCGCCAATGACCGCTTTCGCCAACTCCGCTTTCGCCAAGCCAGCGACGCACTCCGGCCATCGCTTCGATGCCGAGCGTCACTGGGCGGCGTCGCTGACGCTCGGCTTCGACTGCCGCGATGGGCGTACGCGTATGGTCGAGGCGCGCCACCGCGGCCCGCTACGGGTGCAGCGGCCTTTCTACCCGGAAGGGCGAGATGGCGCCTGCCACGTCTACTTGCTGCATCCACCCGGCGGGTTGGTCAGCGGCGATGCCTTGAGCATCGCCGCGCGGGTCGAGCCGCAAGCCCATGCGCTGTTGACCACGCCTGCCGCCAACAAGCTCTACCGGGCCGACAGCCACGGTGTGGCCTGGGAACAGCGCACCAGTCTTAAGGTATCGCAGCACGGCATTCTCGAATGGCTGCCCCAGGAGACCATCGCCTTCGATGGCTCGCGGGGCGTGCAGGAGACGCTCATCGAACTCGAGGCGGGGGCGCGCTGCCTGGGCTGGGAAGTACTTGCGCTGGGCCGGCCGGCGAGCCGACTGCCTTATGTGTCGGGGCGCATCGATCAGCGCTTTCGGCTGTATCGCGACGGCAAGCCACTGTGGCTGGAGCGCCAACCGCTCGATCCGGCACACCCGCGCTTCACCGGCCGCTGGGGGCAGGGCGGCGCCAGCGTACAGGCCACTTTATGGGCCGTGGGTCTCAGTGACGAAACCGCCGCCATCGAGGCACTGCGTGAGGCGCTCGCGGCGAGCCCGCGCTGGGCGGTGACCGTGCGCCACGGCGTACTGCTGCTGCGTTACCTGGGCCATGAACGCAACGAAGCCTGGGAGATCTGCCGGCAGGCCTGGGCCTGCCTGAGGCCGCTGCTCATCGGTGTGCCCGCTCATCCGCCCCGTATCTGGTTCACCTGACTCACCAGGAGAGACGCATGGAACTGACCCCGAGAGACAAGGACAAGCTGCTGCTGTTCTCCGCCGCCCAGCTGGCCGAACGACGCCGGGCCCGCGGCCTCAAGCTCAACTATCCAGAGGCCGTGGCGCTGATCAGCTTCGAGATCATGGAAGGCGCGCGCGACGGGCGCAGCGTGGCCGAGCTGATGAGCTACGGCCGCGAGATCCTCGGCCGCGACGATGTGATGGAGGGGGTAGCCGAGATGGTGCACGAGGTGCAGGTCGAGGCCACCTTTCCCGACGGCACCAAATTAGTGACTGTCCACTCACCCATTGTGTAAGGAGCCATCCATGATTCCTGGTGAGTATCAGCTGAAGGACGGCGAGATCGAGCTCTGCGCCGGGCGCGATCGGATCACGCTGGAGGTGGCCAATACCGGCGACCGGCCGATCCAGGTCGGCTCCCATTATCACTTCGCCGAAACCAACCCGGCGCTGGTCTTCGACCGTGCCAGGGCGCGCGGCTTTCGCCTGGACGTGGCGGCGGGAACGGCGATTCGCTTCGAGCCGGGCCAGACCCGTGAAGTCACGCTGATCCCCTTTGCCGGCAGCCGTCACATCTACGGTTTCCGCGGTGAGGTGATGGGCCCGCTCTCTATCGCGCCCGCCCCCGCGCGCAAATCGTCATCCGGCGACGCAGCGAATGGAGACCCGTCATGAGCACGCCTAACAAGATCGGCCGGCAGGCCTATGCCGACATGTACGGCCCCACCGTGGGCGACCGGGTGCGTCTGGGCGACACCGAGCTGTGGATCGAGGTGGAGCGCGACGCCACCCACTACGGCGAGGAGGTGAAGTTCGGCGGCGGCAAGGTGATCCGCGACGGCATGGGCCAGAGCCAGCGCGCCGACACCACGGTGATGGACACGGTGATCACCAACGCCCTGATCCTCGACTGGTGGGGCATCGTCAAGGCCGATGTCGGCATCCAGGCGGGCCGCATCGCAGCCATCGGCAAGGCGGGCAACCCGGACACCCAGCCCGACGTGGAGATCGTCATCGGCCCCGGCACCGAGATCATCGCCGGCGAGGGCAAGATCCTTACCGCCGGCGGCATCGACGCCCATATCCACTTCATCTGCCCCCAGCAGGTGGAGGAGGCGCTCATGAGCGGCATCACCACCATGCTCGGCGGCGGCACCGGGCCTGCCACCGGCAGCAATGCCACCACCTGCACGCCGGGCGCCTGGCACATCGGCAGAATGCTGCAGGCGGTGGACGAGCTGCCGATGAACATCGGCCTGCTCGGCAAGGGCAATGCCAGCCTGCCCGAGGCGCTGGAAGCGCAGATCGAGGCGGGCGTCATCGGCCTCAAGCTGCACGAGGACTGGGGCACCACGCCGGCCTCCATCGACACCTGCCTGAGCGTGGCCGAGCGCTACGACGTGCAGATCGCCATCCATACCGACACGCTCAACGAGTCGGGCTTCGTCGAGGACACCTTGGCTGCCTTCAAGGAGCGTGGCATCCACACCTACCACACCGAGGGCGCCGGTGGCGGTCACGCGCCGGATATTCTCATCGCCTGCTCCAAGCCCTACGTGCTGCCGTCGTCGACCAACCCGACGCGACCCTACACGATCAACACCATCGACGAGCATCTCGACATGCTGATGGTGTGCCACCACCTCGATCCCAACATTCCCGAGGACGTGGCCTTCGCCGACTCGCGCATTCGCCGCGAGACCATCGCTGCCGAGGACATCCTGCAGGACATGGGGGTGATCTCGATGATCGCCTCGGACTCCCAGGCCATGGGGCGGGTCGGGGAGGTGGTGTGCCGCACCTGGCAGACCGCTCACAAGATGAAGGTGCAGCGCGGCCTGCTGCCGGAGGACGAGGCGCTCGGCGCCGACAACTTTCGCGCCCGGCGCTACATCGCCAAGTACACCATCAACCCGGCGATCACCCATGGCATCGCCCATGAGGTGGGCTCCATCGAGGTGGGCAAGCTGGCCGACCTGGTGCTGTGGAGTCCCGCCTTCTTTGGCGTCAAGCCGGCGCTGATCCTCAAGGCCGGCATGATTGCGGCGGCGCCGATGGGCGACCCCAACGCGTCTATCCCCACGCCGCAGCCGGTGCACTACCGTCCCATGTTCGGTGCCTTCGGCCGGGCGGCGAGCCAGAGCCGCGTGAGCTTCGTCAGCCAGGCGGCGCTGGACGCCGGCGTCGGCGAGCGGCTGGGGCTCGCGAGCCCACTGGTGGCGTGCAAGAACGTGCGCGGGGTGCGCAAGAGCGACATGAAGCTCAACGACGCCTGCCCCGAGCTCAGCGTCGATCCGCAGACCTATGAGGTGCGCTGTGACGGCGAGCTGCTGACCTGCGAGCCGGCTACCGAGCTGCCATTGGCGCAGCGCTACCACCTGTTCTGAAGCCTTCGAGGATGGCGCCATGCTCGCAACTCCGCACTCACCACGCCACGCGCCCGAAACCCTGGCATTCCGGTCGGACTCCAGCGGTCGCGCGAGGTGGTTCGGCGGGGTGCGGTCTGTCACCGGCATGGCCCAGGGCCTGAATTCAACGAGGCAATCGCAATGCTGAAACTGATCGAACGTCTGGGACCCATCGAGGGGCGCCAGGCCAGCGACACCCTCACGCTGCCCTATGAACTGCGCATTCGCGGTCGGCTCAAGGCGGTCAGCGACTCCGGTCGCGATCTGGGGTTGTTTCTCGACCGTGGCCCGGTGTTGCGCCATGGCGAGGGGCTGCGCGCCGAGAGTGGCGAGATCGTGCGGGTCAGGGCTGCCGACGAGCCGGTGGTAACCGCCCGGGTCGAAGCGGGCCTGCCCCTGGCACGGCTCGCCTACCACCTTGGCAATCGCCACGTGCAACTGGCGCTGGGCGAGGACTGGCGGGGTGGTTACGTACGCTTCCCGCCGGATCACGTCCTGGAGGAGCTGGCCGAGCTGCTGGGGGCGAGCCTGGAGCGGCACGAGGCGCCTTTCGACCCCGAGCCGGGCGCCTACAACCAGCTGGGCCATTCACATGCTCATGGTCATGACCACGACCATGCTCATGATCACAGCCACGACCATAGCCACGACCACAGCCATGGGCATCACCATGCCCCGTGAGGCAGCGTCCGCGGCGGTCACGGCCCAGGGCGACGACCTGGCGCTGCTGGGGCTGTTGCAACTGGTCAGCCCGGCGCTGCCGATCGGCGCCTTCGCCTTCTCCCAGGGCCTCGAGAGCGCCTTCGAGCTGGGCTGGGTAAAGGACGAGGCGAGCCTCGGCGACTGGCTGACCGGCGTGCTTGATGACGGCCTGACCCGCTGCGAGCTGCCGGTGCTGGCGCGCCTGCAGCGGGCCTGGGCAGAGCGGGACACCGAGGCGATCGCTCAATGGGATGGCTGGCTGGCCGCCAACCGCGAAACCGCCGAGCTGGCCGCCGAGGATTCGCGCCTGGGTGCCTCGCTGGCGCGGCTGCTGGGCAGCCTGGGGCTGCTGCCCGTTGGTCGTTCGGGCGAGTCGCCCGCGCTGCCGGCAGGGGCGGGCTACGTGACGGTGTTTGCCTGGGCCGCCCAGGTACGTGGGGTGGCGCCGCGCCAGGCCATGCTCGGCTTTGCCTGGGCCTGGCTGGAGAACCAGCTGGCGGTGGCCTGCAAGGCGTTGCCGCTGGGGCATACCGCCGCTCAGCGCTTGGTCGAGCGGCTGCGCCCGGCGTTGGTCGCCGCGGTAGACGAGGCGCTCGTGCTCGAGGACAACGAACTCGGCCCTGCGCTGCCCGGCCTGGCGCTGGCCAGCGCGTTGCACGAAACGCAGTACTCAAGGCTTTTTCGGAGTTGATTGCGATGGTCAGCCAGCCAGTCCGCTGCGCTCACTACACCACGCGCTCGAAACCCTGGCGCTCCGGCCGGACTCCCGCGGTCGGAAAGACGGCACATCCCTGTGCCGGCTTTCCTCGATCTTCATCCATGAAGATCGCCCGCGTCGTCTCGGCCATCGCCCCAGCGATCGCGTGAGGTGGATTCGGCAGCAACTGGTCTGGTGCCTGTCGACATACACAGTGCCGCTAAGGTGGCCAAGGAGACAAAGATGACACATAGCCTACGCGTCGGCGTCGGTGGCCCGGTGGGGTCCGGCAAGACGGCCCTGCTCAAGCAGCTGTGCCTGGCGCTGCGCGACCACTACGACATCGCCGTGGTGACCAACGACATCTACACCCGCGAGGATGCCGACTTCCTGCTGCGCCACGAGGCGCTGCCGGCCGACCGCATCCTCGGCGTGGAGACTGGTGGTTGCCCGCACACGGCGATCCGCGAGGATGCCTCGATGAACCTCGCCGCCATCGACGAACTGCAGGAGCGGCATCCAGGCCTGGAGCTGGTGCTGGTGGAGTCCGGTGGCGACAACCTCTCGGCCACCTTCAGCCCCGAGCTTTCCGACCTGACCCTCTACGTGATCGACGTCTCCGCCGGCGACAAGATCCCGCGCAAGGGCGGCCCCGGTATCACCAAGTCGGATCTGCTGATCATCAACAAGATCGACATCGCCGAGCAGGTTCACGCCTCGCTCGAGGTGATGGAGCGCGATTCGAAGAAGATGCGCGGCGAGCGCCCGTTCGTCTTCACCAATCTCTACGACGGCGTCGGCCTCGAGGAGATCATCCGTTTCATTCTTGACCGCGGCATGCTGCCGGAGCGCCGGCCCCAGGCTCAGCCGGCCAGTGCCTGACGACCATTCGACTACCTTCGGCTAGGAGATCGCCATCATGAAAACGACCTGTTCATCATCCACACAGCTGGCTCTGCTCGCGGCACCGATGCTTCTCCTTCTCGCCGGTCTGGCCGTGGCCCACCCGGGGCACGACCATGTCCACGGCGGTGGTTTTGCCGCCGGCCTGGCCCACCCGCTGCTGGGGCTCGACCACCTGCTGGCGATGCTGGCGGTGGGGCTGTGGAGCCTGCGTCAGAGCCGGGCCTTCAGCCTTGCTGCGCCGGCTCTGGCCGCGGGCGGCATGTTGTTGGGAGCGGGGCTGGCCTGGGCCGGCATGGCATTGCCGGGCGTGGAGTTCGGCATCGCCATGTCGGTACTGCTGGCAGGGGTGCTGATCGCGGCGCTGGTCAAGGTACCCACGCTGGTGGGGGCGGGTGTGGTCGTGCTGTTCATGCTGTTCCACGGCCATGCCCATGGCAGCGAGATGCCCCACGGTGCCTCCATGCTGGCCTATCTGGCCGGCTTCACCCTGGCGACGCTGGCCATCACCTACGCAGGGCGTGCGGCGGGGGCGTTCCTGATGGCGCGTGAGAACCGTATCCTGCGGGCGCTGGGCGTTGCGATCGCCGCTGCCGGGGCGCTGTTCGCCCTGGGCTGATCCCCACTCGCAATCCTGGTTTTGTCGCGCCCGGCTTCGGCCGGGCGCGCCGTATTAGCAAAAGTTGACAGAAAACGCGCCGCCACCCAGCTTTAAGGGGATGCTTGGGGAAAGGAGAGCGCATGGATACGCTACTGCTGGCGATCAAGATCGTCGTGACTCTGCTGGTCGCGATTCTCTTCGTGCAGAACATCACCCTGGTCGAGGTGCGCTTCCTGACTTGGGGAATGCGGATGCCGCTGGCGCTACTGCTGCTGGTGATCTATGTGCTGGGCATGGTCAGTGGCAAGTCGCTGTTTCATCTGCTGAATCGGTTGCGTAGCCAGCGCAGCCGTGGCCCACGCCATTGAGCACTGCTTTAGTCCACGTGAGTGACTGGTTCGCGGCGAGGGTCCACGTACCACGGCAGGCCGCGGCGGGCGTTGTACTCGAGTTCGGCGATCACCTGAGCGCCGAGCAGCAGGATCATGGCACCCACTTCCAAGGTGAGCAGCACCACGACGATGGTGGCAAGCGAGCCATAGACCACATTGACCAGCGAGATGTTGAGAAAGTAGAACATCAATAGGAAACGTACTCCCTCCCACAGCAACGCCGCGACGAAGCCGCCCACCAAGGCTCGTTTCAGAGCGATTTTTACCACCGGCAGAACCTTGTAGATGGCACTGAAGAGCAAGAAGACGCCGAAAAAACTGAACAGGTTGAGCAGGGGGTCGGAGAGTCCGGCCAGTGGCATCTCGCGACCGGCGACCAGACGCCATAGGGTGCCGATCGCCTCGGCCAGAGCCACCATCAGAGTAAGTGCCAGCAATCCGGCACCCAGCACCAGCATGAACAGATAGGGCAGTAGTACCGAGACCCAGACGCTGCGCTTCGGGTGGGCTTCCGGCGTATGGAAGATGATCGCCAAGGCATCCTCCAGCATACGAAAGGCAAAGGAGCTGAAGACCAGCAGTACCAGAATGCCGAACAGCCCGATCATGTCACGCGATGCCAGCAGAGTGCGTACGGCTTCCATCAGGCCCTCGGCGTGGGCGGGGGCAAGATGAACCACTTGAACACTAAGCACCTCGAGCATCACGGCTTCATCGACGATCTGGGTCAGCAGCACGGCGAGCAGGGCAAAGAGGGGAACGATGGAGAGCAGGATGTTGTAACCGACGCCGCCGGCAAGCAGGATGCCGCGGTTGCGCAGGAAGTTCGTCAGCACGCGCCAGAGAAAGGCGCCCGTACGTGGCAACAGCACGAACATGACACGCTGCGACTTGCGTACCTGGGACATGGCGAGCGTCGCTCCTTGTGCCGTTATGCGGGATCCTGCCTCGTAAGGTATTCGCCTCGGTAGGCGACCACAAGTCGGTTGCTTCGCTGGCTGGATTTCATTGGTCCGCTACACTGGGGCTGACGGTGGCCTGGTTGTCACCACGTCGACTACTTTGAACCCGACGGCAAGGAGAGCTGTATGCGAAATATCATCTATATCATTGGCCTGATCGTGGTGGTGCTTTTCATCCTGTCGATGCTGGGGCTGCGCTAGGCTTGGCGTCATGACCGAGCGGGGTATGGAAGGCTGCCTCAGGCTTCTCTGAGCAGCCTTTCGATCAGCCCATGCAGGAGCTCCTGCCGAAACCGGGAGCCATCGGAGCTGGGTGCGGGGTCGGCCGTAATGGCGATAGTAAGAGCCCGCGAGGGAATCACGTACAGGCCTTGCCCACCGAAACCACGCCCGTAATAGACTTGCTCACCCGCCAGGGTGGTGATGAACCAACCGTATCCGTAACCGTCATTCGTCCAGCGCGACGTACCGCGCGACTGCCAAGAAGCTTCCACCCAGTCTTGCGGCAGCACGCGGGTACCGTCGATCTCGCCTTGCAGGCGATAGAGTTCGCCAATCCGAATCAGCGCCCTGGGCGAGAGCGACATGTCGTTGCCGCCGAAATAGATGCCCTGAGGGTCCTGGGGCCAGGCAGGGATCGCGATGTCCAGCGGTTCGCCAAGCAGACGGCGGGCGAGTGCCAGGGTGCTCTCGCCGGTCGCTTCGGTCAGTGCTGCCGAAAGCAGGTGAGAGCTGCCGGTAGAGTAGAGCATGGCACCGCCGGGACGGTCGACGAACGGGCGGTTCAGCGCATCGGCCACCCAGTCGCGGCTGGCCACCCAGGCACCGTAGTTGTTGCCGGAAGTACGCTCGAGCCCCGCCTGCAGTGTCAGCAGATGTTCCACGGTGATCTCGCTGACGCGGGGATCGACCCCGGCGGGAACCCTGGGTCCCAGCAGCTCGACGATGGGCTGGTCGACGCTCTCGATCAGGCCCGCTTCGATGGCGGCACCCACCAAGGCGGCCAGAACGGTCTTGGACAACGACTTGATGTTGACCGGCTGATCGGTGTCGGGTCCTTGCAGGCGATGGTCGAGGACGATATCGCCATGCTCGGCAACGACCACGGCATGCAGGCGTGGGATCTCGCCTGCTTCGGCGGCGAAACGGCTCAGCGCTCGTTCACTCGTCGCCGTGTTCGCCTCTGCCATGCCTGACTGCATGAGTGGCCCGAACAGTAGGCAAAGCAGCGCCAGCAGCATGGCGGGAAGCCAGCGAGGACGAGCATGCCAGGCCAGAGATGGTAGGGGCTTCGACATGCTTGCTCTCCGGTCGTGTGCCTGTTTCCCTATTCTAGACAGCATACCGTTGGAGGCCGTGAACATGTTTGGCTCGTTGGCAACCCCATCCTCCGGAAGACGGCATCAGGCGCGTTTCGAGCGGCTGCTACGCTGGCTGGGTATCGCACTGGCCGTGCTGCTGTTGACCGGCTGTGCCGGCCGCGTCGTGCCGCCCGAACCGCGCTTGATCGAACGGCCGGTCGATATCTATCTGCTCGACCATGGCCGGCATGCCAGTCTGGTGCTGCCGCGCGAATCGGGGGGCGTGGTGCGCTACAGCTATGGCGACTGGCGCTGGTACGTCGAGGAGCGTCAGCACGCGCTGAGCGGTGCCGCAGCCATGCTGTGGCCCACCGATGCGGGCATCGGGCGAGCCGTACACCCCGATATAGCCACTCCCGAACAGTTTCACCGACTGGCCCCGGAGGGGCTGACCGACGTCTACCCCCTGGAAGCCGACATGGGACGTGTGCTGGCCTTGAAACGGCGGCTCGATGCCCACTTCGAGCGGGCCGATATGGAACCGGTGCCGAGTGAGCAGTACGGGTTGGAGTTCGTGCCCTATCCACGCGGTTATTCCGCCGCTCATCAGTCGAATCTGGTGGTTGCCCAATGGCTGCGCGAACTCGACTTCGAGGTTCGCGGTTCGCCCTGGCTGTCGAATTGGCGGGTCACTCCGCGCTGAGGTCACGCGGTCTTCATACGCCAAGCTTGACGAACGGTTTGCCGGAGGCTTCCTTTCGCCGCCTTGGTTGCCTATGTATGCTGAGGAAGGAACCTACGCGAGCGTCACGCCAGGCGTGACGATCAACATGGACCATCTGGAGGGTCTTGCCCATGTCGGAAACACCCGAAAGTCCACTCTACAAGGACAGACGCGTCATGGCACTGGTGGCCATCGCCGTGCTGGCCATCCTCTGGGCGATTCTTGCCCATAACAGCGCCGGCAACCAGCGTGAACGCAGCGCCGCGCTCGAGGAGCAGCTAGCCGCGCTGGAAGGTGAGCACCAGGAGTTGGTCAGGGAACTCAACGAGCGTAATGAAGCAGGGGAGAACATCGAGGCGCTGGAACGGCGGCTGGCCGAACTCGAAGAGGAGCGGCAGTCGGCGGAAGCCGCCCTGCGCGACGAGCAGGAAGCCGCTCGCGGCGAGATCGAGCGTCTCGAAGCCGAGGCGGCTGAGGCTTCTGCCCGTATCGGCGAGTTGCAGGAGGAGCGCGAGGCACTGGAGGGCGATCTCGAGGCACGCCGTGGCGAGCAGGCCGAAATGGAGGAGAGCCTGACGGCGTTGCGCGATGACTTCCAGGCGGTAGACGAAGCACGTGCCGATGCCGATGCGGCCCGTCAGGATGCGGAAAGCGCACGCCAGGAAGCCGAGGCCGCACGCCAGACCGCCGAAGAGGAGCGTCAGGAGGCAGAAGAGGCGCGCCGCCAGGCCGAAGAGGAACTCGAGCAGATAGCCAGTGAACTGGAGCGCGTGCGTGAGGAAGCCGCAGCTGGCCAGGAGCAGCTCGATACGCTGAACCAGGCCATCGAAGAGCGCCAGCAGACGGTCGAAGCGCTGGAGAACGACATCGAGGCGCTGGAGGCCTGGCGTAGCGAAGTCGAGAGCGAAGTGGGCGAGATTCGCGACGAGCGCGAGGCTGCCACGTCAGAGCTCGAGACGATTCGCCAGGAGCGTGATGAGACCAGCGAAGAGATCGAGTCGGCCCGTAGCGAACTCGAGGAGTTGGAGGCCCAGGTTCAGCGTCGCCAGCAGCAGCTCGAGCAGATCGAGGCGCAGCTTGCCCAGTGGCGCGATGCGCTGGGGGACCTCGAGCTTCGCACTCAGCAAGGCCAGCAACAAGGCCAGCAGGCCACGCAGCAGGCGTCGCAGGAAGAGAATGAGGCCGAAGAGGCCGAGAGCAACTGATCGCCGTGAGGGCGAAACGATGCGGCGGGCCTTGGCCCGCCGCATGTCTTTATGGAGATTTCAATGTCGCTCGGTCGCGCTCGTCTCGGGAGCTGTCGCGTTATACTGAGCGTGTCAGACAATTGCCATTCGCAGGACACTCATTTGCAGGAATAAGGAGTCAGTCGTGATCGAAGGGGTCAAGCATATCGTGGCCGTTGCATCCGGCAAGGGTGGGGTGGGCAAATCCACCGTTACCGTCAATCTGGCGCTGGCCATGGTTGCCGAAGGGTATCGTGTCGGCATTCTCGATGCCGACATCCACGGCCCCAGTCAGGCGCAGATGCTGGGTGTTCCGGAAGGCGTGCGGCCTCAGCAGGCCGGCGAGAACAAGTTCCGGCCGCTGGAGACTCATGGCGTACAGGCCATGTCGATGGCCTTCATGGTCGACACCCGGGAGCCCATGGTGTGGCGCGGCCCGATGGTGGCGGGGGCCTTCCAGCAGCTGTTGACGCAAACGGCCTGGGACAACCTCGATGTGCTGTTCATCGACATGCCGCCGGGCACCGGCGACATCCAGCTGACGCTGGCGCAGAAGGTGCCGGTGGACGGTGCGGTCATCGTGACCACACCCCAGGACATCGCGCTGCTCGATGCCCGCAAGGGTATCGAGATGTTCCGCAAGGTCAACGTGCCGGTGCTGGGTGTGGTGGAGAACATGAGCCTGCACGTCTGTTCCCAGTGCGGTCACGCCGAGCCGATCTTCGGCGAAGGCGGCGGCGAGCGTATCGCTGGTGAGTACGAGACCAAGGTTCTGGGCAGGCTGCCGCTGGCGCTGTCGATCCGCGAGCAGGTGGACGGCGGCCGACCCACCGTTGTTGCCGAGCCGGAAGGCGAGGTGACGGCAACCTTCCGCGACATGGCGCGGCAGATTGCCGCTGAACTGGGCGGCCAGTCGCCGAGCGAAGGGCCGAGCATCTCGTTCAGTGATTGACGGCCTTCGGCCCGTTGGCGACGGGCCGTGACGAGTGCATCCAGGGCCGCTATGATAGCGGCCCTAGGCGACTTTTCAGCCAAAGCCTACTTCTTCATTCTCCGGCACAACTTCTCTCAGGACGTCCCATGAGCATCAAGCCCGACAGTTGGATCCGCCGCATGGCCGAGCGGGAAGGCATGATCGAACCCTTCGAAGCCGATCAGGTGCGTTACGTCAACGATCAGCGGGTGATCTCCTACGGCACCTCCAGCTACGGCTACGACGTCCGCTGTGCCGATGAGTTCAAGGTGTTCACCAACATTCACTCGGCGGTGGTCGACCCCAAGAACTTCGATGAGAAGAGCTTCGTCGACATCAAGGGCGACGTCTGCATCATCCCGCCCAACTCCTTCGCCCTGGCGCGCACCGTGGAGTATTTCCGCATTCCGCGCAGCGTGCTGACCATCTGTCTGGGCAAGTCTACCTACGCTCGTTGCGGCATCATCGTCAACGTGACGCCGCTGGAGCCGGAGTGGGAAGGGCACGTGACCCTGGAGTTCTCCAACACCACCAACCTGCCGGCCAAGATCTACGCCAACGAGGGCGTGGCGCAGATGCTGTTCCTGGAGTCGGACGAGGTGTGCGCGACCTCCTACAAGGATCGCGGCGGCAAGTATATGGGACAGAGGGGAGTGACTTTGCCCCGCACCTGAGTCAACTGACGTAACCCGCGGCTTATCCGTCGACAGTTCTCGTGGAGGCGCTGTAAACCCTTCCCTGGGCGCTACATTCTTCATCCATGAAAGAATGACCTCCACTCTGAACTGTCCCCGGCGCCGCTAGCGTCTTGGGGCATCCACTTTGCGTCGAGCTTGACGCTACTCTTCGTCCAGCTCTTCGGCGGCGTCGGCGTGGGAGAGGCGCAGGCCCTGGGGCGGCAGCGGAGTGCCGTCGAGCATGGCGGCTTCGCCCTCGAGGCGCAGGCGCCCCTCGAGGAACCACTTCACCGCGATGGGGTAGATCAGGTGCTCGCGGGCGTGCACTTTCTCCTTCAGGCTGGCTTCGGTCTCGCCATCGCTTACCTGCACCACGGCCTGGATGGCGACCGGGCCGCCGTCGAGCTCCTCGGTTACGAAGTGCACGCTGCAGCCGTGTTCGGTCACGCCGTCGGCCAACGCCTTGGCATGGGTGTTGAGGCCACGGTAGGCGGGCAGCAGGGATGGGTGGATGTTGAGCATGCGGCCGAGGAAGCGCTGCACGAAGCGTGAACTCAGGATGCGCATGAAGCCGGCCAGCACCACCAGGTCGGGTTCGTGGCGTTCGATCACCTTGATCAGGGCGCCATCGTAGGCTTCGCGACTCTCGTACTCGCCGTGGGGCAGCACTACCGCATCGATGCCGGCATCGCGGGCACGCTGCAGGCCGTAGGCGTCCGCAACGTTGGAGATCACCGCCACGATCTCGCCGCCCAGGCGGTCGTGGGTCTGCTCGTCGATCAGCGCCTGCAGGTTGCTGCCGTTACCCGAGATCAGCACCACCACCCGGCGTGTGCCGGTGGGCTCGGGGGTGAAGTCCGTCATGGTGTCGCCGTCGTACGCTTCGCTCATGCCTCGAGGTTCTCCAGCACAACCGCTTCTTCGCCTTCGCCGCGGGCGATGATCTCGCCGATGCGATAGACCGTCTCGCCCTGGGCCTGCAGGTGGGCGCGGGCCTGATCGGCCTTCTCGGCGGGTACGACCACGACCATGCCGATACCGCAGTTGAGCACGCGGTACATTTCGTGTTCCGCCACGTTGCCCTGCTGCTGCAGCCAGTCGAACAGCGCCGGGCGCGTCCAGCTCTTCACGTCGATGCGTGCCGCCAGGGAGTCGGGCAGTACCCGGGGAATGTTCTCCAGCAGCCCGCCGCCGGTGATGTGCGACAGGGCGTGAACGGCGACGCCGCTCTCCTTGATCAGCGACAGCAGCGGCTTGACGTAGATCCGCGTGGGGGCGAGCAGGGCGTCGCCCAGTGGCCGGCCGTCGATGGCGGTGTCCAACGAGGCGCCGCTCACTTCGAGGATCTTGCGGATCAGCGAATAGCCGTTGGAGTGGGCGCCGCTGGAAGCGATACCCAGCAGCACGTCGCCTTCGCCGACCTTGCTGCCGTCGAGGATCTCGGATTTCTCCACCACGCCGACACAGAAGCCGGCCAGATCGTAGTCACTGCCTTCGTACATGCCGGGCATTTCGGCGGTTTCACCGCCCACCAGGGCGCAGCCGGCCTGTTCGCAACCCTCGCCGATGCCGGCGACGACGTCGGCGGCGATGTCCACATCGAGTTTGCCCGTGGCATAGTAGTCGAGGAAGAACAGCGGTTCGGCGCCGGCCACCACCAGGTCGTTGACGCACATGGCCACCAGATCGATGCCGATGGAGTCGTGTCGACCCAGGTCCATGGCCAGGCGCAGCTTGGTGCCTACGCCGTCGGTGCCCGAGACCAGCACCGGCTCGCGATAGCCGGAAGGCAACTGGCACAGGGCGCCGAAGCCGCCCAGTCCGCCCATCACCTCGGGGCGCATGGTGCGCTTGGCGACGCCCTTGATGCGGTCGACCAGGGCGTTGCCGGCATCGATGTCGACGCCGGCGTCCTTGTAGCTCAGGGATGCCTTGGCGTTGTCGGGGGAGGTGGAATCGGTCATGGCCTGTCCTGTACGAAGTAGCGCGGTTATGTGGCCCGGCGAGCGGCGCGAGGCGACGCAACGCCTGATGGCCGAAGCAGTGGGCAAGATCGGGCCGGAATTGTAGCATCACGACGCACGGCTCGCATCGCCGTGGATGGAGAACGCAGGGAGGTGTGGAGCTGTGATGCGTAAAGAATGGTGGGTGCTGATTGGCGCGGTCGCCGTGGTGTGGCTGCTGTTCCAACTGGAAACGATGCTGATGCCGTTCATCGCCGGGATGATCCTGGCGTATCTGAGCGATCCGCTGGCCAATCGACTGCAGCGCCTGGGGCTTTCGCGCGCCTTGGCGGTGTGCGGCGTGTTCTTCATCCTGACGCTGGTGCTGGGGGTGGCACTGCTGGTGCTGATCCCTCTGGCCGTGCAGCAGGTGCGCCAGTTCGGGCTGATGATTCCGGGAATATTCGAGTGGGTGGAAACGGTGCTGGCACCGCAGATCCGCGGCTGGACGGGGCTGGACGTGGCGGCGGATCTCGATAACGTGCAGGAGACGCTGGCCGAGCATTGGCAGGACGCCGGCGGCTACCTGGCCCAGTTTCTGGGTCAGATCGGGCGCTCGGGGGCGGCGTTCCTGGCCTGGGTGACCTATTTCGCGCTGATTCCGGTGGTCACTTTCTATCTACTGCTGGACTGGGATCGTCTGATCGTCAATCTGCGCAATCTCATCCCGCGGCGCCTGGAGCCGGATGCGGTGCGTCTCAGCCTGCGCTGCGACGAAGTGCTTTCGGCCTTCCTGCGTGGCCAACTGCTGGTCATGCTGACCCTGGGGGCCATCTACGCCATCGGGTTGACCGTCATGGGGCTTCGCTTCGGGCTGCTGATCGGCATGCTGGCGGGGCTGGCCAGCATCGTGCCGTTCCTCGGCTTCATCGTCGGTATCAGCGTGGCGTTGATCGTGGCGTTCTTCCAGTTCGGCAGCTGGGTGGCGCTGCTCGGCGTGGTCATCGTGTTCACTATCGGTCAGATCATCGAAAGCGTGGTGCTGCAGCCCAAGCTGCTGGGAGACCGTATCGGGTTGCATCCGGTGGCGGTGATCTTCGCCGTGCTGGCGGGCGGCAACCTGTTCGGTTTCACCGGGGTGCTGCTGGCGCTGCCGGCTGCGGCGGTGATCATGGTACTCTTGCGGGAACTCAATGAACGCTACAAGCGCAGCAGCCTTTACGACGCCGATAAAAAAGAGCGTCGCAACGAGGATTCACCATGAGTCGAGCGCCTGCGCAGCTGCCTCTGGGGGTGGGGCTGCGTGACGATGCCACTTTCGAGAGTTTTCTGCCGGCGGCCAATGCCGCCTTGCTGGATCGCCTCTCGCGCCAGCTCGATGCCGACGGCGAGCCGTTCCTGTTCCTGTGGGGCGCTCCCGGCAGTGGGCGCAGTCATCTGCTACAGGCGGCCTGTCACGCGGCTTCCGACCGCGACCTCCGTGCGCTCTACCTGCCGTTGCACGACCTGGGACATTTCCCGCCGCTGATGCTCGAGGACGTGGAGCGCCTCGACCTGGTGGCCATCGACGACGTGGATGTCGTCATCGGCCGGCGCCGCTGGGAGGAGGGGTTGTTTCATGCATTCAACCGCTTGCGCGATGCCGGCAAGCGGCTGGTGATGTCGGCGTCTGCAGCTCCCCGCCAGCTTCCGGTCGCTCTGCCGGACTTGGCATCGCGTCTTACCTGGGGTGTCACCTTTCAACTGCAGCGGCTGGATGACGGCGAGAGGCTGCAGGCCCTGCAGCTACGCGCACGCATACGTGGCATGCAGCTTTCCGAGGAGGTGGCCCGCTATATTCTTCACCGCGGACCGCGACGTCTGGACGAGCTGTTCGACGAGCTGGCCGTTCTCGACCGTGCTTCGCTGTCGGCCCAGCGCAAGCTGACCATTCCCTTCGTCAAGCAGGCGCTGGGCTGGTAACGCAGTGCGTCAGCGGCTCAGATTGACCTCGAGGCGCTGGCCGTTGCGCAGTGACACCTGACGCAGTATCACTTGGCGCTGGCCGTTGCCGGGGTTGACCACGCTGCCCGAGACGTAGAACTCACCAGGCGGGAGACCCTGCAGGGAAAAATTGCCGTTGCCGTCGGTGCGCGTGGTGTGGGTGTATTCACGCGCTCGCGGGTCGGCCGGCTCGACCGCTCGTCCTGCCAGGGCGTGCTCGGCGGCTTCTGCCGAGTAGGTGGTGACCGGCGCGACGGAAATCGTTTCCCCGGTGCCGGGAGTGCCGTTCAGACTGAGCCTGCCCGAAATGGCGGCGGTGCCGCTCTTCGGCAGCGCGGCATACTCGCTCGCCGGGAAGGCCACCTGACGAGCGATGCGTCCCGGGCTGGGGGCAGGGCGCTCGGCGTCGGGGCGTTCGACGTCAGGGCGTTGCGGGTCGCCGATATCGATCACCTCGATACGCTCGGGTGGCGGCCCCGGTTCCATCATCTGGCAGCCGACAAGGGTGAGACTCACCAAGGCTACGGGTAACCAGGCTTTCATTCGTTTGCTTCCTCATTGCGACATGCCCGTGCAGGTCGAGCATAAACGATGGGAGCCGACAGGCGACAGATGGAAAGATGAAACTGGAGAGAAAAACGAAGACCCGCCGAACGAGGTTCGGCGGGTCTCGTATCAGTGCCGTGTGCTAGACCTATGCAACGGAACCGTGCAGAGAGCTTCAGGCCTTGGCGGTCTGGCTCGAGGAGGCCTTTTGGACTTCCTGCAGGCTGCTTTCAGCAAGCTTCTGGCTCTGCTGGAAGAAGTCCTGGTGCAGGGAGACGGCCTTCTCGGCATCGCCCTTGAGACGCTCGGTCACGTTCTTGGCAAACTGCTGCTGATCTTCGAGGTAGCTACGCAGACCGTCGGCATCGCGGACTTCGAGCAGCTTGCGGGCTTGCGCCAGGCTGGTGTCGGTATAGGCCTTGACGGCCTCGAGCTGGGCGCCGACCAGCTTTTCGGAATAGTCGATGCTCAGAGCGGCATAGGCACGCGCCGGGCCAAGCAGCATGGCTTCGAAGGGTTTGGTGTCGAAGCTGAATGACTTCATCATGAGTAAGGTATCTCCGGATGTGTTGTGTAATTTCGAACGGATGTCCGCTCTATTGCAATGCAGCATAGCAAAACTGCTTGCTGCATTGCAATATGTGCCTGGTACCAATATGTACCTGGTCCTTACACACTTGATACTGGCGGTCAGGCAGCGCACTCGATGCGATTGCGCCCGTTACGCTTGGCCTGAAGCAGCAGCGTGTCGGCACGATCGATCAGATCGATCACGACGTCGTCGCCTGGCGCCAGGCTGGCGATCCCGATGCTCAGCGTGAGGCGGCTCGTCTGGGTGAGGGTGTTGCGCAGACGTTCGGCCAACTCCTGGGCGCCACTGGCCGTGGTCTCCGGCATCAGGATCAGGAACTCGTCTCCGCCGTATCGACCCACCAGGTCGCACTCGCGCACGGTAGCCAGGATCGTACGTGCCACGCAGCGCAGCGCCTCGTCGCCCACCAAATGGCCGCGTGCGTCGTTGAGCGTCTTGAAATGGTCGATATCGAGCATCAGCAGGCAAAGCGGCAGCTCGTATCGGGTGGCGCGTCTCAGCTCCTGCTCGGCCAGCTCCATCAGATAGCGCCGGTTGTAGGTGCCGGTCAGATGATCGTGAGTGGCCAGGTAGGCCAATTTTTCATTGGCCGCGACCAGCTCGGCCGTGCGCTCGCAGACGCGGCGCTCCAACTCGCCCGTGACCGCAGGGGAGAACACGTGATGCTCGGGCGGGAACGCCAGATCGCGGGATATCCCGAACAGATGGGTCACCATGCCCTCGGTATTGGTAATGGGAACCAGCAGCGTCTGCCGATGAACGTGCTGATAAATGCCATCCCGGTCGAGATAGTCGTCATTCTCCTCATACCGGACCGGTGCCCCGGACTCTACGCAACGACATAGATTGGCCAGTACGCCATGACACAGCGGTGGGGGGAGCGACTGTTCGATACGCTTGCCGATGACGGCGCTGTTCTCTGCGCTCAGAGCCTGGCGGGTGGAGTTCATGGCCTCGATCACGAACTCGCCCGGGCCTTCGACGCGCACGATGAACATGTGTTCCGGACAGTACTCCCACAGGCTGCGCACCAGTAGCAGGCAGGTATTGGCATTGAGACGGTTGAGTATGTCTGACGTCAACCAGGGGGTCTTCTGTTGCATGGTTCTGCTCCCTTGAAGATGCCCTCCCTGTACCGAGAGGTACACCGATCCTGTGCGATGCAGCATTAACACTAGGCGGCTGTAATTTTTCGTGCAGCATGGTTTTCGTCATGACAACGTGGGGTGGGTTACCACTTTCCCCGAGTTTGGGAATGAGGCAACTCAAACTATGGGATATCGGCTCGCTTCTATACTGAGCAATGTGACTCATGGACAGGAGGGTCACTGCATGACGAGACATTGCAAGGACGGGCATGGCGGATTCAAGGGCGCTTCCGGTAGCCTGTGGTGTTGTTTGAACGCGCTGTGCAGCTCTCAGGGTCTGGCTTTCGAAGAAGCAGCGTTGCTTGACGAGATCGTGCCTTCGCCCCTCAGGTTGGAGAAACGAGCCATTCTCTACGAGCAAGAGGCGCCGTTCGATAGTCTCTATGCCGTATGCACCGGATGCCTCAAGCAGGAAACGGCGGTCAATGAAACCGAGACCCTGCTGACGGCCTTTTGGTTGCCCGGTGACCTCATCGGCTGCGATGCCATCGGCCTGGCACGCTATCCAGCCACCGTCAGTGCGCTTGAAACCGCCACGGTGTGCAGGCTGCCTTTCGCGCGATTCGAAGCGCTGACGCAAAGGCTGCCAAGACTGCGGAGGCAGCTGCAGTGCACCGTCAGTCGTGCAAGACATGAGGAGCGGATCATCCTGCACCAACTGTTGAGCCGTACCGCCGAGGCGCGCCTGGCCTGCTTTCTGTTGGTCGTATCGGGCTGCTTTCATCGCCGTGGTTATTCCCCTACCCACTTTCGCTTGCCCGTATCGCGCAACGATATCGGCAGTTATCTGGGGCTGACCCAGGAGACGGTCGGCAGGACGCTTGCCACCTATCAGTCGCAACGGCTGCTGCGTGTCAATGGGCGTGAGTACCAGCTGCTTGATCTTGCGCGACTCGAGCGCTTGGCCTCTTCCACCGGCAGGCGGCAGAAGAGACCGTGACGGGTCGAGGGTCAGGCTCGCTGAGCCACCGCAGGCGCCCTGTGCTGCTCCCAGAACTCAAGCAGGACCCTGCACTCGCCCTCCTTCTCGCTGACGAAATTGATCAGTGGCCGATGGAGTTCCGGTGTGGCATTGGTATTCAGCATCCACTCGAAGAAGTGCTTCGACTCCATGGCTGCGCGGATGGCATGCTCAATGACCTGCTCACCCATGACCTCGTCGACGATGAAGAAGTGAGGTTCCGCGATCGGAAAGGGCGCAACGTTGCCTGGCGCTCTGATGATGCAGGCTTCGAGTTCCAGGCAGACGGCTACCTGGTGCAACTGGCCAAGGCGCTTCTCGCACTGCAGGCCCAGTGTCGCCAGCAGTCTGCTCGCCTGCGGGGCCTTGGGCAGAAACCGCAGCGTCAGGCGGCGGTAGCGCTGAAGTTCGGCGGCTTCGTGCTCGTAAGCGAGAGTGAGCTGTTCGTGCGGCAACAAGAGCAAGGTATGGGTCATGTCCATGAGTCGGTTCTTCCAGATTGTGCTGTTGTGATCGAGGCTTTTTTAGGTGCCCTGAGTGGTGGGCTAAGCGATCTTAGGGAAAGGCCTTTTGGCGTCGCAACGACAGTTATCATGTTGGCGTCCGATAACGAGCGAATAGGAAAGAAACCTGACAGTTGTCAATCCGCTCATTGGCAGCGCTATCTGGTGCCTCTCACGGTCTGAATGGCTTGCAAGCCTCGATTCCCGGCACCATGGTGAAGGGAGCGATCGTCTAGCGAGGGAGTGACATGAGCGATCATCGTATCGAACGAGACAGCATGGGTGAGCTGCGGGTGCCGGTCTCGGCGCTCTATGGCGCCCAGACCCAGCGTGCGGTGGAGAATTTTCCGGTGTCGGGCCAGCCGATGCCGGCTGGCTTCATCCATGCCATCGCCCGCATCAAACTGGCCGCTGCCAAGGTCAACCGTGAACTGGGCCTGCTCGACGGCGAGCGAGCCGAAGCCATCGTCGCGGCGGCTCAGGAGATCGTCGACGGCAAGCACGACGACCAGTTCCCGGTGGACGTGTTCCAGACCGGTTCGGGCACCTCGAGCAACATGAACGTCAACGAGGTGATAGCCCACCTGGCCAGCCGCGATGGTCTCAAGGTAGGGCCCAACGACCATGTCAACATGGGGCAGTCGAGCAACGACGTCATACCTACTGCCATCCACCTTTCCGCGGCGCTGGAAGTGACCACGCAGTTACGTCCCGCGCTGGTGGCACTGCGTGCCACCATCGACGAGCGGGCGCTGGAACTGGACCGCGTGGTGAAGACGGGGCGCACCCATCTGATGGATGCCATGCCGCTGCGCCTGGGGCAGGAGCTTGGCGGTTGGTCGAGCCAGGTCGGCCAGGCCATCGAGCGTATCGACAGCGCCATGGTACGGCTGGCACGGCTGGCCCAGGGCGGTACGGCGGTAGGCACCGGCATCAACGCCCACCCCGAGTTCGCCGAGCGCATGGCACGTGAACTGAGCGAGCAGACCGGGCTCGCCCTGTCGCCCAACGACAGTTTCTTCGCCAGCCTCGGCTCCCAGGACGCGGCGGTGGAGCTCTCCGGGCAGCTCAAGGGCCTGGCCTGCGTGGTGATGAAGATTGCCAACGACCTGCGCTGGATGAACTCGGGGCCGTTGGCCGGCCTGGGCGAAATCGAGCTCGAGGCGCTGCAGCCCGGCAGCTCGATCATGCCGGGCAAGGTCAATCCGGTGATTCCGGAATCGGCGGCACAGGCCGCTGCCCAGGTGATCGGTCTGGATGCGGCGATAACCGTGGCGGGGCAGAGCGGCAATTTTCAGCTCAACGTGATGCTGCCGCTGATCGGCTACAACCTGTTGACCTCGATTCGGCTGATGAGCAATACGGCACGCCTGCTGGGCGAGCGGGCCATTGCCACGTTCCGGGTGCGCGAGGATCGGTTGGCGGAGCCGCTGGCGCTCAACCCGATCCTGGTCACGGCCCTGAACGGGGTCATTGGCTACGACGCGGCGGCAGCCATCGCCAAGCAGGCCTACCAGGCGGGGCGGCCGATCATCGATGTGGCCGAAGAGCAGACCGATCTTGGCCGTGAGGAGCTCGAACGGCTGCTCGATCCGGCCAGCCTGACCTACGGCGGCATACCGGAGTAACGCGGCTCAGGCGGCCAGGGCCTGGCGATGGGCTTCCACGTGGGCCTGGAGTCGTTCCACCTGACGTGGCGTCAGCCGCAGGCCCAGCTTGGTGCGCCGCCACAGGATGTCCTCGACGGTGGTCGCCCATTCATGGTCGACCAGGTAATCGGCTTCGGCGGCGGTGAGGCCGGCGCCGAAATACTCGCCCAGGTCCTCTGCACATTGAGTGCCTGCGAGGAAGCGCAGGCACAGGCTGCCGTAACTCCGCGCGAAACGTCGTGCCCGCGCCTCCCCGAGCCAGGGGTAGTCGTGCAGCAGCCGCGCCATGAAATTTTCCTGATTGCCGATCTCGCCGCCGGGCAGGGCGGCCTCTGCGGTCCAGCTTGGCCCCATGGCTGGCAGGACAGGCTTGAGTTGTTTCAAGGCAGCTTCCGCCAGTTTTCGATAGGTGGTGATCTTGCCGCCGAATACGGAGAGCAGCGGGGCGCCCTGATCATCGAACGCCAAGGTGTAATCCCGGGTCATGGCCGAAGGCTCGGCCGATTCGTCGTCGCACAGGGGGCGTACGCCGGAGAAGCTCGAGATGACGTCGCTGCGCTGGAGCTGACGGCGGAAGTGGGCATTGACGACGCCAAGCAGGTAATCGATCTCTTCTTCGCTGATGGCGGCTTGGGCCGGGTCGCCCTGATAGCGGCGGTCGGTGGTGCCGATCAGGCTGAAGTCGTCCTCGTAGGGAAGAACGAACACGATGCGCCGGTCGCTGTTCTGCAGGATGTAGGCGCGGTCGTCGCCGTTCAGTCGCGGCACGATCAGGTGGCTGCCCTGAATCATGCGAATGCTGTAACGGGAACTGCGTGCCGCCTGTTCGCGAACCACCCGCTCGACCCATGGCCCGGCCGCGTTGACCAGGGTGCGCGCCTGGCGCTCGAAGCGCTCGCCGCTGCGGACGTCCTCCAGCTCGATGCGCCAGATGCCGTTCTCCTCCTTCGCCCCGATGCAGCGGGTGCGCACCAGAATCTCCGCGCCACCTTCGCGTGCCTGTAGCGCGTTGAGCACCACCAGGCGAGCATCGTCGACCCAACAATCGGAATATTCGAATCCGCGCTTGATGCCTTCTTGCAGGGGCGAATCCGCAGCGAAACGAACGCTGCGTGAACCGGGTAGCATCTTGCGCTTGCCCAGGTGGTCGTAGAGGAACAGGCCGGCCCGAATCATCCAGGCGGGGCGCAGGTGAGAGCGGTGCGGGAGAATGAAACGCAGCGGCCAGATGATGTGCGGCGCCTTGCGCAGCAGCACTTCGCGCTCGCGCAACGCTTCTCCCACGAGGCGGAATTCATGGTGTTCGAGATAGCGCAATCCACCATGGATCAATTTGCTGCTGGCCGAGGATGTGGCGCCGGCCAGATCCCCCTGTTCGCACAGGCTGACCGACAGCCCGCGCCCGGCAGCATCGTTGGCAATACCGGTGCCGTTGATGCCGCCGCCGATGATGAAGAGGTCGAGTAGGTGGTGCGACGTGTGCGCCATGGACTGAAAGGCTCCGATCTCGCGTCAGCAATGAGCTGGCTTTCAAACAGTGTATGTTTGAAAACGAACATAGATCAATCGAAATCGAACATCAAGGCCTGAAGGAAAACGCGCCGACGTTTCGGTCGGCGCGGTGCAAGTCGCAAGAGGGCGGTCGAAAGAGGAAGTCAGGCGATATGCAGGGCGACGTCGTTGACCTGCATCAGGTGAACGATGCGCTCGGGGGGCTGGCGGTCGGTGAACAGCGCATCCAGCTGGGCGATGTTGCCCTGTCTCACGACGGGGTTGCGATGGAACTTCGAATGGTCCGCGGTCAGGTAGACCTGGCGGGAGTTGCGGATGATGGCCTGGGCCACGCGAGCTTCCTGGTAATCGAACTCGAGCAGGGAGCCATCCTCGTCGATACCGCTGATGCCGATGATGCCGAAGTCCACCTTGAACTGATTGATGAAATCGATGGTTGCCTCGCCGATGATGCCGCCATCCCGTGAGCGTACCTGGCCGCCGGCGATGATGACGTTGAAGTCCTCCTTGTGCTGGAGGATGGCCGCCACGTTGAGGTTGTTGGTGATCACCTCGAGCCCTTGATGATCGAGCAGTGCCTCGGCGACGACCTCGTTGCTGGTGCCGATGTTGATGAACAGCGAGGCGTGATCGGGAATATGGCTGGCCACGAGGGCGGCGATGCGTCGCTTGGCCTCTAGGTTGAGATTCTTGCGCGTGCTGTAGGCGGTGTTGACGGTGCTCGATTCGAGCCCGGCGCCGCCGTGCACGCGCCGGATCATGCCCTCTTCCGCCAGGGAGTTGAGGTCGCGGCGTATGGTTTGTGGCGTAACCGAAAAATGTTCGGTCAGCTGTTCGATACTGGCGTAGCCCTGGCGGCGTACCAGTTCAACGATGGCATCTTGTCGCTGTTGCTGGTTCATGACGGCTCCCTATCGATCACGCGAGTGTAAGCGATTCGGTACGCTTGCGCAGGTATTCAAGGGGTATTTATACGAAAGTCGTAAAGCATTGCGAACATACTCGGGTACTCTTGGTGATCATAAACGAACATACAATGACAGGATGACTCATGGCCGACTATCTCCTTGCCATCGATCAGGGCACCACCAGTTCGCGCGCCATTCTCTTCGACCGTGACGGCCATGTGATTCGTGTTGCGCAGCGTGAATTCCCCCAGCACTTCCCCCACGATGGCTGGGTCGAGCACGACCCCGAAGACATCTGGGACACGGTGCTTTCGACCTGTCGCGAGGCGGTCGAGACATCGGGTGTCGCACTCGACGAGATCGCCGGGGTCGGCATCACCAATCAGCGCGAAACCACGCTGCTGTGGGATCGCGCGACTGGCAAGCCGCTTTACAATGCCATCGTCTGGCAGGATCGACGCACCGCCGACTTCTGTCGCGAGCTGCAGGAAAGAGGGCATGCCGAGCTGGTGCAATCGCACACGGGGCTGCTGATCGATCCCTACTTCTCGGCAACCAAGCTGGCCTGGCTGCTGGACAACGTGGAAGGGGCGCGTGAGCGTGCCGAACGCGGCGAGCTGGCCTTCGGCACGGTGGACACCTTCCTGCTGTGGCGCCTCACCGGGGGGCGGGTTCACGCCACGGATGCCACCAACGCCTCGCGCACCATGCTGTTCGACATCAATGCCCAGCAGTGGGACGACGAGCTGCTCGAGCTATTCGAGATCCCGTCTGGCTTGCTTCCCGAAGTGCGCGACAGCAGCGCCGACTTCGGCACCGTCGAGGCCCGCTGGCTGGGGGCGGAGTTGCCCATTGGCGGGGTGGTGGGCGACCAGCAGGCGGCCCTGGTCGGCCAGGCGTGTTTCGAGCCCGGCATGGGCAAGAGCACCTACGGCACCGGTTGCTTCATGATCGTCAACACCGGCGACAGGCCGGCCAGATCGCGCAACCGCCTGCTCTCTACCGTAGCCTATCGCCTGAACGGCAAGACCACCTATGCCATGGAGGGCAGCATCTTCGTCGCCGGTGCTGCGGTGCAGTGGCTGCGCGACGGCTTGAAGCTGTTCAAGGATGCCGCCGAGACGGAGGCGCTGGCCAAGCAGACCCGCGCCGGACACAGCGTCTATCTGGTGCCGGCCTTCACCGGGCTGGGAGCGCCCCACTGGGACCCCAAGGCGAGAGGGGCGATCTTCGGCCTGACGCGCGACACCGGGATTGCCGAAATCGTCGCTGCCGGCCTGCAGGCGGTCTGCTATCAGACCCGCGATTTGCAGGCCTGCATGAGCGACGACATGGGCGTGCCACCGGGTACGCTGCGTGTCGACGGCGGCATGGTGGCCAACTCCTGGCTGGTTCAGTTCCTCGCCGACATGCTGGGGGTGCAGGTCGACCGGCCGACGGTGCTCGAAACGACCGCGTTGGGAGCCGCCTACATGGCCGGGCTGCGCTTCGGTTGGTACCGCGACCTGGAAGAGATCGCCGAGCTGTGGCGCTGCGAGCGCAGCTTCATGCCCAGCATGCCGGAAACCGAAAGGGAGCGACTCTATCGCGGCTGGCTCGAGGCGGTGGAGCGGGTAAAAAGCTAGTGCGAGGCTTGCAAAATCCAGCGATATCGGTAAGATATGCATCCGTTGCCGCAGCTGAATTGGCGGGTAACGGGTAAACGAGAAAGAACGAAAGACGAGAAAGCCGAACACAGGACCATAGCTCAGTTGGTTAGAGCGCCACGTTGACATCGTGGAGGTCGGCGGTTCAAATCCGCCTGGTCCTACCAGCTTTCTGTCGGCTTTTTCGACACGGTTTCACATAGTTTCAGGACCATAGCTCAGTTGGTTAGAGCGCCACGTTGACATCGTGGAGGTCAGCGGTTCAAATCCGCTTGGTCCTACCAGCATTCCGAAACGCCCCCTGGCATCTGCCAGGGGGCGTTTTGCTTTCCGGCGCTTGCAGCTTCTCTTCACCAGGCCGACGGTTTTCCTTGCCAGGCGAGTGAGAAGTCGGGCAGCTCGCTGCGTCTGACGAATACCTCGACCAGGGCTTCCAGACCCTCTTGGTCGGCTGGGCTGAAGCGCCCGCATCGTGGGCTGTCGAGGTCCAGCACCCCCCACAGTGTATCGCCGCACAAAATCGGTACCACCAGCTCCGCGTTCGACGCCGCATCGCAGGCGATGTGATCGGCGATGGCATGCACGTCGTCGATACGCTGGGTCTCACGGCTCCTGGCGGCGGCGCCGCACACGCCCTTGCTGAAGGGGATGGGGTTGCAGGCCGGCTTGCCCTGGAAGGGGCCGAGTGTGAGCAGCTCGGGCTGGCGCTGCAGGTAGAAACCGACCCAGTTGAGGTCCGGCACCTGCTGCATGATGAAGGCGCAGGTCTGGGCGCTGTTGGTCAGCCAGTCGCGGGCGTCCAGCAGGGCCTCGAGCTGGCGGGCCAGCAGCGTGTAGTCGGGCATGTTCGATGCCATGGAATCTCCGGTCCTCTCTAGTGCCCACTGGTATTCGGGCTGGGGTTTGAAGAATGGTCTGGTCGACACTAGCTTTCGGGTAGTAAGGATATCCGTAGGTCGATCAGGAGGATTGAGTATGCATGTAGTTGCCGATGTCAACGTGACGCCGATCGGGGCGGGAGCCTCGCTGTCGTCTCATATCGCCGCCTGCGAAGAGGTGATAGAGGCGGCTGGGCTCAAGTATCGCCTGCACGCCCACGGGACCAATATCGAGGGTTCCTGGGAAGAGGTGATGCGCGTGATCCAGCGCTGCCACGACGTGCTGCACGAACGCGGTGCGCCGCGGGTGGACAGCGCGATTCGCATCGCTACGGCTACCGACAAGGATCAGAGCCTCGAGGAGCGGATCGACAAGGTCGAACGCAAGATGGGCTGAGTCCGGTACCTGCCAAGCGAACGGGCCGACGCATGGCGTCGGCCCGTTGTCATGCGTCAGACGCGCAGCGCGGCATCACTGCCAGCCGGGCACGGCGCCACCGTCGAACAGCTCCGCAGCCTTGGCGGCCACCTCTTCGCTCTGGTAGGCGGAAACCAGCTGCTGGATCTCTTCACGCTCCTCGTCGCCGGCACGCACCGCGATCAGGTTGACGTAGGGCGACTCGGCGCCCTCCTGAATCAGCGCATCGTCCAGGCGCAGTCCGGCGGGCTGAGCGAAGGTGTTGTTGATGAAGGCGAGGTCCACGTCGGTCAGCACGCGCGGCAGCTGAGCGGCCTCGATCTCGCGGAAGCGCAGGCCGAGCGGATTCTCGACCACGTTGATCGGGGTGGCCTCGAGGTTCTCGGGGTCATCGAGTTCGATCAGGCCGGCGTTGTGCATCAGGATCATCGCGCGGCCGCCGTTGGTGGGGTCGTTGGGCAGGGCGACGATGGCACGCTCGGGCAGCTCTTCGATGCTGTCGTGGCGCTCGGAGTAGGCGCCGATCGGATACACGAAGGTGTAGCCGGCAACGGCCAGGTCGTAGCCACGGTCTTCGATCATGCTGCGCAGGTAGGGCTCGTGCTGGAAGGCGTTGGCATCCAGGCTGCCGTCGGCCAGTGCGGCGTTGGGCGAGACGTAGTCGGTGAACTCGATGATCTCGACTTCGAGGTCGTAGCGCTCGCGGGCGATCTGGACGGCCACTTCCATCACCTCCGACTCGGGGCCGGACATGGTGCCTACCTTGATCGAGCGCGTTTCGGTCGCGCCGTCGTCGTTGCCGCAGCCGGCAACCAGGATGGCGCTGGCCAGGGTGGCGGCGCCGAACAGTCGGGTCAGAGTCACTTGCATGGGGTCATTCTCCTTGGGTGTGGCGTCACTTGCGATCCGATTTGCGTACCAGATAATCCCCGAGGCTCTGGAAGCCCTGCACCATGACCACCAGAATGGCCACGGTGATCAGCATGACGGTGGGGTTGAAGCGGTTGTAGCCATAACGAATGCCCAGGTCGCCCAGGCCGCCGCCGCCCACGGCGCCGGCCATGGCCGAGTAGCTCACCAGGGTGACGACGGTGATCGTCAGTCCGGTGATGATGCCGCCGCGAGCCTCCGGCAGCAGCACCTTGGTGATCACCTGATGCGGCGTGGCGCCCATCGACTGGGCGGCTTCCACCAGGCCGGGCGGGATCTCGTTGAGCGCACCTTCCACCAGCCGGGCGACGAAAGGGATGGCGGCGATGGTCAGCGGCACGATGGCGGCATTGGTGCCGATCGAGGTGCCCACGATCATCCGCGTGAAGGGGATGATCGCCACCATCAGGATGATGAAGGGGATCGAGCGGCCGATGTTGGTCACCATGCCCAGCACCTGGTTGAGCACCGGGCGGGCCAGGATCTGGCGTGGGCGGGTGACGTAGAGCAGCACGCCTAGCGGCACGCCGAGCAGCGCCGAGATGATGCCCGATACCGCAACCATGTAGAGCGTATCCAGGGTCGCCTGGAGGATCAGATCAATCATCGCGCTGGACATGGCCGAGCACCTCCACATGCAGGTCGTGGTCTTCGAGATAGTCGATGGCGCGGCGGGTCTGCTCGGGGGAGCCGAGCAGCTCGGCGATCATCAGCCCCAGCGTGCGCTCCTGAATCGACTCCACCTTGGCCTGAAGAATGCTGACGTCGACCCCGCATTCGCGCGCCAGGCGCGAGATCAGCGGCGTGGAAACCGTATCGCCGGAGAACGCCAGACGCACCACCGGATGGGTGTGCTCGCCGGGGGCCTCTTCGAGTCGCTCGATCAGCGCCTTGGGCGGCTCCAGCTGGAGGAAGTCGTTGAGGAACTCGCGGCCCAGGCGGGTGCGCGGGGCGGTGAAGAAGTCGCCGACCTCGGCCTCTTCCACCAGCTCGCCGTCGGAGATCAGGCTGACCCGATGGCAGATCGACTTGACCACTTCCATCTCGTGGGTGATCAGCAGGATGGTCAGACCCAGCTTCTGGTTGATGTCGCGCAGCAGAGTCAGGATCGAGCCGGTGGTCTGCGGGTCCAGCGCCGAGGTTGCCTCGTCGCACAGCAGCACGCGGGGTTCGCTGGCCAGCGCCCGGGCGATGGCCACGCGCTGCTTCTGACCGCCGGAGAGCTGGGCCGGATACTGGCGTGCCTTGTCGGCAAGGCCGGTGAGCTCGAGCAGCGGCAGCACGCGCTCGCGGATGGCCGCGCGCTTCATGCCCATCAGTTCCAGGGGCAGGGCGACGTTGGCAAAGACATTGCGCGTCGTCAGCAGGTTGAAGTGCTGAAAGATCATGCCGATGCGATGGCGCGCCTGATTGAGCTGGCTGTTGGAGAGGGTGGTCATCTCCTGGCCGTCGACGACGACGCTGCCACTGGAAGGGCGCTCGAGCAGATTGACGCAGCGAATCAGAGTCGACTTGCCGGCACCGGAAAGGCCTATGACGCCATGGATACTGCCCGCCGGAACGTGAAGGTCGACGTTCTTCAGCGCCTCGATGGTTCTGGCGGCTCTCTCGCTGGGGCGTGAGGCGAACGGCAGTCGGCGCCTGGGCGGGGTGAGGTGGTAGGTCTTGGAAACGTTGCTTAGCGTGATCATCTGGCTTCCTGAGAGGCCGTGCCGGTGGGGCGGGCGCAGCGTGGGCCAGGGTATAACCGAACGAAAAAAAGGCCACCCTGGCGGGTGGCCATCAACGCTGGACACACCCTTTTAGCTGCACTTCACGATGCAGGCGGAAGCCGTCTGCATCGTGGGCGCCCGCAAGCCGGGTACAAATCGGCGCCTGAAATGTGAGGCGGAATGGTAAGACTAAAGACGTAACATGTCAACCGAAGCGAAAGATGCTTCGGTTCGCCAGGCGAACGCGTGGTGAAATTCACTAAAAAATGACCTCGATACGTGGATTCCTGTTGCCTTGCCCTGGTGAATGTCACGCTCTTGGGGTAGCGCCCGTTGACGGATGGACGTTCGTGGCGCGAATTCTTACACTGCGAGCCCCACCCACTTCATCCTCCCTTGAGCGGGAGCGCGCAGGAGACGCCATGTTCACAGGCATCGTCCAAGGCACGGCCGAGATCGTCGCCATCAAGGAAGCCGAGGCATTCCGCACTCATGTCGTGAGCTTGCCGCAACCTCTGCGCGAGGGGCTGGAGCTCGGCGCTTCGGTGGCCCACAACGGTGTCTGTCTGACGGTGACGGCCATCGACGGCGACCGGGTCAGCTTCGATCTGATGCGCGAGACGCTGCGCGTGACCAACCTTGGTGCGCTGGGCGAGGGCGATCGCGTCAATATCGAGCGGGCGGCGCGCTTCGGCGACGAGATCGGCGGTCACGCCATGTCCGGTCATGTCATGGCCATGGCCGAGCTGGTGGAGCTGGATCAGGCGCCGAACAATCGGCGGCTGTGGTTCGAAGTGCCCCATGCGCTGGGCCGCTTCCTGTTCGACAAGGGTTACATCGGCGTCGATGGCATCAGCCTGACGATCGGTGCCACGAGGCCCGCCACGGCTGCTCACGGGCCGCGCTTCTGCGTCGACCTGATTCCCGAGACCCTGGAGCGCACCATTCTGGTCGACCGCGTGCCGGGCGATAGGGTCAACATCGAGATCGACCCTCAGACCCAGGCCATCGTGGAAACCGTGGAAAGGGTATTGGCCGCCCGCGGGGTGTGAGAACTCCATTCAAATGACCGTTTCGTCAAGATTGCGTTGGTAGCCGTGCTGGCGAATGGCGCAGAGTTTGCTTATACAGAGCGAATCGTGCCGCACAAGGTAAGCAATCTCGGCCTCGCATCTAAAGGGGGCTTTGGGTACCATGTGCGGCTTTTCTCGCCCCCTGGTTGCTAACAAGCACTCGTGCGCAGGAATGCCAAAAATGAAGAACATGCTCGATAGACACTTCAAGCTGACGGAACACAACACCAGCGTGAAGACAGAGGTCATTGCCGGGGTCACCACCTTCCTGACCATGGCCTACATCATCTTCGTCAACCCCAGCATTCTTTCCGAAACCGGCATGGACTATGGCGCGGTGTTCGTCGCCACCTGTCTGGCGGCCGCCGTCGGCTGTCTGGTCATGGGGCTGTGGGCCAACTATCCCATCGCCCAGGCGCCGGGCATGGGGCTCAACGCCTTCTTCACCTACGGCGTGGTGCTGGGCATGGGCTACAGCTGGGAAGCGGCGCTGGGAGCAGTGTTCCTGTCCGGCTTCTGTTTCCTGCTGCTCAGCATCTTCAAGGTACGTGAGTGGATCATACATTCCATTCCGCTCTCCCTGCGCCTCGGTATTGCCGCGGGTATCGGCCTGTTCCTGGCCATGATCGCACTGAAAAATGCCGGCATCGTAGTGTCCAATCCGGCCACCTACGTGGCGCTCGGCGATCTTTCCCAACCGGCTGCCATCTACGCGCTGCTGGGCTTCTTCGCCATTACCGCTATGGCCTATCTGAAGATCACCGGCGCCGTGATGATCGGTATTCTCGGGGTGACGGTGCTGGCCATGATCCTGGGCCACAACCAATACGGCGGCCTGATGTCGATGCCGCCCTCCATTGCGCCGACCTTCATGGCCATGGATCTCATGGGCGCCCTCGACGTGGCCATGCTCAGCGTCATCTTCGCCTTCCTGTTCGTCGATCTGTTCGACACCTCCGGCACCCTGGTGGGCGTGGCGCACAAGGGCGGTCTGCTCGACAAGGACGGCAAACTGCCGCGCCTGAATCGTGCCATGATCTCCGACAGTAGCGCCTCCATGGCCGGTGCGGTGCTGGGTACCTCGACCACGACCAGCTACATCGAGTCCACCGCCGGTATCGCCGCAGGTGGGCGCACCGGCCTGACGGCGGTCGTCGTGGCCGGGCTGTTCCTGATCAGCCTGTTCTTCGCACCGCTGGCGGGTTCCATCCCGGCTTATGCCACCGCCGGCGCGCTGCTCTATGTGGCGGTGCTGATGGCCGGCAGCCTGGCCCATGCCAACTGGGACGACCCGACCGACGCCGCGCCGGTACTGATCGCCGCACTGGCCATGCCGCTGACCTTCTCCATCGCCGAAGGCATCGCGCTGGGCTTCATCAGCTACGCTGCTATCAAGACCCTTTCCGGCCGCTTCCGCGACCTCAATCCGGCGGTGGTCGTGCTGGCGATCCTGTTCGTATTGAAGTTCCTGTTCCTAGACTGACATTTCCTCACCGAGACCCGCGATGAGCATTTACGGCGACTACATCAAGTCCGTGATCCGAACCGTCCCCGACTGGCCGCAGCAGGGGGTCAACTTCCGCGATATCACACCGCTGCTGCAGAACAGCTCCGCCTTTCGCAAGCTGATCGACAGCTTCGTGCATCGCTACCAGGAGATGGAGCTGGATGCCATCGCGGCCATCGACGCACGCGGCTTCATCATCGGGGCGCCCGTCGCCTATGAGCTCGGCTGCAGCTTCGTGCCGGTACGCAAGAAGGGCAAGCTGCCGTTCCGCACCATCAGCGAGACCTACACGCTGGAGTACGGTCAGGCCGAGGTGGAGCTGCACTCCGATGCATTCCGTCAGGGGGATCGGATCCTGATCATGGACGACTTGATCGCCACCGGCGGCACCATGCTGGCGGCCGCCAAGCTCATCACCCGTTCGGGCGGACAGGTGGTGGAAACCGCCACCATCATCGATCTGCCCGAGATCGGCGGGTCGGCAAGGATCCGTGAGGCAGGCTTCGGCGTCTTTGCGGTCTGCTCCTTCAATGAGGATGAGTGACGCCATGAGCAATGCCCGCTATCACCAGCACTTCACCGTCTCCTGGGACCAACTCCACCGTGACGTGCGCGAGCTGTGTCATCGTCTGGTCGAGCGCGACTTCAAGGGTATCGTGGCGATCACCCGTGGCGGGTTGATTCCGGCGGCGCTGATTGCCCGTGAGCTCAACGTGCGGCTGATCGATACGGTCTGCATCAGCAGCTACGAGCACATGGAGCAGGGTGGCCTGGACGTCATGAAGGGCGTCGATCATGACGGCGACGGCTGGCTGCTGGTCGACGATCTGGTCGATACCGGCAAGACGGCACGCAAGGTACGCGAGATGCTGCCCAAGGCGCACTTCGTCACCGTCTATGCCAAGCCCGAAGGGCGCCCGCTGGTGGATCAGTATCTGACCGAAGTGGCCCAGGACTGCTGGATTCAGTTTCCTTGGGACATGGGGGTGGCCTACGTCGAGCCGTTGGTCGACCAGGTCAAGCGTTAGGCGACATAGAGTCGAGCGAACATGAGCTGTCCATTACCCGAGAGTTGGGAGCGCTGGCTGGGAGGCGAGTTCCAGGCTCCCTACATGCAGACGCTGCGTGACTTCCTGGCGGCGGAGAAGGCCGCCAGGAAGGTGATCTACCCGCACTCCTCGAACTGGTTCCGCGCCTTCGAGCTGACGCCGCTGGAGCGGGTCAAGGTGGTGATCCTGGGGCAGGACCCGTACCACGGACCCAATCAGGCGCATGGCTTGTGTTTCTCGGTTCGCCCGGGGGTTCCGGCGCCGCCCTCGCTGGTCAACATCTACAAGGAGCTGGTCGCCGATGTCGGCTTCCAGCCGGTGGACCACGGCAACCTCGAGCACTGGGCGCGACAGGGCGTGCTGCTGCTCAACACCTCGCTGACGGTGGAGCAGGGCAACGCCGGCTCGCATCGGGGCAGGGGCTGGGAGCACTTCACCGATCGCGCCATCGAGACGGTCAACGCCCACGCCGAACCCTCGGTGTTCCTGCTGTGGGGTAGCCATGCCCGGCAGAAGAAGGCGCTGGTCGACACCTCGCGGCATCTGGTGCTGGAGTCGCCGCATCCGTCGCCGCTCTCGGCGCACCGGGGGTTCTTCGGCAATCGGCACTTTTCCCGTGCCAACGCCTTCCTGCAAGCGAACGGCCGCGAACCGATCGATTGGCAGCTGCCGGCAGAGCCCTGAAAGCCGGCCGGCAGGCTCTGCCTTAAACTCTCGGCAGGATGAGAGTAAAATGCGCGCGACTCGTCCATGCGACGAAGGTCGCCACTTCCACACCACGCCAAGGGGTCCGTCATGAGCGTCCACGCCATCCAACATCCGCTGGTCCAGCACAAGCTCGGTCTGATGCGCGAAGCCGGCATCAGCACCAAGAGCTTTCGCGAGCTGGCCGGCGAGCTGGCCAAGCTGCTGACCTATGAGGCGACCCAGGATCTCGAGCTGGAAGAGCAGGACATCGACGGCTGGAGCGGCAAGCCGATTCCGGTGAAGCTGCTGAAGGGCAAGAAGGTGACCATCGTACCGATTCTGCGGGCCGGGCTGGGAATGCTGGATGGCGTGACCGACCTGATCCCCAGCGCCCGGATCAGCGTGGTGGGGCTGTATCGCGATGAAGAGACGCTGGAGCCGGTACCGTACTTCGCCAAGTTTGCCAATGACCTCGACGAGCGCATGGCTATCGTCATCGACCCTATGCTGGCGACCGGCGGCACCATGGTGGCAACGCTGGACATGCTGAGGGACCGCGGCTGCCAGCAGATGAAGGTCATCGTGCTGGTGGCGGCTCCCGAAGGGATCAAACGGGTGCAGGACGCCTATCCCGACATAGAGATCTACACCGCTGCGGTGGATGATCATCTCGACGAGAACGGCTATATCGTGCCGGGTCTCGGCGACGCAGGGGACAAGATCTTCGGCACCCGATAATTTTTTGCCATCAACCTGCCTGCGCTCGTCGAGGTTCATCGGCAAAAAAACGCAAGATGCTGCCCCTGAGATCCCGATCCAGGGGCGTTTTTCTGGGCAGGACGCCTTCGACTCAACGACACGACAAAAGAAGGAAAACACCCCATGAACGAACATGTGGCGGCTGCGCAGGCGCCTGCCGAATCCCTGCCCAGGGTGCTGCTGACCGGGGCACAGATGCTCTTCGTCGCTTTCGGCGCGCTGGTGCTGGTGCCGCTCTTGACCGGACTCGACCCCAGTGTGGCGCTGTTCACCGCCGGCGTGGGTACCCTGGTGTTCCACGGCGTGACCAAGGTGACCGTGCCGGTCTTCCTGGCATCATCGTTCGCCTTCATCGCCCCGATCCAGGGCTCGGTGGTCAATTTCGGCGTGCCGGCCACCATGGGCGGGCTGATGGCGGCGGGCCTGGTCTACGTGGCGATTTCGCAGGCGGTACGCCTGAAGGGCACGGCCTGGCTGCATCGCCTGCTGCCGCCGGTGGTAGTGGGGCCGGTGATCATGGTGATCGGCCTGGCCCTGGCGCCGGTGGCAGTCAGCATGGCCACCGGCGAGACCAGCGATCATATCGGCTACGGGGCGGCCATCGTGCTGTCGATGGCGAGCCTGCTGGTGACCCTGGTGCTGGCCGTATTCGGCCGCGGCCTGCTGCGGCTGGTGCCGATCATGGGCGGTATCGTCACCGGCTACGTCATGGCTCTGTTGATGGGGGTGGTCGACTTCACGCCGGTGCGGGAAGCAGCCTGGCTGGCCATGCCGTCGTTCACGGCGCCGAGCTTCCACTGGGCGGCAATCCTGTTCATGATTCCCGTGGCCATTGCGCCTGCGGTGGAGCATATCGGCGACATGGTGGCCATCGGCTCGGTCACGCGCAAGAACTACCTGGAGAAACCCGGTCTGCACCGTACCTTGCTGGGTGACGGTCTGGCGACCACCACCGCGGCGCTGTTCGGCGGTCCGCCCAACACCACCTATTCCGAAGTGACCGGCGCGGTGACTCTGACTCGTGCCTTCAACCCCAAGATCATGGTGGTAGCTGCCTGTATCGCCATCGGTCTGGCTTTCGTGGCCAAGCTGGGCGCACTGCTGCAGACCATCCCCGGCCCGGTGATGGGCGGCATCATGACCCTGCTGTTCGGCTCCATTGCCGTGGTCGGCATGAACACCCTGGTGCGCGCCGGGCATTCCCTTACCGCGCCGCGCAACCTGGTGGTGGTGTCGTTGATTCTGGTGTTCGGTATCGGCGGCATGCAGTTCGGGGGCGGTCAGTTCACCCTGCAGGGCGTGAGCCTGGCCGCGCTGGTGGGCATCGTCCTCAACTGGGTGTTGCCCACCGCCGACGACGAGTGATCCTCAGGTATGGTGCAGCTCCTTGCCGCCCTCGGAAAAGGTCGGCGGGGAGTTGGCGCTGACGATCACGCACTCTTCCTCGCCGACGTTGCGGAAGCGGTGGGGCAGGCGCGAGTCGAAGTAGTAGGCATCGCCTGCGCGCAGCAGGCGAGCCTCGCCGGCTACGGTGAGTTCTATCTCGCCGGCCACCACCACGCCGCCCTCCTCGCCGTCGTGCTCGAGCATGTCGGCACCGGTATCCGCTCCGGGCGGGTAGCGCTCATGAATGATCGACATGCTGCGATCCGGCCGACGCGCCGCCACCAGCCGCCATGAAAGATGGCCGTCGCCGATCTCGGTGAGATCCTCGGCGGGGTAGAAGGCCCGCGGCGGGGAGGGTTCGTCGCCGGCGAAGAACGCGCTGATCGACACCGGCAGCGCATCGAGAATCTTCTTCAGCGAGCTCACCGACGGGCTGACGCTGTTCTGCTCGATCAGCGAGATGGTGCTGTTGGTGACACCGGCTCGCTTGGCCAGTTCACGCTGGGACAGCTTGCGTGCCTTGCGCAACTCGCGCAGACGTGTCCCTACATCAAATCCTTCCATTGTCAGGTCCAGAACGTTCGATTTGTTTGACACATGATACCCGTTAGCTGCGCCTTGGATAAGATGACCTTGATCATTGCATTGTCCGGGTTTGGCTCAGCGTCGTGGAAGCGGCGCGCGGGCTGAGGCATGATGGGGTATGACCGATCGATCAGAAAACGCGATACCCAACCCGCTCACCGACGTGACAGGCCTGATCCTGGCCGGCGGTGAGGGTCGGCGGATGGGAGGGCGAGACAAGGGGCTCGAGCCGTTTCGCGGCGCCGCGCTGGTAAGCCACGTGCAGGCGCGATTCGCCGGTAGGGTGGCCGAAGTGCAGATCAGTGCCAACCGTCACCTGGACGACTATCGCCAGTTGGCCGGGCGGGTGGTGCCCGATGCCCAGGGGGGCTTCCAGGGGCCGCTGATGGGTATCTACAGCGGCCTGCTCGCTGCCGATACGCCCTGGGTGCTGGTGGTACCCTGCGACACGCCGGCTCTGCCGGACGATCTGGTGGCGAGAATGGTCGCCGGGATCGGCGATCATCGAGTCGCCGTGGCCCATGACGGCGAGCGGCTGCACCCCGTGGTCATGCTGCTCGAGCGCTCGCTGGCCGAGGACCTGCACGCTGCTCTGCAGGCAGGAGAGCGCAAGGTCGGTCGCTGGGTCGAGCGCCACGCCTGGACCGCCATCGATTTCAGTGACTGTCCGGACGCCTTCATCAACCTGAACAGCGAAGATGACAAGCGGCGCCTGGAGATGCGCCCGAACGAGGAGAGTTGACCCTGATGTCCCAAACGCAGCCAGCCGCGCTTGGCTTCGACGATGAACTGCCGCTGCTGGGTATCGCCGCCTGGAGCGGCACCGGCAAGACCACTTTGCTGGAAGCGTTGCTGCCGCGCCTCGCGGCGCTTGGCGTGCGTACCGCCGTGATCAAGCATGCGCATCATGAATTCGATGTCGACCAGCCGGGCAAGGACAGCCATCGCCTGCGCCAGGCGGGCGCGGCCCCGATGCTGGTTGCGTCACGGGCCAGGTGGGCCATGATGATGGAAACGCCCGACAATCGGGAGGCCGATCTTGCGCAGCTGATCGACGTCGTGCGCAGCCAGCAGCCCGATCTGGTGCTGGTGGAAGGCTTCAAGGCCTGGCCCTTGCCGAAGCTCGAGCTCTACCGCGAGGCCGTCGGCAAGACGCTGCGAGTGGCCGAAGACCCATGGATAAAGGCCGTGGCGAGCCAGCCCCGAGTGGAGGTTCCGCCGGGGGTCGAATGGCTCGACCTCGACGACCTGAATGCCATTGCCGCCTGGGTGGCGGCCTGGCCGGCACGCTGGCCGGCCGAGTGCGTGCCTCGCGATATCGCTCGCTGACGACCGCTTAACTTGACCAGACAATTGATCCCGAGGCTGCAACCCATGAGTCTGACCCATCTCAATACGCGCGGCGAGGCCCATATGGTCGACGTTGCCGACAAACCGGAAAGCCGCCGTGAGGCGACCGCTTCAGGTCATATCCAGATGAAGCCCGAGACCCTGGCGCTGCTGAGCGAGGGTGGGCTGCCCAAAGGGGACGTATTGGCCACGGCGCGTATCGCCGGCATTCAGGCGGCCAAGCGCACCCACGAGCTGATCCCGCTCTGCCACGCCTTGCCGCTCTCCAAGGTGTCGGTGGATTTTCACCTGGACGAGCAGAACAGCCGCGTCGAGGTCGTCGCCACCTGTCGGCTCAATGGTCGCACCGGTGTGGAAATGGAGGCGCTGACGGCCGTCTCGGTGGCCTGTCTGACGCTCTACGACATGTGCAAGGCGGTCGATAAGGACATGGAGATCGGCGCCATCCACCTGGATGCCAAACAGGGCGGCAAGTCGGGCGACTACCGCCGCCAGGTGGCACCGGCAACGGCTCCCATCGTAACGGGCGAGGGTGCAGCCGGGCAGGTCTCGGTGGGCAGCCGCTGCGACATCGACTCGCCCTGTGTGCGGGTTAAATTCCTGGCCGAACTGCGTGAGCGACTGGGCATCAGCGATGTCACCCTGCCGCTGGATAGCCTGCCGAGTACCGACGTTGGCGGCCTGAAGAGCGCGCTGGTGAAGCGCGACTCCCGCTTTGCCCGTCTCAGCGAAGGACGTGTGCTGTGTGCGGTCAATCAGGTCATGGCGCTGGACGCGACTCCCATCACCAACGACGATGAAGTGGCGTTCTTTCCGCCGGTGACGGGAGGCTGAGGCGATGATTCGGGTTCAGGACGCGCCTTTCGATGCGGGCGATGAACAGCAGCAGCTGCTTGCAGGACGCTCCGACATCGGCGCCGTGGTGAGCTTCACCGGACTGGTGCGCGACTTCAACGAGCGGCCCGATGTCACGGCACTGACGCTCGAGCATTATCCAGGCATGACCGAGGCGGCGCTGGGCGAGATCGTGACGCAGGCCGAAGCTCGCTGGCCGCTGCAGGGGGTGCGGGTCATCCACCGGGTTGGACGACTGACGCCGGGAGACCCTATCGTACTGGTGGTGGTCGCCAGTGCACATCGACGTGCCGCTTTCGAAGCCTGCGACTTCATCATGGACTATCTCAAGACCCGAGCCCCTTTCTGGAAAAAGGAACACAGCATCACGGGTGACTACTGGGTTGCCGAGCGTGAGTCGGATTACCGTGATGCCAGCCGCTGGGAGAGCGAGAATGACGAAATCCCCTGAGACATTGCCTGCCGAGTTGATCGACGACTTCGGCAGGCGTGTTCGCTACGTGCGAATCTCCGTGACGGATCGCTGCGATTTCCGCTGCGTCTACTGCATGAGTGAGGAGATGACGTTCCTTCCTCGGGCGCAGATATTGACGCTGGAAGAGTTGAGTCTGGTGGCGCGGGCATTCGTCGAGATGGGGGTCGAGAAGATTCGGCTGACCGGCGGCGAACCCCTGGTGCGGCGCGGCATCGATCAGCTCATCGAGGCAACGAGTGCGTTGCCTGGGCTGCGCGATCTGGCCATGACCACCAATGGGGCAGGGCTGGTCAAACATGCGCGCCGCCTGCGTGAAGCGGGGCTGGGCAGGCTCAACATCAGCCTCGATACCCTGGATCCCGAGCGCTTTCGCAAGCTGACCCGTACCGGCGATTTGTCTCGCGTGCTGGAGGGCTTGCACGCCGCGCGCGAAGCGGGCTTTACGCGCATCAAGCTCAATGCCGTGATTCTGAAGGGGCGCAACGACGACGAAGTGCTCGATCTCGTCGAGTTCGCCCGCGCCCAGCGAGTCGACTTGAGCTTCATCGAGGAGATGCCTCTCGGAGACGTCTCCGACCATTCGCGGGCCGAGACCTTTTGCTCCAGTGATGAGGTGAAGGCGGCGATAGAGCAGCGTCACGAGCTGATTCCGACCACCGAGTCGACGCTGGGCCCTTCGCGTTACTTCCGCATGAGCGACAGCGACAGCCGTATCGGCTTCATTTCCCCTCATAGCCACAACTTCTGCTCCAGCTGCAATCGGGTTCGTGTGACGGCGGAAGGGCGGCTTCTGCTCTGCCTTGGCAACGAGCATTCTGTCGATCTGCGTGCCGTACTTCGCCAGCACCCGGGGGATCTCGATGCCCTCAAGCATGCCATCGTCAAGGCACTTCCTCTCAAGCCCGAGCGCCACCATTTCACCACCGATGGCGATGTTCAGATCGTTCGCTTCATGAACATGACGGGGGGATAAGAGAGGGAAGATGCCGACATAAGCCGGGACTCTTTGACGCTATTCCGTGCATCGTTGGTTGGGCCTTTTCTTGCCAAAATGGCAAATCGGCATATACTTTCGACGAGTGGGCCTTTACGGCTGACTCGTCGTTTTCTTGCATGGAGGAGGCCAATGTCCAGCGAAACCCTGGAGCGCATCGCCCGTAACAAGAACGTGGCTCGGGCCGCGGCTCGCCAGTTGAGCATGGAGCAGCTGCACAAGCTCTCCGATGTTATCGGCGAGGTCATCGAACAGAAAAATGAGGAAGAGAAGCTCCGCAAACAGGAAGAAGCGGACAAGGAAAGAAAACTGGCTGAGATCCGTGAGGCCATGAACGATGCTGGTCTCTCCGTGGAAGATCTCGTGGGTGAACAGCCACGCCGTCGGCGCGGTCGGCCACCCAAGAATGCCAGCGGTTCGTGACCCGGCAGGGAACGAATCGTCTGCTTGCAGTACTTCGGAAGGGGGCAAGGCGGGGGCCTTGGCTCCCTTCCGCTGCGCGATACTTCAAGCCAATCTCTTCGGCATCATGCAGCGGTCAATGCCAGTCGTCAGCGAAAGGCCGGTGCCTCTACGGCCAAGAGCTGGAGATGAATGTCGGGTAACTGACGCAGATGTTGGCCCAGCCAATAGGTGATCTGCGGCTGCAGGGCTGAGCGTAGTTCGGCCAGCGTCGACACATCGATCTCTTCCAGCCTTTCGTCCAGCCATTCGGTGAAACTGTCCTCGTCCATGGCACTGACGCGGTGGGCATCCATCATCAGCCTGCCAATGCGGGTCCAGCCCGTGCCCGTGTAGGCCACGGAAAGCGCCAGATAGAGGATGCCGTGGCGCGAGGAACCCTGTTCCGCGGCGAGACCGGGCAGGGGAGCGACGGCGTTCTGGCTGACGATGCAGGGGCTTTGCGGATGGCGGGAGTCGACGTGCAAGCCCTCCGCATCCAGCCGGATCAGATCGCCATTGACCGGCAAGAGGGGCGCCTGGATGCCCATCGAGTGCGCCAGCTCCTGATGGGCCTGCTGGTGACGACGTTCGCCGTGCACCGGCAGCAGATGATGCGGCCTTACCCAACCGTAGAAGGTACGCAGCTCGTCTTGGGCCGGGTGGCCGGAGGCGTGCAGTTCCGGATGGTTGAATTCGTCCCAGATCGTCACGTCGAGACGTTTGAGTGCGTGTTTGAGGCGCTCGATCTGATACTCGTTGCCGGGAATCGCCTTGGCCGAGAACAGCACGGTGTCGCCTGCCATCAGCTCGAAGCTGTGGTGCCGGCCGTGGGCGAGGCGGCTCAATGCCGCTCGCGGTTCTCCCTGGCTGCCGGTGGCGATCACCAGAACCTCTTCGGCTGGCAGATAACCCAGATCGCTGACCGGAACCAGCGCCGGCATGTCTTCCAGATAACCCAGCCCCCGGGCCACGGCTACCATGCGCTCCATGGCGCGACCCATCAGACTCACCCGGCGCCCACAGCGCTCGGCGGCTCTGGCCACGGCCAGCACGCGAGCCAGGTTGCTGGCAAAGCAGGTCACCACGACCCGTCCCGTGCACTGGGCCAGGCGCTGCTCCAGGGCTCTGGCGACCTCGCCTTCGCTACGCGAGTGGCCCGGCATGGGGGCATTGGTCGAGTCGCCCACCAGCAGGTCGAGCGGCGCCAGGGCGCGAAAGGTCGCTCCTTTGATTGGCGGGCCGATGAGCGGCTCGGGGTCGAGTTTCCAATCGCCGGTATGCAGCACCCGGTAGTCGCCGGCGACGATCAGCAGCGCACAGCTCTCCGGTATCGAGTGGGTCAAGGGCAGATAGCGCAGGGTGAATGGGCCGCTTTCCAGGGCCTCGCCCGGCTCGATTACCTGAATGGCATCGATGGCCAGGCCGCGCTCATGGAATTTGGTGCGTAGCAGGCCGGCCGCCAACGGGGTGGCATGAATCGGGCATTGCCATTTGGGCCACAGCCAGGCGACGGCACCGATGTGGTCTTCATGACCGTGGGTGATGAGCAGCGCCTGAGGGCGAATGCCAAGGGCCTCGGGCGTTTCCAGGCTGGGAACCTGCAACGGTGAGTCGGGCAGATCCTGACGGATCATCATGCCGCAATCGACCGCTATCCATGCATCCTCGTACCCGTAAAGCGTCATGTTCATGCCGATCTCACCACAGCCCCCCAGTGGCAGGAAGTGAAGCGGGCAGCGGCGGCGGGGGCGAATGGTGACGCGGGTAGAAGGCATCGGCAAGACAGGGACCAGGCAATTGAGTCTTCACTATACGGGATCGTCGCGACCCTTCACAATGCGATGCCCGCGGGCGGCAGCGGTTGGGCGTGTCGTGATATGGCGATTTCGCTACAATGCCGGCTTCCTGATTCCGTTCTGCAGCGGGTTTTTCATGTCTCACTATTATCGACTCGTCGTCTCCTGTCCCGACCGTCGCGGCATCGTGGCCCGCGTATCCGGGTTCATTGCAGGCCATGGGGGCTCCATCACCGAGGCGAGCCAGCACTCCGATCTGGAGGCCGGACGTTTCTTCATGCGCTACGAAATTCTCGCCGATTCCATCGGCATGAGCGCAAGCGAGTTGACCGAAGCCTTCGATCCGGTCGCCCGTGAGTTCGACATGGAGTGGGCCCTGCGCGACACTCGCCGTCGCCCCAGGGTGGTGATCATGGTCTCGCGAGAGTCCCACTGTCTGGTGGATCTACTCTATCGTTGGACGGCGGGGGAGCTCGATGGCGATATCGTCGGTGTCATCTCCAATCACGACGACATGCGCGGCCTGGTGGAGTGGCACGAGTTGCCGTATTTCCACGTTCCGGTGCAGGCCGACGACAAGGACGCGGCCTTTGCCGAAGTGGAGCGCCGGGTCGAAGCTCTGAAAGCCGACGTCGTGGTGCTGGCCCGCTACATGCAGATACTGCCGCCGCGGCTTTGCCAACGCTATGCCGGTCGGGTGATCAACATCCATCACAGCTTCCTGCCCTCCTTTGCCGGCGCGCGTCCCTATCATCAGGCCCACTCACGGGGGGTGAAGCTGATCGGCGCCACCTGCCACTATGTCACCGAGGAACTGGATGCCGGGCCGATCATCGAACAGGACATACACCGGGTGAGTCACTGCCATACGCCGCAGGACCTGGTGCGTTTCGGCCGCGACGTGGAGAAGGCGGTATTGGCCCGCGGGCTGCGCTGGCATCTGGAAGATCGGGTACTGATTCACGGCAACAAGACGGTCGTCTTCGCCTGAATCCGAACGGGGGTTCGGCATGACCATATCCGAACTGATACTGCCGACATGGATACTGCTCGCCTGCGGGGCGGTATCCATGTCGGTGCTGGGGCTGTCGGTGGTGCACCACTCCTGGCAGGCGCTGCTGAGCGACCGTGCCCTGCAGCACCGCTGGCTGGCGGCCAGCCTGGCGGTCGTGCTGATGTGGCAGCTCAGGGCGCAGTCGGTGGACTGGCTGAGTCTGCACTTGATGCTCACGGCTTTGCTGACCCTGATCTTCAAGGCGCCTTTGGCTCTCATGACCAATCTGATCGCCAACCTCTCCCTGGTGCTGTTGGGCAAGGTCGCCTGGCCCCTGCTGGGCGTCAACGTGCTGATCACCGGGGTGATCCCCGTCGTGATCACGGTGTCGATATGGCGCATCGTGGACCGCTATCTGCCCGATAATTTGTTCGTCTTCGTATTCGTGTGCGGCTTCTTCGGCGCGGCGCTGGCAGCGCTGGGAGCGGGGCTCGCTGGGCTGGGGCTGGTCATGCTGGGGGCGGTGGATCCCGAGGCCGTGTACCTGGCCAGGGAATATGCACTGTTCCTGCCACTGCTGATGCCGTCTGAAGCCTTCATCACCGGCATGCTGCTCAGCATCCTGATGGTCTATCACCCCCATTGGGTGGCTACCTTCGACAGCCACCGCTATATCGATACCAAGTGATCGGGCGGCAGTGAGTGGCATGCGAAGAGGGATCAGAAGGGCAGGCTGAGCTGGCGCCTGGCATCGTCCGATACCAGCCTCACTCCCACGCCGAGCAGGCGCACCGGTCGCCGTTGCCTGGCCCAGGCCTGTTCCATCAGCGAGGCGAAGGTCTCCGCGCTGGGTGAAGCGCCGCGGGAGTCCAGCGTGGTCAACGAAAAGTCGTCGAAGCGTACCTTCACGAAGGCGCCCGACACGGGCGGGTGGCCGTGGCGAGCCAGACGCGCCTCCAGTCGCTCGCAGAGCGGGATCAACTGTTCGTAGCACTGGGCCAGGTCGGGCAGGTCGCTGGCAAAGGTGGTCTCCACGCTCACCGACTTGCGCTCGCGCTCGATACGCACCGGCCGCTCGTCGATGCCCCGCGACAGTTCGAACAGGCGGCGACCGAACTTGCCGAACTCCTGCAGCAGGCGTTCCAGCGGAACCTGCTGCAGATCTTCGCAGGTGACGATCTCGAGCGTCTCGAGACGCTTGGCCGTGGCCGGGCCGACCCCATGCAGCTTGGTCACGTGCAACTGGCGCAGGAACTCGTCTACCTGGTCCGGAGCGATGACGGTGAGGCCGTCCGGCTTCTCCCAGTCGCTGGCGATCTTGGCCAGAAATTTCGCTGGGGCCGCGCCCACCGAGACGGTGATCCCGACGCGTTTGAAGCACTCCTCCTTCAACCAGCGCGCCATCCAGGTGGCGCTGCCAGAAAAGCGGGTGACGTCGGTAACATCAAGGAAGGCCTCGTCCAGCGAGAGCGGTTCCACCAGCGGAGTCAGCTCGTGGAAGATGGCCAGCAGCTGCTGCGAGGCTTCGCGGTAGCGATCGAAGTCACCCTTGAGCAGGGTCAGGTGGGGGCACAGGCGCAGAGCCCTGGCAGTCGGCATGGCAGAGCGGATGCCATAGGCCCGCGCCGGATAGTTGCAGGTGGCGATCACCCCGCGACCCTCGGCGCTGCCGCCGATGGCCAGCGGCACCTCACGCAGCGCCGGGTTGTCGCGCATCTCCACTGCGGCATAGAAGCAGTCGCAGTCGGCATGCAGAATCTTGCGACTCATGGTGTTTCACCAAGGCATCGGAGCTGAGCGAGCGAAGGCCAGACAAGGCAAAAATTGGCGAAAAAGCGGAGTTTGCTTTTGCAAATGAGCATTTTAAGCCAATTTTTAACGCCGTATGGCCGAGCGCAGCCAGCTCTTACCCTAAAGCTTGGCCGTTGCCGCCGCGTATAACCCCCACCCCAATCCCCTCGATCTCGAGTTCCTGATGGCGCAGGTCGACCTCGATGGGAGCGAACTCGGGATTCTCCGCTTCCAGCACGACGCGGTGCCCCTGGCGATGAAAGCGCTTGACTGTCACCTCGTCTTCGAGGCGTGCCACCACGATCTGGCCGTCGCGCACACGCTCGGTGCGATGGACCGCCAGCAGGTCGCCTTCGAGGATGCCGATATCCTTCATCGACAGGCCGCGAACCTTGAGCAGGTAGTCGGCGCGGGGCGTGAAGTAGTCCGGCGGCAGCGGGCAGTAGCGGTCGATATGCTCGGCGGCGAGGATCGGGCTGCCGGCGGCGACCTCACCGATCACCGGCAATCCCTCGCTGCTGGGCTCCAGGGCGGCGGTATCGTTCTCCTGAGCCGGCAGGCGTATGCCGCGCGAAGTGCCGCGTATCACCCGGATCACGCCCTTGCGCTCCAGCGCACGCAGGTGCTCTTCGGCGGCATTCGGTGAGCGGAAACCCAGGGCCCGGGCGATCTCGGCCCGAGTGGGAGGGTAGCCGAGCTCTTGCATGGTCTTGACGATGAAGTCGTACACGTTCTGCTGGCGCGAGGTGAGAGGGCGGCTCATGGCGAACTCCGATGGCTGTCTTGCTCTATTGTGCAAGTATACAGCATGGAAGTCTATCCAGTAAAAGTGAAGTTCATCCGGCAGCATTTCACGGTGCCGTTTAAAACGCTGAGGCAACGCTATACGTTGTGTGAAGGCAGCGAATGACGTAGACTTTTGTAATGTTTAAAACAGGCGTTTCCAGCGGAAATTGATCATGGCCCAGACCGATACCGTCACGCGCATTCTCGATACCGCCGAGGTGCTTTTTGCCGAACGCGGCTTTGCCGAGACCTCACTGCGCACCATTACCAGCAAGGCGCGCGTCAATCTGGCGGCGGTGAACTATCACTTCGGCTCCAAGAAGGCGCTGATTCAGGCGGTATTCTCCCGCTATCTCGATCCTTTCACGGTGCGTTTCCATCACGCCCTCGATGAACTCGAGGCGCAACATGCCGGGGGCGTCATCCCGTTGGAAGAGCTGCTCGAGACCATGGCGCGTACCGTACTCGAGGTGCCGGCGGAAAAACATAGCCTCAAGGTATTCATGAAGCTGCTGGGGTTGGCCTACAGCCAGGCCCAGGGGCATCTGCGGCGGTACATCCAGGAGGAGTACGGCAGCGTCTTCACCCGTTTCACCGACCTGGTGCGTCGCGCCACGCCCGAACTGCCGGATGCCGAACGCTTCTGGCGCCTGCACTTCGTGCTGGGTACGGTGATCTTCACGCTCTCCGGTCTCGACGCACTGCGAGACATCGCCGAGAAGGACTATCACGAGCACGTGTCGGTACGCGACCTGATCCGCCGCCTGCGTCCGGTCGTGGTGGCTGCCATGAATGCGCCTCTGCCGCCGCCGCCCGCCGTGCAGCCGGCCAAGGCGAGCTGAAATGCGAACGCCGAGGCTCGATGCGTTGCCACCCAGTGAAGGGGCGTGGCTCGAGGTCGACATCGGCCGCCAGTGTCTCGTGCACTGGCAGGGTGAGCAACGGCAGGGAGAGTGGTCCGTCTCCACCGGACTTGCCGGCACCGGCCAACGTGAAGGCAGCGGTCGTACGCCGCTCGGCTGGCATTACGTGCGGGCCGCCATCGGCGACGGCTTGCCGCCCGGTAGCGTGTTTCGCGGACGACGTCATACCGGTGAGACGTTCAGTCAATCGCTGGCCGAGGCCCATCCGGAGCGCGATTGGATACTGACGCGAATCCTCTGGCTGTGCGGGCTCGAGCGGGGGTTCAACCGCGGGGGCGCCGTCGACTCCCAAAGGCGCTACATTTACCTGCATGGTACGCCGCCCGATCAGCCGATGGGGGTGCCGCGTTCGCACGGCTGCATCCGCATGCGCGATGCGGATCTGCTCGAGGTCTTCGCGCTGGCGCCGCCGGGAACGCCGGTCTGGCTCCACGAATAGAGCGCGGATCGAGTTGCGCCGGATCGTGCTAGGGGGTGGCTGTCGCCAGGCACGGCTTTCGTCTAGAATCAGCTCCCTTTCATGGCCAAAGGACTCCGCTCATGACCCAGACCCTAGGTCCGGTGATGCTCGACCTGGAAGGGACCGAGCTGCGTAGCGAAGAGCGCGAACTACTCATGCGCCAGGAGGTCGGTGGTGTCATTCTGTTTGCGCGAAACGTCGAACATGCACGACAGGTGCGCGAGCTGTGCAATGCCATTCGCAGCGTACGCCCCGGACTGCTACTGGCCATCGATCAGGAAGGGGGGCGCGTTCAGCGCCTGCGTGACGGCGTGACGCGTCTGCCCGCCATGGGCAAGATCGGTCGTGACTACGCGGCGAACCCCGAGGTGACGCTGCGCCTGTGTCTCGATGCCGGCTGGCTGCTGGGCATGGAGATGGCCGCCTGCGGACTCGACCTCAGCTTCGCCCCGGTACTCGATGTCGATAGCGGCATCTCCACAGTGATTGGCGATCGCAGCTTCTCTTCCGACCCCCATGCCGTGGCGGCCATGGCGGGGGCCTTCATTGGCGGCCTGCACGAAGCCGGCATGGCAGCGGTGGGCAAGCATTTTCCCGGCCACGGCAGCGTGGCGGCCGATTCCCACCTGGAGCTGCCCGTCGACGACCGTCCGCTGGAACAGCTGCGTCAACACGATCTGATTCCCTTCGCCGAACTGGCTGGGCGACTCGACGGTGTGATGCCGGCGCACGTCGTCTACTCCGCTTTCGATGCGCGGCCGGCGGGCTTTTCGGCGAGCTGGCTGGGTCTGCTGCGCGAGTCGCTGGGCTTCAAGGGCACCATCTTCTCCGACGACCTCGGCATGGCAGGCGCCGGTTTTGCCGGTTCGCCTGGCGAGCGCGCCTTGGCTGCGCTGGACGCCGGCTGCGACATGGTGCTGGTCTGCAACGACCGCGCCGCCGCGCTCGAAGCGCTGGATGCCTGCCAGGGGCGCAGCGTACGGCTGGGCTCGCGGCTGCGCTACGGTCGTGCACGTCCCGACATCGATTCATTGGAAGCGCTGGGTCGCTGGCGCCGGGTGCATGCCCGTCTCGAGGCCATGGCCTCGCTGTAACGTCTTCTCTTCCCGTTTACCTGCGTTGAAACGAGTCATACATGCCCAAACTCGAAGCCGACTTTCATCAATCCCTGGCCACCATGCGCGACGTCATGGACAACGCCGACTGTCTGATCAGCCATGAGGAGGTCGAACGCGCGTTGGATCGTATGGCCGAGCAGATCACGGCCGATCTGGGCGACAAGCTGCCGGTCTTCTACTGCGTGATGAACGGTGGCCTGATCACCACGGGGCACCTGCTCACCCGGCTTGGCTTCCCGCTGGAAGTCGACTACCTGCATGCCACCCGCTACCGCGGCGGCATTCGCGGCGGCGAGCTGTTCTGGAGAGTGTCGCCGGAGATCCCCATGGCCGGCCGCCATGTGGTGATCGTCGACGACATCCTCGACGAGGGCGCGACCCTGGCCGCCATTCTCGACTATTGCCAGGAGGCCGGCGCGGCGAGCATCTCCACCGCCGTACTGGTGGACAAGCGTCACGACCGCAAGGCAGTGCCGGGCCTCAAGGCCGACTACTGCAGCCTCGAAGTGGTCGATCGCTACGTATTCGGCTTCGGCATGGATTACAAGGGCTATTGGCGCAATGCGCCGGGGATCTTTGCGCCCAAAGGTCTCTAAGAGCTCTCGATTCGTGCAGCCTTGCACTAACGGAATGGGTTGCTACGACTGAACGAGCCAGGCGGTTAACGCCTGGCTCGTTGCTTTGCTTTTCGCTCAACGCGGCGTTCAGTCCAGTTCGCCGATGGCCTCGCCCAGCGCGTTGACCAGGCGGTCGATCTCGTCGCGCTCGACGATGAAGGGCAGGCCGAGCTGGATGGTGTCGCCGCCGTAGCGCACGTAGAAGCCCTTGTTCCAGCACTTCATGGCGATCTCGAAGGGGCGGCGGGCCGGCTCGCCGGGATAGGGCTCGATCTGCAGCGCCCCGGCAAGGCCGTAGTTGCGGATGTCGCTGATATAGCGGGTACCCTTGAGCCCATGCAGGGCCTCCTCGAAGACCGGGCTCATCTCGCGCACGCGTTGGATCAGGCGGTCGTTCTCGAGCACGTCGAGTGCGGCCAGCGCCGCGGCACAGGCCACCGGGTGGCCGGAGTAGGTGTAGCCGTGGGGCAGTTCGAGCATGTAGTCCGGGCCGCCCTGCTCCATGAAGGTGTGATAGATCTCGCCCTGCACGATCACCGCGCCCATGGGCACCGCGCCATTGGTCAACTGCTTGGCCACGTTGAGGATATCCGGCACCACGCCGAACTCCTCGGCGCCGGTCATGGAACCCATGCGGCCGAAGCCGGTGATGACCTCGTCGAAGATCAGCAGGATGTCGTGCTGATCGCAGATCTCGCGCAGCCGCTGCAGGTAGCCCTTGGGCGGCGGAATCACCCCGGCCGAGCCGGCCAGCGGCTCGACGATCACCGCGGCGATATTGGAGGCGTCGTGCAAGGCGATCAGCTCCAGCAGCTCCTCGGCCCGCTCGGCGCCGCGCTCGGGCATGCCCTTGGTGAAGGCATTCTCCGCGAGCAGGGTATGGGGCAGGTGGTCGGCGTCGATACCCTGGCCGAACAGCACACGGTTGGCGCCGATGCCGCCCAGGCTGATACCGCCGAAGTTGACCCCGTGATAGCCCTTGGCGCGGCCGATCAGCTTGGTCTTGGTCGGCTTGCCCTTCTTGCGCCAGTAGGCGCGGGCGATCTTCAGTGCGGTATCGGCGCTCTCCGAGCCGGAGCCGGTGTAGAACACATGGTCGAGCCCCTGGGGCATCAGTCCGCGAATTCGGTGGGCCAGCTCGAAGGCCTTGGGGTGGCCGAACTGGAACGCCGGCGAATAGTCCAGCTGCTGGAGCTGACGTGTCACGGCCTCGGTGATCTCCGGGCGGCAGTGGCCGGCACCGCAGGTCCACAGTCCCGAGAGGCCGTCGAAAATGCGCCGGCCGTCGGCGTCGGTGAAGTAGCTGCCCTCGGCGCCCACGATGATGCGTGGATCGCGCTTGAACTGGCGGTTGCCGGTATAGGGCATCCAGTAGGCGTCCAGTTGCTCCTGGCTCAGGCCGCCGTGCAGCGATTGATGAACTGACATCTGAGCACCTCTGTTGGCATGGCCGTGGTCGTCGGCCTTTCAGTTGCAGGCTAGGTCGAGATGAAGATAAGTTAAATCCAGATATTTTTAAGTTCACGTAAGCCATGGCTTAACTTTATGCATGAGCGGGCATATCCTCGTAGCCGAGAGTCTTGAACGAGGGATCAGGCCATGTCGCACCGTAAGGAAGCCCTTTCGGCCCAGCCCGGCGATGCCGATCTACGCCTGCTGAAGATCTATCGCAAGGTGGTCGAGTGCGGCGGTTTCTCCGCTGCCGAGGTGGAGCTGAACATCAGCCGTGCTGCCATCAGCATGGCAATGAACGATCTCGAGACGCGCCTCGGGCTACGCCTGTGTCAGCGCGGTCGCAGCGGTTTCGCGCTGACCGACGACGGCGCGGAAGTCTACCAGGCGACCCTGCAACTGCTGGCCGCCGTGGAAGGGTTCCGCACCCGGGTCAACGGCCTGCATGCCTGGCTCAAGGGCGAGCTGAACATCGGTATTACCGACAATCTGGTGACCATGCCGCAGATGCATATCACCAACGCTCTGAGCGCACTCAAGGAGCGTGGGCCGGAAGTGCGCATCAACATTCGGATGATTCCGCCCAACGAGATCGAGCTGGCGGTGCTCGACGGTCGCCTGCATACCGGTGTGATACCGGCGCTGAAGACTCTTCCCGGCTTGCACTACCTCTTGCTCTATGCAGAAACCTCGCAGCTGTACTGCGCCTCGGGCCATCCTCTGTTCGAGGTGGATGAGGTGACCGAGCAGCATCTCGGCGAGTGCGACGCGGTGGTGCCGGCCTACGCCCAGACGCCGGAAGTCAAGGCGCTGCATGAACCGCTCAGGGCTTCGGCCTCGGCAACCGACCGGGAGGGTATCGCCTTTCTGATTCTCTCCGACCGTTATATCGGCTACCTGCCGACCCACTACGCCGAGCGTTGGGTGGCCGGCGGCCGGATGCGCGCGCTGAATCCGGAACGCTGGCACTACCTCACCCACTACAGCGCCATTACCCGCAAGGGGGCTCCGCCCAACCCGGTGCTGGAGACCTATCTCGAAGAGCTGCAGCGCATGATCGGTGAATGATCGCCAACGTGGGCGATCGGGCCCATTCCTGCTTCCAGCCGTCAGCGTCTCAACTCAGCACTCTCAGGCATTGTCCTGTGTGGTAGAGCGTGAAGCCGCTTTCGTAGCCGGAGCTGCGTAACGCTCTGGCCCGTATCGGCCGGGGTGTGCGAATCGGAAGGGGCAGGGCGTCGTCTTCGCCGCTGATCAGGTATCGGGCAAATCCCTTGCCCACTACGGTGCCGGTGGTGATGCCGCGACCGTTGTAGCCCGAAACGCCCAGCACGCCCGGGGCGAGTTCGAAGAGACGCAGCGTGTGATCGGGCGTGAAGCCGATGCGTCCCGTCCAACTGCATTCCCACTCGACGCTGCCCAACTGGGGAAAATAGTGACGCTGGATGCGGTTGGCCCAGCAGCGCAGGAAGGCGGCGGGCTTGCCTTCTCCCTTGCCGAGGCTGCCGAGAATCAGCCGGCCTTCTGCATCGCGGCGGATGCTGCTCAGCACCATGCGGGTATCCCAGGCGCCCTGATGCCCCGGCAGGATTTCATCGGCAGCCTCGCTGGATAGCGGCCGGGAGGCGACTTGGTAGAAGTGGCCGACGAAGAAATGGCGGCGGACCTCGTTCCAGCGATCCTCGGTGTAGGCATTGGTGGCAAGCACCAGGCGCTGGGCCTGGACGCTGCCGTGAGCGGTGGTGACCCGCCAGCCGTCTCCCGCCCGTGCGACGCCGGTGGCGGCGCTATGGGTGTGCAGGCGTGCGCCGGCCGCCTTGGCGGCACGTGCCAGGCCGCGGGTGTAGGCGCTGGGGTTCAGGGTGCCGGCACGGTGGTCGAGCAGGGCGCGGTGGATGCGCCGGGTGCCCAGGTGTTCCTGGCAGGCCGCTGCCTCGAGCAGTTCCACGGGCGCTCCGCGTCGCTGCAGCTGCTCCGCTCGCCGCGCCAGTTCCTGCTCGCCTCTACCGTTGTGTGCCAGGTGCAGGGTGCCGGTACGGGTCGCCTGGCAGGCGATTCCATGCTGCTCGATCAGCGAGAAGACGACCGCAGGCGCACCGCCGAGAATCGTGTTGGCGCGCTCGCCGATCTCCTCGCCCAGCACCTCACGGATATCATCCGGCGGTATCCACATCCCCGCATTGACGAGCCCGACGTTGCGTCCCGACGCGCCGCTGGGAACGTCGCCCGCTTCGATCAGGGTCACGTCGACGCCAGCCTCGGCCAGGTGCAGAGCAGTGCTGAGACCGGTGATTCCACCACCGATCACCAGCACATCGGTGCGGTGTTCGCCCTGCAGCGTGGTCAGCGCCAGGGGCGGCTCCGGAGAGGTGTCGTGCCAGAGACAGCGTTCCTTCATTGTGCCTCCCGTACGTGGAGGGTGGGGAAGGCCTCGGCAAACCGCTGCGCCGAGGCCGAGGGTGCCCTGCCGATCAGTCGAACTTGATGCCCTGGGCGAGCGGCAGCTCCCTGGAGTAGTTGACGGTGTTGGTCTGGCGGCGCATGTAGCTCTTCCATACGTCGGAGCCCGATTCGCGACCGCCGCCGGTCTCCTTCTCACCGCCGAAGGCACCGCCGATCTCGGCGCCGCTGGGGCCGATGTTGACGTTGGCGATACCGCAGTCGCTGCCCACCGCTGAGACGAAGGTTTCCGCCTCGCGCACGTCGGTGGTGAAGATGCAGGAGGAGAGGCCCTGGGGCACGTCGTTGTTGAGCGCGATGGCCTCGTCGAGGGTTTCGTAGCCGATCACGTAGAGGATCGGCGCGAAGGTTTCGTGGCGTACCAGGTCGTTCTGACCTGCGATCTCGACGATGGCCGGTGCCACGTAGTAGCCCTCGGGATAGCGTTCGGCGAGCTGGCGCTGGCCGCCGAATACCTCGGCACCCTGCTCGCGGGCCTGGGTCAACACCGTCTGCATGGTGTCGAAGGCCTGGCGGTCGATCAGCGGGCCGATCAGGTTGCCGGCAAGCGGGTCGCCGATGCTGATGCCGGCATAGCTCTGCTTGAGCCGGGCGACGACCTCTGCCTGGATGGAGCGATGCACGATCAGGCGGCGCAGCGTGGTGCAGCGCTGGCCGGCGGTGCCCACCGCCGAGAAGAGGATGGCGCGCACGGCCATGTCCAGGTCGGCGCTGGGCGTCAGGATCATGGCATTGTTGCCGCCCAGTTCGAGGATGCTGCGACCGAAGCGAGCGGCCACCCGCGGTCCCACTTCACGGCCCATGCGCGTGCTGCCGGTGGCGCTGATCAGCGGAACCCTGGGGTCGTCGGTCAACTGCTCGCCCGCGGCACGCTCGCCGATGATCACTTGGCTGAGGTGCTGGGGCGCGTCATCGCCGAACTCGGCCATGGCGCGCTCGAGCAATGCCTGACAGGCCAGGGCGGTGAGAGGGGTCTTCTCGGAGGGCTTCCACAGCAGGCTGTCGCCGCACACCAGGGCCAGTGCCGCATTCCAGGCCCAGGGGGCGACGGGAAAATTGAAGGCAGTGATCAATCCGACCGGGCCGAGCGGGTGCCAGCTCTCGCGCATGTGGTGCCCGGGACGCTCGGAGGCGATGGTCAGGCCATAGAGCTGACGGGACTGGCCAACGGCGAGATCGCAGATGTCGATCATCTCCTGCACTTCACCGAGCCCTTCCTGGAGGATCTTGCCGCACTCCCAGGTGACCAGTGCGCCCAGGTCCTCCTTGTGGCGGCGCAGCTGATCGCCGAACAGGCGCACCAGTTCGCCGCGACGCGGGGCGGGTACCTGGCGCCAGGCTTCGAAAGCGCGTTGCGCGTTGGCGATGGCCGTGTCGACCTCCGCCGGGGTGGCCGTTCGAACCCGACCGATCTCGCTACCGTCGATGGGGGTGACGACCGCGATATCGCCGTTCCGGTACTGCTCGAGCGCCACGCCGAGGCGCTGCATCAGGGAGTCGATCATTCTTTCTCCTATCGTTATCATGCGAGAATGTCGTGGCACCCAGTATTGCTACAGCTGTCGAGCGGCAACAAGCGACGATTACGACACACATCATTCCTTAATTTCATACTAGGCGGGCTGAATGAGTCGTCGGCACCTTCCTTCCCTGGCCGGGCTGCAGTGCTTCGAGGCGGCGGCCCGCCATCTGAGCTTCACCCGCGCGGCGGACGAGCTGAGCCTGACCCAGAGTGCCGTGAGTAAGCAGGTCGCACAGCTGGAGTCGATCCTGGAACACCCGTTGTTCCGGCGCATCCGTCGGCGCCTGCACCTTACCCCCGAGGGGGCGATCTACCTCGGCGAGGCGCGCAAGATCCTCGCCCAGGTGGAGATGTCGACGCGCTACATGCAGTCCTACGGCGGAGAGGCGGACGTGCTCAACGTGGCTACCCTGCCCACCTTCGGCGCGCGCTGGCTGATCCCGCGGCTCAACGGGTTCCGCTTTCGCCATCCCAACATCAACCTCAACATCAGCAACCGTGTCGAGCCGTTCGACATGCAGCAGGAGCGGGTGGAGGTGGCGTTCTTCTTCGGCCACGGGGCCTGGCCCAAGGCCGAGTGCATCAAGTTGCTCGAGGAGGAGATGGTGCCGGTCTGCTCGCCCCAGGCGCTGGCAGGCATGAAGGTGGAGGAGCCGCTGGCGCTGACCCGGCTGGTGCTGCTGCAGAGCGCCACCCGGCCCGAGGCGTGGCACGACTGGTTCGATGCCCAGGGCCAGTACACCGAGCACAGCTACCATGGGCCGCGTTTCGACACCTTCTACATGGCGCTGCGGGCGGCGCAGGCCGGCTGCGGCGTGGCGCTGGTGCCGCGCTTCCTGGTCGACGAGGAGATCGACGAGGGCAAGCTGGTGGTGCCCTGGTCGTTCAGCCTGAAGAGCCGGGATGCCTATTACATGGCCTACCCAGAGCACATGGCCGAGCTCTACAAGGTGCGCGCCTTCATCGACTGGATACGCGAGCGCATCGACTGAGCTGGAATCGTCGGCGTAAACGCAAGCACCCCTGCCGGGGCAGGGGTGCTGTGAGCGTCACGACATTGACGAGGGATCAGGCCAGGCCCAGCTCGTGGGTGGCTTCCTCGCGCATCTTGAACTTCTGGATCTTGCCGGTGACGGTCATCGGGAACTCGTCGACGAACTTCACGTAGCGCGGGATCTTGTAGTGGGCGATCTTGCCCTTGCAGAACTCCTTGAGCTCGTCGGCGTTGAGCTTCTGGCCTTCCGCGAGCTTGACCCAGGCCATCACCTCCTCGCCGTACTTCTCGTCGGGCACGCCGATCACCTGCACGTCGGAGATGGCCGGGTGGGTGTAGAGGAAGTCCTCGATCTCGCGCGGGTAGATGTTCTCGCCGCCGCGGATGATCATGTCCTTGATGCGGCCGACGATGGCGATGTAGCCCTCCTCGTCCATGGTCGCCAGGTCGCCGGTGTGCATCCAGCCGGCGCTGTCGATGGACTTGGCGGTGGCCTCCTCGTTGTTCCAGTAACCCAGCATCACGCTGTAGCCGCGGGTACACAGCTCTCCGGTCTCGCCGCGCGGCACCACCGCGCCGGTTTCGGGGCTGACCAGCTTGACCTCCAGGTGGGGATGGATGGTGCCCACCGTGGTCACGCGCTTCTCCAGCGGGGCGTCGGTCTTGGTCTGGGTGCTGACCGGGCTGGTTTCGGTCATGCCGTAGCAGATGGTGACGTCTTCCATGTGCATCTTGTCGATGACCTTGCGCATCACCTCGATGGGGCAGATCGAGCCCGCCATGATGCCGGTGCGCAGGGTGGAGAGGTCGTACTGGGCGAAGTCGGGGTGCTCCAGCTCGGCAATGAACATGGTCGGCACGCCGTAGAGTGCCGTGGCCTTCTCGTCGGATACCGCCTTGAGCGTGGCCTCCGGGTCGAAGCCATCGCCCGGATAGATCATGGTGGCGCCGTGGGTCACACAGCCCAGGTTGCCCATCACCATGCCGAAGCAGTGATAGAGCGGTACCGGGATCACCAGGCGGTCCTTCTCGGAGAAGTCCATGGTACGAGCGACGAAAAAGCCGTTGTTGAGGATGTTGTGGTGGGAGAGGGTGGCGCCCTTGGGTGCGCCGGTGGTGCCCGAGGTGTACTGGATGTTGATCGGCTCGTCGAACTGCAGCGTGGCCTGGATCTCGGCCAGGTGCTCCTCGGAGACCTCGTCGGCGTGGGCCAGCATGCTCTGCCAGCTGAACATGCCGGTCAGGGCGCGGTCGGCGTCGAGACACACCACGCGTTTGAGTTCGGGCAGCTTGGCGGCCGAGAAGGTGGACGGAGCACCTTCGCGCAACTCCGGTGCCAGCTCTGCCAGCGTGGCCACGTAGTCGGAGGTCTTGAACTTGCCCTGCAGGATCAGCGTCGAGGTGCCGGACTGCTTGAGTGCGTATTCGAGCTCATGGGTACGGTAGCTGGGGTTGATGTTGACCAGAATGGCGCCGATCTTGGCCGTGGCGAACTGGGTGATGGTCCACTCGGCACAGTTGGGAGACCAGATGCCGACCCGGTCGCCTTTCTTCACGCCCAGCGCGAGCATGGCTCGTGCCGCCTGATTCACCGCCTGCTGCAGCTCCTTCCAGGTGTAGCGCAGCCCCTGATGCAGGCTCAGCAGGGCCTCGCCGTCGGGGAAGCGTGCCACCGTTGCGTCGAAGCAGTCGCCAATGGTCTCGCCTTTCAGCGGGGTATCGCTGATGCCGCTGACGTAGCTGTTCGAGGCGCGTTGTTGAAGTGCTTGGCGTGTCATCGTGTTACCCGTCTTGTTGTGGCAGTTGGAGTCGGTTGACGATGGGCGGGTACTGACATGTCAGCCCGCCCTGAATTCGACGTGGCTTGGGCGCAAGAGGGCAGTCGGGCGTGCTAGCTCTGGTCGAGGCGTTCCAGCACTTCCCTGGCCCGCATCTCGACGTCGTCGAGTTCACGCTGCATCAGGCGGATGTCCTCGAGCTGGCGCTCCATGTTGCTGCGCTTGTCGGCGAGGATCTCCAGCAGCCGCTTGAGCTGCCTGGCGTTGCCGTCGGGCATGGCGTCGTACATCTCGATGACTTCACGAATCTCGGCCAGCGAGAAGCCCAGGCGCTTGCCGCGTAGGGTGAGCTTGAGACGAACGCGGTCCTTCTCGTGGTAGATACGGGTCTGGCCGCGACGCTCCGGCGCCAGCAACCCTTCCTGCTCATAGAAACGGATGGTGCGCGGCGTCACCTCGAACATCCGGGCCAGCTCGCCGATGGAGTAGGTGCGGCGCTGTCGCGTCAGGCTGCCGTTGGCCGGGGAACTGACTTCCGCTTTGGATATGTTCATCGTTGTTTTCCTATGAGTTGGGCGGGCCGTCTTGCAGTGTCCCTCCACATAACCGCAACACTAGACGACGTTGACGTTAACGTAAAGTGGTTGTCGACCAAGGGATGTATGCGATAAAACCTAGCAAGTGCTAGGTTGGTTGGCATAAGCTCGGCCTTGAAGGCCGTGCAAACCAGCTGTTGCTGGAAGTGCGCTACGCCAAATATCTTGAGGAACCGCAATGGAATTCTCCCTAACCGACGATCAGAGGGCGCTGGTCCAGGCCGCCGCCGATTTTTCGCAGGCAGAGCTGGCCGACCACGCCGCCGAATGGGACGCTACCTCGCATTTTCCGGTCGACGTCATACGCCGGGCCGGCGAGGCGGGATTCCTCGGCATCTACATCCCCGAAGAGCGCGGCGGGCTTGGTTTGTCGCGCCTGGATGCCTCGCTGATCTTCGAGCAGCTCTCCCAGGGCTGCATCGCCACCACCGCCTATCTTACCATTCACAACATGGTGGCCTGGATGGTGGCCAGTTGGGGCAGCGACGAACTTCGGGAAACCTGGGTCGAGCGCCTGATCAGCGGCGAGTGCCTGGGTTGCTACTGCCTGACCGAGCCGGGTTCCGGGTCGGATGCCGCCAGCCTGCGTACCAAGGCCGTGCGCGAGGGCGATGAGTATGTGATCTCCGGCTCCAAGATGTTCATCTCCGGCGCCGGCGCCAACGACATGCTGGTGGTCATGGCGCGCACGGGCGCGCCCGATAGCGGTGCCGGTGGCGTGTCGGCGATTCTGGTGCCGGCGGACGCTGCGGGTATCGAATACGGCAAGAACGAAGAGAAGATGGGCTGGAAGAGCCAGCCCACCCGGCTGATCAGCTTCGACGGCGTGCGTGTGCCGGTCGGCAACCTGCTGGGCGAGGAAGGCCAGGGCTTCAAGTTGGCCATGAAGGGGCTTGACGGCGGTCGGCTCAATATTGCCAGCTGTTCGCTGGGGGCCGCGCAGCACGCCTTGACCCTGGCGCGCAACTACCTGCAGGAGCGCAAGCAGTTCGGCCGCGAGCTGGCCCACTTCCAGGCGCTGCAGTTCAAGCTGGCCGACATGGCCACCGAGCTGACGGCGGCCCGGTTGATGGTGCGACATGCCGCCTGGCGGCTCGATCAGGGCGATCCGGAGGCCACCGCGTACTGCGCCATGGCCAAGCGCTTCGCCACCGACATGGGCTTCAACGTCTGCAACGAAGCGCTGCAGCTGCATGGCGGATATGGTTACCTGAGAGAGTTCCCCCTGGAGCGCATGGTGCGCGACACCCGCGTGCATCAGATCCTCGAGGGTACCAACGAGATCATGCGTGTCATCGTGGCCCGTCGTCTGCTGACGGACGGCACGATCGAAGCGCTTCAGCAATGACAAGGAGAAAGCAGGCATGACGGACCTTGCGGTCATCTTCGATGAACTGCCGACCCGGGATGGAGGAAGAGTCGGCATCGCTACCCTCAATGCACCGAAGTCGCTCAATGCCCTGTCGCTGGATATGGCCCGCCAACTGGATGCCAAGCTGCAGGCCTGGGCGGTGGATCGCAGCATCGTGGCGGTATGGCTCGAGGGCAGCGGCGAGAAGGCGTTCTGTGCCGGTGGCGACGTGGTGGCACTGTACCGCTCGATGACTGAAGAGGGGGAAAATCGCGGTGCCGGCCGCGACAGCCTCTTTGCCGAAACCTACTTCACCACGGAATATCGCCTCGACTACCGCATCCATCGCTACCCCAAGCCGATCCTGGTGTGGGGCGACGGCATCGTCATGGGCGGCGGCCTGGGTCTCATGGCCGGCGCTTCTCGTCGTCTGGTGACCGAGACCACGCTGATCGCCATGCCCGAGATCACCATCGGCCTCTACCCGGACATCGGCGCAAGCTGGTTTCTCAACCGCATGCCGCCGGGCGTGGGGGCCTATCTCGGCCTTACCGGCGCTCAGCTCAACGCCCGCGATGCGCTCGACCTGGGCCTGGCCGATCACTTCGTGCCGCGGGAGCGGCGTAGCGAATTGCTCGAGGCGCTGGGGGCGGCCGACTACGGCACGCGCAGCCGGCGCGACCTGCAGGCCGGCGTGCAGGGTGTGCTCGACGAGTTCGAGGCGCGCCGGCAGGCACCTGCCGCTCAGGTGTGGCCACTGCTCGATCACGTTCAGGCATTGACGGCCCAGATCGATGCGCCAGCGGCCGTGCGTCGCATCCTCGCGGACGCCCGTGACGACGCCTGGCTGGCGGCCAACCGCAAGCGCCTCGAAGCGGGTAGCCCGCTGAGCGCTCACCTGGTGTGGCGCATGCTGGAACGCCACAGGCATACCAGCCTGTCCGACGCCTTCCGCGACGAGCTGAACCTCTCGGTGCAGTGCTGTCGTCGTGGAGACGTCGCCGAGGGGGTTCGCGCGCTGTTGATCGACAAGGACAGGAATCCCAAGTGGCAGCACGCCAGCGTCGACGACGTGCCCGAAGCGGACCTTCAGGCGCTGCTCGAGCCGCTGTGGAGCGCGGAGGAGCATCCGCTGCGCGATCTCGACTGCGGCGAGCGGGTACGCTGAACGATATCCGCATTCCCGACCATGACATAACGCCATAACGACAATCAGGAGCAGCTCGCATGAAAATCGCCTTCATCGGCCTGGGCAACATGGGTGCCCCGATGGCCCATAACCTGGTCAAGGCCGGCCATGAGGTCAGTGTCTTCGACCTCGTCGAGGCCGCCATGAAGCACCTGGAGAGCGCCGGGGCGCGTGCCTGCGCCAGCGCACAGAGTGCGGCCAGCGGCGCCGAGGTCGTCATCTCCATGCTACCGGCCGGCCAGCACGTGCGTCGTCTCTATCTCGGCCGTGACGACTCCCCGGGCTTGTTCGATGCCCTGGAGGGCAAGCCGCTGATCATCGACGCCTCCACCATCTCGCCGGAAGACGCCCGCGCGGTGGGTGCGGGCGCCGAGCAGCGTGGCCTGACCTACCTCGATGCGCCGGTTTCCGGCGGTGTGGGCGGCGCCCAGGCCGGCACTCTGACCTTCATCGTCGGTGGCAGCGAGGCCGGCTTCGAGCAGGCCAGGCCGGTGCTGGAAGCGATGGGCAAGAACATCTTCCATGCCGGCGAGGTGGGGGCCGGTCAGGTCGCCAAGATCTGCAACAACATGCTGCTCGGCATTCTCATGAGCGGCACCGCCGAAGCGCTGGCGCTGGGGGTCAAGAACGGCCTCGACCCGGCAGTGCTCTCGGAGATCATGAAGCAGAGCAGCGGCGGCAACTGGGCGCTCAACGTCTACAACCCATGGCCCGGGGTGATGCAAGGCTCCGCCGCCTCGCGCGACTACCAGGGCGGCTTCCTCACCGACCTGATGGCCAAGGATCTCGGGCTGGCGTGGGAGCTGGCACTGGGCTGCAAGGCCACGGTGCCGATGGGCTCCCAGGCGCGCAACCTGTTCGCGCTGCATGCGGCCCAGGGCAACGGCGGCCTCGACTTCTCCAGTATCCAGAAGCTTTACCGCGCGGGCGAATAGGGGCTAGCGATAGGGGCTAGCGAATAGAGTCGAATCCGTTTTGGCACTCACCCTGGAAGCGGGCACAATCTTGTGCCCGCTTCTGGTTTCCGAGGCTTCATGACATCCACTTCCCCACGTTCCGGCTCCGGCGAACGCCGCCCCATGCGCCGTGAGCTGCTCGAAGGTCCCATTGCCCTGACCCTGCTGCGCAAGTGTCTGCCCGTGGTGGGCGGCATGCTTGCCATGATGAGCTTCAACCTGGTGGACACCTGGTTCATCGCGCGGCTGGGAGCGGAGCCGCTGGCGGCGGTGTCGTTCACCTTTCCGGTGGTGTTCGCGGTGATCAGCCTCGCCATCGGTCTGGGCATCGGTACCTCGGCGGTGGTGGCGCGCCTGCTGGGACGGGGCGATCACGACACGGTGCGGCGCAGGGCCACCGATGCCGCGCTGCTGGCGCTGGCGGTCGGCGTAGTGTTGAGCCTGCTCGGCCTGGCCACGCTGGAGCCGCTGTTCCGGCTGCTGGGGGCAGACGCCACACTCATGCCGCACATCCATGACTACATGGGCATCTGGTACCTGGGCGCGGCGGTGCTGATCGTGCCGCGGGTGCTCAACAGCGTGCTGCGGGCCCAGGGCAATACCCTGATCCCCGGGCTCATGATGGCGCTGGCGGCACTGCTCAACGGCCTGCTCGACTGGCTGCTGATCTTCGGCGTGGGGCCGCTGCCGGCGCTCGGCGTGCAGGGCGCGGCCTTGGCCACGGTGCTGAGCTGGAGCGCCATGACCGCGGCGCTGTACTGGCAGCGCGAGCTGCGCGAGTGCCTCGACCTGCGCCATCTCACACCGAGCGGGCTGCTGGCGTCGTGGCGCGAGCTGGGCCGCATTGCCGTGCCGGCGGCGATCACCAGCGTGTTCACGCCGTTGGCCCTGGCGCTGGTGACCCGCATCGTCGCCGGCCACGGCCACCATGCGGTAGCGGGCTACGGCGTGGGCACGCGCATCGAGGCCATCGCTCAGATCGGCGTACTGGCGCTGTCGATGACGCTGCCGCCGCTGGTCAGCCAGAACGCCGGGGCAGGGCAGCACGAGCGCGTACGGCGGGCCATCTTCGGCTGCTTCGTCTTCGTGCTGGTGTGGCAGTTCGGTATCTGGCTGCTACTGCAGCTGCTGGCTCCCTGGCTCGTCGCCAGCTATACCCCGGGCGGCGAGATGAGCGAGGTGCTGCGCAGCTTTCTGTGGTGGGTGCCGCTGGGGCTGGGCGCCCAAGGCGTCGTGATCCTGGCGGTGTCGTCGTTCAATGCGCTGCACGAACCGGCCCGCGCCATGCGTCTCTCGGTGGTTCGACTGTTCCTGCTGACGGTGCCGCTGGCGTGGCTGGGTGGCGTGCTGGGCGGCGTCGAGGGCATCTTCATCGGGCTGTTCCTGGCCAATGTGGCGGTGGGCCTGGTGGCCTGGGCAACCTTGCGCCGCCGTCTCGACGACATGCCGGGGGCGGCGCACGACGCTGGCTCGGTGCGACCAAAAGTGTAAGAGGGTGTCTACAAATTACTGCGCTCGGCCATACTGCGTTGAAATCGACTTCAAAATACTCATTTAGCCGCTCGTAAACTCCGTTTTTTCAGTCTATTTCGCCTTGTCTGGCCTTCCCTCGTGACTTTTGTAAACACCCTCTGAGGAAAAGACCGAAAAGGGACTTGGCTTTCCGGCTGGTTTGCTCTACATTCGATGAAAATGTAGATATTTCTTCAGGAGAGCCGCCATGAGCAACATTACCCCCATGACCTGGGAAGACCCGTTCCGCCTGATCGATCAGCTCGACGAAGACGAGCGCATGGTGCATCAGACCGCCCACGACTACTGCCAGGACAAGCTGATGCCGCGGGTGCTCGAGGCCAACCGCCACGAGCGCTTCGATCGCGAGATCATGAACGAGATGGGTGAGCTTGGCCTGCTCGGCGCCACCATCGACGGCTACGGCTGTGCCGGCATGAACTACGTCAGCTACGGCCTGATCGCCCGTGAAGTAGAGCGCGTCGACTCCGGCTACCGCAGCGCCATGAGCGTGCAGTCGAGCCTGGTGATGTACCCCATTCACGCCTTCGGCAGTGAAGCCCAGCGCGAGAAGTACCTGCCCAAGCTGGCCACCGGCGAGTGGGTCGGCTGCTTCGGTCTTACCGAGCCCGACCATGGCTCCGACCCGGGCGGCATGTCCACCCGTGCCACCCGCACCGAGAACGGTTGGCGGCTCAACGGCACCAAGACCTGGATCACCAACTCGCCCATCGCCGACGTGTTCGTGGTGTGGGCGCGTGACGAAGAGGGCGTGATCAACGGCTTCATCCTCGAGAAGGACATGAAGGGGCTCTCGGCGCCCAAGATCGAGGGCAAGTTCAGCCTGCGCGCCTCCATCACCGGCCAGATCGCCATGCAGGACGTGGAAGTCTCCGACGAGCAGCGCCTGCCGGGCGTGACCGGCCTCAAGGGGCCGTTCTCGTGCCTGAACCGCGCCCGCTTCGGCATCGCCTGGGGCAGCATGGGTGCCGCCGAGGCATGCTGGCACGCCGCTCGTCAGTACACTCTGGATCGCAAGCAGTTCGGTCGGCCGCTGGCCGCCAATCAGCTGATCCAGAAGAAGCTCGCCGACATGCAGACCGAGATCGCCCTGGGCCTGCAGGCGGCACTGCGGGTCGGCCGCATGATCGACGCAGGCCAGCTGGTGCCTGAAGCGATCTCGCTGATCAAGCGCAACAACTGCGGCAAGGCGCTGGACATCGCCCGGGTGGCGCGCGACATGCATGGCGGCAACGGCATCGCCGACGAATATCACGTGATTCGCCACATGATGAACCTCGAGGCGGTCAACACCTACGAGGGCACTCACGACGTGCACGCGCTGATACTGGGTCGCGCTCAGACCGGCATTCAAGCCTTCGCCAATTGAGCTGGGGCCAAGGGAGTGCAAGCATGAGTCGACCGCTGGAAGGCATCACGGTGCTCGACATGTCGCGGGTACTGGCCGGCCCCTGGGCCGGTCAGCTGCTCGCCGATCTCGGGGCGCGGGTGATCAAGATCGAGCACCCCGAGCGCGGCGACGACACCCGCGGCTGGGGGCCGCCGTGGCTGGCCGAGGATGACGAGGCCGAGCGCGTGGCGGCCTATTTCCTGTGCGCCAACCGCGGCAAGCAGTCGCTGGCGGTGGACGTTGCGAGCGAGCGGGGCCAGGCGTTGATCCGCCAGCTCGCCGCCGGCGCCGACGTCATGCTCGAGAACTTCAAGGTCGGCGGCCTGGCCAAGTACGGCCTCGACTATGCCAGCCTCAAGGCGCTCAATTCACGCCTGATCGGCTGCTCCATCACCGGCTTCGGCCAGGATGGCCCCTATGCACACCGCGCCGGCTACGACTTCATGATCCAGGCCATGGGCGGGTTGATGAGCATCGGCGGCGAGCCGGACGGCATGCCGATGAAGACCGGCGTGGCCATTACCGACGTGATGACCGGGCTCTACGCCACCATCGGCGTGCTTTCCGCGCTGCACGAGCGCGAGCGCACCGGCCAGGGGCGGCACGTGGACGTGGCGCTGCTCGACGTGCAGGTGGCCACGCTCGCCAACCAGGCGCTCAATGCCCTGGCCAGTGGGGTCTCGCCCGAGCGTCACGGCAACGCCCACCCCAACATCGTGCCTTATCAGGCCTTTGCCTGTGCCGACGGGCATCTGGTGCTCACCGTGGGCAACGACGCCCAGTTCTCGCGTCTTGCCGAACTGCTGGGCCATCCTGAGTGGGCCCAGGACCCGGCCTATGCCACCAATGCCGCCCGAGTGGGCAACCGTGAGGTGCTGGTGCCGTTGATCCAGTCGATCTTCCTGACTCGTGGTCGCGATGAATGGCTGGCCGAGCTGGAGGCGCGGGGCATCCCCGCCGGGCCCATCAACACCATCAGTGAGGTGTTCGACGATCCCCAGGTGAAGCACCGCGGCATGCAGCGTACCCTCGCGCGCGGCGAGCTCGAGGTGCCCCAGGTGGCCTGTCCGCTGCGCTTCGACAGCGAGCCCGCACTAAGCGAGGTGGCGCCGCCCCGGCTGGGCCAGGACAGCGACGCGATACTCGCCGAGATGGGCCTGACCGAGGACGACATCGCCCGTTTGCGCCGCGAAGGCATCGTGCGCTGATCGGCTGAGTCAGCTGGCGACGGTCGGCAGTGGTGGACACTCTCCCCGCGACCGGCCGCCGTCTCGCAATCCCAGGGTGCCGACGCCGGGCAGCTTGACGCCGAGCGCTGCCGGATCGATGCCGAGCACCAGCCCGCCGATGTTGAGTTCAAGCCCCTCTCTCAGCCCTGCCGCGGCGCCGAGCATGCCGGCCAGCGACAGTTGCACGCCGGTACCGCTGGGGGTGGCTGCCAGTACGCTCCCACCCAGGTAGTCCTTGCCGATCGCGCTGGAGGGCAGCGCCACATCCAGCTCCGGCACTTCGCGAATCAGCCAGGCCACGAAGGTATTGCTGTTGGGTCCCGGCCAGGCGCGATAGTGCTCGCGATAGGGGTACTCGGGCAGCAGCGCCTCGATCCGCGCGATGGCGCTTTCGGCTTCGCTGCCACACAGGGTGGCGTGCAGCGTCGGTGCGCTGCCGAACCAGGCGCGGTCGGGCGTGCCGGCGCGCGAGGTGAGGGCGGGGCGGCCCCAGCCGGTCACCTGGTGCAGGGTATAGCTGTCGGCGTTCGCCGGCTTGGTAGCCACCCAGGCGTGCACGGCAAAGATGCCGCGCCAGTTGAAGGCGCGGGCCGAGTAGATCTGCACCACGGCCTCACGCAACTCGCTGGGCGCCGGGGCCAGCCCGACGGGAGAGCGGTCGGCGCTGCGCCAGTCACCGCGGGTATCGATGCCACCGAACTGCCACATGTAGAGTGGCCCACCGATCAGCAGCAACGTCAGGAGCAGCAGCCCCAGAGACAGCTTGCGCATGGTGCGTCGGGTCTCAGCGCGGCGAGAAGCGCCGAGTGAGTCCCGTCTCGGCGATCATGCGGGTGGAAATCTCCTCCACCGAGAAGCGTGTGGTGTCGATGAAGGGGATGTGCATCTGGCGGTAGAGCCCTTCCGCCTGCTCCACTTCCTGTACGCACTGGTCCAGCGAGCTGTAGCGGCTGTTGGGCCGTCGCTCATGACGAATGGCAGCCAGTCGGCGCGGGTCGATGGTCAGCCCGAACAGCTTGTGGCGGTGCTTGGCCAGGGCGGGAGGCAGTTTGAGGTTGCCGTCCTCGTCCTGGTCGTCCTCGGTGAGGGGATAGTTGGCGGCACGAATGCCGAACTGCAGTGCCAGGTAGAGCGAGGTCGGTGTCTTGCCGCAGCGCGACACGCCGACCAGGATCACGTCGGCCTGGTCGTACTGGTGGGTGCGGGCGCCGTCGTCGTTGTCCAGGGCGAAGTGAACCGAGTGGATGCGGTCCATATAGACCTCATCCTTGCCGATGGAGTGGGTGCGCCCCACGGTGTAGCTCGAATGGGTGCCGAGCTCTTGTTCCAGCGGTTTGAGGAAGGTCGAGAAGATATCCACCTTGAAGCCCGGAGCGCGGCGAATCACCTCGCGAATCGACTCGTCGACGATGGTGTCGATGATGATCGGCTCCTCACCGTCGCGTACCGCCGTGGCTTCGATGATGTCGACCAGGGTGCGCGCCTTGTCGAGGGAGTCGATATAGGGTTTGGTCAGCATGCGCAGCTCGACGTTCTCGAACTGTGCCAGCAGGCTGCGGCCCAGGCTCTCGGCGGTGATGCCGGTGCCGTCGGAAATGAAGAAGGCGGTGCGAGGCATGTCGTCGGCGCTATTCGTTGTGTAGGGAGCTCCATTGTCCGGGCTACCGAGCGTGGCGGCAAGGTACCGCTTCGCGGCCCAGAGTGCGGCTTGACTACAGGAATCGGTCAAATCGAGCCGTTGTTGTAAAAAACCTCCAGTGACTTCGATGTTAGACCAATGGCGAATATGGCCGCTTGCGTTTAAGGTGGGCAGCATTGCGCTTTTCGCCTGAACAGCGGGTGCGAAAGCCTTGGCAACGAAGATTCAAGGGGGTTACGTGGAAGATTACATCCTGTGGTTCGATCAGCTCGGCATGGACGACGTCGAACGCGTAGGCGGCAAGAACGCCTCGCTGGGCGAGATGATCTCGAACCTGTCGGGGGCCGGCGTCACCGTCCCGGGGGGCTTTGCCACCACGGCACACGCCTATCGCGAATTCCTTGCTCACGAAGGGCTCAATGAGCGCATCAACCAGGCTCTGGCGCGGCTCGACGTCGACGACGTCAACGAGCTGGCCCGGGTCGGCGCCGAGATCCGCCAGTGGGTGATCGACACCCCGCTGCCGCCCACCTTCGAGACGCATCTGCGCACGGCCTACGACAAGCTGGCCAGCCAGCACCCCAATCTCAAGGTGGCGGTGCGCAGCTCGGCCACCGCCGAAGACCTGCCCGATGCCTCCTTCGCCGGCCAGCAGGAAACCTTCCTCAACATCGAAGGCTTCGACAACGTCAAGCGTGCCGTGCATGAGGTGTTCGCCTCGCTGTTCAATGACCGTGCCATCTCCTACCGCGTGCATCGCGGCTATGCCCACGAGAACGTGGCGCTGTCGGCCGGTATCCAGAAGATGGTGCGCTCCGAGACTGGCGCTTCCGGCGTCATGTTCACCCTCGATACCGAATCCGGTTATCGCGACGCGGTGTTCGTCACCGCCTCCTGGGGCCTGGGCGAAACGGTGGTGCAGGGCTCGGTCAACCCCGACGAGTTCTACGTGCACAAGTCCACGCTGGCGGCCGGACGCCCCGCGGTGCTGCGCCGTAACCTCGGCTCCAAGCTGATCAAGATGGTCTACGGCGAAGACGCCAGCGCCGGCAAGTCGGTTTCCACCGTCGACGTGCCGCTCAAGGACCGTGCCCGCTTCTGTATCAGTGACGAGCAGGTCATGGCCCTGGCGCGTCAGGCGGTCACCATCGAGGAGCATTACCAGCGTCCGATGGACATCGAGTGGGCGCTGGACGGCGATGACGGTGAGCTCTACATCGTCCAGGCGCGTCCTGAAACCGTGGTCTCCCAGCAGGAGGGCGGCAAGCTCGAGCGCTTCCACCTCAAGGAGAAGGGGCGCACCCTGGTCAGCGGTCGTGCCATCGGCCAGCGCATCGGCCGTGGCACGGTCAAGATCGTGTTCACCCCCGAGGAGATGGACAAGGTCAACGCCGGCGACGTGCTGGTCACCGACATGACCGATCCCGACTGGGAGCCGATCATGAAGCGCGCCTCGGCCATCGTCACCAATCGCGGCGGCCGTACCTGCCACGCGGCGATCATCGCCCGTGAGCTCGGTATTCCTGCCGTGGTCGGCTGTGGCGACGCCACCGAGGTGCTCGAGGATGGCCGCGACGTCACGGTTTCCTGCGCCGAGGGCGATACCGGCCACGTTTACGAAGGCCTGCTGGACTACGACCGCCGCGTCACCAGCGTCGACGCGATGCCCGAGATCCCGTTCAAGATCATGATGAACGTGGGTAACCCGGACCGCGCCTTCAGCTTCGCCAGCCTTCCCCATGCCGGTGTCGGCCTGGCGCGCCTGGAGTTCATCATCAATCGCATGATCGGCGTGCACCCCAAGGCGCTGCTCGAATACGACACCCTGCCGCTGGAGCTGCAGCAGACCATCAACCTGCGTACCGCCGGTTATGCCAGCCCCGTGGACTTCTACGTCGACAAGCTGGTGGAAGGCATCTCGACCCTGGCGGCGGCGTTCCATCCGCAGCGGGTGATCGTGCGGCTTTCCGACTTCAAGTCGAACGAGTACGAGAACCTGATCGGCGGCAAGCTCTACGAGCCGGGCGAAGAGAACCCCATGCTCGGTTTCCGCGGCGCCTCGCGCTACGTTTCCGATGCCTTCCGTCCCTGCTTCGAGCTCGAGTGCAAAGCCCTCAAGCGCGTACGCGACGAGATGGGGCTCGACAACATCGAGATCATGGTGCCCTTCGTGCGCACCACCGAAGAGGCGCGTGAGGTCGTCGAGCTGATGGCGGCCAATGGGCTCAAGCGTGGCGAGAACGGGCTCAAGGTGATCATGATGTGTGAGCTGCCGGCCAACGCCCTGCTGGCCGAGGAGTTCCTCGAGCACTTCGACGGCTTCTCGATCGGCTCCAACGACCTGACTCAGCTCACCCTCGGCCTGGATCGCGATTCCGGTATCGTGGCCCACCTGTTCGACGAGCGAAACCCGGCGGTCAAGCGGCTGCTGGCCATGGCCATCCAGGCCTGCAAGGCCCAGGGCAAGTACGTCGGCATCTGCGGCCAGGGCCCCTCCGACCACCCCGATCTGGCCAAATGGCTGATGGAGCAGGGCATCGATTCCGTGTCTCTCAACCCCGATGCGGTGCTGGAAACCTGGTTCATGCTGGCAGGAGAAACCCTGGCCTAGGCAAAGCGAAATTAGGTTACAAACTGACCCGATTGAGCACTCTCAATCGGGTCTTTTTTCGCCTATGCTTACTCCTCTTACATGGAGTTACCGAGGGGCTTTTTTCATGGACATGCGCTCTGCCTTCTTCCCCCGACGCTGGCTGGCCTGCGTCGTTTCATCCTGCGCGTTGGGTCTGCCGTTGCTGGCATCCGCCGAGACGGCATTTCAGTACGAGGCACCCGCCATCGCACCGGAGTCGGCGTCCGGCTACAGCGAGAAGCCCGGCTGGGCCACCGAGCGTTTTGCCGTGGCGGCAGCCAATCCTCTAGCCACCGATGCCGGCTATCAGGTACTCAGGGCAGGGGGCTCGGCAGTGGATGCCGCCATCGCCGTGCAGATGGTGCTGACTCTGGTGGAACCGCAGTCGAGCGGCATCGGCGGCGGCGCCTTCCTGATGCACTACGACGGCAGCGAAGTGAAAGCCTACGACGGTCGCGAGACGGCCCCGCGAGCGGCCAGTGAATCGCTGTTCCTGAATGGCGAAGGTGAGCCGCTGGAGTTCATGGAGGCGGCGGCCAGCGGGCTATCGGTCGGCGTGCCGGGCACCGTGCGCATGCTCGAAATGGCTCACGAACGCCATGGCAAGCTGCCCTGGGCGGAGCTGCTCGCCCCGGCCATCACCCTGGCCGAGGAGGGCTTCGAGGTCAGCCCCCGACTGCATACCAGCCTGGCCGCGGAGGAGCGGCTGCGCGACGACGCTCTCGGCGGCGCTTTCTATTACACCGAAGAGGGCGAGCCCTTGCCTCAGGGGCACCGCTTGCAGAACCCCGCCCTGGCGGAAATCCTGCGCAAGATCGCCGAGGAGGGCAGCAAGGCGCTGCATACCGGCCCGATTGCCGAAGACCTGGTGTCGCGGGTTCAGGGACACCCCGGCCGCCCCGGTGCGATCAGCCTGGAGGACATGGCCACCTACGTGGCCAAGGAGCGCGAGCCGCTGTGCACCGATTGGCAGGCCTATCGGGTGTGCGGCTTCCCGCCGCCCTCGTCCGGCCACCTGACCATCATGCAGATCCTGGGCGTCATGGAGCAGCTGCCCGACATCGAGGAGCCGATGGAGGAGGATCGTCCCAGCACCGAGTGGCTGCATCGCTTCCTCGAGGCCTCGCGGCTGGCCTTCGCCGACCGCGGCAAGTTCATCGCCGACCCGGATTTCGTCAACCCGCCCGGGGGCGACTGGAACAGCATGCTGGATGAGGAGTACCTGGCAGAACGTGCCGAGCTGATCGGCGAGCGCAGCGTGGGCCCCGACGGCGCCGAAGCCGGCAACCCGGGCGTGGTGGAAATGGCCTGGTCCATGCAGCTCACTCAGCCGGAGTACGGCACCAGCCACATCAGCATCATCGACGAAGAGGGCAACGCCCTGGCCATGACCACCACCATCGAGGCCGCCTTCGGCTCGCGCATTCTGGCGGACGGCGGCACCGGCCTGCCGGGTGGCTACCTGCTCAACAACGAACTGACCGACTTCTCGTTTCGTCCGCTGGGGGCCGATGGCACGCCCATCGCCAACCGGGTCGAGCCCGGCAAGCGGCCGCGCTCCAGCATGAGCCCCACGCTGGTGTTCGACCGCGAAACCGACGAGCTGGTGGCGAGCCTGGGCTCGCCCGGCGGTGCCGCCATCATTCACTACACGGCCAAGGCGCTGGTGGCCATGCTCGACTGGGGGCTCGATGCCCAGGAGGCGCTCAACCTGCCCCATGCCATCACGCTCGGTGGGCCGGCCTACCTCGAAGAGGGCCGCTTCCCCGCCGAGGTGCTCGAAGCGCTCAACGAGCTTGGCCATGAGGCCAGCGAGCGCGAGCTGGTCAGCGGCCTGCAGGCCATTCAGCGTACCGAAGACGGTTACTTCGGCGGGGCCGACCCGCGCCGTGAAGGCGTGGTGATGGGCGACTGAGGCCGCTACGGAGCAGGCGTCCGTACACCGCGGGCGCCTGCCCTCAGCGCCGCAGCCAGTTGCGCAGCTTGACCAGCAGTATGGCGCCGTCGCCGAGCTCGCGACGGTCGTCCACGAGCTCCACGAGCCGATCCGGGTAGTCGGTGATGATGGCGTCGACACCGAGATCGATCATCTGCGACATCCTGGCCCGGTCGTTGACGGTCCAGGCATGCACTTCGTAGCCGAGTTCTCGCGCCAGGCGGATCTCGTTGGGTGTGATCCTGTTGTGGCGCAGGCCCAGAGCATCGAAGCTGCGACGGTCCAGCGTTCCCGGCATCACCAATTGAGCCAGCAACGTCACGCGTAGCTCCGGCTCCCGCTCCTTGACCATCTCCAGAACGCCGCTGGACATTACCGCCAGGCGTGTCTCTTCCGCGGCATCCGGCGTGCCGCAGCGGGCGGCTTCGGCCGCGCTGGCCCGGGCCAGACACTCACGCCGGGCCTCGTTCTCCCGGTGCAACGAGTCGATCACGGCTTCCACCAGCGCTTCTTCCAAACCCGGATCGGGCTTCATGTCGATCATCAGGGCGCTGCGACCGCGTACCGCGGCGAAGGCTTCGTCCAGGGTGGGGATGCGTTCGCCGACGAAGGCGTCGCCGAACCAACTGCCGACGTCGAACTGACGCAGCTCTTCGAGGGTGAGGTCGCGCACGTTGCGCGGGTCACCGGTGAGGCGCTGCAGGCTGCGATCGTGGTAGAGCACCACCTCGCCGTCGGCGCTGAGCCTCACGTCTATCTCCACGTAGTGGGAGCGGTCCTCTACGGCGCGTTCGATGGCGGCGAGGGTGTTTTCCGGGGCCGCCATCGAGCTGCCGCGATGGGCGATGACGGTGACATCATCACGCAGCTCGAAGCTGTTGACGATCCACCAGGCTTGAAACAGGGCGAACACCAGCACGCCCGCTTCCACGCCCCAGGCCAGGCGTCCGGGATGGGCATCGGGCGGCGGCGGGGCGGGGCGCGGCTCACGATGCGCGAGACGCAGGTAGAGGCAGGCCGACAGCAGCGCATTGGCGGCGATACCCAGAAAAGTGATGGCCAGCGTCACCAGCACGTAGCCGGTCACGTAGGTCAGCATGGCGGGGATGAGCACCGCGTTGCGCTCGGGCAACCACCACAGCATCGGGGTGAAGACCCGGTCGAAGAGGGTAGTGGCGACGAAGGGCAGGGCCACGATGATGAGCAGGACGGATATGACGACGAAGGCCACCTCGGCCCGATGGCCGCGGGTCAGATCGCGGCTGCGCCTGAGTGCCGCCAGTGGCGAAAGGCCTTCGAGTACGGCGACTGGCAGCGCGAGTATCCAGCGCACGTAGAGCGATGCCGCGATCACCGCCCAACCGCTCCCCAGGGGAACCGCCACGCTGAGATACGTCCAGTAGGCCGGAGGACGCATGCGCAGCACGTAATAGGGATCGAGGCCCCCTATGATGACGTCGTAGAGCCAGCCCAGCAGCAGGGCCACGGGCAGCAGCAACAGCAGGTGAGCACCGACCTGCAGCACCACCAGGCCGGCGAGGGTGGGCAGGCGGCGTAGCGTCTGCCACAGCGCGATGAAAGCGAGCCGGAAGTGATTGTCGCGGCGCTTGACCGCCACCAGGATCATGCCGGCCTGCTGCAGGTAGAGGATCAGGAAGGTCAGGCCGATGGCCGCCAGCAGCCACAGCATGCCGGCCGGGCTGAGCAACAGATCCAGCAGCCCGGCATTGGTGATCACCGGTCGGTCGAAGCGGCCGAGCAGGCCCGTCAGCGTCCATGCTACCGTCGGCAGCAGCAGGCTCGAGGCCAGCAGGGTGAAGAAGAGATGATACGCCACCAGCGGTCGCAGGTGCTCTCGCAGGCTGCGCAGCACATCCACGCCGAGTGACTTCATCCGCTCTCCTGCTCCCGCTCAAGACTCATGCCCATAGCGTGGCATCGAGGTTGCCGGCAGGGCAAGCCCGTGTGCCACGACGTGAGACTCAGCTCTCCAGCGGCAGCCGCTCCTCGGCGACCACGATGCCGTTGTTGTCGGCGTACAGCCACTGCCCGGGGCGCAGGGTGACGCCGGCAAAGGTGACAGCAACGTCGCGGCTGCCCTCGCCGCGCTTCTCGCTCTTGCGCGGATGGGCGCCCAGGGCATGCACGCCCAGGTCCGTCTCGGCGAGCACGTCGACATCGCGCACGCAGCCGTACATCACGACACCGGACCAGCCGTTGTCCACGGCCTGTTCGGCCAGCATGTCGCCCAGCATGGCGCAGCGATGCGAGCCACCGGCGTCGACCACCAGCACGGCGCCTTCGCCGGGTTCGCTCACCGCCTGCTTGACCAGCGAGTTGTCTTCGAAGCATTTGACCGTACGAATCGGACCGCAGAAGGCCTCGCGGCCACCGTAGCTGACGAAGATGGGGTCGAGTACCTGGACTTCCGGATGGGCATCGCAGATATCGGGCGTGATGATGGCGCTCATCGAGGGCTCCTTGCCTGAGTGATGTGTCACGGGATGATGCCATAACGCCCGTTGCTCAGCCTTCATCGATTCGTCGCAAGACGGCCGACGCCGGTAGTGCCCGGCGTCGGTGGCGTGAGGCGTGACGGGCTAGAAGCGAAAGCCCACTGAGGCAGTGAAGGTATCGATGGTGTAGTCGCTGTCGAGGTCGTAGCGTTCGTACTCGGCCCGGATCAGGACGGGGTTGAAGTTGAACTGGGCGCCCAGGCCATAGACCGGATCGAAGCCGTCGTTGTCCTGCAGGTTCAGCTCGGCATCGCCCAGGTTGCCGCGCACCTCGGTTTCCCAGCTGGCGGCGCCGATCTTGGCGAAGGGAGTGAACCAGTGTGTGACGGGGAGCTGGCCCACCACACTGGCACCATAGGCCGTGGATTCCAGGTCGGTGCTGGCACCGTCGGTGCCGCGCAAGCGCACGCGACCCAGGTCGGCATAGAAGGCCTCGACCGCCAGGTAACGGTTGAATTGATAGCCGGCGAAGACCTTCCACACGTTGTCGTCGTCGTCGATGCTGAAGTTGCGGCCACCGCTTTCGATGAAATTGTCGACTTCGTCGCGGTCGTTTTCCAGCGAGCTGAAACCGGTGCCCAGCCCCAGGTAGGCATACTGCTGATGCGGCTCGTGATAAGTCTGTGCCTGAGTCCCGTTGGCGACGACCAGCGTCGCAGCCGTCAATGATATGCAGAGGAGCGTTCTGTTCGACATGTTCTACTCCTTGAATGTCCCTTTTGGTGTCCATCCCTCGTTCTTTATGTGCGAGCCGACTTCCTGGCCGACAGATCCGCACATAGACCTATTAAAATTAGACACGCCGATAGCGTCGCTCAAGGCAGTGCGGGTAAAGAAACGTAGCGAACCGACGCAAATAAAAAAGCGCCCTCGTGAGAGGGCGCTTCGTTCATCGGCTCCGGCATCGGCTTTCAGATGCCATCGATGTTGCGAGCATCGGAGTCGAACCTGATTCTATCAGAACCCGAAGGTATCAGGCTTCCTGAGCGACCGGAATCACGTTGGAAGCGGCGTTCTGATACTCCTCGATCTCATGGAAGTTCATGTAACGATAGATCTCGCCGGCCATGGCGTCGAATTCTCCCATGTAACGCTGGTATTCTTCGACGCTGGGCAGGCGACCTTCCACCGCGGCCACCGCCGCCAGTTCCGCCGACGCCAGGTAGACGTTGGCGCCGTCGCCCAGACGGTTGGGGAAGTTACGGGTAGAGGTCGAGACCACGGTGCTCTTGGCGGCGACACGCGCCTGGTTGCCCATGCACAGCGAGCAGCCCGGCATTTCCATGCGCGCACCGGCACGGCCGTAGATGCCGTAGTAGCCCTCTTCGGTGAGCTGGTGCTGGTCCATCTTGGTCGGCGGCGCCAGCCACAGGCGGGTCTTCAGGCTGCCGGCCGGCTGCTTCTCGAGCAGCTTGCCCGCGGCGCGGAAGTGGCCGATGTTGGTCATGCACGAGCCGATGAACACCTCGTCGATCTTCTCGCCGGCCACTTCGGAGAGCAGGCGGGCATCGTCGGGGTCGTTCGGCGCGCAGAGAACCGGCTCCTTGAGCTCGTCGAGGTCGATCTCGATGACCTCGGCGTACTCGGCATCCTTGTCGGCGCGCATCAGGCTGGGGTTGGCCAGCCACTCTTCCATGGCCAGGATGCGGCGCTCGATGGTGCGCTTGTCGCCATAGCCGTTGGCGATCATCCACTTGAGCAGGGTGATGTTCGACTTCAGGTACTCGGTGACGCTCGCTTCACCCAGGGTGATGGTACAGCCGGCGGCGCTGCGCTCGGCGGAGGCGTCGGAGAGCTCGAAGGCCTGCTCGACGGTAAGGTCCTCGAGACCTTCGATCTCCAGCACGCGGCCGGAGAAGGCGTTCTTCTTGCCCGCCTTGGCCACGGTCAGCAGCCCCTGCTTGATGGCGTAGTAGGGGATGGCGTGGACCAGGTCACGCAGGGTGACGCCAGGCTGACGCTTGCCCTTGAAGCGCACCAGCACCGATTCCGGCATGTCCAGCGGCATCACGCCGGTGGCGGCGGCGAAGGCGACCAGGCCCGAGCCGGCCGGGAACGAGATGCCCAGCGGGAAACGCGTGTGGGAGTCGCCGCCGGTGCCGACGGTGTCGGGCAGCAGCATGCGGTTCAGCCAGCTGTGGATGATGCCGTCGCCCGGACGCAGCGAGACGCCGCCGCGGTTCATGATGAAGTCGGGCAGGGTGTGGTGGGTTTCCACGTCGACCGGCTTCGGGTAGGCCGCGGTGTGGCAGAACGACTGCATCACCAGATCGGCCTGGAAGCCGAGGCAGGCGAGGTCCTTGAGCTCGTCGCGGGTCATCGGGCCGGTGGTGTCCTGGGAGCCCACGGTGGTCATCTTCGGCTCGCAGTACATGCCCGGGCGTACGCCCGCCATGCCGCAGGCCTTGCCGACCATCTTCTGGGCCAGGGTGAAGCCCTTGCCGGTGTCCTTGGGCTGCTCGGGCAGACGGAACACGTCGGAAGGCGCCAGGCCCAGCGACTCGCGTGCCTTGCCGGTCAGGCCACGACCGATGATCAGCGGGATACGGCCGCCGGCGCGCACCTCGTCGAGGATCACCTGGGTCTTGAGTTCGAAGGTGGTCAGTACCTCGTCGGTGCCGTGCTTGCACACCTTGCCTTCATAGGGGTAGACGTCGATCACGTCGCCCATCTCGAGCTTGGAGACATCCATCTCGACGGGCAGGGCACCGGCGTCTTCCATGGTGTTGAAGAAGATCGGGGCGATCTTGCCGCCGAAGCAGAAACCGCCGGCGCGCTTGTTGGGCACGTTGGGGATGTCGTCGCCGAAGAACCACAGCACGGAGTTGGTGGCCGACTTGCGCGAGGAGCCGGTGCCGACCACGTCGCCCACGTAGGCGACCGGATAGCCCTTGGCCTTGACCTCTTCGATCTGCTTGAGCGGGCCGGTGGTGCCGGGCACTTCAGGCACGATGCCTTCGCGCTCGTTCTTGAGCATGGCGTTGGCATGCAGCGGAATGTCGGGGCGCGACCAGGCGTCCGGCGCGGGGGAGAGGTCGTCGGTGTTGGTCTCGCCCGGCACCTTGAACACGGTGAGGGTGATCTTCTCGGCCAGTGCCGGCTTGGACAGGAACCACTCGGCCTCGGCCCAGGACTGCATGACGTCCTTGGCCACCGCGTTGCCGGCCTTGGCGCGCTCTTCCACGTCGTGGAAGGCATCGAACATCAGCAGGGTGTGCTTGAGCTGTTCGCCGGCCTCCTTGGCGAGCTCGGCATCGTCCAGCAGCTCGACCAGGGTGGCGATGTTGTAGCCGCCCTGCATGGTGCCCAGCAGCTTGACGGCATGAACCTTGTCGACCAGCGGAGACTGCGCCTCGCCCTTGGTGATGGCGGTCAGGAAACCGGCCTTGACGTAGGCGGCCTCGTCGACGCCCGGCGGAATGCGGTTGGTCAGCAGGTCGAGGACGAACTCCTCTTCGCCAGCCGGCGGGTTCTTCAGCAGCTCGACCAGCGCAGCGGCCTGTTCGGCATTCAGGGGCTTCGGCGGGACGCCCTCGGCGGCGCGTTCTTCGACATGTTGGCGATAGGCTTCAAGCACGTTGGGGCCCTCATCTGGTGTGTTGCCCAAGGCTGGTCGATACGTCGATGACCCTCGACGAGATGCCTGCCTTGGCGGGGAAACAACCGTAGTCACTGGGTGCCGCGATTCTACGGGAAACTGTCGACAATGTTAAGTTGGCCCGCTGAGCCGGGCGCTAGACTTTGGTCGCCGCGATGTTGTCGAACTACAACGTGCCACGCGCGACGGGGCGCGTTACCATGGGGCCGTTCAACGATGGGAGAGCGGTGATGTGCGCGCGTATCGCCTCGCCTTGTGTGGGGCTCTGCTCGACGACGCTGGGCGACCCGATATGTCGAGGCTGTCAGCGAACGGATAGCGAGATCGGCGAATGGATGGCCCTCACGGCCGAGCAGCGCAGCCAGCGCATGGCGCAACTGGATACCCTGCGCGAGCGGGTGGCCGGGTGCTTCCTGCAGATCGAGGACGAGGCCCTGCTGGAAGCGCAGCTGCGCCGCTACCGCATTCGCTTCCGCCCGGAGCAGCCGCCCCTATCGCGGGCGGTGGAACTGTTGCGGGTCGGCCGCGATCGTATCCGCGATCTGTCGCGCTACGGCCTGAGGCCTCTGGAGGGGGGCGCCGAACTCAGCGCGGCGGAGCTGTATGCCCGCCTGGGCGAGCGCCTGCTCAAGGCCGCCGGCGAGCGTGAGGCCGCAAACCGTGCGCCGACTCCCGACCCAGATTCGCACGACCTGGAATACCGAGCCTGAAACATGTCCGAGACCCTCGAAGCGTCCCATGACGTCGAGCTGCCGCCGAGCCTGCTTGCCTTTCTCGCCTGCCCCACGCCCGATGCGTGGGTCGACTGGGCGCTCAAGAACCCCGACCTGCTGCTCATCGACCATGCCCAGTGCGAGAAGAAGGCCGCTTCCACGGCGATGAGCCTGCTCTACCGCTATGTCGATCATCCTCTCTTGCTGACCAAGATGTCCCAACTCGCCCGCGAGGAGCTGCTGCACTTCGAGCAAGTGGTCAAGCTGATGGAAGCGCGTGGCATCGAATACCGACATTTGAGCGCTTCACGCTACGCCGAAGGGCTGCGTCGCCACGTTCGCCCTCAAGAACCGGAGCGACTTGTCGATATCCTTATCATCGGGGCATTCATCGAGGCGCGAAGCTGCGAACGTTTCGCCAGGCTGATACCCCATCTCGACGCCGAGCTGGCCCGATTCTATCGCTCGCTGGTCAAGTCCGAGGGCCGGCATTTCGAGGATTATCTGATGCTGGCCCGGCATCTTGCGAAAGATCCCATTGACAAGCGGGTGGATTTCTTTGCCGAATGCGAAGCACAACTAATAGTCACGCCGGACACGGCGTTTCGTTTCCATAGTGGCGTGCCGGCCTGACGCCGCCACTTTGCCATGCAGGGTTCCGTCATGCAGGACGCTTCAGATATCGTGCAGAACAGTGAGTGTGATCACCTGGCGTTGTTCGGCCAGTTCTCGCTGGCACTGGGTGATGACGTACTGACCCAGTTCAGCTACGACAAGGTCAAGGCGCTGCTGGTCTATCTTCTGCTCCATCATCAGCCGGTCAACCGGGCCAGCCTGGCCGAACTGCTGTGGCCCGACCAGGGGCTCTCATCCGGTCGTACCAACCTGCGTCACGCACTCCACTGCCTGCGGCAATCCCTGGGCGAGGAAGCGGAGCGCGTGCTGGTCGTGTCGCGCCAGACCATCGCCTTCCGGCGGCCGGACAGCTGGCGTTTCGATCTGCATGAGCTACAGCAACTGCTGGAGGGCGAGCAGGACGTGGATACGCTCCAATGCTTGCTGCGCCGCTACCGCGGCGATCTGGTGGAGGAGCTGCAGCTGCCGGCCTGCACCGAGTTCCAACGCTGGTTGGTGCAGTTGCGCAACGAGTGGCGCCAGCGCGTGATTCGCTTCGCCGAAGGCGTGCTCGAGCGCCACGACGAAGTGCCCGACACCCTGCTGCAGACCCTCGTCAGCCGCTTCTCCGGCTACGGCCCCTTCCATGAGCGGCTGGTACGCCAGCTTGCCGAGCAGGGCCAACTGGCCGCCGCCCATGAGCAGTACAACGCCTACCTGCAACTGCTGGCGCTCTCCGGTCAGCAGCCCGAACCCAATTTTCTGCAACTGGCGCGTTACTGGTCGGACGGCACGCCCGACCTGAAGAGCCTCTCACCCCAGGGAGCCTTCTCGCGCACCCTGGCTCACGGCAGCTCGCCGCTGCGTGAAGACGAGATCGAACAGCGACAGCTGTCGGTGATGGCCATCCGGCTGCGGGTGAAGGGGGAGTTCTCCGCCCGTGACGAGACGCGCGCCTGCCTGGCGCTGCAGATCGAACTCATGCGCTGGTTGGAGCAGCAGCAGTGCCACCATCTGGGCGGTTTCTGGCTGCCCGGGGCCACCGGCGGGCTGGGGCTCGCCTGTTTCGGCACCCATGGCCCGGCCCATCAGCTTGCCGAGCTGGTGGCGCTCTACGAACACTGCCGTCGTGTGCTGCCCGACGAGGTGAGCCGGCACTGGAGCGGCGAGGACGAGCCGCCGCGCATCGAGCTTGCCGCCGGCCTCAATAGCGGGCGCGTGGTCTACCTGCCCGAGCGCCAGCTGGTCGATCCGCTGGGGCAGGTGACTCAGGGCTCGCTGGAGCTGATGAGCGCCGCCGAGGGCAGCGAACTGGTGATCTCCCAGGAGGCCAGTCAGCACATGCCGCCTGCGCTGGACCTGCAGCCGCGTCTCTCTTCGCGGCTGGTGGCGAGCGACGGCCGCGTGCGCCTGCGGGCGCTGGTGCTGGGCCATAACGAGGGCGGCCGTGATGCCATGCCGCCCAGCCTGGTGGGGCGCGAGTCGTCGCTGCGCGTACTGCGCGACGCCCTGGCCCGGGCCGGCATCGGCCTGCGCCAGAGCGTGCTGGTACGCGGCGCCTCCGGCATGGGCAAGTCGGCCCTGATGGTCGGCTTCCGCCAGCTCGAACTGAGCCGCGATGCCGCCATCTGCTGGCAGCCCACCACGCGGCTTTCCGTGCTGGAGCCCTACGGCGTGGCACGCACGCTGCTGCGCTGGCACCTCGACGGCAAGCTCGACGAGCCGTCACTCGAAGCCCTGGTCACTAAGGTCGACCTGTCGTTGAGCGCCGAGCAGTTGGGTCTGCTCGAGGAAGCGCTGGGCGTACGCGAATCGCCCGAGGTGGCGCAGCTGGCCAAGAGCGGCGAGGCAGCGGACCTGGTGGTGGCCTTGCTCTGTCGCGTCATCGAGCGGCAGGCCATCGAGCGCACCCAGGTGCTGATGGTCGACGACCTGCAGTGGCTCGACGAGCCCTCCTTCCGTGTCCTGGCCGGGTTGCAGGCACGTCTGCCGATCAACTGCGCTTTCCTGTTGGTGGCCAGCCACCATGGCCGCGAGGCGCTGCCGACCCGGCTGCACTGGGACCAGCAGATCACCCTGGGACATCTCGACGCCATGCAGTCGTCGCGGCTGCTGTCGCAGCTGGCCCGGCGCTACCGGCTGCACCTCAGCCCGCGCCTGCGCGGACAGATCATCGAGCGCTGCGACGGCGTGCCGCTCTACATGCAGGAGATCTGCCGGCGCCTTGAGATGGATCGCCGCGAGGGGCGCATGGTGCATCTCGACGAGTTGCCGCGCGGCCTGCTTGGGCTGCTCGCCGGGCGGATCGACCAGCTCGACGGCGACCGCGAGGTGGCACATGTTGCGGCAGTGCTGGGGCGTCGTTTCCGGCTCGATTTTCTCGCCGAGTGCAGCGGCTGGGACATGACCCAGCTCAACTGTGCCCTGGAGCAGATGCGCCGGCTGGAGATCATCGAGCCGGCGGGCGGCGAGGGCGGCGGTCGCGAATACCAGTTCAGCCACCAGCTGCTGCAGGAAGCCGCCTACCTCTCCTGTCCGCGTGACGTGCGGGTGCGTATCCATCGTCAGGTGGTCAGCCTCATCGAGGAACGCTTCCCGATGTGGATCGGTCGCCACCCGGGCGATTTCGCCACCCACCTGCGCCGCAGCGGCCACTACGCCCGCGGTGCGCGCTACTTCGAACTGGCGGCGCGCGAAGCGCTCAAGGTCAGCGCCAACCGCACCGCGCTGAAGATGGCCGATTTCGGCCTGGCCAGCCTGCGTCACGTGGAGAACCAGGCCGAGCGCGAGATCAGCCTGTTGACCGTGCGCGGGCAGGCCGCCTTTGCCCTGGAGGGTCACGGCTCGCCGACCGCACATGAAAGTTTCGTGCGTGCCCGTGAGCTACTGGTGCAGCATGAGGGCTGCCACGCCGAGGACGCCGAGGATCTGGAGCAGGCCTTCCTGGTCAAGTGGGGGCTGTGGGTGGGCTGCAGTCAGCGCCACGCCCATGCCGACGCCTTCTCCCTGGCGGCCAGCCTGGCGACCATTGCCGGACGCCTGGAGGACCCGCGCTACCGGCGCCTGGCCGATTATGCCCGGGCCAACTGCGAGTATTGGGCAGGGCGCGTGCGTCAGGCCTTCGAGCATCTCGACGAGATCGCCCCGCTCGAGCAGCCGATGATGATCGAGTGGCTGCCGTTCTCCGAACACCCCCAGGTGGCCGCTGCCTGTTTCCAGGGCTGGGCCATCTGTCTGCGCGGCGACTACCGCCGGGCCGAGCAGCAGGTCGAAGCGGCGATCCGCCTGGCCGAGCGCATCGGGCATCCCGGCTCGCTGGCTATGGCGCTGCTGTTCGCTGCGGCGCTCTACCGCCAGCTCGGTCACGTGCATCTGGCGGCTCGCCGCGCCGAGCAGGCCGTGGCCCTGACCGAGACGCCCGATCTGCACCTGTGGCAGGTGTCGGCCCAGGGCATCCTCGGCTGGCGCCGGGCGCTGTCGGGCGATCGCGACGGCTTGACCATGATGGAACTGGCGCAGGAGGAGCTGGGCGAGATCACCGGTCGCGACCGTTATCACCGCCCCAATCTGTGGTACAGCGATGCCTGCCTGGCGCTCGATGAGCTCAGCCGCGCCGAGGATTATCTCGATCAGTGCCTGATGATCGCCCGCGAGCGCAGCACGCTGTTCGTTTCCGAGCTGGCGGTCCAGCTCGCCCATGTGCGCGACCGGTTGGGTCGACCCAAGGAAGAGGTGAAGCTGCTGGTCGAGCAGGCGCTCGAGTACGCCCGCCAGCATGAAAATCGCCACCAGGAGCTGTGTGCGCTGGAAGCGTGGCTGTCGTTCATCGACTGCCGTGACGAGGCAATGCGCGAGCAGTTCCGCTCGCTGCTGGACAGCGTGAGTCACAGCGATGCGCCGGTACTGATTCGCTGGCGTACCTTGCTCGACCGCCCACTGCCCCAAGTGAGTGGCGTCAAGGACCGGGTGGTCGCGGGTAACGGTTAGGCGGTGGTGCCGCACTCCAGCAGGGCGATGTGCTGCAACGCCTGAGTGCGGTTCTCGCCGCACAGCTCGCGGTCGAAGGCGAAGCTCTCGCATACCCGGGGGCGGCGCGGGTCGCCGAACAGGCGGCACAGGTTGTCGTCGTCGAGCTGAATGCAGCGTACCTGGGCCGGTTTGCCGTGGGGCATGCCGGGTATCGGCGAGCTGATCGAAGGCGCGATGCAGCAGGCACCGCAGCCGGGGCGGCACCCCGACTCCCGGCTTGCCGCCGGGGCTTCGCTGCTTTGGCTCACGGCTTGGCCTCGGGCTTGGCCTCGGCTATCGCACCCTTGTCGATCCCCTCGAAGGCCTGTACCCGGGTGGTGGTTCCCGTTTCCGCGGCGATCTGTCGTGCCAGCCAGACGGCGATGTGCTCGATGGTGGTGGGCACGTCTAGCACGAAGCAGCGCTCCAGCGGCAGGCGCAGCTGGAAACGGCCCTGTTCGGCACGGTAGCGGCTGGTCAGGCTGCGGCGGAGCTCCGGTTCGGGGTGAGCGACGATATCGGCCTTGTCCACCAGGTAGCAGTCGTTCAGACGCTCTGCCCAGTGTGCCTCCAGCGCCGGGCAGCGCTGGCCGCGTTGCCAGATGTGCAGGCGTGAACGATGGCCGTGGGCGATACGCTGACAGTTGCCGCTGTGGTGCCTGAGGCCGTGGCTGTACGTATAGGCGGCGCCTTCGATCGCCTCCGGACGCAGCCGCAGGCGGATGGCGCTGACCCGCGGCGGCGGACGCTTCATCAGCTCACGGGCAAGGTGATCGGCAAGTCGCTCGGGGTCGATCTGCTGCCATGGCAGCAGGGTGAAAGCCTGGCGCGGCGCGCGAACCTCCATGGCGTAGGGCAGTGAGGCGCGTACGCAGATGCCTTCGCTGCACTCGCTGATCTCGACGCCGGGGGCGCGGGTCGGCACCAGCAGCGTATGGTCGGCGCTGGCATCCAGACGCGACTTGATCCACGGCTTGACGTGACCGAAGTCGAACAGCATGCCGTCTTCGCCGAGTTCGCCGTCGAGCTCCGCATCGACGTACCAGCTGACGCCGATCAGGCCTCGCTGCGGGCACCACAGCGAAGAGTCGAGTTGAGTCAGGCGGTTGACGAACAGCGTCATCAGTCGATCCCCGTGATCTTGTGTGTCTGCAGCGACAGTCGCCACAGCGGGTGGGCCAGGCAGTAGGCCACGGTAGCGCTCACATGCTCGTCGTTGGCAGACAACGCCGTGGTGTCCATGGGCTGCAGGAAGTGGTACCGGAATGCGAGCTCGGCAAAACGTTCGGGCGGTGCCTCCGGCTGGGGGTAGACCAGCTTGAGCTCGTCGCCCGCCGTGAGCGCCAGGGGCGTGGTGCCCTTGGGACTCACGCACAGCCAGTCGATGCCCGCCGGGGCGGGCAGGGTGCCGTTGGTCTCCACCGCCACCTCGAAGCCGCGCGCATGCATGGCGGCGATCAAGGCGGCATCGAGCTGCAGCAGCGGCTCACCGCCGGTGAAGACCACATAGGGGGTCGCCACGCCGGCCGTGTCGGGCCAGAGCGCCGTCAAATGGTCGGCCAGGGCCTCGGCGCTGGCGAAGCGTCCACCGTTCTGACCGTCGGTGCCGACGAAGTCGGTATCGCAGAAGTGGCATGCCGCGCTCGGCCGGTCCTGCTCGCGCCCCGACCACAGGTTGCAGCCGCTGAAGCGGCAGAACACGCTGGCACGTCCGGCCCGCGCGCCTTCCCCCTGCAGCGAATAGAACGCCTCCTTGACGTGATACATCAGACGCCTCCCCTGGCAAGGTCGGGTCGTGGCGCATCGACAGCATACTCGAGCGGGTCCGTCTGGCCATTGGCGGCAAAGGCCGCCAGACGTTCTCGGCAGCTGCCGCAGCGCCCGCAGGCCAGGGCTTCGCCGCGGTAGCAGGTCCAGGTCTTGGCGTAGTCGAGGCCCATGGCCAGGCCGTCGGCCAGGATCTCCGCCTTGCTGGCGCGCAGGTAGGGCGCATGGATCTCGACCGGCGAGAAATTGGCGATAGCGGCCACCGCGTTCATGGCTTCGACGAACGCGGGCCGACAGTCGGGATAGAGCACGTGATCGCCACCGTGGGCGCCATAGTCGACACGCTCGGCGCCAACGTTGACCGCCTTGGCGATGGCCAGCGAGAGCAGGATCATGTTGCGGTTGGGCACCACCGTGGCGGCGAGATTCTCCTCGCCGTAGTCGCCCTCGGGCATGTCGCGGCTGGCATCGGTCAACGCCGAGTTGTCGATCAGGCCGTGAATGGCGCGAATGTCGACCACCTGATGCGGTACGCCAAGCTCGGCACAGACGCGTGCCGCCACCTCCAGCTCACGGGCGTGGCGCTGGCCATAGTCGAAGGAGAGGGCCGTGACGTTCAGGCCTTCGCGCAGGGCACGGTGGAGTACGGTATAGGAGTCCATGCCGCCGGAGTAGATCACGACGGTGGCGCGTGGGGTCGCTTGGGTCATGGTAAGGCTCTGTATCGGAGAATTTGTCGCTCCCCGCCTGCGGCAGGGCGCCGGGATCCGGTCCGGCGCGGGTCAGTCTACCGGTTGGAGCGAACGCTGGCCAGAGCCCCACCCACTTGCTAGACTTCCTGCCCCTCTATCTCAGCCCTGTGTTTCGCCGACAGCGAAAATCGTACGGGGCTGCATCGTCCTGAAAACGGTGACTCCAATGAAAGCTCCCGAACTGCTCTCCCCGGCGGGGACGTTCAAGAACATGCGCTATGCCTTCGCCTATGGCGCCGATGCCGTCTATGCCGGCCAGCCGCGCTACTCGCTGCGCGTGCGCAACAACGATTTCAAGGTCGAGAACCTGCATCGCGGGATCGCCTACGCCCACGAGCGGGGCAAGCAGTTCTACGTGGCCTCCAACATCGCGCCGCACAACAGCAAGCTGAAGACCTACCTGCGCGACATGGAGCCGGTGATAGAAGCCGGCCCCGACGCCCTGATCATGTCCGACCCGGGACTGATCATGATGATCCGCGAGCGTTGGCCGGAGCAGGTGATCCACCTCTCGGTGCAGTCCAACGTGGTCAACTGGGCGGCGGCCAAGTTCTGGTACAAGCAGGGTATCAGCCGCATCATCCTGTCGCGCGAACTCTCGCTGGAGGAGATCGCCGAGATCCGTGCCGAGTGCCCGGAGCTGGAGATCGAGACCTTCGTTCACGGTGCGCTGTGCATCGCCTATTCGGGTCGCTGCCTGCTTTCCGGTTACTTCAATCATCGCGATCCCAACCAGGGCACCTGCACCAACGCCTGCCGCTGGAAGTACAACACCGTGGCCGCGGCCCAGGACGAGACCGGCGATCTGGTACCGGCCAATTCCGCGGCGGCCCATGCGGCAAGCGGCGTGTGGACGCCCGGCCAGGGCGGGTTGATCGCTTCGGGCAGCGGCAGCGCCAACTACAGCACGGCCACGGCCGGCGGTGTGGAAGGCCAGGACGAGCTTTCGGCCCTGATCGAGGACGCCACTCGCCCCGGCGAGCTGATGCCGATCTTCGAGGACGAGCACGGCACCTACATCATGAACTCGAAGGACCTGCGCGCGGTGCAGCACGTGCCCAGGCTCACCGAGATGGGCGTCACCTCGCTGAAGATCGAGGGCCGCACCAAGTCGCACTACTACGTGGCGCGCACCGCTCAGGTCTACCGCCGTGCCATCGACGACGCCGTGGCCGGCCGGCCCTTCGACATGCGCCTGATGGACGAGCTCGACAACCTGGCCAACCGCGGTTACACCGAAGGGTTCTATCGCCGCCATGTCCACGACGAGTACCAGAACTACGAGCGCGGCAACTCGGTCGGCGTGCACCAGCAGTTCGTCGGCGAGGTGACCGGCTACGATCCGGATCGTGGCCTGCTGGAGGTCGAGGTAAAGAACCGCTTCGAGGTGGGCGACGGCATGGAGCTGATGCTGCCTGGTGGCAACCGTCGCTTCGTTCTCGAGCACATCGAGAACAAGCATGGCGAATCGGTCCAGGCTGCCCCCGGTTCGGGCCATGTGGTGCGCATTCCCGTTCCGGGCGAGGCCATCGCGCCGGAGCGCATCGAGTTCGCGCTGCTGATGCGTGACCTGAAAGGGTAGCTGCGGACCTCCCCGTAGACGGAAGAGGGCGGCCCGATGGCCGCCCTCTTCGTATCGCATGTCGCAAGCATCGAGCCTGCCAGGCGAGTGTCGGTCACTCAGGTGTCGGGCTCCGGCTCCTCGTAGTGACCCACGCCGTCACGGCCGTCATGCTTGACCCCGTACATGGCCTGATCGGCGGCATCGACGAGAGCGGCGGCACTTTCGAACTCGCCGTCTTCCAGGTCGACGATGCCGATCGAGGCGGTGACGTGCAGCGGCTCGCCCTCGGCCTGGGTCAACGGCTGACTGGCCAGGTATTCGCGAATGCGCTCGGCCAGTATCCCGGCCTGCTGGCGGCGCGTATTGGGCATGATCACCAGGAACTCCTCGCCGCCGTAACGTCCGGCGACATCGCTCTCGCGCACCATGTTGCTCAACGCCGCGGCGAAGTGGATCAGCACTTCGTCGCCGAAGCGATGCCCGAAGCGGTCGTTGATGCGCTTGAAGTGGTCCAGGTCGATGAACATCACCGAGAGCGGCTGATGAGAGTGCTTGGCCAGCTCGAAATGCTGCTCGAGGCGTTTCTCCAGCCACGGGCGATTGGCCAGTTGCGTGAGGTGATCGGTGCGGTGCTGCTCGTCCAGCACCACGTGACTGGCGTGCAGCGCCTCCAGCTCGCGCTGCTGCTCGGCCAGGCGAATGGTCATGCGCAGGTTCTGCTCGAACAGCAGCTCCTTGGCCTCGGCCAGCAGATGCGTGCTGTCGATGGCCGGCGGGCAGGTGATCTCGAACAGCCGTGCCAGCGAAGGCAGGCGGTGCTGAAGCTCCTGCATCACCGTCATCAGCATGACGATGTCCAGTGAGGCGAGCGAGGCGAGCTGGCGCAACAGGGCGCTGAAGGCAGAGGCGGAGTCGGCGGCGAGCCAGCAGTCGGCAATGCGACAGGAGAGCCGTAGGCAGAGCTTGCGCGCATCGCCATCGACCAGCGGGCCGTGGCTGTCGATGATGCCTTTGGCTATCGTGCCCGGCACTCCCCAGCTGGCGGCTAGCCAGGCGCCGACCAGAGCGTGGTCGCAGCCGTAGCACTCGAGCTCGACCTCGCTCAGGCGCTGGTGCTGGCGTAAGTCGGGTATGCTGGCAAGGTAGAGCTCGCCATCGACGGCGGCGAAGGCGAGAATGCCGATGTCCTGCAGCAGTGCCGTAGTGAACAGTTGAGGTGCCTCGTGGGGGCACAGGTGTTCGGCCAGCTCCTGGGCGGCAGTGGCTGCAATGATGGCACGCTGGCACAGGTATTCGTGGTCCAGCCCGCCGTCGCTCCTGCGCTTGGGCAGACCGAAACTCAGGGCGACCGACAGGGTGGCGTCCAGGCCGATGCGCGAAACGGCGTCGAGACAGTTGGAGACCGGATTGCCGCCGCGCGAGTAGAAGGCGCTGTTGGCCATGGACAGCAGCCGCAGGGTAAGCGCCGGATCCTGCTCGATGACACGGGCGTAGTCGGCGAGTCGAGGCTCCATGGAGCGTGCGATGGCGATGACCCGGGCCGCTGCGGCCGGCAGGCTGGGTAGGGTGCGGCAGTCGGCCAGGCGCGAGCGCAGCGCTTCCGGCAACGGGGGGATGTCAAGATCGACGGGCTCGGCAACGCCAGAGAATTCCGCAGTCGATATCCTATCGATCGGCATACATTTCCCCGCCTGAAGAGAGTTCTGATTGTTATCGCGCCAAGCCTAGCAGAATGCTCTTGGGACGAGCGTTTGAGTCGTTAATCTTTCCTCAACGATGCGTCGAGATGATCGACCACTTCGGCCCAGTCGGCATCCTCTTCCAGGGCGGCATGCAGGAAGGCGGCCTGGGCCTGATTCCAGAAGGGTGCCTCATGCAGGGCCAGTGTTGGCGGCAGCGGTGAATGTCGCTCGATGAAGGCGCGGATCGAGGCCTCGTCGGCGGGCAGGCCGAGCTGCTCGAAGAGCTCGGTGAAGGGGTGTACGGGATGCTCCATGATGTCTCCTCGGACGCTTTCGCTTGGTTACACTCAACGTAGCCCGGTGGCGGCGGAAAGCCCAGGTCAGCCCAGCCCGGGGCCGGGCGTGGCCGAAGCCCTGCGCGACGTTCAGCGCTCTCCCACGAGGGGAGTGAGAAACAGCCGGCGTCGTTCGGCGGCGTCCAGCGGCAGGGCCAGCAGGTGCACCAGCTTGGTGATGGCGGCCTCGGGGGTCATGTCGTCGCCCGAGAGCACGCCGGCCTCGATCAACCCCTGGCCGGCAGCGTAACGACCCGGCGCGATACCGCCCCAGCGACACTGGCTGATCGCGGCGATCAGCTTGCCTTCGCCGCTGGCCTTGGCCAGCACGCCGATCACCTCCGGGTCCGGTGGGATGTTGCCGCCGCCCCACACTTCGAGCAGGGCGCCCCGGACCCTGTCGTCGCCCAGCCAGGCTTCGAGCTGCCATGCCTGGATGCCCGGCCACAGCGCGAGACGGACGACTCCCCCCTTGGCCAGCGGCGAATAGTCCGGCAATTCGAAGCGCGGCGCACCGCGCTGCTGGGTTTCGAGGCAGCGCGCTGGGTAAAGCACCACGTCATCGCCGACCTGCTCACCCAGCAGCGGATAGTTGGGGCTGGCAAAGGCGTCGTCGTTCTCGCTGTGGGTCTTGCTCGAACGGGCGCCACGCAGCAGGCGTCCGGCGAAGGCCACGGCGACCTCCTGCAGTTCCGGTCGGGCGGCGAAGCGCAGCGCCAGTTCGATGTTGGCCAGGGCATCGCTGCCTTCGGCTTCGAGAGGATGCATGGCGCCGGTGACTACCACCGGCCGGTCCAGGCCCTGCAGTTGAAAGGCAAGGCTCGAAGCGCTCCAGGCCAGGGTGTCGGTGCCATGCAGTACGACGATGCCGGCATGCTGGCCTATCCGGTCGGCGATGGTCGCTGCCAGCCGCTGCCAGTCGTGGGGCGTGGCGGCGCTGGAGTCGATGGGGCTGGCAACCGTATGCACCACGAATTCGGGCAATTGGCTCTGGCGGCTGGGTGGCAGGCCGTCGAGGGCGTTTCGCAGGCGGGTTTCGATGTCGCCGGCCGGCACCAGACCCTCGGCGCTGGGCATCATGCCCAACGTACCACCGGTGTAGAGCACCAGTACGGGGCGGTCGGCAAAAGGGGGGGCGATCATGGCAGCTCCTGGAGATGGCGTTCGTCACGGGCATGGCAAGGCGCCCTGACGACGATGATACCCCAGTGTTGCGTTCGATCTCACTCATCCGGTGCGACGCGGATGCCTTCGCTCACCCGATCGCCCGGATGCGTGATCACGATCTCGCCCACCTCGAGCCCGGCAACGACCTGGGAAACCAGGCCCTGACGGCGACCCGTTTCCACGCTGCGCAGCGTGGCGCGCCCCTCTTCGATGACGAACACCGCCCACTCGCCCCGGTGGCGAAACAGAGCGCTGGTGGGCACCTGCATGACGTCGTCGGCCTGCCAGATCACGAACTCGACGTCGACCCGGTAGCCGCTGCCGATGCCCAGTTCGCTGCGGTCGAGTTCGCCGGCGAAGTCGACGATCACCGGCACGCGCTGTTCGTCCACCCCCAGCGCCGAGGTGCGCGTGAACCCGGCGGGCGCAATGCGTCTGACACTGCCGGCGAGCGGCTCGCCGCCCCAGCCGGTGATCACGGCGTCAAGCCCCGGGCGTAGCCTCACGGCATCCATCGAGAGCAGGTCGACCTGAATCTCCAGGTCGGCGAGGCGGCCGAGTTCGAGGATCGGTTCGCCGGCGCTCACGCTACCCTCGCAGCAGCGGTAGCGGGTCAGCACCAGGCCGGAAACCGGCGCGCGCACCTGCAGCACCGGCTGGTCCGCCTCGCTGCGCTGGCCGATGGCCACGGCCAGCAGCGCCCGGGCACTCTCCACCTCGAAACGTGCTACCTCGACGCCGGAGGCCGCGGAATTTTCCAGCGCGCGAAGCCGGTCGCGCTGATTCTGGCGTAGCTCCAATTCGGCAGTGGAGATCAGGTTGCGCTGGTGCAGCTGACGGTAGCGCTGATACTCGGCCTCGGCGAAACGGCGGTCGGCGCGAGCCGTTTCCAGGTTGGCCTGAGCGGCCTGGAGACGGGCCTGAGCGGCTTGCAGATTGTCCTCGGCCTGCTGCCGCGTGCGTACGTCCAGTGCCGGTGCTGGGCTCGGCTCGAGCCGGAACAGCGTGTCACCTTCTTCGACATGGTCGCCCACCTCCAGGTCGACGCGCTGCAGGAAACCGGCGATGGGAGCCGAAACGTTCCAGGTTTCACGCAGCTGGGTTCGCCCCTCCTCGACCACCGAGTCGACGAAGGGGCCCACTCTGACGTGAGCCGTGTTGACCGGCACGGGGGTGGGACGCAGTGTCCAGGCCAGCATGCCGAGCAAACCGGCAGCCAGCAGGATCCACAGCAGATAGCGGATCCAGGTGCGGCGTTGAGTCATTCCCTTCCCCTCTCTATGAAGATGTCCTTCGAGCGCTACTCGACGGCCTTGAGCACGCGAATCTTGTCCAGGCGGCCCAGGCGACGAAAGACGAGTGCGGCGACCAGCAGCGATGCGACCAGGACGCCGGCCGCGGCGAAGCCGAAGGTGTGCGGCGTGAAAACCAGCGGTATGCGGAACAGATCGTGCGTAAAGGCCCGGTTCAGCAGGTGGCTGAAAAAGACGCCGATGGCCCAGCCCAGAGGAATCGCCGCCAGGGTGAGCAGGGCGATCTCGCCGAGCAGGATCCTGGCGACCTCCGCGCGCGTGTAGCCGAGTACCTGCAGCGTGGCGAGCTCCCTCGCGCGCTCGGCGAAGGCGATGCGGGCATTGTTGTAGATCACGCCGAAGGCGATGGAGGAGGCGATGCCGACGAAGATTACCGCCACCATCAGCAGCGTCTCGTCCATGTAGTCGCGAATGCCTTGCTCGGCCTCGGTCAGCAGACCGATGGAGGCCACGCCCGGCAGCTCCCATAGCGCGGCATGCAGCTCGGCCGTGCTCTCGCGATCCACCAGCAGCCACGCGCCGCTGATGGCGGGGCCCTCGTGCATCAGCGCGTTGAGCGCGCCCAGCTGCAGGTAGGCGCCGACACCCAGCGGTTCGTCCACCAGCGCCGTCAGGGGCAGTGACAAGCGCTGCCGACGGCCTTCCATCACCGCCACCTCCAGGGTGTCGCCCACCTGCACGTCGAGCTGTTCCGCCAGGTGGCGCGTCAGCATGACCCCCGATTCCGGCAAGCGCTGCGGGCGGCCCTGCCCATCGAGTACCTGACGCATCCCAGGTTCCTGCGCCATGCCCAGCAGGCTGGTGCGATAGTGACGATGGCCATGGATCAGGGTCACCGGCACCCGCCGCCAGCTCTCCACTGCCAGCACGCCGGGCAGGTGGCGCAGCTCGCCGGCGGCGCGGGCCGGTGTCGGCTCGTTGAAGGTGAGCTCCATGTCCATCTGCAGCACCTGCCGATACTGCTGATCGATCATCTTGTCGACCGCCGCCAGTTGGTAGGCGCCGATCACCAGCAGTCCCGCCGAGAGAGCGATCCCCACCACCGAAAAGGCGGCCTTGAGCGGATGGCGCGCGAGATTGCGCAGCACGATGCGCCCCTCGTTGCCCAGCAGTGCCGCGGGCACCAGGCTTTCGAGCCAGCTGCGGCGAAAGCGGTGTGGCGCCGGCGGACGCATCGCCTCGGCCGGGGGGCGGCCGACGGCGCGCCATACCGCGTGCCAGGTGCCGGCCAGGGCGGCGAGCAGGGTCACCAGCAGCGACAGCGCCAGCGCCCAGAGGGGCACGCCGAACTGCATCTCGGGAAAGCGAAAGTACTCGCGATAGACCCCCGCCAGGCCGCTGGCTGCCCAGCCCCCCAGCACCACACCGACGGCCCAGCCGAGCAGCACGATGGCCCCGGCCAGCAGGCCGTAGTGGCGGGCCAGCTCGGTGTCGCGATAGCCGAAGGCCTTGAGCACGGCAAGCTGCTCGCGCTGGGTCTGGATGATGCGCCCCATCACCACGTTGAGCAGAAAGGCCGACACCGTCAGAAAGATCGCCGGCAGCACGGTGGCGGTGATGCGCTGCTGGTTGAGCTCCTCCTCGATGAAGCGGTGGGACTGCTGGTCATGGCGGGTCTGGGCGCCGATGGCGCCATAACGGGCCAGGGCCAGATCCAGGGCATCGATCACGTCGGCCTCGCTGGCGCCGGCCTGCAGCGTGAGGGTCAGGCTGTTGAAGGCGCCCTCCATGCCGTAGGCCTGGGCCAGGGCGCGCTGGTTCATCCACAGCACGGCATAGCGGCGGTAGTCCGGCATCATGTCGGTGGGGGCCACCTGATAGAGATACTCGGGGCTCAGGCCGATGCCGGATATCGTCAGCTGGGTATGGCGGCCATTGACGATCGCTTCAAGACGGTCGCCCGGGGCCAGGCCGTGGGCCTCGGCGAAGGCATCGGAGACCACCGCCTGGTCGTCGCGACCGGGTTCCGGCAGGCTGCCGGCCTTGAGATGAAGATGGTTGAGCAGCGGCTGGCGTCCGTCGGGCAGCGACAGCAGCTGGCCGCGTATGGGATCGCCGTAGCCGGGCACCGCCAGGCGTACCGCGGCGCGTACCCGGGGTTCGATCAGATTGACTCCGTCGAGCTGCTGCAGCTGGGCCAGCAGACCCAGCGGGGCGCGCTTGAGGTCGACGAAGAGCTCGGCATAGTGGTGGCTGGTGTAGAAACGGTCGCGGGCGCCGGTCAGCGACTCCAGGGTGGTCACGGCCAGGATGAGGGTCATGACCCCGCTGGCGATGACCAGCGCGATGGCTAGCGCCTGTCCCTTGAGGCGCCACAGGTCGCGATAGAGCTTGCGGTCGAGCGTCTTCATGGCGCAGGCCGCGGCTACCAGCGCAGCTCTTGCGGCAGGCGCCGCTGCGCATTGGCCTGCCAGTGCTCGACCCTGCCGTCGCGCAGGCGAATGATGCGATCGGCCATGTCTCCGATGACCTCGTTGTGGGTGATGATTGCCACCGTGGTGCCGGTTTCCCGGTTGATGCGCTCGAGCACCTCGAGCACGCGGATGCCGGTCTGGAAATCGAGAGCCCCGGTGGGCTCGTCGCACAGCAGCACCTCGGGCTGCTTGGCCACGGCACGGGCGATGGCCACGCGCTGCTGCTCGCCGCCCGAAAGCTGGGAAGGGAAGTGATCCAGCCGGTGCTCCAGGCCCACCAGCGCCAGCGCCTCTTCAGGAGGCAGGGGGTGGCGGCTGATGTCGGTGACGACGGCGACGTTCTCGCGTGCCGTAAGACTCGAGATCAGATTGTAGAACTGAAACACGAAGCCCACGTGATGGCGGCGGAAGTTGGTCAGCTCGCGCTGGGAGGCCGTGGCCAGGTCCAGGCCCGAGCGCTCGTGTGCGCCATCGCTGCGACGGGGGAAATAGGTGAGGGTACCCTCGCTGGGGCTGTCGAGGCCGCCGAGGATGTTGAGCAGCGTCGACTTGCCCGAGCCCGAGGCCCCCAGCATGACCACCAGCTCGCCGGCACGAAGTTCGAGGTCGATGCCACGCAGCGCCTGGATGGTCACTTCGCCCATCTGGTAGAAGCGCTTCAAGCCCCGAGCGTGAAACACTACCTCGGCCGTCTCGTCCATCGTTACCCTGCGTGAGAGAATGTCGCTGATTTTCAATGCCGTTTGGCCAAGCGCAGACGGTTTTCAGGCATAGCCTAGCACGGCGGGGCGGGAGGTCGTGCTTGACCGGGATCAACGAAACAAGGGGGAGGGGGCATGACACGGCCTGCATCGCACTGGCTGTTGCTGGTGGCGCTGGCGATCGTGTGGGGCAGCTCGTTCGCCCTGACCCGGATCGCCGTGGCAGAGATGACACCGGCAATGCTGGTAGCCGGGCGTAACGCCATCGCTGCCGCCGGCCTGCTGCTGTTGGTGGTGTGGTTGCGTCGCGCCTGGCCGCGCGGACCGCAGGTCTGGCGCTTCATGCTGGCCATTGCCGTGGTCGGCAACATGATGCCGTTCCTGCTCATCAGCTGGGGGCAGCAGCGAATCGACAGCGGGCTGGCGGGTATTCTCATGGCCGTGATGCCCTTGCTGACCCTGGTGCTGGCGCATTTCCTGGTCAGCGGCGAGCGCATGGCGCCGCGCCGCTTGGCGGGCTTTTTGATCGGTTTTGCAGGGGTGCTGGTGCTGATCGGGCCCACCGCGCTGAGGGAGCTGGGCGGTCGCGGCGAGACGCTGCTGGCCCAGTTGGCCGTGCTGGGCGGGGCGGTGTGCTATGCGGTGAATGCGATCGTTTCCCGCCACAAGCCGGCCAGCGACCCCTGGGCGACCTCGGCGCTGGTGCTGGCCATGGCCTGGCTGCTGACGCTGCCGCTGGCCGTTGCCACCTGGCCCATCGATACCCCCGCCGTGCCCATGCTGTCTCCCGCGGCGCTGTGGGCCGTCGCCGTACTGGGGTTGATCTGCACCGCGCTGGGCAGCGTCATCTATTTCACCCTGGTGGCTGCCGCCGGACCCACCTTCCTGTCGTTGATCAACTACCTGATCCCGCTGTGGGCGGTGTTGATCGGCGCGCTGTTCCTGGGCGAGCGTCCTGAATGGAATCACCTGGTGGCGATGGGGTTGATTCTGGGCGGGGTGGCCTGGTCCCAAAGAAGGGCCTAGAGACCAAGAAAGTCAGCGGGTGATGAGGCGCCCCTCGGCATCGACGTCGAGGCGCCGGTTGCGTCCGGCCAGCAGGGCGAAGCCGGCGGCCACGGCGACGATCGACAGCAAGACGCCGGTCATGGTCGCCATGCCGACCTGGAGTTGCAGCAGCACCCCCACCGCCAGCGGCCCCAGGGCGGCCAGGGTGTAGCCGCCGCCCTGCGCCAGGCCGGAGAGCTTGCCGGCCAGGCGGGAGTTGGCCGTACGCAGCACGATCAGGCTGAGGGCCAGGCTGAAGCTGCCGCCCTGACCCAGCCCCAGCAGCACCACGCCGGGCCAGCGCCAGCTCTCGCCGGCCTGGAGCAGCAGCCACAGTCCCGCCGCGATACAGCCCAGTACCAGCATCAGCGCCGGGCGCTGGTCGCGGCTCAGACGCGCCAGCCAGGGCGCACCCAAGGCCGAAATCAGCTGCACCATCACCGAGGCGCCCATCATCCAGCCGGCTTCGGCCTCGCTGTAGCCACGCGCCTGGAGCAACGTGGGCAGCCAGCCGAAAACGATGTAGGCCAACGAGGACTGGGTTCCCATCAGGATCATCACCTGCCACGCCAACGGCTGGCCGAGCAGCTCGCGCATGCTGCCGCCGGTAGCGGTGGCAACCTGGGAGTGAGGAGCGCGTGGCATCAGCGTCTGCCAGGCGACCAGCGCCAGCAGCGCCAGCAGACCCCAGCTCATCAGGCTGAACCGCCAGCCGCCCAGCATGTCGGCGAGCGGAATGCTCAGGCCGGCGCCGAGGGCGCCGCCCAGGCACAGCGCCATGGTATAGACACCGGTCATCAGGTCCGCGCCGCCGGGAAGTTCGCGCTTGACCAGAGCCGGCAGCAGGGTGCCGGCGATGCCGATGGCAGCTCCGGCCAGCAGGGTGCCGAGAAACAGCAGCGGCAGGGCCGGCAGGCCGCGCAACAGCAGGCCGGCGATCAATACGCCGAGCGCCAGGGCCAGGGTGTTCTCGGGGCCTGCCCGCTTGGCCAGCCAGGGCGCCAGGGGCGCGAAGATACCCAGGCACAGCACCGGCAGCGTGGTCAGTGCACCAATGGCCAGCGGCGTCAGGCCGGTATCGGCCTGGACACGCACCAGCAGCGGGGCGAGCGACGACAGGGCCGGCCTCAGATTGAGACCGACCAGTACCATGAGAAACAGAAACAGGGCGATGCGTCGCGAGTCGAGTCTGGCCTCAGTCGTCATGACCTCGCCACTTGTCGGAGCGGGGGCTGGAACGGTATGGGGCAGACGACGGCTCGTCTTTGTCGCGGCGGGCGATCAGAGGGTGCTCGTTGATCCCGGTGGGGTCGAACTTGACCTGGCCGGGGTCGGTAGCGCCTTGTACCTGGCGGCGGATGTCGGAGACGTCTTCCATGCTGACCAACTGCTCCTGTTCGTTCAGTAGCTGCCGTTGGGGAATGAGCCGGCCTTCGAACGTCCAACAGCGCTGCGGTACCTGAGCCACGTACCAGCAGCGCCCATGCCAATGCGCGTGACCCTGCTCGTCTAGCTGCAGGGCTTCCAGCGGAACCAGGGCGGCAAACAGCCGGGCATTGAGCACCAGGCCGCTGCCCGCCATGTTCACTGCGCCCTGGTAACGGCCGGCATGGAGATCCTCGATGACACTGCTGCGCTTGGCTTGGGGCTCGATGCTGCCCTGGCCGCACAAATGCAGCAGGTTGTCATCGATCTGCTTGATGACCCAGACCGGAATGGGTTGCTTTCCGGTCAGCCATTTGAGCATGTGCGCGTCTCCTTGTAACGCCGGACCGTCGACTATTCAGTTGGGGCGTATACGATCCCACAATTGCCGCCTTCGACCAAGCCTGACCGTCAGGCGCGCCGCGTGCGCTGGCCGCGGCTGCGCCGACGGCGCGGTGCCTGTGCGTCGCCGTTGGCGGCGTTACCGCCGCTGCTGCGCTGGCTCGCCTGGCCGCGGTCGCCGCCCTGGCGTGCCTGGCCCGAGCGGCCGTTGCGCTTGCCGCGGCCGTTCTCGATCGGCTCCGGCTTGGCATTGGGGTCGGGCTCGAAGCCGGGCTCGATGCGCTTCTCCAGATCGCGCTTGATCAGACGCTCGATGCCCTTGAGCAGGCCGTGCTCGTCGACGCAGACCAGCGAGATGGCCTGGCCTTCGCTACCGGCACGGCCGGTACGGCCGATGCGGTGCACGTAATCCTCGGCCACGTTGGGCAGCTCGAAGTTGACCACGTGGGGCAGTTCGCTGATGTCCAGGCCGCGGGCGGCGATGTCGGTGGCCACCAGCACCTGCAGATCGCCGCTCTTGAACGAGGAGAGCGCCCGCGTGCGTGCCGACTGGCTCTTGTTGCCATGGATGGCCATGGCCGGGATGTCCTGCTTGGAAAGCTGCTCGGCCAGGCGATTGGCGCCGTGCTTGGTACGGGTGAAGACCAGTACCTGATGCCAGCCGTGCTGGCCGATCAGATGAGCCAGCAGCTCGCGCTTCTTCTCGCGATCGACGCGATAGATCGCCTGATCGACGGTTTCTGCGGTGGTGTTGCGGCGTGCCACTTCGATACGCGCGGGATTGTCCAGCAGCTTGTCGGCAAGAGCCTGGATCTCGTCGGAGAAGGTCGCCGAGAACAGCAGATTCTGGCGCTTCGCGGGCAGCATGCGCAGCACTTTCTTGATGTCATGGATGAAGCCCATGTCGAGCATGCGGTCGGCTTCGTCCAGCACCAGGATCTCGACACGGGAGAGATCCACGTGCTTCTGCTGCTGCAGGTCGAGCAGACGGCCGGGGGTGGCCACCAGCACGTCGAGGCCGGGGCGGATGGCATCCACCTGGGGCTGCTGGCCGACACCGCCGAAGATCACGTGGCTGGTCAGGGTCAGGTGGCGGCCGTAGTCGGCCACGCTTTCGCCCACCTGAGCGGCCAGCTCGCGGGTCGGCGTCAGTACCAGCGCGCGTATCTGGCGCTTGCCGGGGCGCGGGCCGTCGGCCAGGCGCTGCAGCATCGGCAGGGTGAAGCCGGCGGTCTTGCCGGTGCCGGTCTGGGCGCTGGCGAGCAGGTCGCCGCCCTTGAGCACGGCGGGAATGGCCTGGAGCTGAATCGGGGTCGGGGTGGTATAGCCCTGGGCCTCGACGGCACGCAGCAGTTCGGCACGCAGGCCGAGTTCGGAAAAAAGGGTCATGCGGTCTCCGCAGATACGCCTGTGCCACGCCATGTGCAGCGGCACATGACCAGTCCCGGGCCAAGACGTGAGAATTCGGTTCAGGGGCGCGGCAGGAGGGACCACGAGTCGCCGCGTGCCGGCATTATGCCAGCTTATGATTTGCGCTGCAGCTTATTCCGCCCCGGATTTCCGCGAGGCCTCGAGTTCGCGCTTGAGGCGGGCGAGCACGGCAGCGTTCAGCCCTTCGATGTCATCCAGGGCATCGGGTTCCCATTGGCAGAGCCGCTCGGGGTCGCTGATACCATGCAGGAAAAGGACTTGTGCACTTGCCGGGCCGATGCCGTCGACCTGAGTGAGTCCCGCGGCATGACGAGCGAGCAGCGCCTGTCGCTGCGATTCGTCCAGATGCTGCCAGCCGCCGCGCCGGTACAGGTCGCAGGCCAGCCGGTCCAGCCCCAGGCGCAGGCGCTGCACGAGCGGGCCGGTCACCTGGGGATCCAGCTCTGCCAGGGCCGTATCGAGCTCATCGAGACATTCGACGCTCGTCAGCAAGCTGTCGACGGCTTGCTGCGGCGAGTCCGCGTCGAGGGTGGTCAGCAGCTCATGCTCCAGCCGCCTGACGAGGCTGAGCAGTGTCTCGGCAGTTTCGTGCTCGATGGGGGCGTCCTTGGGTGTCGAGGTATCTGTCTTGGCCGACATGGTTCGTCCTTAACAAGCGTTTCGGTTCCAGTACCGGGCAACGGCTCTATGAGACTAGTTCATGTCGGCGTGACAGACATGCCTCAGCGATGTTGCCTGATCCCTGTTGCGATCTCGCTGGCCACCCGGTCCCAGCTCGCGCCAAGAGCGCGCACCAGCGCGGGGTAGCCGTCGTCTTCTAGCTGCGTCTCGACATGAAATCGCTCCATGGCCAGCAGGCGGCCGTCCGCTGCCCGCAATTGCCACTGTCCGCTGGCGATGGCCAGGCCGTCATGCCGCCCCTGGAAGCGGTCCACCTCGAGGCGCAGGCGCAGCGCCTCGCTGCGCCCGAGGCTGGCCTCGTCGCGCATGATGCGGGTGTCGGGCAGATGCTCCGCCAGGCGCGCGCGCAGCCCGCGCTCCAGCTGCCGCCCCAGCGGTTCGGCCCACAGGTGCTGGCGGGCGGCGTTGAGCGTGATGTCGTCGAGCTGCAGCACGATGCCGTCGACGTCCAGGTAGTGGGCCAGGCGCGGCGGCTGCACGATCAGCAGATGGCCCGCCGCGGGGCTGCCCCCCGAGGGCGCCGTGGCGCTGTCGGGCAGCATGTAGCGGTTGGCCGGGGTGGTGGGGGTGGCGCAGCCGACGAGCACGAGCAGGCTCGTCAGCAGGGCGAACCGGGACATCCACTTCATGCAGCTCTCCGTTTCCATAGGTTGCGATCAGCATCGTTCACTGGCGTCTGCCTCACCTCAGTTGCCCCTTGGCGCTCTCGGTACCGGGTCCACGGCGTCGAGGCTGTCGAACAGCAGCGCCCGGGGGTTCTCGTTGAGCGTACGTGTCACCGGCTGCAGGTCGCGCATCAGGCGCTCCAGCCGCTCGGCGGTGGCGGTCAGCTCGCGATAGGCGCTGGAGTCGGGCGACAGTCCTTCGAGGGTTTCACGCAAAGCTTCCAGCGAGGCATTGAGGTTGCCCGGCAGGCTGCGCGTGCCCGGGTCGTCGAGCATGCCCTGCAGCGAGCTCGTCAGGCCGCGTATCTCATCCAGCATGGCCTCGGAGGCGTTCAGGTTGCGCTCGAGACCCGCCAGCAGCGGCTCGACCTCCAGGGTGTTGAGCTTGTCCAGCAGCGCGGTGACCTGCGCCTCGATCTGGGCGAAGCCGGCCGAGGTAGTGGGGAAGACGGTACGCTCGCTGAAGGTTTCCGCCACGTACTGCTCCGCCTCGTCGCGGTAGAAGTTGATGTCGACGAACATGGCGCCGGTGAGCAGGTTGCCCGACTTGAGCGAGGCGCGCAGGCCAGTACCGAACAGGCGCTTGAAGCGTTCGTCCCACTCCTCGAGATCGAGCTGCTGATTCTCGATGCCGAGCCGCTGCGGCTCGATGCGAATCAGCACCGGAATGGCGAAGCCGTTGCGCGTGCCCGGCTGCTCGGCGGTGAACTGCCAGGGCACGGCGGCCACGGTGCCGATGCGCACGCCGCGGAACTCCACCGGCGCGCCCCGGGAGAGCCCGCGCACGCTGTCTTCCACCAGCAGCACGTACTCCAGGTAGCGGTTGAAGGTGCCTTGGCGGGCGCTCTCCTCGTCGGCGTAGAGGTTGAAGGTGGCATCGTTCTCCACCGGCCTGCCGCGCGGCAGGTCTTCGGGCACGCCGAAGGTGACGCCGCCGCCCAGCAGGGCCTCGAGGGACTCCACGTTGATGCGGATGCCGTCGGCATCGAGGCGCAGGTCGATGCCGCTGGCCGACCAGAAGCGGGTGCTGTCGGTCACCAGACGGTCGTAGGGGCTCTCGATGAAGATGCGCTGATGCATGCGCCGCATATCGGCATCGAAATCGACCTCTTCAACGCGGCCCACGGTGTAACCCTGGTAGGTCACCGGATCCCCCGGGCGCAGCGAGTTGCCGAGCTGGCTGACCAGATTGATGCGCAGTCCCGGCGCATCGGCCGAGGCCACGGGCGGCTGGTCGCTGACCTGGAACTCGCGCTGGCCGGGCTCGCCGCTGCCGGGCTGGAGCTGAATGAAGGCGCCGGAGAGTACCGTACCCAAGCCGCTGATGCCCTCGCGGCCGATGCGCGGCTTGACCACCCAGAAGCGACTGCCTTCGGTGAGCATGGCGTCGCTGTTGGGCGCCATGCGTGCCGTGATCACGGTATGCGAGAGGTCCTCGGAGAGCTGCACGCGCTCGACCCGGCCCACCTCGACGTTGCGGGTCTTGATCAGCGTGCTGCCGGCCTCGATGCCCTCGGCATTGCTCATGGTGAGGGTGATCAGGGGGCCGCGGCTGCGGTAGTTGTCGTACACCAGCCACAGCCCGATCAGAATCGCCACGATGGGCACGATCCAGATCGGCGACAGGCGTCGCTGCGGGGTGGCTCTGGCCCGGTGCATGTCGCGGGTGGCCCCGTCGTCACGAGGGGTATCGCTCATCCAGAGGTTCCTTGCGTAGTGTCCGGGTCATGCGCCGGGGGCGTGTCCCAGATCAGTCTTGGGTCGAAGGTCATGGCGGCCAGCATGGTCAGCACCACCACTGCACCGAAGGCCAGCGCCGCAGGGCCGGGGGTGACCGACATCAGCGAACCGGCACGAATCAGGGCCACCAGGATGGCGACCACGAAGACGTCGATCATCGACCAGCGGCCGATGAACTCGGTAATGCGATAGAGCCAGGTGCGGCTTGCGGCATTGAGCTCGCCGCTGCGCTTGACCACCAGACACAGCCAGGAGAGCGCCACCAGCTTGCCCACGGGGACGATCACGCTGGCCACGAAGATCACCGCGGCGACCGGCCAGGAGCCCATCTGGATCAGCTCCACCACGCCGCCGATGATGGTCGAAGGGCTGCTGTGGCCCAGGCTGGTGGTGGTCATGATGGGGTAGACGTTGGCCGGTATGTACATCAGGGCGGCGGTGGCCAGCAGGGCCCAGGTACGCTGCAGGCTGTGCGGCAGGCGGGCGCGCAAGCCTTCACCGCAGCGACGGCAGTGGCCGCGCCCGTTGGCATCCAGCCGATTGACCAGGCCGCAGGTGGGGCAGCCAGTCAGACCCTGCACCGCGGCGGTGGTTCCGGTGCGGGCGTCCTTGGGGGCCTGCGGCTCGCCGGCCAGTGAGAACCACATCCAGTCCGAGTCGATGGACTGCATGGTGAACAGCAGCAGCAGGGCAAACACGCAGAAGGCCCAGAACGAGAGGCCGAGTTCGATCTGGGCCAGGCCTGCCACCTTGATCAGGCTGACCAGCGCCCCGATGATGAAGACGTCGGCCATCATCCAGGGGTTCAGGTGGGCCAGAGAGCGGGCAATGGCACGGCTGGCCGGCAGCGGCTGGCCCTGCAGCAAGCCCAGCTGCAGCCAGATCACGCCGAGCAGATAGAGCCCCGGCAGCACGGCGATGGTGAGGATTACCGCAATGGCGACCAGCGGCTGATGAAAGCCGATCAGGGTGGTGGCCGTCTGCGTCAGTTCGATGCGGTTGCCGATGCCGCCCACGCTGAAGCTGACGAAGGGGAAGGAGATCGCCAGCAGCAGGGCGACCATGGCCGCCAGGGCCAACGCCATGCTGCGTTGAGCCGGACGATGGTGACGGGTGACCAGCGTGTGACCACAGCGTGGACAGTCCGCCCGCTGCCCCGGCCGCAATGGCGGCAGGGCCACCAGCCAATCGCACTCGTGACAGGCGCGCAGGCGTCGGCGCGAGGTACGCACCTCGGGCGGTGCCTGGTCGACCTGAGGCTCACAGGGAACGGGCAGAAAGCGGAGGGGTTGATTGAGCACTTGAGCGACGACTCGATGACTGAGAGAAGCGAGGGGGCACGCTGTCTTTCAAATGATGCAGGCCATACGGAAGTGTGACACGTTGACGTCGTGCCTACCATATACAAACATTCGACCCTGAATGTTCCCCGAGGAGACGAAATTGTTGCTTCCCCTGGTTGCCGTGGCAGCAGGCTTGGTGCTGTTGGTGTGGAGCGCGGAGCGCTTCGTGGATGGGGCGGCGGCGACATCGCGACGGTTGGGGGTGTCGCCGCTGCTGGTGGGTATGCTGGTGATCGGTTTCGGCACCTCGGCGCCGGAGCTGATGGTGTCGGCGCTGGCCGCGGGGCAGGGCAACCCCGGACTGGCGCTGGGTAACGGCTACGGCTCCAACATTGCCAATATCGGCATGATCCTGGGGCTCATGGCAGTCATCACGCCGCTGGCGGTGCACTCCAGCGTGATTCGCCGCGAGCTGCCGCTGCTGGTCGGCGTCACGCTGCTCTCGGCGCTGCTGATGTGGGGCGGCATGATCGGGCGGCTCGAAGGCAGCCTGCTGCTGGCGCTGCTGGCTGGCATGATCGGCTTCAGCATCTGGCAGGCGAAGCGTGGCGGCAGCGATCCCCTGGCGACCGAAACCGAGGAGAGCCTGGCGGCGCATCCCATGTCGCTGCGTGCCGGACTGATCTGGACCTTCGTCGGCCTGGCGCTGCTGGTGCTGAGCTCGCGTGTGCTGGTGTGGGGCGCGGTGGAGATCGCCCTGGGCTTCGGCGTCAGCGACCTGATCATCGGCTTGACCATCGTGGCGGTGGGTACCTCGCTGCCGGAGCTGGCTTCCTCCATCAGTGCGCTGCGCCGCGGCGAGCACGATCTGGTGGTGGGCAACGTGGTGGGCTCCAACCTGTTCAACACCCTGGGCGTGGTGGGCCTTGCCGCGGTGATACGGCCCATCGAGGTGGGCGGGGAAGTGCTGCTGCGCGACTGGAGCCTGATGACGGTGATGACGGTGCTGATGACGGTGTTCGCCATCGGCTGGAAGGGCCGCCCCGGGCGCATCAACCGGCTCGAGGGCGCCATGCTGCTGGCGATGTTCGTCGGCTATACCGCGTTCATGGTACGGCTGGTCGTGCAGGGCGGCGGCTAGCCCCACGGCAGGATGCGACAACCCGACACAGATGAAGGTGCATCTGCATCTAGTAATCTTTGCGACACAAGCACAAGACGTAGCGGAATGCATTGACCTGGAACAGTATTGCGACGTGTAGGCTTTTGTAAGCAAGAGAGCCCCATCGCACTCCCTGTTCTAGGCTAGCTGTGTGTCGAGGTGGAATGCGTCACGCCTTGTCCAGGAGGGACATGGCCGAAGTCCAACAACGCACTCCCCGTGCCTTCGCATGCCTCGAGACGTTGACTCTTCTGCAGCCAAGAGGTACGTCATGGAGCTTGATCCCGTACTGCTGTCGCGTATTCAGTTCGCCTTCGTCGTCTCGTTTCACGCCATCTTTCCGGTCTTCACCATCGGTCTGGCGTCCTACATCACCGTGCTGCATGCGCTGTTCTACAAGACGCGCAATCCGGCATGGGACCGGCTGGCCTATCTGTGGACCAAGGTCTTCGCCGTCGCCTTCGGCATGGGGGTGGTGTCGGGCATCGTGATGTCCTTCCAGTTCGGCACCAACTGGAGCAACTTCTCCCAGGCCAGTGCCAACTTCATCGGGCCGCTGCTCAGCTACGAGGTGGTCACCGCCTTCTTCCTCGAAGCCGCCTTCCTCGGCGTGCTGCTGTTCGGCCGGGGACGGGTGCCGCCGGGGGTGCACCTGTTCGCTGCTGCCATGGTGGCGCTGGGCACCTTCATCTCGACCTTCTGGATCCTGGCGGCCAACAGCTGGATGCACACGCCGGCGGGGGTCGAGTTCACCGACGGTGTGTTCCGTGTCACCTCGTGGTTCGAGGCGATCTTCAACCCCTCGTTCCCGTATCGCTTCGCCCACATGGCCATGGCCTCGTTCATCACCGGCGGCTTCGTCGTGGCCGGGGTCAGCGCCTGGTACCTGCTGATCGGGCGCGACGTGGAGGCCAACCGCAAGGCGCTGTCGATGTGCATGTGGCTGCTGCTGGTGCTGACGCCGACCCAGGCCTTCGTCGGCGATCTGCATGGTCTCAACACCCTGGAGTACCAGCCGACCAAGCTGGCGGCCATGGAGGGCAATTGGGAAACCAAGCAGGGCGCTCCCTTCCTGGTGTTCGCCTGGCCCGATCAGGCGGCCCAGCAGAACCGCTTCGAGATCGGTATCCCCTATGCGGCCAGCTTGATCCTGACCCATGAGCTGTATGGCGAGGTGCCCGGGATACTCGAGGCGCCGCCCGAGGAGCAGCCGCCTGTCGCCTTGGTGTTCTGGTCCTTCCGGGTGATGATCGGCATCGGTTTCCTGATGATCGCCGTGTCGCTGGTGGGGCTCTATCTGCGCCGCGGCGGCAGGCTCTACCATTCGCGGCGCTACCTGCAGACCCTGCGGTTGATGTCCGTCACGCCTTTCATTGCCGTTCTGGCCGGCTGGATCACCACCGAGTCGGGCCGTGCGCCGTGGCTGGTCTACGAGTTCATGACCCATGCTGAAGGGGTAACGCCTTCGCTCACCGGTGGCATGGCGCTGTTCACGCTGATCGGCTACATCACCGTCTACGGCATCATCTTCTACGCCGGCACTTACTACCTGACGCGAGTGATTCGCTACGGCATGGAGCCGAAGGAAGAGGAGAAGATGGTCGACGACTTCGAGACGCCCAAGCGGCCCTGGTCGGCCACCCACACGCCCTTCGACGACAATCCCGCCAAGGGGGAGAGCTGAACCATGGAAATGTTCGATCTGTCCTTGATCTGGGCGCTCATCATCGGTTTCGGCATCATGATGTACGTGCTGATGGATGGCTTCGACCTGGGGCTCGGTATCCTGTTTCCGTTCGCCCCGGACGAAGATGCCCGCGACGTGATGATGAACACGGTGGCACCGGTGTGGGACGGCAACGAGACCTGGCTGGTGCTGGGTGGGGCCGGTTTCCTGGCCGCCTTCCCGCTGGTTTACACGGTATTCCTGCCGGCGCTCTACATCGGCGTGTTCCTGATGGTGGCCGGCCTGGTGTTCCGCGGGGTGGCCTTCGAGCTGCGCTTCAAGTCGCGCCGCGAGCGGCGCGGGCGGCGGCTGTGGAACCTGGCCTTCAGCGGCGGCTCGGCGGTGGCGGCCTTCGCTCAGGGCGCCGTGGTGGGCACCTACATTCAGGGCTTCGAGACACAGAACGGGGTCTTCGTCGGCGGCGCCTTCGACTGGCTGACGCCGTTCACGGTACTCACCGGCATCGGCATCATGATCGGCTACGCGCTGCTGGGCACCACCTGGCTGATCCTCAAGTCGGAGGGCTACATCCAGGCGTGGGCCTACAAGCTCACGCCGCCGCTGCTGCTGGCGGTGCTGGTGATCTTCGGCATCATCAGTATCTGGACGCCGCTGGTCAACGAGGTGGTGTGGGAACGCTGGTTCGGCCACATCCAGGTGATCTGGATCCTGCCGGCGCTGACGCTGCTGTGCATGTACGGCGTGTATTGGGCGGTACAGCGCCAGCGCGAGCTGCTGCCGTTCATGGCCACCCTGGGCATGTTCTTCTTCACCTACCTGGGGCTGATCGTCAGCAAGTGGCCCTGGCTGGTGCCGCCCAACTACACCATCTGGGACGCCGCCTCGGCGCCCGAGTCGCAGCTGTTCCTGCTGCTCGGCGTGCTGTTCGTGCTGCCCTTCGTGCTGGGCTACACCTTCTGGTCCTACTGGGTATTCCGCGGCAAGGTGCGGGCCGGCGAGGGCTATCACTGAGTTGATGAAGCGCGAAACTCACCCTTCGCCGCGACGCTGGCTGGCCGCTCATGCGGCCGGCCAGCGCGGCTGGCTGATGCTGGCCGCGCTGGCGGGTATCGCCGCCGGTGCGCTGACCGTCGCCCAGATGACATTGCTGGCGTGGATCGTCAGCCGCCTGCTGGTGGATGGCGCGCCGTTGGCCTCGCTCACCCCGGCCTTCCTGCTGCTGGTGGCGGTGCTGGTGGCCCGCGCCCTGTGCCAGTGGGGGCAGGAGCTGAGCGGTCAGCTGGCCAGCCTGCGCATTCGCCACGCGGTGCGCGCCGAGCTGCTCGACCACCTCGCCGCGATGGGGCCGGTTCGCGCCGGTGCCCGCCATTCGGCGGGGCTGGCCAACCAGCTGGTCGAGCAGGTCGAGGCGCTGGACGGCTACTTCGCCCGCTTTCTGCCCCAACTGAGGCTGTGCGTGGCCACTCCGCTGCTGATCCTGGTGGTGGTGGTGTCGCTCGACTGGCTGGCGGCATTGTTCCTGCTGCTCGCTGCACCGCTGATTCCGCTGTTCATGGCCCTGGTGGGCATGGGGGCGGAGCGCCTCAATCGCGACCAGTTCGTTGCCGTGAGCCGGCTCTCGGGGCACTTTCTCGACCGCGTGCGCGGCATCGCCACGCTGCAGCTCTTCGGCCGTACGCGCGAGGCCGCTACCGAGGTGCACGCGGCGGCGGATGAGTATCGCCGACTCAGCATGCGCACCCTGCGGGTGGCCTTTCTCTCCTCGGCGGTGCTCGAATTCTTCGCTTCGGTGGCCATCGCCGTGGTGGCCATCTACGTCGGCTTCGGCCTGCTGGGCTACATCGAGTTCGGCCCGGCCGAGGAGCTCACCCTGTTCAGCGGTCTGCTCGTGCTGCTGCTGGCGCCGGAATTCTTCCAGCCGCTGCGCACCCTGGCCCAGCACTATCACGACCGGGCCGCAGCCCTGGGCGCCGCCGACGGCATGCTGGCCCTGCTGGGTGAGCCGGTGCGGCCCACGCATGCAACGACTTCACCGCCGCCAGCGCCGGAGCGCTGCGTGGCGCTGGCGGCGGTGACGCTCACCCACCCGGGGCGGGGGCAGGTACTGGGACCGCTGGATGTGGTCGTCGAAAGAGGCGACACCCTGGTGGTCAGCGGGCCGTCGGGGGCCGGCAAGTCGGCGCTGCTGCAGCTGCTGGCGGGCTTCGTGGCACCGGCCTCGGGACAGCGCCTTGCAGCGCCCGACCTCAAGATCGCCTGGATGGACCAGCGGCCGCTGTTGATTCATGGCAGCCTGGCCGAAAACCTGCGTCTGGCGGCCCCGCAAGCCAGCGACGCCGAGCTCGAGCGTGCCCTGACGCACGCCGGGCTGGCCGAGCTGGTGGCGGCGCTGCCGCAGGGCATCCATACGCCGCTGGGCGAGCGGGGCTCGGGGCTTTCCGGGGGCCAGGCGCAGCGCCTGGCGCTGGCGCGGGTGTTTCTCTCCGATGCCGAGCTGGTGCTGCTCGACGAGCCCACCGCCAGCCTCGACGAAGCGACCGAAGCGCGCGTCATCGAATCGCTGCGCCGGCTGGGGGAGGAAGGCAGAACGCTGGTCATCGCCACCCACCATCCCGCACTGATGGCCATGGCGAGCCGTCGCCTGGCCTTGCACGAAGGGCGGGAACAGGCGCTGGAGACGGGAGGTTGAACATGTCGGATCGCTCGTTGCGCGCTACCTTCGCCCCCTGGCTGCGGCTGCTGGCCCAGCGCCGCACACGGCTCGCCATCGGCGTGCTGTTGTTGATCGTCACGGTGTTCTCGGCGGTGGGGCTGCTGACCCTGTCGGGCTGGTTCATCGCCGCCAGCGCGCTGGCCGGCATGGCGCTGGCCCTGGGCATGGCCGTGGCGTTCGACGTCTACGTGCCGGGCGCTGGGATACGCTTCTTCGCCGTCAGCCGCACCGTGGCCCGCTACGGCGAGCGGCTCTACAACCACGACACCGTGCTGCGGCTGCTCGCCGACCTGCGTCATCGCCTGTTCACGGCCATGGCCCGGCTCGACGACCGCAGCCTGGCGCGTCAGCGCGCCAGCGACTGGCTCAACCGCCTGACCGCCGACATCGACACCCTGGACGGTCTCTATCTGCGCCTGCTGGCGCCGCCGGCGGTGGCACTGGCCGCCATCGCGCTGCTGGCCGCCTTCCTGGCGCTGTGGGTGCCCCTGGTCGGGTTGGCCGTGGCGGCGCTGCTGGTGCCCACCTGGGCGTGGCTGACGGCCGGGCAGGCGTGGCTGGGCATGGCGTCGAGCAAGCGACAGGTGGCGCATCTTCAGCGCCTGCGCAGCCAGGCCATCGAGCATCTTACCGGCCTGGCGGAGCTCGAGGCCTACCGCAGCCGGGAGTGGCACCGGCAGAACTTCTTCCAGCGCGAGGCGAGGCTGTCCCGGGATCAGCAGCGTCTGGCCGGCGTGGCGGGCCTGGGTGTCGCCCTGGTCAACCTTATGGTCGGGCTGGGTATGGTGGCGGCGCTGTGGCTGGCGGCGGCGGCCTGGCAGCAGGGCGCCATTTCAGGCGCCGTGATGGTGATGATGCCGATTGCAGTGCTGGCCCTCGGCGAGGTGCTCGCGCTGCTGCCCGCCGCCTTCACCCAACTGGGGGCGAGTCGTGGCGCGGCCGAGCGCCTCAACGAGGTGGAAGAAGCAGGGCAGGCTACGCTCAGCGCTGGCCATGCGCAGCTTCCCACAGGGGCCTTGAGCGTGCGGCTGCGCGAAATAGTCCTGCACTATCCAGGCGCCCTGGCACCGGCCCTGCAGGATCTCGATCTTGTCGTAGCGCCCGGCCAGCGCCTGGCCCTTACCGGTGCCTCGGGAGCGGGCAAGAGCAGCGTGGCGGCGCTGCTGACCCGGCGGATGCCGCCTAGCCAGGGGGAAATCCTGCTGGGCGACATTCCCCTGGTCGAGATCGACGAAGCATCGCTGCGCGAGCGGGTGGCCATTCTCGGCCAGCGTATCGACCTGTTCCAGGACAGCCTGGCGAGCAACCTGCGGCTGGCGGCGCCGGAGGCCGCCGACGCGCAGCTGTGGCAGGCGCTGGCGTGGGTCGAGCTGGCCGACTGGGCCGAGGCCCTGCCGCATGGCCTGGCCACCCCGGTGGGCGAGGGTGGGCGGGCGCTCTCCGGCGGTCAGGCGCGACGCCTGGCCCTGGCGCGGCTGTGGCTGCGTGACCCCGGCCTGGTGATTCTCGACGAACCCTTCGCCGGCCTGGACGCCGGCACCGTCGCGCGACTCTCGCCGCGACTCGATGCGTGGCTCACCGGGCGCAGCGTGCTCTACCTGGTGCACCAACTGGATGGCGGCGCCTTCGATCCCCCCGGCATCACTCGCGAGCAGCGCCTTTAGGCCAGGCTGATCCAGCGCAACCAGTTTTCGGACAGAGCCTGATTGACCGTTTGCGCAAAACAGGTGTATCCATCAGGATGATGAAATAAAGGCGACGAGGTGCATCATGCGAGACTTCCTCAAGCGGCTGCCCAAGGCCGAGCTCCATCTGCATATCGAAGGCTCGCTGGAGCCCGAACTGATGTTCGCCCTGGCCCGGCGCAACGGGGTCGAACTGCCCTACGACTCGGTGGAAGCGGTACGCGCGGCCTACGACTTCCAGGATCTCTCCTCGTTTCTCGAGCTCTACTACCAGGGCATGAGCGTGCTCAAGCGCAACGAGGACTTCCACGACCTGGCCATGGACTATTTCCGCCGTGCCCATGCCGAAGGGGTGGTCCACGTGGAGATGCACTTCGACCCTCAGGCCCACCTGGCCCGGGGTATCGAGCTCGAGGTGGTGATGGAGGGCTTGAGCCTCGCCCAGCGCGAAGCCGAACGCGAACTGGGCATGTCCACCGCACTGATCATGGCGTTTCTGCGTGACCGGCCAGCCGACGAGGCGATGCGGGTGCTGGAGAGCGCCGCCCCTTACTGGGAGATGCTCGATGCGGTGGGCCTCGACAGCGCCGAGCGGGGCCACCCACCCTCCAAGTTCGTCGAGGTGTTCCAGCGCGCCAGGATGCTCGGCATCCCGCGTGTCGCCCACGCCGGTGAGGAGGGGCCACCGGAATACATTCGCGAGGCACTCGATCTGCTCGACGTGTGTCGCATCGATCACGGGGTGCGCTGCCTGGAGGATCCGGCGCTGGTGACCCGGCTGCGCGACGAGGGGGTGGTGCTGACCGTGTGCCCGCTCTCCAACGTGCGGCTCAAGGTGGTGGAGCGCATCGAGGACCACCCCTTGCCCCAACTGCTCGAAGCCGGCCTGCGCATCACCCTGAACTCGGACGACCCGGCCTACTTCGGCGGCGGCATGCTGGACAACTTCATGGCCTGTCACGATGCCTTCGGCTGGTCGAAGGAGACCTTCGTGCAGCTGGCCGGCACCGCCATCGAATCCGCCTTCATGAGCGACAAGCGCCGCCTGGAACTGCATCGGCAGCTGGCCGAGAGCGTCTGAACGTTACATGAAGAGCTGAACATAAAAGAGCTCCCCCGGCCTGGGCCGGGGGAGCTCTTGTACTCTTTTTTATAGTTCCCTTGCTTCAATCCCTGCGACTGGGCCGTGCCTTACGGCAGCGCCGGTTCCGTTTTACGGCAGAGCCGGTTCCGTTTTACGGCAGAGCCGGGACTTGGAACTCAGGCATCTTGCCGGTCAGGGTGTGCAGGAAGGCGGTGATATCGGCAATCATCTCGTCCTCGAACTCGCGGTTCAGCATCTCGCGACCCATGATGGCCACGGCTTCCTCGAGGGTTTCGGTAGCGCCGTTGTTCATGTACGGATAGGTCACGCCCACGTTGCGCAGGGTCGGGGTGCGGAACTTGTACATGTCGGCCTCGTCGCCGGTGACGTCGAAGCGACCCACGTCGGTGGAGCCGGGCACCTGAATCGCCCAGAAGTTGCTGTCGGTCAGCGCCGGGCCGCTGTGGCAGGCGATACAGCCGGTATCGACGAAGGCCTGCATGCCGCGCTTCTCCTGATCGTTGATCGCGTTCATGTCGCCGCGCAGGTAACGGTCGAAGGGCGAGTTCGGCGTGTTCAGGGTGCGCTGGAAGCTGGCCAGTGCCTGGGCCAGGTTGTCCTTGTTGATCGGGTTGTCGTCACCGGGGAAGGCCTCGGCGAACTTCTCCTGATAGAGTTCGAACTCTTCCAGACGCTCCAGGGCAGCGTCGAGATCCATGGCCATTTCGATGTCGGCCTGGATCGGGCCCAGCGCCTGGCCTTCCAGGTCGGGCTCGCGACCATCCCAGAACTGGGCGCCGAGGAAGCCGGAGTTGAGCACGGTGGGCGTGTTGCGCTCGCCGATCTGGCCGTCGTGGCCGGTGGCCCGCGGAATGCGATCGCTCCAGCCCAGCGCCGGGTTATGACAGGTAGCACAGCTGATCACGCCGCTGGACGAGATGCGCGGCTCGAAGAACAGCATGTTGCCCAGTTCCACCTTCTCCTCGGTCAGCGAGTTGTGAGCCGGAATCGGCGGCAGGTGGGGCAGCGGTTCGAAGCGGTCACGGTAGTCGCCGAGGCCGTCGTCGGCGGCCACGCCGGTTGCCGCCAACGCGGCGCTCAGCGACACTGCGGCGGCGATGAGTGCCGGCCTGGCGAGAGCAGTATGAATCATGGCGAATCCCCTTGGTTGCAAGCTAGAGACGGTTGTAGCCTGAAATGCAACATCAGGTTACGGTTGGCTCTTGAGCGGTATCAACCAAGTGAAAAGGTCGGAATGAACCCCTCATTGAGGTGGGTCAAGTTTTCTTCACTCCCGTGATGCGTCCAGTGACAAACGCTTGTTTCACAGGCGAAGCTGTGGTCTCTTCGGTCGCCTTCGGGAGGATCCGAGATGAGCCGTTACCGCTACCCATCGATACCGGAATCGCAAGTGACGCCCCGCGAACTGTTCGAGTCGCGGCGTCGCTTTCTCAACACGGGCCTCGCCCTGGGCGCCGCTGCCGTTGCCCCCGGCCTGCTCTGGCCGCGCTCGTCCCACGCCTGGCAGGGCGTTCTCGAAGCACGCCTCGATACACAGCTGCCCAGCCATGACCTGGCCGGCGGCGAAGCGCCGACCTCGCTGCGCGACATCACCACCTACAACAACTTCTACGAGTTCGGCACCGGCAAGCGCGACCCCGAGACCTTCGCACACCGGCTCGTCACCGACCCCTGGTCGCTGACCATCGAAGGGGAGGTGGACAAGGCGGGCACCTTCGTCCTCGAGGACGTCCTCAAGCATCAGGAGCTGGAGGAGCGCATCTACCGCCTGCGCTGCGTCGAGGCGTGGTCGAAAGTGGTGCCCTGGATCGGCTTTCCGCTGGCGAACCTGCTCAAGCGCCATGAGCCGACCTCGCGCGCCCGCTACGTGGTGTTCGAATCGATTCACGACCCCGACAACCTGCGCGGCCAGCGCCGCAGCGTGCTCGACTGGCCCTACCGCGAAGTGCTGCGCATCGACGAGGCCATGCATCCGCTGACCCTGCTGGCAGTGGGCCTGTACGGCGAGATCCTGCCCAACCAGAGCGGCGCGCCCATTCGCCTGGTGGTGCCGTGGAAATACGGCTTCAAGAGCATCAAGTCGATCGTGCGCATTTCATTGGTGGAGGAGCGCCCGCCGAGCTCCTGGGAGGAGCGCAATCCCGAGGAGTACGGCTTCTACGCCAACGTCAATCCTCAGGTGGATCATCCGCGCTGGTCCCAGGCGCGGGAGCGCAGGATCGGCGAGAGCGGTAGGCGCGAAACGCTGATGTTCAACGGCTACGCCGACGAGGTAGCGCACCTCTACGCCGGCATGGACCTGCAGCGACACTATTGAGCAAAGCGCCAGCCACTCAGGGAGTCATGTCAGCGTGGATCGACGCACCGCTATCAACCTGTTTCGCCTGCTGGTGCTGCTGGGCTGCAGTGCGCCGGCCGCCTGGCTTGGCTGGCAGTGGTTCTATGGTGATCTGGGTGCCGTACCCGGCGAAGCCGTGGTGCACTTCACCGGCAAGACGGGGCTGATCCTGCTGCTGATGACCATCGCCTTCAGCCCGGCCTTTCGTTTCACCGGCTGGGTCGGTTTCATGGCCGCCCGGCGTCAGATCGGCCTGTGGGCGTTCTTCTGGCTGGTGGCCCACATGCTGGCCTGGATGGGGCTGGATCAATACTGGGACTGGCCGTGGATTCGCCGCGAAATGGTCGAGCTGCCCTACATTCGTTACGGCGTGGCCGCGCTGCTGCTGCTGGTACCGCTGGCCGTTACTTCCTTCGCGCGTGTGCGAAAGGCCATGGGCTGGACGGCCTGGCACTGGCTGCACCGTCTGATCTACGTGGCCGCGGCGCTGGGGGTGACGCACCTGTGGATCCTGACCCGCGCCGACTACCTGCTGCCAACCCTGTTCGCCGCCGTGCTGGCGGCACTGGTGCTCTTCCGCCTCATCGACGCCGCCATCCATCGTCAATGAAAAGGGTGCGGGCAAGTGCCCGCACCTTCTTCTCTAGGGAAACGCTTCACAAATCGACGAGCGAGATGAAGCGCAAGGCGCACGGAGCACAGGAACCGGAGCCTATGGGGTATAGGTGAGGATTCTGAGCACCGCGCAACGCAGCGATTCGCTCGCGCAGGCATTTGTGTAGTGTTTCAATGTGTCGTCACCAGCATCACCACGCTAAGCGCCGCCGATACCCACATCGCCGGCTTGATGTCGTAAAGCTTGCCGGTGGCCAGCTTGATCAACACGAAGCTCAGGAAACCGAAAGCGATGCCCAGGGTGATCGAGTAGGTCAGCGGCATCAGGATGATCGCCAGGAAGGCCGGGAAGGCCTGCTCGAACTGCGACCAGTCGATCTTGCTCACCGGTGCCAGCATGAACAGCCCGACCAGTACCAGGGCCGGCGCCGTGGCGATGCCGGGCACCAGCGACAGCAGCGGCGAGAGGAACAGGAAGGGCAGGAACAGGAAGGCGATGGTGACCGCCACCAGGCCGGTACGACCGCCCTGAGCCACGCCGGCACCGGACTCGATGAAGGTCTGCGCCGCGCTGGTGCCCAGCGGCGCGGCGATCATCGAGGCGAAGGCGTCCACGGTCATGGAGCGCTTGAGGTTACGCGGGTTGCCGTCCTTGTCCTTGAGATCGGCGGATTCGGAGAGCGCCATGAAGCACGACAGCGCGTCGAAGAAATTGGTGAACAGCATGACGAAGATGAACGGCAGGTAGGCGACCTTGAGCGCGCCCCAGATATCCACCTGCATCACCGCACTGAAGTCGGGCCAGGCGGCGATACCGCTCCACTCCACCACCACGTCGCCGCCCCACAGGCGCCCCATGGGCGTGGCCAGCAGGGTGGTCAGCGCAATGCCCAGGATCAGCGCGCCGTTGAAGCGCATGATCACCAGAATGGCGGTGGCCATCATGCCGATGAAGAAGGTGATCAGCGAGGCGTCCATGCTGCCCAGGGTGACCAGGGTCGCATCGCTGCCGACGATGAAACCGGCGTTCTTGAAGCCGATGAAGGTAATGAACAAACCGATGCCGCAGGTGATGGCATAGCGCAGCGAAGGCGGAATCGCATTGATGATCGCCTCGCGCACGTTGAACATCGCCAGGGTGGCGAACAGCACGCCGGACCAGAACACGCAGCCCAGCGCCACCTCCCAGGAAAGCCCGGCGCCCTGCACCAGGGTGTAGGTGAACAGCGCGTTCATGCCCATGCCCGGCGCCACCAGAATCGGGTTGCGGGCATAAAGGCCCATGGCCAGGCTGCTCATGAAACTGATCAGCACGGTGGCGGAGAGCGCGGCGGAGAAGGGAATGCCGGCATGGGAGAGGATCGCCGGGTTGACCACGATGATGTACATCGAAGCCAGGAAGGTAGCGATGCCCGCCAGAATCTCGGTGCGTACGCTGGAGCCACGACGGCTTGCGCCGAAATAGCTGTCCAGCCAACTGCTTCCTTGCCCCGTGGCTCGCGCGGAGGGGCGTCCATCTGCCTTGTCGGCTAGGGAGGAGGTCGGTTCCATATCTGTGTCCGTTGTTGTTGGATTGGCGTTGTCGAATCAGCGTTGTTGGGTGCCGCAGCGACAAGCTTGACCGTTTGGTCAGGCTTGTTCGGCTACAGCCTAGAAGATATTTGACCGATTGGACAGGTGGCTTGCGACTAACGTCGTAGCGTCAGGCGGGGTAGGCCCGGAAGGAAGGGGTAGGTCCGGAAGGAAAAGGTTGCCGAGCAAGGCAAGGCTCTGGCTCGAAGCCAGATCCCGGTTCAGCTCACCGGGATTGAGGTGAATGGCAGCTCGATTTGGTCGATAGGAAGCGGCTTGCAGAAGAAATAGCCCTGGAACACGTGACAACCCGCCTCGACGAGCCAGCCGAGCTGGTGGGCGGTTTCCACCCCTTCGGCCACCACCTCGAGCTGCAGGGATACCCCCATGGCGATGATGGTCCGCACGATGGCCATGTCATCGCCGCTCAGCAGCAGATCGTTGACGAAACTCTGGTCGATCTTGATCTGATCCAGCGGTAGCTGTTTGAGGTACTGCAGCGAAGAGTAGCCGGTGCCGAAGTCGTCCAGGGCGAACCGGATGCCGAGACGCTTCAAGCGCCGCATCTTGTCGATTCCGGCCTCGACGTCGTCCAGCAGGCTGCTCTCCGTCAGCTCCAGCTTCAAGCGGTGGGGATTGGCTCCAGTGGCGGTGAGTACCCGCTGGATACGCTCGACGAAATCCGGTTCCTTGAACTGTCGGGCGCTGACGTTCACGGCCAGGGTCAGATGTGCCGTAACCGCTTGCTGCAGCCAGGCCACCAGTTGCCGACAGGCCTGTTCGAGAACCCAATCGCCGAGGGGTACGATCAGGCCACTCTCTTCGGCCAGCGGGATGAACTCCGCCGGCGACACCATGCCGCGAGATGGGTGCTGCCAGCGGATCAGCGCCTCGGCCCCCAGCGGCCGATGGGCGGCGTCGTACTGAAGCTGATAGACGAGGCGGAACTCGCCACGCTGCAGGGCCAAGCGCAGATCGCGCCTGGTTTCGTTACGCGCTTCCATGAGGGCCTGGGTGGCATCGTCATGGAAGCAAATGGTGTTACGGCCGGCAACCTTGGCATGGTGACAGGCGGCATCTGCCAGTTTGAACAGGGTCTCGACGTCGCTCGAGCCGTCGAACATCGCCACGCCCTGGCTTGCCGAGAGGAAGTGCTGAATCCCATCGATGGAGTAAGGCTCGGCCACGACGATCCGGATTCGGTCGGCCAGCTCTTCCGCCAGATTGGCCGCCTTGTCCGGCTGCTTGGGCAGGGAGTCGATGATGAGGAGAAACTCATCGCCGCCCAGCCGCCCTACCATACATCCCTCCTGCTGGAAGGTGCGCAGTCGCTGGGCAACCTCGCGCAGCAAGCGGTCGCCGGTACGGTGCCCGTAGCTGTCGTTGATCTGCTGGAAGAGATCGAGATCCAGGTAGATCAGCGCCCCATGCTGGCCGTTGCGCTGACACAACATCAATGAATGCGCTAGGTGCTCGCTCATCATGCGCCAATTGGGCAGCTCCGTCAGGCCATCGAAGTGGGCCAACTGGTGGGCCTTGCGTTCGGCCACCAGTCGACGTGCCTCGCTTTCACGCAGCCTCAGCACCGCCAGGGCAAGCTGCTGCAACTGGCCCCGCCCCAGTTCGGCAAGGCGCTGGACTCGCGGCAGCTCGGGAACCACCCGGTGGGGATGGGAAAGCGCGAGCAGCCCTTCGGCGATGATCAGCAGGTGACGATTCAGGATCCGGGCGGAGTAAAAGGCAGCGACCAGCATCAGGGCCAGAATCGCCCCGCCAAACAATAGCAGCGTGTTGAAGTGCCCGAGAGTGTCCTGATAGGCATCGCTGGTGCGCTCGCCGCTGCGCTGCGCCAGCTTGGATGAAAGGTGCCCCGTGAGCATGGAGAAGCGCAGGAATTCATGCTGTGCCTCGTCCAGGTAATGTCGGGCCCGGGTGGCATCCACGGTAGCGATGTCGCCGGCCATGATGATGAAGCGCCGATAGCCCTCGAAGGCCTCGCGCAAATGTTGGGCACTGCCGTGGTTCAAATCGATCATCAGCGGCGTTTCGGTCAACGTCTGTATCTGCCCGCCCAGGGTGGCAAGCTCGTTGACGAAGCTCGAATGCAGCCGATAGCTGGCAAGCGCCGACAGCTCGCCCCGGTCGGCCTGCAGCAGCATGTCCACTACGCCCTGATGTAACTCGCCCAGGCTCTGGGTGTAGTTGGCGGCCTGCAGCAGAGCGGCCATGTCCGCCGACTGAATGGCGTGGTTCTGAGTCATCCTTTCCTTGAGCACCTGCACCGCGGCAAGACCGAACAGCAGGGCAGGGATCAGCACCACCAGAGTGGGCAGAAGAAAGATCCAGATGAGCGGTCGGTTCGGCTTCATGGGCAACCTTACGGTGCTTGGGAGGCCAGCGATGGCCACAGCTCCGGTGGAATGCTGGCACGGTAGAGATAACCCACCTCACCGAGCGGCGAGAAGATTACCAGAGTGCCTTCGGCTGGGAAGTAATCCATCAAGTCGGCGAGGTTGGGACCATGGGCTACGATCATGCGGTTGGCGCTGCCTTCGACCGGCAGTGAGAGAGCCTTGCCGGTATGCTCGATGACCGGCCGCTTCTCGTCGTCCGTCATCGCGGCGGTATAGCGCAGCAGCTCATCGATCTGCTGGGGCTTGTTCGGGAACAGGATCCGAGCGGTCTCCTGCGTTCGGCAGAAGGGCGAGACGAGAACGGGATCCTCGATGGGCCAGGCGTGCCGCGCCATGTGCTCGGCGACAGTGGCCATGAGTTCACGACCCTCGTCGCTCAGGGGCCGCTGGGTGGTGCAGTCGTCGAAGTCGACCGGCACCCGATCGGGAAGTGTCGTATCAGTCGGCCCATGGCGCATGTAGAACACGTAGCCGCCCTGGTACAGGGAAGCCAACAGCTCGGCGCTGGGCTCGACCGCTACGTGCTCATCCGCCCAGGCGAACAGGCTGGCGAGACACAGCAGGCACGCCAACGGCAGGCGGCAATAGAGCAACGGATGTCGAAACAAAGTGGGCAGAGGGAGCACGGACGACCCTAGTTATCGTTTGTAATGATGCAATATGCCATGAGAAATCTAGTACTCACTAGCCGGCCTAGGTGTAGGCAGCAAGATTTTTGATCTAGGTCAAGCTGATGTCCGGATGCGCTTGCGCCAATGGTGCTGCCTTGGTGTCGTGCTTTGGTTGGCGTTGCCCTCAACGTTTCTCTCGGTTACGTTGATAAAAAAGCCGCAGAGATGGCTTACGTAACCAAGACGTACTCAGGGATGCCGCATTAGGGATGATGGAAAACGTCATCCATTTTGCCAGCAGGGCGGTAGCGTCCCTGGAATTTGCGGCTCAGGACTGTGGCCTACGTACTCTGCACTCTGGCAAAGCCCCTGCTCAGCACATCCGTTTCATTGTGGCTCTTCTCGGTCCGGTCGCTGTCGCACTTCATGAAAGTGCTTTTCCCCTGGGCCTAGCGGCAGATGAGTGAATTCTATATTTGAATTCTTTAGATAAGAAAATTTGCATACAGTATATTGGTTCCGACAAATCGAGCGCACACGCGAATCCTGCATAGGTGGCCGAGCTATACTTCGGATCAAGAAAAATCAATGAGTTGAAAGAGATGAAGCGCGTCAGATAATTTTATTGAACGCGCAGGGGTGTTCATCCAATATCAGGACGCGCGGTCCAATCACTGTTAAATGCCTAGGAGGCAGAGTGTACGAAACTAAATTTAAAGAAGCTTTGGAAAGGACGCATAAGTTTGGTTTACCTATACCTGAAAAGATTCCATCAAACCAGAACCGATTTTTAAACGAAAAAGCACAAAAAGAATTGCCTTTCGTGATTCGAGATGAATTGGGCGTTCTTGATGAAGACGAGATTGTGCTCCAGTGTTTGTTGCTTAATATTCGTTTGAAAAGTGTCTTCTCCAAATACTTTAAGTGTCCGGTTTTTTATACTATTGGATATGTTGGTGTTGACGATCACTTTATGTTCAAGCAAACAGAAGATTCATTACTATCAATGCTAAAAAATGGCATTGCAGGTCCCAGTGTTAGTCTTCATGCATGGTTAACGTTGCCATCAATGGAAATACTAGATTTCTCATTCTCTACATCCTATGGCAGGGTAAATGGAATCAAAGAAATGATGGGTGCTGCCTTGGCTTTACATCCTAGTGAGCTTACAGGTGGTATGTCATATCACCCAATGATTGTGGGTGAGGATTTTTTACACAAAATTGGGGCTATGAGGTTATATGTCGATACCGTCATTTAACAAATTGCTCCACTCGGATAAATTATCCGCTGCGCTCCTAATTTACCGGTGAGCAAGGCGTTATGTCTATAGCGAAGTGCAACGAAAATATTAGTTTAAATTGTTGACAGGTTTGTCTATTTACATCCTAGCAAGGAAGAACAATGAAAATAAAAAGCGCCCGCATCAAAAATTATCGCTTGTTGAAAGACGTATGTCTGAGCCTAGATGACAGAACGACACTGATTGTCGGGCGAAACAATACCGGTAAGACTTCGCTTGCTGAAATATTCCGCAGCTTCCTAAGTTCAGCGGGGCCGAAAGTTCGTTATGAAGATTTTAATCAGTCTTGTTTGGGGGAGTTTGAAAAAGCCCTAAAGGCTTTCAAGGAAGGCAAAGAAGATGAGGCCGTTCGTCTCTTGATGCCAGTGATTGAGCTACAGCTACTTATCCACTATAAAGACGATGAGAACGATTTTGGAGCCTTGGGTGATTTCATTATCGATCTCGACGACACATTGTTTGAAACCTGTGTATTGGTTTCTTACCAGTTAAAAGACGGAAAAATTAAGGACTTCTTTCAGGCACTGGATGCAGCAAACCGAAAAAAGTACTTTGCTGATCTAAAAGTTTTGATAAACCAGCATTATGAGCCAGTGATATATGCGATCGAACCGACCAATTGGAATAATAAAGTCAGGCTCGAGTTCTCTTCCTTTAAAAGGTTGATATTGTCAGGATTGATTAATGCTCAGCGTGGTCTCGATGATGAAACACACAATGAGCGCGATGTGCTGGGTAAATCACTAGGAAACATTTTTAAAAGCGCGAACAGTGCCGGTGCTCCTGAGGCATTTAAAGCCAAGTCCGATGAAGTCAATACAGTAGTAGAAGCGCTCCAAGAGAAAGTCGATACGGATTTTCAAGAGAAAGTGAAAGCGCTTTTGCCAACGCTTAACATTTTTGGGTATCCCGGACTGCAAGATCCAAATTTAAGCGCTGCTACTGAGCTAAATGTAAAATCATTGCTGGAGAGCAATACTAGGGTATTCTATGAAGGCGATGATCATTTTACTCTGCCAGAAACCTACAATGGTTTGGGTATTCGTAATTTGATTTTTATTCTCTTTCGAATCTATGAATACTTTAGAGAGTTCCAGTCGCAGCCTACCCCGCCGAAAGGTCATTTGATTTTTATCGAAGAGCCAGAAGCCCATCTGCATCCGCAAATGCAGGAAGTTTTCATTCGGCAGCTTGAGGAAATAGTCAGTGAGTTCCAAAAGCAGCTTAATGATGGGAATATTTGGCCGGTGCAGTTTGTGGTCAGCACGCATTCCTCACATATAGCCAACGAAGCAGATTTTAGCAAAGTCCGCTATTTCTTATCCAAGGAAGGAAAAGAAACCAAGGTGAAAGACTTGGGCGAAGCATTTGGTAGTGATGAGGTAAAGGAAGACAAAGAGTTTTTGCATAAGTATTTAACGCTGACCAAGTGTGACCTCTATTTTGCAGATAGAGCAATTCTAATCGAAGGGACCACGGAGAGAATTCTACTGCCTGAGATGATAAAAAAAGTGGATGAGACGAAGCAGTGTAGTTTGCGCAGAAAGTATATGTCAGTAGTCGAGGTGGGTGGTGCCTATGCTCATCATTTTTATAAGTTCATCGACTTTCTTGAGCTAAAGACTCTGTTCATTACTGATTTGGATTCAGTAAAGAAGACCAAAGGTGAGAACAAAACAACATATCTTGCTTCCATGGTAAGTGATGGTTCACACTCAAGTAACGTAGGTATATCCAAATGGTTTGGGAAGGATGGATACTCGGATCTAGCGGATATCCGTTCAAAAGACGAGAACGCCAAAATTTCTGGATGTCGCCGTATCGCATTTCAGGTAGAGGAAGAAGCAAGTGATCTGTGCGGTCGAAGCTTTGAAGATGCGTTTATTCTGGCAAATACAGGCATCTTTGAATTAAAGGGAAAAATAGATTTAGAGTTGGAAAATGCAGTATTCGAAAGAGCTAAAGAAATTGGCAAAGACAGTAAAGCGAATTTCGCTATTGAGTATGCTATTGAAAAAACTGAATGGATCGTCCCTAAATATATTTGCATAGGACTGGAGTGGTTGGATAAAGACGTTGCAGTCATGGCTGAGGAGGCTCAGCCATGACCAACACAAACCCTGCCGAGCAGGCTTCTATCGAGGCGCTGGAGCAGCTTAGGAGCTGTATTGATAAAGGTCTGTGTTTTCGTTTAGAAGCAGGTGCGGGCGCAGGCAAAACCTATTCCTTGATCGAGTCAATTAGGTACTTGATATTGAATCGCGCAGTTGAGTTGCTAGGTAATCGGCAGCAGATAGCATGTATTACATACACAAACGTAGCAAAGGATGAAATAAAGGATAGAACGGATCATCACCCAGTTATTTTTGCCGATACAATTCACGCGTTCTGCTGGAACATACTGCAACACTACCAGGTTAAGTTACGAGAGCATCTTCCAGAACTTGGTGAAAAATGGAGGAATCGAATAGATGAGTCGGTAGGTGTTACTAACCAGAAGGTTAAGTACGAGTTAGGATTCCCAGCTATCAATGAGCATGAAATTACCTTACATCATGACGACGTAGTCGCGTTGATGGCGCGCATGCTTATGTATCCAAAGTTTCAGAAGCTACTTAAAAACAAGTTTCCTATAGTTTTAATCGATGAGTACCAGGATACAAACAACAAGCTGGCTGATAGCATTGTCACTAATCTTATCGATAACGACTCCGGCGTAATGATTGGCCTTTTCGGCGATCACTGGCAGAAAATCTATGGCGCTTCAGCTTGCGGCTTGATTTCGAGCGAAAAAGGAAAGATCGTAGAGATCGGTAAGAAAGCAAACTTCCGGTCGGATCGAAATATAGTTCAATGTTTGAACAGAATGCGCCCAGATCTTCCTCAAGCAGAATCAGACCCTAACTCAAATGGAGTGATAAAAGTTTTCCATTCCAACAATTGGGCGGGTGTCCGGAGAGATGGTAAAGGCGGCGGCCACTGGAAGGATGATCTCCCAGAATGCAATGTGAAGGAATATATCGAAAAAACGAAAGAATTGATGTGCTTAGATGAATGGGATATGTCTCCTGATAAAACTAAAATCTTGTTTTTAACCAATAATCTTATAGCTAGTGAGCAAAACTTTAAGAATCTTACTGACTGCTTTCGATATACAGATGATTATATCAAAAAGAATGACAAATATGTCCAATTTTTCCTTGAAGTGATAGAGCCAACAGTATTTGCCTATGAGAAAAAGCAATACGGTGAATTGTTGAAAATTAAAAAGAAAAATCATCCTCAATTGAAGTGTCAGGCCGATAAAACAGAATGGCTGAATAATCTTGATAGGGTAATGCACGCAAGAAACAATTCGAGTATTGGCGATATGCTGGATCTTTTGATGGAAACCAAAATACCCAGGATTCCATCTAAAATTGAAGAATCAGAAAAGCGATATAAGCAACTGACATCAAAACCGGTTGACGAGCTGGATGAGCATGAAGCAAAGTTTGTGAAAAAGCTTAGCAAGTTACGCTCTGTAAATTATCTTGAGGTTGCTAACTTAGGTGAGTACATCGATGAAAAGACGCCTTTCTCGACGAAGCACGGCGTGAAAGGAGCGCAATTTGATAATGTTCTTGTCGTTTGTGGTCGCGGATGGAATCAATACAACTGGAATCAGATGTTGGAATGGATGGACGGTAGCTGTCCCGAAGATAAACAAGATACATTTGAGCGGAATCGAAACTTGTTCTACGTGAGCTGCTCAAGAGCCAAACACAACCTCACTTTGCTGTTTACGCAAGAGTTGTCCGAAAAGTCAATTGCGGTACTTGAGCGGATATTTTCCAAAGCTAATGTATTAGGTAGCCCACTTGATGCTTAGGCTCCGCTTGTATTTAATCTGCTTGGTTAGAGGACATAACAATACGTGGCAGCCGGACAGTTTGTTTCGTGGCTCTTTGTGTGCTGGCCGCTACGCTAGCACATAAAGAGCCACTACATAAACTGCCGCTGCACTCAGCGTTATGCAGCATGAAGACGTCACTTGAAGACACTCTGATCCGTCCAGCTCGCGTCGATGAGGCGTGTCTGCTGAGCGAGCTTGCTTTGCGGTCCAAAGGACATTGGGGCTATTCGCCTGAGTTCCTTCAGGCGTGCCGGGCAGAGCTGTCATATGGTGAGGAACAATTGCTGTCCGAGCGAATGCGTTTCTTCGTTCTGGAGGGTGCACGGCGCATTGTTGGCTTCTACGCTCTGGTACGTCATAGCAGGATGGAATACGAGCTTGAGGCATTGTTCGTGGAGCCTGCGTTCATTGGTAAAGGTTTCGGTCGTCTTCTCGTGGAGCACGCCAAGTCCGTTGCATCGACAATGGGCGGAACGAAATTGATCATTCAGGGTGATCCCAATGCGGAGCGCTTCTACATAGCCATGGGTGGGGTTCTCACGGGCAGTAAGGAATCGGGCAGTATTCCTGGGCGATTCCTTCCAACCTTCTCGGTTGACCTCACTGGCGATCATGCTGCATAACAACGCCATCAACACGGACGGTGAACTCGCACGTGCCTTTGGCGCGCGAGTTCACCGCCGGTTATGGCGGGCGTTAGCCAATATAGAGGGTAAGTATGTCTCACAGCATGATGCAGAAGGTGAACAGTTTTGCTCTCAGAGCTTTTCGAGACACCGCTGACAGAGACTATATCCATGCGCGTATGGCTTACAGGGCTGACCTGTTCCCACAGTTTCACTGGTCTGCGCTTCATGCCCTTGAAAAATACGCAAAATGCATTGCAATTCTTGTCCGTATTCCAAAGCCAAAACGCGCTATAAAGCATGAGGTAGAAAGAAGCTTAGACCTTATCTCTGAGAAGCTGGACATTGCCCTGTCAGAGCAAACCAAGAAATTCATAAAAAGGCTTGAAGAGTTTGGGGCAAGATTTCGATACCTAGAGGTGTCTTGGTTCGTAAAGGACTGTGAGCTCGCGATATTGGATCGAGCAGTATGGGAGCTACGCCGTTTTTGTAATGCAGAGTTGTATGAATATACTGGCAACCAGTTTTTTTCCATATCCCATGATAGATACGAACAAGTAAAAGCCATCGACAAACCGAACAAGACCAATACTCATATTCCTGGTGGGTTTCTCGAGAAAACGTTGGAGAAAAGAAATTCGAGGGCAAGACCTGATCTAGTTTGGTGCAATCTGTACTACTCAGCATCAAAGCGTAAAAGGGTTTATATGGAGAGCTCTATCATGGCTGAGAATTCGCCGTTTTTCCTATACCCTGAAATCATTGACGAGGTGTCTAAATACACCTTTGTTCCAAAAGAAATAAGCGATGCCTACAAAAATGGCTAACAATGCCAGTCACGGCGACGGCTACTCCATTGCGGCTTCGCCTCCATTCCGCAGCCGCGCATGCTGGCGGCGTTACACCTAGGGATCGAAATGAGCTGCAAACAGTTGTACGAGCTGGCAGGGAAACTCAGAGTCTCCTACCAGAAAAAGATAAACAACACCTACATCTGGTCATCGTTGGCTAGAGATGCCCTATTAATGGCAGCAAAAAACGAAGAATTTCTTGAGTCCGAAAAGTTAAATGTTCCAACGAAAAGTGCTGGAAAGATCAGGCGTATAAGAAGAGAAAAAGCTGACCTCGTTGAATTGCTGCAGTCTGCGGAGAGCACAGAATTTAACTTTTCAATACACACCTATATCGTGGCGCAAGTTGAAGCTTATCTATCAGACTTGGTTCGCGGGGTCTTAAATATAGATAAAAGGAGACTAAAAGCTCGCGTACAGGGCATTGATCACGTTAAAAAGGTTGATGTGAGCTCGATAATTGACGCTGAGTCTTTAGACGAGATTACCGATGAGCTTATTGATAGAGAGTTGATAGCTATTTTTTACGCCTCCCCGGAAAAACAGTTCGAGTACTTAGAAAGAGTTATCGGTATCGAAGTTGATAGTAAAACGAAACAGCTTTTCAAAAACTGGAAAGAATACAAAGCGACAAGAGATCTGATCGTTCATAACCATGGCGTCGTAAACGAGCTGTACATCAAAAAGGCTGGAAGTCTAGCTAGGGCTGAACTAGGAAATCAGATAGAGGTCACTTCGGAATATATTGACTCGCTTGTTGCAGAGACGAAATCGCTAGTCGGTCGAATTTCGAACTCGATACAGCGCGCCAATAAGGTGTAACAAGTCACGGAAGGCGGACGCGTGAGGCGCGCCGCTTCGTTCAGCGTTAGAAATACTGAGGAAGTTGGGACTGTGGTATCACCTGAAACTATATCGCTTGCTGCCAATTTGGCTACGATAATAAGCAGTTTTTCCATTGTTGTTGCGCTGTATGTGTATCTCAAAGATCGTTTCGAAAAGAATAGAATTTTTGATTTCGGTGTTCCGTCTAAGAGGAAAAAGTACTTTCCACTATTGGTCAAAAAGCCATCACTTATAGCCAAGGTGGTTATCGGTAAAGACTATACAAAAGGATCGAAACTTAATGAAATACTTCTAGCCAGGTATAATTTCTCTATTCACGGCGATCGAGAAAATATCTTGAAAAATGGATTAAGATTTTTTCTATCGGATGAGGCAATCAAGGCCTTTCCAAATCTAGACAGTACAATCTACAATAATTTAGATTCAGTTCTATCTCGATTCTGTACTTTGGTAATTGATAGAGAGGATTTTTACGCACCTGGTTCCAAAAGGGTTGATGCTTGGATTGAGCTTGAGAATATCAAACCATTTGTCGTTAAGTTCCCCATACCTGAAGAATTGTTCGATGAGGCTGTCTTTTCAGAAATTAGCTTCGGTAGGGCAACGATTTCAAAGCTTGGAAGCGCGGTTATACAACAATACTTCCTTCCATACTTAATATTTTATGTTGCTAAAGAGTATAGTTCGTTTTCTAAAGACGATTCGTACACAGTACTTTCTGTATTGTGGGAGATTGGTCCGTCATGACATTTTCTAATAATCGCATGTTGTCGGGCTGGTTTTCCGCTTCGCTCCAAACCAGCCGCAAATGCGGGCGTTAGCGGCACGAAGGCATGCGATGACCAACGAAGCAATCCCCTCATTTAAGTATCACCCAGATCCCATCGGCACCGGTGCTATCGCGGCTAGTGATCAAGTGTGCGAGTGCTGTGGCAAGGCCAGGGGCTACATCTATAAGGCTTCCTTCTACGCTGCAGATGAGATCGACTCTATCTGTCCATGGTGAATCGCTGATGGGTCAGCGGCCAAGAAGTACGATGGGATGTTCTGCGATGATTATCCTCTCACGGAGGCCGGCATCGATTCAGCCATAGTAGATGAGGTAACGCAGAGAACCCCAGGCTTCGAAACATGGCAGCAAGAGGTATGGCTTACGCACTGCAATGATGCATGCGCTTATCTTGTGGATGCCACAAAGGCCGATCTTATAGGTGTTACCCAGGGCAAGGGGCAGATCGTCGATGGCCCACATTGGGCGGCCGTATGCGTCCGGTGAACACACCTTCCGCGGAAGGCCCTGGCCAGCCACATTAGGTGCCCATCTATTAATAAGTGGGCATCTATCATGACCACCCCAAGCACCGATCGTGAGATTCGCCGACGTCGCCGCTATGCCCCCGAGTTCAAGGCCAAGATCGTGGCAGCTTGCCTGCAGGGCGATGTCTCGATTGCCCAGGTCGCGCTGCAGCATGGGCTCAACACCAACCTTGTCCAGACCTGGATTCGCAAGGCCAAGCGTCAGAGCCAGTTACCGGCTGTGCCGGATTTCGTCGCTCTTCCGGTGCCATCAGCAGTGGATGATCGATCAACCTCTCCTGCCGACTCCGGTGAGATTCGCATCGAAGTGCCTTCAGCGCGAGGCATGATCACTGTGCATTGGCCGGTGACCGATGCGGCGCAGTGTGCCCAGTGGCTGAAGGGGCTGCTGTCGTGATCCGTATCGACGAGATCTGGCTGGCCACCGAGCCGCTGGACATGCGCGCCGGCCCCGACACGGCCCTGGCCCGGGTAGTAAAGGTGTTCGGCACCGCCCGCCCACACTGTGCCTATCTATTCGCCAACCGGCGCGGCAATCGGATGAAGGTGCTGATCCACGATGGCCTGGGGGTCTGGCTGTGTGCGCGCCGCCTCAACCAAGGCAAGTTCCACTGGGCCGGCAACTGGCACGGCGACCGGGTGGAACTGTCGCCGGAGCAAGTGACGGCACTGGTCCAGGGTCTGCCCTGGCAGCGCATCGGCCCGGCGGGGGCCATTTCGATGGTGTAAGCCTCGTCGGCACATAAGGCGAACCCTGGCCATTCGATGATCCGCGCATCCCCTTGCTGCCGGCGGACTGGCATAATCGCCGGATGAACATGCCGCCCGACCTGTCTCAACTCTCTCCCGATCAGCTCCGCCACCTGGCGGCAACGCTGATGGCGCAGGTCGAGGAAAAGGATCGGGCGCTGGCACAGAGCCAAGAAACGCTACGCCACACCGAGCAGGTCAACCAGAAGCTGACCTATGAACTGGCGCTGCTCAAGCGCCACGCTTTCGGCAAGCGCAGCGAACAGCTCAACGTCTTGCAGATCAGCCTGCTGGACGAGGTGGTGGATGCCGACATTGCTGCCATCGAGGCCGAGTTGGAAGAACTCGCTACCCCGGCGACGGTGCCCGCCACCAAGCAAAAGCCCAAACGCCAGCCCTTGCCCGACGACCTGCCGCGTGTCGAGATACGACACGAGCCTGACAGCGAGCACTGCGCATGCGGCTGCCAGCGGCGCCGCATCGGGGAAGAGATCAGCGAGAAGCTCGACTATACGCCGGGCGTGTTTACCGTTGAGCGGCATATCCGCGGCAAGTGGGTCTGCGACGCGTGCGAAACACTGACCCAGGCACCGATGCCGGCCCACGTGATCGACAAGGGCATCCCCACCGCGGGGTTGCTGGCCCAGGTGATGATCGCCAAGTATGCCGACCATCAGCCGCTCTACCGGCAGGCCCAGATCTTTGCCCGCGCCGGCGTGGAGATACCGCGTTCCACCCTGGCGGAGTGGGTCGGCATCTGCGGGGTGCGACTGCAGCCGCTGATCGATGCCCTGCGCGAGACCCTGCTCACCGAACCGATACTGCATGCCGATGAAACGCCGGTGCCGATGCTGGCTCCGGGCAAGAAAAAGACCCATAAGGCCTACCTCTGGGCCTATGCCACCACGCCCTACGCCGGGTTGAAAGCGGTGATCTACGACTTCGCGCCCGGGCGCGGCGGCCAGCATGCCCGGGACTTCCTCGGCGACTGGCAAGGCAAGCTGATCTGTGACGATTACGGCGGCTATAAACAGAGCTTTGCCAACGGCGTCACCGAAGTGGGCTGCATGGCCCACGCCCGGCGCAAGTTCGTCGACCTGCACGTGGCCGGCAAGAGCCAGATTGCCGAGCAGGCCATCGAGCTCATCACCCAACTCTACCAGGTGGAGCGCGAGGCCCAGTCGCTGAGCGCTGAAGAACGCCAATGGCGACGCGACACCCGAGCGAGGCCTATCGCCGACGCGCTACACCGCTGGATGCTGGCTCATCGCGAGAAGGTGCCCAACGGCTCGGCGACGGCCAAAGCACTGGATTACAGCCTGAAGCGCTGGGCAGCCCTGACACGCTACCTGGATGACGGCGGGTTGCCGATCGACAACAACCGGGTGGAGAACCTGATTCGCCCCTGGGCGCTTGGCCGTAGCAACTGGCTGTTTGCCGGCTCGCTGCGCAGCGGCCAGCGCGCCGCCAACATCATGAGCCTGATCCAGACTGCCAAGCTGAACGGCCATGAACCGCATGCCTACCTGAAAGACGTGCTGGCTCGGCTGCCCACGCAGAAGGCCAGCCAGATCCACGAACTTCTGCCTCAGCACTGGAAACCGGGCGACTGATCAATCGCGAAGGGTGGTGCCCGAACGCTTACGGGCGGCCGACGATATCCTCAAGATGACCGAGTACTATGAGCCAAAGGGCAGTCCTGCATTCTACAAGTTCCAATGCATTCACTGCGGTCAGATTCTCTATGGCATGGATGCTTGCTGAACCTGCCGCTAACCAGGCGCTCGAGCGGACGCGGCTTAGCCGTGCCACCTAGCTTTGTAGCTAGGCAGCAACCCAGCGAGGAAGCAACCTTGGACATCCGTGTTGATGACGTGCGAAGTCAAGAAGTTATCGAACTAATACGGGAGCACCTTGAGTCGATGGCGCCGACGGCTCCTCCGGAGAGCCGGCACGCACTCGATCTCGATGGGCTACGTGGCCCGGACGTTACCCTTTGGGCGATGTGGGACGGAGCGGAGCTCGCCGGTATTGGAGCACTCAAGCGCCTTTCACAGACTCACGCCGAGATAAAGTCCATGAAGACCGCAAAGCCCTACTTGCGTCGGGGTGTTGCATCACGCCTTCTTTCGCACATGATGCATGAGGCAAAATCACGCGGTTATAGCCGGCTTAGTCTAGAAACCGGATCGATGGAGTACTTCCAGCCTGCAAGGGCGCTATACGCTTCATTTGGCTTTGCCCCATGTGCGCCGTTCGGTGATTATCTGGAAGACCCGAACAGTGTGTTCATGACCATCTACATAGATGAGGTAAGCGCTTAGCAAGCGGTTGAAAACCGGCGCAAAAGGTTTACAGGTGTTCCCTGGCACCTACACTGCTGTGCAGATGAAGCATTCAATTCAGCATCAGGAGGCTTCATGGCACCACGCAGGCTATCGCTCGTTCTCTCAATCGCAACCGCTGCTCTCGTGCTCAGCGGCTGTCCGTCGCCGGGGAATGGCGAACCACCGCCGACGACCGAAACAGCCGATACCTCTGAATCCGAAGCGGCGCTTGCTCCGCTTGAGGTAGGCGACGAGCAGATCCGGGCGGCGGATGGGGCCGTGCTGCTCAGTATGGAAGATGTGTCGGGCACGATTCGCGCGGATCAACAGGCTGAGTTTGGTGCTGCGGAGCGCTTCCAGGAAGCCTCGGTTTCGCCGGACGGTGCCTGGCTAGCCGTGGTCACCACGGGGGCGGCTCATAGCGCCGGCTGGCTTGTCCGAATGGAAGCGCGGCAGCCAAGGCCGGCTGCGTTCCAGTACGGCGGCAATATTACCGTCGGGCCGTGGAGTGATGATTCGCAACGGCTGGTCTTCGTGCAGGAAGGCCCTGCGGGTGGTCGCACGCTGACGGTGGTCGATGCAGAGCGGCTGGGAGAAACGGTGGAGGCAAGTGCCATACCGGTGCGCAGCCCCGAGCATGACGAGCTGGCACCGGAGGAGCGCATCTACGAGGCGCTGGCATGGAGCAACGGAGAGCTGCTTTTCCGGGTGGGCGAAGAACGCTGGGTATTCGATCCGGATAGTGAGGAGGTACGGTCCTCGCAGTAGGTTTCACAACTGGGTTTCACACTGAATTTCAAATCGTGGCGAGTGGTCCTCATGAATTCTGAGAACCACTCGCCATTTTTGTTTCAGGCTTGCCCTAGGCCTGGTCGCGGCGATGCTGGCAGCGTCCGCTGGCCCAGGTCTCTAGAATGCTGCGGTCGTCGCCCAGCATCATCAGGGCGAACAGCCGCTCGCCGAGGGTCTTGCAACGGGCGTGACGACGCCCAAGCAGCGGTGAGCCGTTGGGGTCGATCACCACGAAGTCGGCTTCCATGCCGGGGGCGAGGCGGCCGATCTTGTCGTCCAGCGAGAGCGCCTTGGCGTTGCCCAGGGTGAGGCCGTAGAGGCCTTGCCAGGCGGTGAGCGGCTGGCCGCGCAGTTGGCCTACCTGGTAGCCGGCCTTGAGCGTGGCGAGGCCGGAGAGGTCGGTGCCGCCGCCAATGTCGCTGGCGTAGGTGATGTTGAGGCCGACCTCGCGTGCCGCCAGGCGGTCGAACAGGCCGCTGCCGAGGAACATGTTGGAGCTGGGGCAGAAGGCGATGTTGGCGCCGCGCTCGGCCAGCCTGCAACGCATCTCCTGGTCGAGGTGGATGCCGTGGGCGAAGGTGCTGCGCGGGCCGACCAGGCCGGACTGCTCGTAGACTTCGAGATAGTCGCGGCTCTCGGGGAACAGCTCGGCCACCCAATCGAGTTCGCCGGGGTTCTCGGAGAGGTGGGTCTGCAGCCACAGGCTCGGGTCGTTGCGCAGCAGGCCGCCAGTGGCGTCGAGCTGCTGGCGGGTGGAGGTCGGCGCGAAGCGCGGGGTCAGGCTGTAGCCCAGGCGCCCTCTGCCGTGCCACTCGCCGATGAGCCGTTCGGTGTCGCGAATGCCGCCGTAGGTGTCGTCGCACAGCGCCTCGGGGGCGTTGCGATCCATCAGCACCTTGCCGGCCAGCATGCGCAGGTCGCGCTCGCGGCAGGCCGAGAAGAAGGCTTCCACCGAGGTGGGGTGGCTGGAGCAGAACACCTGGGCGGTGGTGGTGCCGACCCGCAGCATCTCGTCGAGGAAGGCGTTGGAGATCACTTCGGCCCGCTCGCGCTGGGCGAAGCCGCACTCTTCGGGGAAGGTGTACTCGTTCAGCCAGTCCAGCAGCTGACGCCCATAGGAGGCCATGATCTCCAGCTGCACGTAGTGCACGTGGCTGTCGATGAAGCCGGGCATCACCAGCTTGCCGCGATGATCCACCGTCTCGATGCCTTCGGGCAGGCGTGGCGCCAGCGTGGCGTAGTCGTCGATGGCCTTGATGCGGCCGTTCTCCAGCCACAGCGCGCCGTCGGCGTAGTGACGCACGCTGCCTTCGGCGGGGCTGTCGCCTTCGCCGGGGTCGGCATCGAAGCTCAGCAGTTCGGCGCGTATTACGCGGGATTCGTTGCTCGTCATGTTTGGGGCTCTTTTATTGCAATCATCGGGCTGTTCCGGCGGCAGGCCTGCGAGGAGGCGCTGTGAATCCTTCCCTGGACGCTACATTTGCCATCCATGGCAAATGACCTCCTCTTCGGCCTGCCCCCGGCGCCCGATAGCCAGCGTCGTGGTCAGGAAATTTGTTTGCACCGGTTTGTCAGAACAGAGCACGCAGCTCTGCCGGCGCCAGGCCGCGTTGATCGGCGCGTTCGGCATTGCCCACCATCGGCAGCAGTTCGGCCAGGGCGGCGATGGCGATGGCGTAGGGCGTCTTGTCGCCGCCTCGGATCGGTTCGCCATCCGGGCCTCTGGCCAGCCCGATGGGGCAGCGCACCCGAGCCAGGGCCGCGTCGTCATGGCCGGCATCGGTGAGCCGCGAACGGAAGCTGGCCCACTTGCTCTTGGAGCCGATCAAGCCGATGGAGGCGATGTCGCCTCGCTGGAGCAGGGCGTCGACCAGGGCGCGATCCTCGGCGTGGTCGTGGGTCAGCACCAGCGCGTGGCTGCCCGCCGGCAGCGCCGCCACGGCGGCCTGCGGGTCCGGCGCGTGGCGGCAGGCCAGGCGCGGTTGTTCCGTGGTCCAGGCAGGGAATACGCCCTCACGGCTGTCGTGCCACAGCACACGCCAGGGCAGCGGGGCGGCCAGGCGTACCAGTTCGTTGCCGACGTGGCCGGCCCCGAAGATGGCTAGCGTAGCCGCGCTGCCGGGGAACACCTCCAGCAGCACGTTGACGAAGCCGCCGCAGCACTGGCCGCTGCGCCCGCCCAAGGCGAAGGCTTCGAGGCTCATGCCGGCGTCGCCCTGTGCCAGCTTCTCGCGGGCGGCGTCGATCACCTGGAACTCGAAGGTGCCGCCACCCAGGGTGTCGAACACGTCGCTCTCGCTGATTACCATGCGCGCGCCGGGCTCGCGGGGTGTGGAGCCGGCGCTGGTCACCACGGTGGCCAGCGCGTGGGGCAGCCCCTCGCGCTGCAGCCGGTGCAGCGCTTCGTGCCAGGGAGTGGGCCGTGGCGCGTTCATTACGGCGCGCCTCGTTCCAGCCGTGCGCTGTCGTAGCGGCTACGCAGCTCCTCGGCGGCCAGCAGCACCCGCTCCGGCGTGGCCGGGGTGTCGAGACGCGGCGCTTCGGCGTAGTCGGCCAGGCTGGCCAGGGCGTCGCGCAGCGCCGACCACACCGCCATGCCGAGCATGAAGGGCGGCTCGCCCACCGCCTTGGAGCGGTAGATGCTGGCCATGGAGTTGGGGTGTCCCTCCATCAGCTTGACGTTGAACACCGGCGGCAGATCGCCGTAGGTCGGGATCTTGTAGGTGGCGGGGCCGTCGGAGATCAGCCGGCCGGCCTCGTTCCACTTCAGCTCCTCGCTGGTCAGCCAGCCCATGCCCTGAATGAAGCCGCCCTCCACCTGGCCGATGTCGATGGCCGGGTTCAGCGAGTCGCCCACGTCGTGCAGGATGTCGACCCGCTCGACCTGGTACTCGCCGCTCAGGGTGTCGACGCTCACTTCCGCCACAGCGGCGCCGAAGGCGTAGTAGTAGAAGGGGCGGCCCTGGCCGACGTTGCGGTCGTAGTGGATCAGCGGCGTGGCGTAGAAGCCCTTCTCGGAGAGCGAGATGCGGTTGAGATAGGCCGCCTGGACCAGCTCGCCCCAGGGAATGCGGCGCTCGCTCTCGCCGTGGCCCGCCACCAGGTGGCCGGCTTCCATGCGCATCTCTTCGCGGTCGAGGCCCTGATCCTTGTAGAGGTGCTCGTGAGCGAAGTCGAACAGGCGCTGCTTGAGCTTCACGCAGGCGTCGCGGGCGGCCTGGCCGTTGAGGTCGGCGCCGCTGGAGGCCGCGGTGGGCGAGGTGTTGGGCACCTTGTCGGTACGGGTGGCGGTGATGCGCACCTCGTCGACGTCGAGCCCCAGCTCGCGGGCCACCACCTGGCAGATCTTGGTGTGCAGACCCTGGCCCATCTCGGTGCCGCCGTGATTGATCATTACGCTGCCGTCGGTATAGACGTGCAGCAGGGCGCCGGCCTGGTTGAGGTGCTTGGCGGTGAAGGAGATGCCGAACTTCACCGGGGTCAACGCCAGGCCTCGCTTGATGATCGGGCTCTCGGCGTTGAACTCGGTGATGGCACGCCGCCGTGCCCAGTACTCGCTGCTGGTTTCCAGTTGCTCGACCAGCTCGCGCAGCAGCTTGATCTGATCCACCTGCTGGCCGTAGTGGGTGGTCTGCCGGCCGGGGCGGTAGAAGTTGCGCTTGCGCACCGTGAGCGGGTCTTCGCCGATACGCCGGGCGATGTCGTCCATCGCCGCTTCGATCACCATCATGCCCTGGGGGCCGCCGAAGCCGCGGAAGGCGGTGTTGGAGGCGGTGTGGGTGCGGGCGCGGTGGCCGGTCACCCGGGCTTCGCCCAGGGAGTAGGCGTTGTCGCTGTGGAACATGGCGCGGTCGACGATGGCGTCCGAGAGATCGGGGGAGTAGCCGCAGTCGCCGATCACGGTGATCTCGCCGCCCTGGATCACGCCCTGCTCATCCACGCCGAGGCGGTAGCGGTTGTGGAACGGGTGGCGCTTGCCGGTAACGCGCATGTCGTCGGCGCGGGGCAGGCGCACGCGGGTGGTACGGCCGGTGCGCCGGGCAATCAGCGCGGCGATGCAGGCCCAGGGCGAGGCCTGGGTCTCCTTGCCGCCGAAGCCGCCGCCCATGCGGCGTACTTCCACGGTCACGGCGTGGAACGGAATGCCGAGCACCTCGGCCACCAGCTTCTGGGTCTCGCTGGGGTGCTGGTTGGAGGTGTGAACGATCACGCCTTCGTCTTCGGTGGGCTGCACCAGGCAGGCCTGACCTTCCAGATAGAAGTGCTCCTGACCGCCGACGAACTGCTCCGCCTCGACCACGTGGGCGGCGCTGGCCAGGGCCTGTTCCCAATCGCCGCTCTGCTGCACGTGGGGGGGGCGCACGAACTCGCCGCGCTCGGCGGCAGCCACCGGATCGAGGCAGGCCGGCTGCTCGTCGATCTCGGCGATGCCCTGGGCCAGCGCCGTGTTCACCGCCTCGCGGGCGGCGCGATGGCTCTCGGCGGCCACGGCGAACAGCACCTGACCGACGTAGCTGATCTCATCCTCGACGAAGATCGGGTCGCCCGGGAACACGGGGCCGATATCGGTGTGTCCCGGCACGTCGTGGAAGCCGACCACGTCGACCACGCCGGGCATGCTGCGAACCTTGTCCAGATCGAGCCGAGTCAGCCGGCCATGGGCGACGGGCGAGAGCGCCAGCGCCACGTGCAGGGCATCGGCCGGGGCCTTGAGATCGTCGATGTAGGAGGCGCGGCCGGTCACGTGCTTGATGGCGCTCTCATGGGCGCGAGAGTGCGGATGCGTGCCCGGCGTGACGGTATCGCGGGCCAGCGGGCTGGAGCCCTTGATCTCGCCTCTGAGTTCCTCGCGGGCAGCGGCGGAATCAGCGCTCACGTCGTCGACAGCGTCTATGTCCTTTGGCGCGGCTTCGGGTGCCTTGGAAAGAGAAAGCTTAGTGAGCGTACGCATGGAGCATCACCTCCCGGGGGCTGTCGGTGTCGGCCTGGGCGATCGAAAGGCGCAGGCGCTCGAGCAGGTTGGCGGCGGAGAGCCGGCGGTAGTGAGCGCTGCCACGCACGTCGCTCATGGGCTGGAAGTCGTTCGACAGGGCCTCGCGAGCCGCCTGGAAGGCCGCCAGGTCCGGCGCCTTGCCTTCCAGGGCCGCTTCCGCATTGGCGGCCCGCTTGGGAATGGCCGCCATGCCGCCGAAGGCGAGTCGCACGTCGCGCATCACGCCGTTCTCCAGGCGGTAGGCGAAGGCGCCCAGCACCGCCGAGATGTCGTCCTCACGACGTTTGGACAGCTTCCACACCTTGAGAGTTTGGCCCGCCTCGGGGTGGGGCAGGAAGATCGCGCGAATGGCTTCGCCCTCGCGCAGCGCGGTGCGCTTGTAGTCGAGGAAGAAGTCGTCCAGCGGCAATTCACGCTCACCCTCGGGGCCGACCAGGCGCAGACGCGAGCCCAGCGCCAGCAGCACCGGCGGGGTGTCGCCGATGGGCGAGGCGTTGGCGACGTTGCCGCCCAGGGTGCCGCGGTTGCGCACCTGCTGGGAGCCGAGGCGGTGCAGCAGGTGGGCGAAGGCGTCGTAGTGCGCTTCCAGCAGCGGTTCGAGACGCGAGTAGGTGACGGCGGCGCCGATCCACCAGCCGCTGCGGCCGTCTGCCAGCGTGGCATCGTCGATGTCGTTGAGTTCGGCGACCCGGGTCACGTCGATGACGTGCTCGAAGCGCGCCAGGCGCTGGGTAGATTCGAGCCACAGGTCGGTGGCGCCGGCGACGAGCCGTGCCTTGGGGTGCCGTTTCAGGCAATCGGTGAGTGCTGCAAGCGTAGTGGGCTGCAGGAAGGCGGCGTCGTTATCGGCCGCCTTCGCCTCATTCTTGGGCTCTGCTGGCTGGGTCTCTGCGGCGGCATCGAGCCACAGCGGGCGATTCTCGGGATGCTGGTTCATGCTCAGGGCGGCATCGCGGATCGGGCGATAACCGGTGCAGCGGCACAGGTTGCCGCCCAGCGCGGCTTCCAGGCGCTGCGGCGTGAGGGGTGCCGGAGTATGGCGCTGCTGTTCGTGCAGGGTGAACAGCGACATCACGATGCCCGGCGTGCAGAAGCCGCACTGGCTGCCATGACACGCGACCATGGCGGCCTGGGCGGGATGCAGCTTTTCGCCCTGGGCAAGACCCTCGACGGTGACCAGGTAACGGCCGTTGAGCTGATGCGCGGGCGTGATGCAGGCGTTGGCACTGTGATAGCGCAGCTCGCCATTGGGGCCGGGTTCGCCGATGGCCACCGTGCAGGCGCCGCAGTCGCCCGAGGCGCAGCCCTCCTTGGTGCCGGTAGCGCCGAGCGTATCGCGCAGCAGCTCCAGTACGCTGGTTTCCGGGGTGGCTTCGCTTCTGCACGGCCTCCCGTTGAGCATGAAGTCGATCATCGCCTTGTCTCTTGTTGGCTATGTCTCTTTGACATTGTGGTTGTTGGTAAAAGCTGTGACACGGTCGTTGTGGCGTGACGCACGGTGCCAGTGTTGGTTCGTCTGTTTCGACGATTGTTGACCAAATGGTCAGGATGTATCCAGCATGGGCCAGAATGTCGCACTTTGCAAGCGCAAAGACGCCCATGGTCTCATTTGCAGGAACCGCCGCGGTGGGGCACTCTCTTGGCATCCCACCATCATTCACAGGGCAGGGCCTGTCGATGACCGACGTGACCGAAACCGAGACCTTGCAGCCTGTACGGCCGGGTGGCGAAAGCAATGGCGCCACACGCGAGCGCAACGAGCGCGAGATACTCGAAGCCGCCGAGCGGGTGTTCGCCCGCTTCGGCTATCGCGGCGCCAGCGTTCAGGCCATCGCCGAGGAGGCGGGGCTGCCCAAGTCCAACGTGCTCTATTACATGGGCAACAAGCGTGGGCTGTATGTACGTCTGCTCGAGCGCATGATGGCGCGCTGGAACGCCTTGCTCGATGACATCAGCGTGGAGGACGACCCGGCCGAAGTGCTGGAGGCCTTCATCCGCAGCAAGATGCAGCTCTCTCGCCAGCACCCGGAAGGGTCGCGCCTGTTCGCCGCGGAGATCCTTGGCGGTGCGCCTTTCCTGCAGGGCTATCTTCGCGGCGAGTTGCGCGAGTGGGTGCGTACCCGGGCGAGAATCTTCGAACAGTGGGCCGAGCGCGGCCTGATGGACCCGGTCGATCCGGTGTGGCTGATCTTCCTGATCTGGTCGGCCACCCAGCACTACGCCGACTTCGAGGCCCAGGTGCTAGGCATCATGGGCCAGGACGAGATCTCGGATGCCGACGTGGAGCGGATCACCCGGTTCCTGACCCAGGTGATCCTCAAGGGGTGTGGGGTGAGGCCGTCTGGGGGCGGGTGAAGCCATGGATACGGCAAAGGATGTTAGGCGGCAACTGCTCGAGCGCTAGCCTGGTCTCCAGAAGCGCTCGAGGATCTGGAACTCATCGCCGAATACATCGAGCGAGATTCGGCCTTCTATGCACGGGGTTTATTCCAAGTAAGGCTGCATCTCGATCCACTCGGAAAAGCCGCATTCCTTCATTTTTGACGGCTTGCGCTTACCATTGAGCGCCAAGGCTGTGGGCAGCACCAGAAATGAGAATGTCGGGCTACCAACGCCGCCGCGGCTTTGCGTCCGCTTATCGACATCAGAAACCAAACTTGTCCGGAAAATAGGAGAGAGGGGGCTCGCGATTGAGCCATTCTTCCATCATCCTCTCGCCTTCCTCACGTTGCTCAGGAGTAACATTTTCCTTAAAACGCTCAATTGTCGCTGCTGAGTAAGATTCAGGAAGCTCTTCGACAATCGCAAGCATGATAGCCCAACCTTTAGCAGGATCAGGATTTGGCGCCGAATGGCATATATCTCGCCCTTCCTCTTCAGGCACGATATGGCACGCTACCACCCAGCGCCTGCCATTTACATGGCCAGCTTCAGATGCTTTAGCCATCCATGCCCAAGCCTCTTCGTGACTTTCAAGATGACTTAGAACCACAGCTAAATTACTCATGGCGGGAGCATAACCGGCTTCTGCCGCCTTTCGGTACCATTCCGCTGCCGCTGCCAGGCGCTCGGTCTCCGTGGCGTAGTTCTCCTCATCGTCACGCGCTAGCTGACCTAGCCAGTTCATGGAGTCCAGGTTGCCGGCTTCGGCAGAGCGCAGAAGCCACTCCATGGCCTCATCGTGCTGGTCGAGGTAGGTGTAGATATCATAGAGCGCGCCCATGGCATCGGCGTCACCCGCTTCAGCCTTGGGTAGGGTGGCGACGAGAGCCGCTTCGCGCCAATCGTTGCCCTCTTCGGGGCAAACGTCACCCAATTCACAGGCGCTGCCATCATAGAGGCGCAGCATGGCATAGGGCTCACCTGCTTGAGCGGCCCGGTGGTACCACTCCAAGGCGGCTAGCGAAAGCCCACGACTTAACAGGCGGTTCGCCTCGCCCAGGTAGTACATGGACTCAACGTCACCATGTTCAGCAGCTTGCTCCAGGTAGGGCTGCATTTTTATCCACTGATGGATGCCCCATAGCCGCATGCCTTCATCCTTGGCGGCTTGCGCTTCCTCATCGAGCGCCAAGGCTGTGGGCATTGCAAGCAGCGATAACACCATAGCTGCCAGTGTTGACATAGATAGCCGGCTCATCGGTGTACTTCCTGTTCTGTTAAGACGCTTAAACGGCGCAATTGATCACTCCGAGGCCACCCGCATATCGGAGATAATTAAACTTAGCATCAAGGGCAAGCTCATTTCCCGTTCCGGATTCTTCCCGCATGAACCTATCCAGCTGATTTCGATTGGTAAGATAGGCAGCATCACCGGCGTTATCGGACGGCTGGCCATCCGCTGTCATACGTACCACCGCCTTGGTAAAGAGATACTGCGCCGGGGTGGGGTTTACGTCGCTGAAGCGACACTGTGCGCCGTACACGCTCATCGTCACGCCCTCCACGATCCAACCCAGGCAGTTGGCGATGGCGATCTGCTGGAAGTCCAATGCCTGCCGCGCACTGAAGCTCTGGCTTCCACCACGCCCTCGACCTGAGGCTTCTACCTCGAAAGCTCTTGGCTCGCTAACCAGCAAATGCAATAGCGCCCCCAAGGCTTCGGGGGAAAGCTGCTGAACCCAACTGCGCAACTCGTCTTTCCGAGGGTCGTTGACTAACACATACGCGATCGGCCCCGCTTTCTGTCCGCCGGTCATGGCTCGGTAGATCCGCTCGATGCCGGTTTTGCCACGTGCAGCCAGCAGCCCCACATTGAGCAGGGTCGTGGTTGCGATGTAGGCCAGCCAGTTCATGCTTTCATAGGCTTCCTGATCGATCCACTCCGGCTTTTCGAAATTGTTGTCCACCAAGGCCCGGTGGAGCATGACCAGCCATAGATCCAGACTGTCGGGGTCGAGTTCAATGGCAAGGCCACCGCCGGCGCCCTTGCCCAAGACGAAACGTCCCGATACCTTGAACACGAACTTGCTGTTCTTCATGCCAAGCACGAATCCGAGTTTGCCGCCGATGCCCGCTGCTACTTCAGCATCGATCTGAGCGACGCCGATACTACGCCATCCGCTCAACGATTGGCTGGGGCGATGCATGCCCATGCTGGCCATGGCAGCGCGCTGGGGGAGAATGCGCAGCAGGTTCTCTGGGGGCTCCCAATGTACCTCGCAGCGCGTCTCGATGCCGAGACGCGCCCCGGCAAAAGCATCCACCGTGGCACCGGTCGCTTCTCGCTTGACCCAGTCGATGCCGGAAACGCTGAGCCCATCCTTGTCGAAGGAGAACCCTACTTCGGTGGCCAGCGCAACGCTGGCGCCAGCGAAGCCTTTGGCAACGGCGTCGAGTACAATGGCGTAGCGACCAAGCTCGCGCTGCTCGTCGCGATTGGTGAGCGTCGCGACGACAGGCCGGGCTTGCTCTCTGCTGGGAAGCACGAGCCGCCCCAACGGGAGTTCACCGCGGGCGAGGCTAAAGGTGCCCTTGGCTTCCCAGCTATAGGTGAGGTCGACCGAAGGGCTCCATTCATCGTTGGCATCCAGAATCCAGAGGCCGGGCTCCTCCCGATCGAAGGCAACTTCGCTTCGGCTCTCTATTCCCAGCGATCCTCCACGACTCCCTTCCATCTCGAGGTCGAAGAAGGTCAGGCTGGGAGCGTGTTCAGTGACGTCCCAGGGGGTGTCGCGCTCTCCTTCCTGATGGGCTTCGTTGAGTTCACGTCGTGCCATGCCTACCAACCGCAGCATCTGCGCTTGGGCACTGGCATCGAACAGGCGAAGCTCCTCACGGCTGGGGCCGGTAAAGAGGATTTTTTGCAGCGCCTCGCCCCAGGCTTGCTTGCTGGCGTCATCCAGCGAGGCCACCTCATGGCCCTGCGCTTCCAGATAAGCGAAGAAGCGCTCGGGCTCGAAGAAGCCCATGGGCTCATCGTGCCAATCAAGCCGATGCGCTATTGCTTGGCAACCTCGCCCTTGCAGCCATTGTGTCAAGCGACATCAGAAAGTGACCCCCTGGCGACAGTGAAATCTGACCCCCTTACCCTCTGACGACCTGCTCGTGA
>JAAQTN010000019.1 GCA_011742915.1 Billgrantia desiderata | reverse complement strand
CAAGTCATTCCGAGGCACCACCCTCGGAAACAGCGCCCGTCGGGCGCTGCGCGCCATGCCTGGCGCACCAAAAAAAACGCCCGATGCGAGAGCATCGGGCGTCATGGGGCGGTGGCCGGGGCTTCAGCGTCGGGCGTCGCTGTCGAGCGCTTCCTTTTCCTGGTCGCCGTACGCCACGTCATCCTCACCGTGATAGAAGACGATATGCGGCTCGTCCGGCGGCGGTGGGCCGACCAGGGGTTCGGCCACTTCCACCTCAGGCACCACGTTGGAGAGGTCCTCCACATGCTCATGCCCGATGGCCCCCTGCACCAACTCTTCGGTGACGGTGAGCTCGGCACCCACCGGCGACATGGGCGTATTGGGCGAGAACGGCGCCACCGGTACCGGCGCCGGGCGCACGCTGCGGCGCCAGGTGAAGAAGGCCACCAGGAACAGCCCCAGAGCGCCGAAGGCCCAGAACAGCCCGGCATCGCCCACCCAGGCCATGGCCGGTGAAATCAGGGGCGGGCTGACCGTCGAGCCGATGGCGTTGATCAGCAGCAGGCCCTGGCTCATGCGCACCAGCGCCCCGGCCGGTGCGCGGTCGGCGGCATGGCTCACCGCCACGGGATAAAGGGCGAAGACACCGCCACCCAGCAGGAACAGCAGCGCCGCCAGCACCCAGGTGTGGAGCGGCAATAACAGCATGCCGACCGAGATCAGGGCACAGAAGGCCCCGATCATGATCAGCACGATCTGCCGGTCATGACGATCGGACCAGCGCCCGATGGGATATTGCAGTAGCATGGCGCCGAGGATGACCACCGCCATCATCTGGCCGACCTGGGCCACCGTCAGGCCGATGCGCTGCAGGTAGAGCGGCAGCAGCGTGTAGACGGCGGCTACCGCCAGGCCCGAGCCGAAGCTGCCCATCACCCCGGTGGGGGTCATGACGATCAGCCGCATCGGCGAGAGAGGCTCGGCGTGCTCGATCAGCGGCGAAACCCGCGGAATCATCGCCATGGGCAGCACCGACAGCGAGGCCAGCATGCCGATGACCATGAACGGCGCGGCCTCGCCCATGGCATCGGTCACGCCGAGCAGCAGCTGACCGAGTACACCGGCCGCGTACAGCGAGATCATGTAGAGGGCGAGCAGCCTGCCGCGCACCTTCTGATCGCCCGAGGTGAGCAGCCAGCTCTCGATGACCAGATAGACCCCCACGGTGGCCCAGCCGCCGATCAGGCGCAGGCCGAACCAGGCCCAGGGGTCGAAGATCAATGCCTGCAGCAGCACCGTGACCGCCACCAGCGAGGCAAAGCTGCCGTAGGCGCGAATATGGCCGATGCGCAACAGCAGCCGGTCGTTGAACATCGCCCCCAGCGCCAGGCCGATGAAGTAGGCCGAGGAGACCCAGCCGATCACGACCGGCGATTCGCCGGCAGCGTCGAGCCGCAGCGTGATCAGCGTGGCCAGGAAGCCGTTACCGATACCCAGGATGAAGAGACCCAGCAGGGGAGCCAGGGCCATGGCCAGCAGTTGCCGCGACATCAGCGCGCCTCTCGACAGAACCGAAGAATGTAAAGGGAGAAAGATGGCAGAAAACGCCGTGGAACGCTGCCCATCGCCCTTGCGTTTGGCATTCGAACGGCCAACGCTTGGGTGGGGCGGCGCGAATCATACGCCTGACAGCGCCGGTGTCAAACGCTTAATCCCATCCCCACCTCTCGGCCAGAACAATTCACCATTCCAGATCGGAAAAACAGCAAGACAGGCCAAGAGAGCCCGAATTACTTCTTCTGCAGCAGGGCCACGTCGGCGCCGGGAAACTCGACGCTCATGCCCAGGTGCTCGGCCAGGCACTCGAAGCTCGCCTCGCTGAAGAAGCACACGTGCGTGGGGTCGAGAATGTAGTGCCAGCGTGCGAAGGCCTCCTCGCCGGTTACCCGCTTGGTCATCAGCCCCAACCAGCCGCCCGGTGGCAGCAGCGCCGCTAGACGCGCGAGCTCGCGCCCCGGGGCGAATAGATGCTCCACCACCTCGGTGGCGGTGATGAAGTCGTAGCGGCGCTCGAGCACGCCGGCATCGGGGGCATAGAACGGGTCGTAGATCGACATCGGGTGGCCTGCCTCCTCGAACATCAGTGACAGGGTCGGGCCGGGGCCGGCGCCGAAATCGAGGCCGCTGGCTCCCGGTGCCAGCCGATGCTGCAGTGGCTCGAACAGGCGCGACAGGAAACGTCGGTAGCCGGGGTCGTCGGGGCGGTTCTCGTGCTGATCGTAGACCGCCCGCTCCTGCTCGGGCGACAGACGCTGCTCGGGCGGCACGAAAGCCAGCCGGCAATTCTCGCAGCGGTAGTAGTCGCGCCGCGCATCGCGATGAAAATGGCGCGAATGCGGGCTAGCGCATAGCGGGCAGGTCGGCATCGTCGTATCCTTCATGGCCTGACGAAAAAACACATCATAACGAGGAGGCCGGCAATGCTGTCAGGTCTGGACCACCTGGTCATCACCGTGACCGACATCTCCCGCGCCGTGGATTTCTATTCTCGCGTACTCGGGCTCGAGGTGCGCTATCGCGATCGTGAGCGAGTCGATCTGCTGCTCGGCGACATCGCCCTGCGCCTGCACTGGACGGCGACCGACATCGAGCCGCGTGCCGCTACGCCCACGCCGGGCAGCCTGGACCTGTGCCTGCGCAGCCTGCTGCCATTGGACGAGGTCCAGCGTCACCTCGAAGCGCTGGACGTGGAGGTCGAGCTCGGCCCGGTCTCACGCCAGGGCGCCACCGGCCCCATCGAATCGCTCTATCTGCGCGACCCCGACGGCAACCTGCTCGAACTCAGCCGGCCGCTGAAAGAAACGCTGGAATAATGGCCCGCTGGCAATGACGCGTATGACCGGTATCATTGGGGCAAATCGTGTTTGACTGGATGGCCCATGAACGACAGCCCCGATAACCACAGCGTCATCGAACCAAAAGGCACTCCCGACATCACCCTGCCTATCGTCGTCTATGCCCTGCTTCTGGCCGGCGTGGTCAGCGGGGGGCTGACGGCCATCGTTGGCGTAGTCATCGCCTATGTCTATCGCGGCCAGGGTCCCCATTGGTTCGACGAGCATTACCGCTACCAGATCCGTACCTTCTGGCTCTCCGTGCTCTACTTTGCCATCTCCGGCGTGCTCACCCTGGTGATGATCGGCTTCGTGACCTGGCTGCTGGCCGTGGTATGGCTGGTGGTGCGCTGCGTGAAGGGCATCAAGCGCCTGCAGGAGCATCGCGAGCCCGACAACGTGGATGCCTGGTTGATCTGAACCATGAGCGAGTCGCAGCCCCCCTCCGCCACCCTGCAAGGCCGCGCCATCGCCGCCCTATGGCGCACCCTGGCCGGGCGTCGCCCCGCCATGCTGTGGCGCCTGGCACGTGTTTCCGGCCCGCTGGTGCATCGCTTCAGCCGCCGCGAGCGCGAGGTCACCGAGATCAATCTCGCCGAGGTCTACCCCGAACAGGATGCCGCCACGCGCCGCCAGCTGGCCCGGGAGAGCCTGACCCACTCCACCGCCACCATGCTCGAGCTGGGCTTCGCCTGGATGGGCGAGCCGCAGCGGGTAGAGGACTCGATTCTCGAGATCCACGGCCGCGAACTGCTCGACGAAGCCCGCGCCGAGGGGCGCGGCGTGATCGTGCTGGCACCGCACTTCGGCAACTGGGAGGTGCTCAACTTCTGGCTTTCCAGTCACTTTCCCTTCACCGCCATGTACGAGCCGCCCAAGATCGCCGAACTCGATGCGGTGATCCGGCAAGGGCGCGAGCGCATGGGCGCAAGCCTGGTGCCGACCAATCCGCGCGGCGTCGCTGCCCTGCTCAAGGCGCTCAAACGCAGTGAAGCGGTGGGCATCCTGCCCGACCAGGAGCCCAACTGGGGCAGCGGCGTGTTCGCGCCCTTCTACCATCGCCTGGCCTACACCGCGACCCTGCTGCCCAAGCTGGTGGCACGCACCGACGCTCGGGTCGTCACCGGCGTGGCCCGGCGCATTCCCGGGCGCGGCTTCGCCATCCACTTCCTCGCCGCCGACGAGCGCGTCTACGCCACCGACGAGGAGCAGTCGGCCACCGGCGTCAACGCCTGCGTGGAAGACGCCATCGCCCTGGACCCCGCCCAGTACCAGTGGGAGTACAAGCGCTACCGCAAGGTGATCGAGGAACAACAGGGCGTGCCGAACCACCGGGAGTTTCGGCTCTACTGAACGCCGCCGCCGTTCATACGCAGGGGGGTGAATGCCTCAAGGACGAGTACGCCATCCATGATCCTGCCCAGGCCGCTCAAGGCGCTGACTTGGCTCGTGCTGTTTCTGGCACTGCTCTACGCGCTCTATCTCGCCACCGCAAATGCCCTGCTCGCCAGCGCCTGGGGCCGCGATCAGCTCGAGCGTTCGCCGCGTCTCTCGCTCGAGTGGGAGCGTGCCTGGACGCTCTTCCCCGGCCACCTCGAGGTCACCCAGTTGCACCTGGCCGGCCGCACCGCCGAGCGGCGCTTCACGCTGGCGGCCGAACGCGCCAGCCTGCGTTTCGCCCTCACTCCCCTGCTCGACCGTGAAGTCAGCATCCATACCTTGGAAGCCGAGGGCATCCGCCAGGCCGGCCTCGACGCCTACCGCTTGCAGGGCAGCGGCAACCTGGAGCTGGCCGGCATTCATTGGCGCGCCGGCGAGATCGGCGCCGAGCGCGTTTCGCTGCAGCTGGACGAGGGCACGGTGTTGCATGACGACACCGCACTGGTGGAAGGCGTAACGCTCGACGCCGACCTGCGCCTGGCACCGCTGAGGCTGGCCGAGCACCCCGGCGGCGAGGCGACACGCTTCGTCTCCGGCACCCTCACGCTGGCCGGACGCAGCGACGCCTACGACGTCTTCAATCCCTACCTTGCGGCGCTGGGCTGGCTCGAGATCGACGGACGCGGCGATCTCACCGGCGACATCGCCATCGAGCGCGGCGAGGTGCTGCCGGGCAGCCGTCTGCGTCTGGACTCCCCTCGCCTGAGCGTGCGGCTCGACGAGCGCCACTGGCTGGAAGCAGGAGCGCTCTACCGCATCGACGGCTCCGGCGCCGTCGAGGTCGAGGTCGAGGTCGAGGTGGCACAGAGCGCACGCCTGGCGCTTGAACTCGACGACATCGAGATGGGCGAGGCGACTCCGCAGCCCTCGCCCGCGGCCTCGGCTCGCCCCCTGCTCGGTGGTGAAGGGTTCCGGCTGGTGCTGGAGACCCCCGCGCTGCGCCTGTATGCTCCGCCGGACGAGCTGCAGCGTGCCGATCTGCACTGGCGCAACGCCGAGGCATTCGACATCGCCGCCCTCCAGCGTTACCTGCCGCCTCCCGTACCGCTGACGCTGGAAGGGGGCACGGCCAGGTTGCAAGGCGGACTCAGCTACGATGCCGAGCACCTCACCGGCGGTTTCGATCTCAATGGCGAGGCCATCTCGGTGCGCCTCGGGGAGCAGCCGCTGAGCGGCCGACTGGGCCTGCACCTGCCTATCGTCGCACTCGACGTCGAAGGTGGCGCAGTGGACGTTTCCGGCACGCAATTCGAGCTCGAGGCGGCTGCCCCAGGCGAGGCGCAGCCACTGATCACCGCCCTCGAACTGCCCGTAGCCCGCTTTCACTCGCCGCTGGCCTGGCGCGCATTGGATGACGACGCCCTGCGCGATCGCGAAACGCCATGGCAAGCGGAGCTGGAACTGTCCGGCCACGTCGCCAATCTCGGTGTGCTCGACCCCTTTCTCAGCGGCCTGTTCGATGGGCGCGGCCTCGCCCTGGAGGGTGGCGGCCGGCTCGATGGTGCGCTCCAGGTGCGCAATGGGCAGCCACTGCCGGGCAGCCGGCTCGACGTTTACTCCGAAGCGTTGGGCGCACGCCTGCTCGGCTTTCACGCCCGCGGCGACGGCCGCGCGCATTTCGTGCTCGGCCCCGGCGAGCCCCACCCCGAGGCCAGCCTCGAACTCGTCTTCGGCGAGGTGGACCTCACCCGACTCAGCGACGGTCGCCGGCTGTTCCAGGCCGAACGCCTCGCGCTTGCCGCCAGCGCCGCGGCGAGCCCTCGGACGGCGCGCCCCACCACCGCCGAGATCGCCTGGCGCGGCGCGCGCATTCCCGACGTCAGCGTGCTCGGCGCCTACCTGCCCCAGGCGGCGCCGCTACGCTTGCACGCCGGCCAGGCCGCCAGCGATGGGGAGCTCGTAATTACCGGGGAGCGTGCCCAGGGACGGGCTACCCTGACGGGGGGTGCCATTCGTGGCCGCCTGCTGCAGGAAACGTTCGACGGCGAGCTGGACGTGAGCCTCGTGCTGCGCGACCTTCACCCCGCCCGCCAGCACCTCGATCTCTCCGGCAGCCGCCTGACCCTGAACGCCGCGACGAACGGCGGCGAGCCCCTGCGTACCCAGTTGGCGGTTCGCCAGGCGAGGCTCCAGGGCGGCTTCGACTGGCCCGCCAGCGAAGCGCCACGCCGGCCACTTTCCGGCACGCTGCGGCTGGATGGCCTGCTCGACCGGCTCGGCTTTCTCAACGCCTTTCTGCCCAACGAGCACGGCCTGGCGATCCAGGGCGGCGGGCGCCTGAGCGCCGACCTGCGCTTCGCCGACGGCGAGGCCATGCCCGGCAGCCAGCTGCGCGTTCACTCCGAGCGGCTCGGTGCCCGCTTCCTGCACTACGAGGCCTTCGGCGACGGCTCGCTGATCGTCACGGTCGGCGACCCCGGCGCCGAACTCAGCCTGTCGCTGCCCCGCTTCGGCCTGCGCCGCCAGGCCGACGGTGGCGCGCTGATCGAAGGCCGGCTGCTGGACCTGCACAGCCGGGCACGCCACTTCGATCTGCCCGAAGGGCTGCGCGAACTGAGTACGCGCATCGATCTGCCTCACCTGGTGGCGCCGGATCTGGCCGCGCTCAACGACTACCTGCCCCAGGGCGGCGCCATCGAGCTGCTGGGCGGCCAGGCACGCCTCGCCACCCATCTGCAGCTCGAAGGCACGCGTGCCCGCGGCCGGCTGGCGCTGCACGCGCCGGATGCCCGGCTCGCTCTGCACGAGCAGACCCTCGAGGGCGCTCTGCACCTGGAGACCCGGCTCGCCGACGGCGACCTGGAAACCCTCGACTTCGACGTCTCCGGCTCGCGGCTCAGTCTCGACGGCGTGCGCCTGGCCGACGCCGGCGGCAGCCTCAGCCACGGCTGGTGGGCGCGGCTCGAGCTGCCCGAGGGACGCATGCGCTGGGAGCGGCCACTCGAACTCGACGCCCGGCTCGAACTGGCCATGCGCGACAGCGGCCTGCTGGTGAACCTGCTCGTCGATGCCGCCCGCGAACGACGCTGGCTGCGCGAGCGACTCACCCTCGGCGAGGTGCAGGGCGAGGCGCGGGTGATGCTGAACGACGACACCGTACGGCTGGAGAACCTCGCCGTGCAGGCCGGCGGGCGCCTGGAACTGCTGGCCAACCTCGCCCTGCGCGACTCCCAGCTTGCCGGTCGCGCCTTCGCCCGCTTCGGGCCGCTGCGGCTGGGCATCGAAATCGATGAGGGCAGGCGTCGCTGGCAGCTGCGCAACGCCCGCGCGTGGTACGCCAGCGGGCAGCCCGCCAGCGAGCTGGCGCTGCCCGAGAGCGAGGCCTGGTTCGAACGGCTCGATGTGCAGTTGGAATGAACCAAGTGGCACGCATGGCTGGAAAGCGGCCGCCGACCTGCTAGACTGGCCACAACGCTTGACGGGGTGCCGGTGGAACCGGCTGAGATCGCCATACGACATGTCTGCTGCAGACGCGTCGTCACGGCGGGGCCCGTTGAACCTGATCCGGCTCGTACCGGCGTAGGAATCAAGCGGTGGCCAGGCACCAGTTCCTCCTGCTTCAGCCCTGCCCCACTCTTCCCCCTTCGCCCCCGCTCCGGATCCGTTCACACCCGGAGGCAAGATGGGCTATCGCTTCACCGACCTGACCCGCGCCTGCCACGACGACTGGCGTGCCTACGTCGAGCACGACTTCGTCCGCGGCCTGGGCACCGGCACCCTGGACGAAGGCGCCTTTCGCCACTACCTGCAGCAGGACTACCTGTTCCTGATCCACTTCGCCCGCGCCTACGCGCTGGCCGCCTACAAGAGCCGCACCCTGGCCGACCTGCGCCAGGCCCATGAGGGGCTCAAGGCCATCGTCGACGTGGAGCTCGGCCTGCACGTGGGCTACTGCCGCGAATGGGGCATCACCGAGGCGCAGCTGGCCGCGCTGCCCGAGGCGCGGGCCACCATGGCCTACACCCGCTACGTGCTCGACACCGGCAACCGCGGCGACCTGCTCGACCTGCACGTGGCGCTGGCCCCCTGCCTGGTGGGCTACGGCGAGATCGCCAACTGGCTGGGCGCCCAGCCGAACACCCTGCGCGGTAACGCCAACCCCTATGACGCCTGGATCGCCATGTACGAGGGCGAGGAGTTCCAGGCCGCCATGCGCGCCGAACTGGCATGGCTCGACGCCCGCCTGGCCGACGTCGCCCCGGCACGCTTCGACGAGCTCGTCGAGGTGTTCCGCGATGCCACCCGGCTCGAGATCGATTTCTGGCAGATGGGGCTCGACCGCAGCCTCTGATTCACCGACAACAACGCACCAAGGATCCCCACCATGAGCAAGACCGCCCACTTCCTCGCCGAGACCGCCAAGGTCGACAAGGCCGCCATCCAGCCGCTGCCCGGCTCGCGCAAGCTCTACGTCGAGGGCTCGCGCCCCGACATCCGCGTGCCCTTCCGCGAGATCTCGCTGTCGCCGACCAAGACCTCCGGCGCCGACGAGGAGAACCCGCCGCTGCTGGTCTACGACACCTCCGGCCCCTACACCGACCCGCAGGCCGAGATCGACCTGCGCCGCGGCCTGCCCGAGCTGCGCCGCGCCTGGATCGAGGAGCGCGGCGATACCGAGTTCCTCGACGGCCCCACCAGCGAGTACGGCAAGCGTCGCGCCAACGACCCGACCCTGGCCCAGCTGCGCTTCGACCTGAGCCGCACGCCGCGCCGCGCCAAACCCGGAAAGAACGTCACTCAGCTGCACTACGCCCGCCAGGGCATCATCACGCCGGAGATGGAGTTCATCGCCATCCGCGAGAACCAGCGCCGCCAGGCGTTGGGTACGGCAGAGGTCGAGCGCATCCTCGGCCATCAGCATGCCGGCCAGAGCTTCGGCGCCCGCCTGCCGGAGGAGATCACCCCGGAGTTCGTACGCGCCGAAGTGGCCGCCGGCCGCGCCATCATTCCCTGCAACATCAACCACCCGGAGTCGGAGCCGATGATCATCGGCCGCAACTTCCTGGTGAAGATCAACGGCAACCTGGGCAATTCGGCGGTCACCTCCTCCATCGAGGAGGAGGTCGACAAGATGACCTGGGGCATCCGCTGGGGTGCGGATACCATCATGGACCTCTCCACCGGCCAGAACATCCACGAGACCCGCGAGTGGATCATCCGCAACTCGCCGGTGCCGATCGGTACGGTGCCGATCTACCAGGCGCTGGAGAAGGTCAACGGCGTGGCCGAGAACCTCACCTGGGAGGTGTTCCGCGACACCCTGATCGAGCAGGCCGAGCAAGGCGTGGACTACTTCACCATCCACGCCGGCGTGCTGCTGCGCTATGTGCCGCTCACCGCCAAGCGCGTCACCGGCATCGTCTCCCGCGGTGGCTCGATCATGGCCAAGTGGTGCCTCTATCACCACCAGGAGAGCTTCCTCTACACCCACTTCGAGGAGATCTGCGAGATCTGCAAGCAGTACGACGTGGCCTTCTCGCTGGGTGACGGCCTGCGCCCCGGCTCCATCGCCGACGCCAACGACGAAGCACAGATGGCCGAGCTCAAGACCCTCGGCGAGCTGACCCGCATCGCCTGGAAGCACGACGTGCAGGTGATGATCGAAGGCCCCGGCCACGTGCCCATGCATCTCGTGAAGGAGAACATGGACAAGCAACTGGAGTACTGCGACGAGGCGCCCTTCTATACCCTCGGTCCGCTGGTCACCGACATCGCCCCGGGCTACGACCACATCACCTCCGGCATCGGCGCGGCGATGATCGGCTGGTTCGGCTGCGCCATGCTGTGCTACGTCACGCCCAAGGAGCACCTCGGCCTGCCCAACAAGGATGACGTCAAGACCGGCATCATCACCTACAAGATCGCCGCCCACGCGGCAGACCTGGCCAAGGGCCACCCGGCCGCCCAGCGCCGCGACAACGCGCTGTCCAAGGCGCGCTTCGAGTTCCGCTGGGAGGACCAGTTCAACCTCGGCCTGGACCCGGACACCGCCCGCGAGTACCACGACGAAACGCTGCCCAAGGACTCCGCCAAGGTGGCCCACTTCTGCTCCATGTGCGGGCCCAAGTTCTGCTCCATGAAGATCACCCAGGAAGTGCGCGACTACGCCGCCGAGCACGGCCTCACCGGCGACGCCGATGCGGTGATGAAAGGCATGGAGGAGCAGGCGGAGAAGTTCCGCAAGCAAGGGGCGGAGCTCTACAAGGAGGTGTAAGTCCTCATCAGTTCCGCCCACGCCGGCCCAAGTGGCCGGCGTGTTTTTTTGCCGCCATAGGCGACATCGGGGAATGCTCGGATGTAGCCTGTAGGAATCTGCAAGGAGAAGTGCGAGGGAGCGAGCCCATGTCACACCTGCACGTCGCGCTAGTGACCGAGCGCCCCGAAGTGAGCCTGATCCCGATACTGCAGCTGCGCCCACAGCGGGTCGTGCTGGTGCCGTGCCAAACATCCCCCCAGGCCGCCGAACGTCTGGCCATCCTGCTGCGTCACGAAATGTGCGGCGCAACGGAGGTGGAGGTATGCCCCAGCCTGGCCACCCAGGACCCGATGCGCTGCGCCATTTATGCCCACGAATTGGCCGAGAGTCTCTATCAGGAGCAATTCGACGAGCCGAACCTCTCGGTGACGCTGGACCTGGGCGGCTGCGGCACCATGACCGCCCTGCTGTTCCAGCAAGCCATGCAGCAGTGCTCGGCCGACTGGCTGTACGTGGACCCTCACGCAGGAGTGCTTTACCGCATGGCCTGTGACAGCGCCGACAGCCGGCCCGAGGCCATGGCCATCGAGCCGGTGCTGGATGTCGACCGCTACCTGCAGGCCAACGGGCGCAAGCGGGTACGCGCACTCTCCGACGGTGCCGCCTGGCGCGACGCCTGCCAACTCCGCAAGCCCCTTACGTATTATCTTGCCCATCATGCCGACCGCCTGGCCGGACTGCTCGGTGAACTGCACGACATGGTGCATGGCAGAGATGGCGTGATGACAGCCGATCCGCGTTCGGGGGCACGGCTGCGGCCCGGGGGCGAGCGTCAGCGGCTGCGGGCGACCCCACACTTTCCCGTCACCGATGCACTGAACGTCCTCAGCGAGGCCCGGCTGCTGCAATGGACGAGCGACGACCCGCACAGTGTCGTCATCGATACGCTGGATGGCGCCCTCTACCTGGGCGGCGGCTGGCTCACCGAATACACCTGGCTCAGCACGCAGGAGGCCGGGTTGGCCCACGCCTGCTGCGAGGCCCACATCCTCGACCTGAGCGTTCAGCACAACCACGAGCCCGTGGTGTCGGACTGCCTGGCAGTCGAACGCAACCAGCTCCTGTTCGTCGAATGGCTGATTGCCCGCCCTGGGGCAGAAGCTTGCCTCGAGCAGGGCCTGAAACGGCTGCACGAGATTCTCGATCACTCCGCTGGGCTCTCGGCGACCCGCGTGCTGCTCGCCTGCGGCGAGTTCGACCGGACCAAGCAGCACCTTACCGAACTGCAGCGTCGGCAGGGCTTACGGGTCGAGGTCGTGGAAAGCGCCGAGCTGAAACAGCTGCCCGCACTGCTGGCCAAGTGGAAGGAGCATGGCAGGTGGCCCGGCGGCTGAACCCTGCGGCCAGCCTGACGAACGACGCGAAGCGCCCCCGGCCGCAAGGTCGGGGGCGCTTCACTATCGCGATTGCCTAAGGTGTCGGCTTAGAAGCGGAAACGCACCCCGACGCTGGCGGCATCGAAGGTGTAGTCCGACTTGTCCAGATAGCGCATGTAGTCGGCGCCGATGGCAAGGTTGGGCGCCACGTCGAACTCGGCACCGGCGCCATAGGAGAAGCCGCTTTCGCGATCTACGTCGAAGTCCACCTCGGTGAAACCGGCCAGGCCGTAGAGGCGAAACTCCTGGGACAGGGGCAGGATCCCCTTGGCGTAGGCACCCACCAGGTAATCCAGCTCGATCGGGCCATCGGAGCCACCGGTGCCAAGGTGCGCCTCAGCGGCGAAATAGTCGTTGAACTTCATTCCACCGTTGAGCCTCAGGCCCACGGAGTTGGCCGAGCTGCCGCGATCGGGATTGAGGTCCCAGAACATGGCGTCGGCTCCGACATAGCCCTGGGGGTACATGGGCATCTGGTACTGCTGGGCATGGGCCGCAGAAGCAAAGGCGGTGGCCGTCAGCACAGCAAAGGTAGTAGCTAGCAGTTTCATATCGCGCCTCCCGTTAAAAAACACTGTTTCCTAATAACACTCCAATTCTGGTACAGAGTCGACATCTCCGCAAGCGGAATCGCTTCGGCCGTTTCAGCGCGGCGACAGGCTGAGCACGACAATGCCGCCCAGCACGATCGCCCCACCGACCAGTTGAGTGCCCGACAGCATCTGCCCCAGCACCAGATAGCCGAGCAGCAGCGAGGCGACCGGCTCCACGTTCATCACCGGTGCATTGCGCGCCATCTCCAGCCGCGGCACGCTGATGAACAGCACCGAAAAAGCCACGCTGTAGAGCAGCGCCAGTGCAGCGAGCGCACCCCAACCCGCAGGAGTTGCTGGCATCGCCATGCCGCCCGGCACCAGTTGCAGTACGCCGGCGACGATCATCAATACCAGCACCGTGAGCATGGTCAGCAGGCTGCGCAGGGTGCTGCCCACCTCCCCCAGATGGTGCTCGGTGGTCCACAGCGCCACGGAAAAGGCCGCTGCCGCGCCCAGGCCGAAGGCGATGCCCGGCAGCCACTCCGGACCAAGCGCCTCGGGCGCAGCCAGCCAGGCGGGAATATCGAGCACTACCACCAGACCGACCAGAATCGCCGTCATGATCAGCGCCGCGCGCAGCGTCGGCCGCGGCCCGCCCAGCGCCCAGGTCAGCAGCGCCAACTGGATGGGAAAGGTGTTCATCAGCAACAAGGCCACGACCACGGGGATGCGCGCCACCGCCGCATAGAGACACAGGCTCTGGATGGCCACCATCAGACCGGCCAGCAGCTGCCAGCGCCCGGCACCGGCCGGAAAGGAGATGCGCTTGCGCTGCCAGAGAAACAGCACCACCAGCACGGCGAGCGCCGTTGCCGAGCGCACCAGCACGGCCAGCAACAAGCCGGTGCCCTCGTCGAAAGCCAGGCGTGCCGCTACGTGATTGCTGGCGAACAGGGTCGCGACGGCGACCAGGATGGCAATGGCGAGATGGCGGGGCAGCAGGCCCGGGAGATCAGCGGTGCGGTCGGAAAGCGCAGTGCTCATGACGGGTTCCGGTCGGGACGAAGCGCTCAGCATGCCAGCGTTCTCGCCCGGACCCAACAGTCCACCTCAAGATGAGGTAACAATAAGCCTGCGAAACAAAGCATGATAGACTAAAGTCTTACGTCTATGCTGCCTCTACAGCCTGCCAACGGGAGAACGGATGGAGACTTCGGTTCTGGTCATCAACTGCGGTTCCTCTTCGATCAAGTACGCCCTCGTGCCTAAGGATCCTTCCCGTCCACGCCTGTCGGGGCTGGCCGAGCGACTGGGTAACGGCGACGCCCGCCTGAAGGGAACCGACAGCCACGGCGAGTCGTTCGAGCAGGCGCTGGCGGGCGCCGACCACGCCCGCGCGCTGGAAGCCATCCTCGAGCGGCTGGAGGGGCGCCTGCCGGTGGCGGTGGGGCATCGCATCGTGCACGGCGGCGAACGCTTCACCCGCGCCGCGCTGATCGACGACGAGGTGGTCGCCGCCATCGAGCAGACCGTCGCCCTGGCTCCGCTGCACAATCCCGCCAATCTGACGGGACTTGCCGCAACTCGGCGCCTGTTTCCCGACCTGCCCCAGGTGGCCGTGTTCGACACCGCCTTTCACCAGAGCCTGCCGCCGCGGGCCTATCGCTACGCCCTGCCGGAGTCGCTCTACCGCGAGCATGGCATACGACGTTATGGCTTCCACGGTACCAGTCATGCCTATGTCAGCCGGCGTGCCGATGCCCTGAGCGGCCTCGAGGGCGGCGGCTGGCTCACCGCCCACCTCGGCAACGGCTGCTCCGCCTGTGCGGTGTGGAAGGGCCAGAGCCTGGACACCAGCATGGGGCTGACACCCCTGGAAGGGCTGGTGATGGGCACCCGCAGTGGCGACGTCGACCCGGGCCTGCACGCCCACCTGTCGCGCCAGTTGGGCTGGTCGCTGGAGCGCATCGACGAGGTGCTCAACCGCGAGAGCGGCCTGCTGGGGCTGTCGGGCTTGACCAACGACATGCGCGAACTGGAAGCCGCCGAGGCGGACGGCCACCCCGGTGCGACGCTTGCCATCGAGGTGTTCTGCTACCGCATCGCCAAGTCGCTGGCCGCGCTCTCCTGCGCCCTGCCCCGTCTCGACGGGCTGGCCTTCACCGGCGGCATCGGCGAGAACTCCTCGCTGGTACGCGAGCGGGTGACCGCCCTGCTGCCCCACTTCGGCCTGCAGCTCAACCGCACCGTCAACAGCGAGACGATCCGCGGCAAGGAGGGCCGCATCGACGCCGGCGGTCGCCAGCTGTGGGTCATTCCCACCGACGAAGAGGGGCAGATCGCCACCGAAACCCGCCAGCGACTGGAAGAGGCCGCGGCATGACGCCACCCGACGTACGACCACACACCAAGGTGCTGCTGATGGTGCCCACCGGGGTGGGGGTCGGCCTGACCTCCGCCTGTCTGGGCCTGATGCAGGCGCTGGATACCATCGGTCTGAAGGCCGGCTTTCTCAAGCCGTTCCGCCAGGACGAGCTGAACGGCCCCGGCCCCGACCGCTCCACCGCCCTGGTGGGCAGCACCCTTGGCATGCGCCCCCCGGCCCCCATCCCCCAGGCCGACATGGAGCGCCTGCTGCGCCAGGATCGTCTCGACGTGCTGATGGAGCAGGTCATCGAACTCTTCGATCACGCCGTGGGCGGGCAGGATGGCACCGCGCCGGACCTGATCGTGGTGGAAGGGGTGGTTCCCACCGCCCATGGCACCTACGCCACCCAGCTCAACGCCCAGTTGGCCCATGCGCTCAATGCCCGAATCATCCTGATCGGCAGCGGCGACGCCGCGGCCCCCGAGGCACTGGCCGAACAGCTCGACATGCACGCCAGCGCCTTCGGCGGCGTGGGCTCGGCGCGCACCCTGGGCTGCATCCTGATGCGCATGCAGAACCTGCCCGGCGGCGAGGAGCCTACGCTGGCTCCCGGCACCAGCAGCGTCGTGCTCGACGACACCTTTCTGAACGAACTGCGCCGCCACTCGCCGGCGCTGGCTACCGACCGTTTCCATCTGATCGGCGTGGTGCCCTACAATCCGGCGCTGATCGCTCCGCGGGTGGTCGACGTGGCGCGGGCGCTCGACGCCAGGTTCCTGCATGAGGGCGACGCCGCCAACCGCCGCGTGCTCTCCACCAGCCTGTGCGCCCGCAGCGCCGCCAACGCCCTGCACGTATTTCGCCCCGGCAGCCTGATCGTGACCTCCGGCGACCGCGACGACATCGTGCTGGCCTCGGCGCTGGCCACCATGAACGGCGTGCCCATGGCCGGGGTGCTGCTGACCAACGGCTTCATGCCCAACGACAACATGATCGAGATGTGTCGTCCGGCGCTGAAGACCGGCATGCCGGTGCTGGCGGTGGACACCGACAGTTTCACCACGGCCAAGAACCTGGGCCGCATGGGCAACGACATCCCCATGGACGACCTGGAGCGCGCCGAGCAGGTGACCCGCTTCGTCGCCGGCCATCTGGATCTGCAATGGCTCAAGGATCACCTCAGCCGCGGCTTCACCCGTCGGCTGTCGCCCTCGGCGTTCCGCCATCAGTTGGTCAAGCTGGCACAGCGCGCCAACCGGCGCATCATCCTGCCCGAGGGCAGCGAGCCGCGTACCGTGGAGGCCGCCGCCATCTGTCAACGCCGCGGCATCGCCAACTGCGTGCTGCTAGCCCGCCGCGAGGAGGTCGAGGAGGTCGCCCGCAATCGCGGCATCGAGCTGCCGGAAGGGCTCGAGATCCTCGACCCCGAGCACATTCGCAGCCGCTACGTGGCGCCCATGGTGGAGCGCCGTCGCGGCAAGGTGAACGAGCTGACCGCAGAGGATCAGCTGCAGGACAACGTGGTGCTGGGCACCATGATGCTGCAGCTTGACGAGGTCGATGGCCTGGTATCCGGCGCCATTCACACCACCGCCAACACCGTGCGCCCCGCCTTCCAGCTGATCAAGACCGCCCCGGGCTATCGCCAGGTGTCGTCGATCTTCTTCATGCTGCTGCCGGAGCAGGTGGTGGTCTATGGCGACTGTGCGGTGAACCCGGACCCCGACGCCGAGGCGCTGGCCGAGATCGCCATCCAGAGCGCGCGCTCCGCCCAGGCCTTCGGCATCGAGCCGCGGGTGGCCATGATCAGCTATTCGACCGGGGAGTCCGGCAGTGGCGCCGACGTCGACAAGGTGCGCCAGGCCACGCGACTGGCCCGCGAGCAGGCACCGGACCTGCTGATCGACGGGCCGCTGCAGTACGACGCCGCCGCCATCGAGAGCGTGGGCCGCCAGAAGGCGCCCGACTCGCCGGTAGCCGGCCGTGCCACGGTGTTCGTGTTCCCCGACCTCAACACCGGCAACACCACCTACAAGGCGGTGCAGCGCAGTGCGCGGGTGGTCAGCGTGGGGCCGATGCTGCAGGGGCTCAACAAGCCGGTCAACGACCTCTCACGCGGTGCCCTGGTCGACGACATCGTCTACACCATCGCGCTGACGGCAATCCAGGCCGCCCAGCGCGGTTGAGCCCGGCCGTCCGGAACGCCGTGCCGGACGATAGGGCGCGGGGTCGATGGCCGGCTCCCGCCCGAGCAGCAGATCGACCAGTAGCCGGGTCGCCGCCGGCGCCAGTACCAGGCCGTTGCGGTAGTGCCCGGCATTGACGAAGAGCCCCTCGATGCCGGGTACGGCGCCGATGAAGGGGATGCCGTCCGGTGCCGCCGGGCGCAGCCCGGCCCAGTGATGTTCGAGCCGGCACTCGGCCAGTGCCGGCAGCATCGCCACGGCGCTGTGCCACAGCGACTCGCGCGCCTCCTCGGTGGTGCTCTTGTCGAAGTCGGTCTGCTCCAGGGTCGAACCGACCAGCACCCGGCCATCGCCGCGCGGAATCAGGTAGCGGCCATCGGCCAGCACCACCCGTTCCAGCAGCTGGCGCCCGCCCGGCATGGGCGGCGTGGCGAACAGCATCATCTGGCCTTTCACCGGGCGTACCGGCAGCGCCACGTCATGCTCGGCCAGCAGCACCCCGCTCCAGGCGCCACCGCACAGGATCACCCGCCCGGCAGCGATGCGCTGCTGTCCGGCAACGGCCCCCAGCACCCGCCCCCGCTCGACGATGAGCCGCTCGACGGCCGCTTCTTCCACCACTCGGGCGTTGGGCAACATCTCCAGTCGCGCGCGCAGCGCCCGGCACAGCCGCGGGTTGCGCACGCTGCCGAGGCTGGGCATCCACAATCCTTCGCCCAGCCCCTCTACCAGCCAGGGCTCCTGGCGGTAGATGAAGTCGGCATCGACCCGCTCCAGCGGCCAGCCCTGACGCTGCGCCCAGTCGCGAGCGCGCTCGGCGTCGTCCACGCTCAGGTAGAGCAGCCCCTTCTGGCGGTATTCGATGTCGACGCCGGTGGCCTCCCGCAGCTGCACCGCCATCTCGGCATAGCGCTCTCCCGCCCCCCGGGCAAGCTGCGATACCGGCTCGCTGTAGCGCCAGGGGTAGAGCGGCGAAACGATGCCACCTCCGGCCCAGGAGGCCTCCTGGCCGCAGCGGCCTCGCTCCAGCAGGGTAACGCCATGGCCGGCCTCGGCCAGCTGGCAGGCGGTCAGCATGCCGATGACACCACCGCCGACGATCAGGAAGTCGTTCACGCAATGCTCCGATACATGGCCCGCCACTGCGGGCGCCCAGGCCTCAGGACACGACTGCGCCCCGTCGCAACGGGGCGCAGAGGCGACAAGGTTACAGCGCGAGGAGCGTCAGGCGTTGCCCTTCAGCCTCTCGCTGCGCCGTCGTAACAGCTCCATGGTAACCAATAGCAGCGTCGAGATCAGGATCAGAATGGTGGCCATGGCGGCAATGGCGGGGCTGATGTTCTCGCGAATGCCGGAGAACATCTGGATCGGCAGGGTGCGCTCGGTGGGGCTGGCGATGAACAACGCCACCACCACTTCGTCGAACGAGGTAGCGAAGGCGAACAGCCCGCCCGATACCACGCCAGGCACGATCTGCGGCAGCACGATGGTGAAGAACACCCGCATGGGATTGGCGCCCAGACTCGCCCCGGCGCGCACCTGATTGAAATCGAAACCCTGCAGGGTGGCGTTGACGGTGATCACCACGAAAGGCACACCGAGCACCGTATGCGCCAGCACCAGCCCGGTGTAGGAGTTGAGCAGGCCGACCTGGGCGAAGAAGAAGTACATGCCCACCGCGACGATCACCAGCGGCACCACCATGGGCGAGATCAGCAGCGCCACGATGAGTCCCTTGCCGGGAAATTCGGCGCGGTTGAGACCCACCGCCGCCAGGGTGCCGAAGATCATCGCCAGCAGCGTGGCCAGCGGCGCCACGATCAGACTGTTCTTGAGCGCCCCCATCCACGCCGAGGAGGTGAAGATCGCCTCGTACCAGCGCAGCGAGAAACCCGGCAGCGGATAGGTCAGGAACGAGCCGCTGCTGAACGACAGCGGCACGATCACCAGCACCGGCGCGATCAGGAACAGCAGTATCAGACCGCAGAAGATGCGAAAGACCCAGAACCACACTTTCTCTACCGGCGAGGCGTAGGGAGGTAGCGACATGGCTCAGCTCCTGATCAGCTGCTTGCGGTTCACCAGGCGGTGGTAAACCAGGTAGAGCAGTAGCGTGACCACCAGCAGCAAACTGCCCAGCGCCGCCGCCATGCCCCAGTTGTTGGTGGTGTTGGTGTAGTAGGCCACGTAATAGCTCACCATCTGATCGGCCGGCCCGCCCACCAGCGCCGGGGTGATGTAGTATCCCAGCGCCATGATGAAGACGAGGATGGTGCCGGCCGCCACGCCGGAGATGGTCTGCGGTACGTAGACCTGCCAGAAGGCGGCGAAGGGGTGCGCGCCCAGCGATACCGCGGCGCGCTGGTAGCTCGGCGAGATGCCCTTCATCACGCTGTATAGCGGCAGCACCATGAACGGCAGCAGGATGTGGACCATGGCGAAGAACACCCCGATGCGGTTGAACACCAGCTGCAGCGGCGAGTCGATCAGCCCGGTGAAGAGCAGGCTCTGGTTCACCAGGCCGTTGGACTGCAGCAGGATGATCCACGCCGCAGTACGTACCAGCAGCGAGGTCCAGAACGGCAGCAGCACCAGAATCATCAGCATGTTGCTGGTCTTGGCCGGCAGCGTGGCCAGCAGATAGGCCAGCGGGAAGCCCAGTGCCAGGCAGATCAGGGTGACGCCCCCGGCAATCACCAGCGTGCGTTGGAACACGCTCAGGTAGAGGCGGTCGCGCTCGGCGACGCGCTGGATCTCTCCGTCGGCGCTACGCTCCAGGTCGAGCGAAGCCAGCAGGTAACGGTCGGTGGTGGTGGGTGCGGTACGCTGAATGCCGAGCCAGGTCTCGGTCTCGCCCCAGGCCGGATCGATCTCGGTCAGGGTCGCGACCCAATCGGTATCGGGGCCGACCGCATCGACCGCCGGCAGGCCACGCAGGGTGTTCATCAGCAGGCTGCGATAGCGCGAGTCCTCATAGTTGAGGCGCCGGCTGATGCGCCCCAGTCCCCCACCCTGTCGGGAGTCGCGCAGCTCGGCGGCGAAGGCCGCCAGAGTGGCCTCGTCCGGCAGCCCGCTGCCATCCCAGTGGCGCAGCCCCTCTGCCGTGAGCGGCATCACCGAATCGAGCTCGGTGTTGTCGACGCTGCGCCACAGCATGTTGCCGATGGGTACCACGAAGACGACGATCAGAAACAGCGCCAGCGGCGCCACCAGGCCAATGGCCTTGAGCTTGCGCAGCCGTTCGGCACGGCGTAGCTGCACCTTGAGATTACCGCCAGGCCTTGCCGGCGACATGGTTGCCGTCTGGTTCGCGGACATCGCCTTCCCCATGGTTCAAGCGTGTCGGGCCAGCCCATGGCGGGCCCGACGTGGAAGCAGGGCTGGCGGCGACTCCGAGGCCGCCGCCGCTCGACGTCCCTCAGCGGGCCGCCCAGGCGCTGAAGCGTTGCTCCAGTTCTTCGCCATGATCGACCCAGAAGCTGGTATCGATGGCCAGCGCCCCCACCATGTTCTCTTCGTAGGTGGGCATGCGTCGCGCCTGAGCCTCGTCCAGTTGGGCGATGGCTTCCGGGTGCACCGGACCGTAGGGAATCTGGCTGGAGTAAGCCGCCTGAGTCTCGGGCTGGCTGGCAAACTCGATGAAGGCATAGGCCTCGTCGACGTGCTCACTGCCGGCGACGATGGCCCAGTAATCGAGGTCGTAGATGCTCTCGTTCCACACGATCTCGAGGTTGCTGCCCTCTTCCTGAGCCGCGGCGATGCGACCGTTGTAGGCGGAAGTCATCGCCACGTCGCCGGATACCAGCCACTGCGGCGGCTGAGCGCCGGCTTCCCACCACTGGATGTGGTCCTTGATCTCGTCGAGCTTGGCGAAGGCACGGTCGACCCCCTCGTCCGTGCGCAGCACGTCGTAGACCTCATCGGCGGCCACGCCGTCGGCCATCAGCGCGAACTCCAGGGTGTATTTGGCACCACGGCGCAGCCCGCGGGTGCCGGGGAACTGCTCGACGTCCCAGAAGTCGGCCCAGGAGGTCGGTGCGCCGTCCAGCGCATCGGCGTTGTAGGCCAGCACCGTCGACCACACGAAGGTGCCCACGCCGCATTCGTCGAAGGCTGCATCGATCAGCACGCTGCCCAGCCCCAGGCGCTGCCAGTCGATGGGCTCGAACAGACCTTCGAAGCAGCCGCGTACCAGCTCGGGAGACTCCATTTCCACCAGATCCCAGCTGACGTTGCCAGTTTCCACCATGGCGCGGATGCGCGACAGCTCGCCGTTGTAATCTCCCGGCGTCAGGCGAATGCCCGTCTCCTCGCTAAAGGGCCCGTAGTAGGCGTTCTGCATGGCTTCGCCGGAGGCGCCGCCGAAGGAGATCACGGTCAATGCCTGAGCGCTGGCGGAGACCGCCAGACCGAGGCTGACCAGGCCGCCGAGGGCGATGCCGCGGCTGATGCGGGACAGTGGGAAGCGCTGTTGAGTCATGTCTATCTCCCGGCCAAAGGCCTTTGTTATTGAATTATTGCGTTGTTGTGGATCAGGAGGCGTCGAGTGCGCGCACGTCCTCGTCTCGCCAGCCGAGTTCGATCACATCGCCCGGCTGCATGCTGCTTTCGAAGTCGTCCACCGGGACCCGCGCCATGAATTCGTCGTTGCCGGCCAGCTCGCAGCGAACTCGCAGGTGGTCGCCCAGGTAGATGAACTCGCGGATGCGGGCCTGGAGCCGATTGGGCAGGCCCTGAGCGGAGCCGTTGAGCTTGACCCGCTCGGGACGAATCGACAGCCGCGTGGCATCGCCTACCGCAAGCCCCGTGCCGATCAGCGCCCCGGTGCTGAAGCCGTCGCCGAAGCTGACCCGGCAGTGGCGCCCTTCCACCGACTGAATGCGACCTGCCAGGGTGTTGTTCTCGCCGATGAACTGAGCGACGAAGGCATTGGCCGGGTGCTCGTAGAGATTGGACGGCGAGTCGATCTGCTGAATGACGCCATCGTTGAACACCGCCACGCGGTCCGACATGGTCAGCGCTTCGCTCTGGTCGTGGGTGACGAAGACCACGGTGAGCCCGAGCCGCTCATGGAGGTGTTTGATCTCCAGCTGCATCTGCTCGCGCAGCTGCTTGTCCAGCGCTCCCAGCGGCTCGTCCATCAGCACCAGCTGCGGCTCGAAGACCAGCGAGCGGGCCAGCGCCACGCGCTGCTGCTGGCCGCCGGAGAGCTGGGTGGGCCGGCGCCTGGCAAAGTCGCGCAGCTGGATCATGTCGAGGATGTGGGCCACCTTGCGGTCGGCCTCGGCGGCCGGCATGCGGCGCGTCTTGAGCGGGTAGCGGATGTTCTCCTCTACCGTCATGTGGGGAAACAGGGCATAGTTCTGGAACACCATGCCGAAGTTGCGCTTGTGGGGCGGCACGCTGTTGAGCCGCTGGTCGCGCAGGAAGATGTCGCCACTGGTCGGCACCTCGAAGCCGGCCAGCATCATCAGGCAGGTGGTCTTGCCGGAGCCGGAGGGCCCCAGCAACGTGACGAACTCCCCTTGGCGAATCGTCAGGTTGAGATCCTTGACCACCAGATGCTCGCCATCGTAGGTCTTCTGGACGCCTGTGAAGGTAATCAAGGGCGGCGGATGAGGGTGCGATTCGTTGGTCTTGTCGTGAGGCATCGTTTCACCCATGGCGATTTCAGAGGGGTGCAGACGTCAAGAATAATGCAAGACGTTCACTGAAAGTTTCAACATTCAAGCTAAACATCGCCAAGAACATCGTCAAGTATATTCCACATCCTTCTTTAGCCGTAATTCAACGCAGCACGCAAGGCTCCCTCCCGTTCAGACGTTTGGTTGAGCCCCCGGACAAGCCCGCCCTTTCATGCAGACCTAGGCTGGCCTAGAGTGGAGGCATGTTCAGCTACAACTGAAGGAGGTAATGCCCATGGCGGTTCAAGAGCGACCCCCGGTCGTGGCAGGCCCTGAACGACGAGCCCAACTGACACTCTTTGCACGCAATTTCTTCAAGCACCCCCGCATGCTGGGTTCCATCATACCCAGCTCATCCTTCCTCATTCGCCGGCTGCTGGAGCCCGTGGACTGGGAACGAGCACGTGTGATCGTCGAATACGGGCCCGGCGTGGGCACCATCACCCACGAGATCCTGGGTCGCTTGCACCCCGACGCAACGCTGGTGGTCATCGAGACCAACGACGATTTCGTCGACTTCCTGAACCGCTCCATGACCGACCCTCGTCTCAAGGTGATTGCCGGCTCCGCAGAAAACATCGAGGAGGAACTCGAGCGCCTTGGCCTGCCGGCAGCCGACTACGTGGTCGCCGGCCTGCCCTTCAGTACCATGCCGGCCGACTGCCGCGAGCGAATCCTTCAGCAGAGCCAGAAAGCACTGGCCGCCGGGGGGTCCATGCTGATCTATCAGTTCTCCCCCAAGGTCTCTTCCGACCTGCGCCAGATCTTCTCGCGAGTGGAAAGCACCTTCGAGCCGATCAACATCCCCCCTGCCAAGGTCTATTTTTGCCATAAATGATGGCGCGCCAGCCATCAGCTGCAGGCCTGTCGGCCTGCAGCTGAGAGAGCATCACGCCTTGACCCGACCCCATTGACAGCGCGCTTCGTGTCGCTCGACGGCACCGGCCATGAGACTCCTTGGGTCCGTGCGCTGGTGAGGCGCCTGGAATCGGCATATCCTTTCCGGCTCGATGCCACGTTTAGCAAGGGAGAATCCTATGCCCGGCCTGCTGCCCGATGTCGACCCCGATGGCCTGCTCGAATACTCGGTGGTCTATACCGATCGTTCCCTCAACCACATGTCACAACGTTTCCAGGGGGTGATGCGCGATGTCTCGGCGACCCTCAAGAGGGTCTACCGGGCTCGCAGCGTGGCGATCGTGCCCGGTAGCGGCACTTTCGGCATGGAGGCCGTGGCACGGCAGTTCGCCACCAACCGGCACTGCCTGATCGTGCGCAACGGCCAGTTCAGCTATCGCTGGTCCCAGATTCTGGAAATGGGCGCCATTGCCACCTCGACCACGGTGCTCAAGGCCCGCCGCCTGGACCCGCAGGACGACCGCTCGCCCTTCGCGCCGGCCCCCATCGAGGAGGTCGAACGTACCATCCGCGAGGAGCGCCCCGGCGTGGTGTTCGCGCCCCATGTGGAGACCTCTGCCGGGTTGCTGCTGCCCGACGACTATCTGCGCCGGTTGGCGTCGGCGGTACATGAGGTCGGCGGCCTGTTCGTGCTCGACTGCATCGCTTCCGGCACGCTGTGGGTGGACATGCAGGAGATCGGCGTCGACGTGCTCGTCAGTGCCCCCCAGAAGGGCTGGAGCGGGCTACCCTGCTGCGGCATGGTGATGCTCTCCGAGCGGGCGCGCGCGCGTATCGAAGAGACCGTCAGCACCAGCTTTGCCTGCGACCTGCGCAAATGGCTGTGGATCATGGAGACCTACGAGAACGGCGGCCACGCTTACTACGCCACCCTGCCGACCGATGGTCTGGCCCGGCTGCGCGACATCATGCACGAGACCGCCGAGTACGGCTTCGACAAGGTGCGCGAGGAGCAGTGGGCACTGGGACGCGGCGTGCGTGAACTGCTGGCACGCTACGGCTACCGCAGCGTGGCGGCGCCGGGCTTCGAAGCGCCCGGCGTGGTGGTCTGCTACAGCGACGATCCGGGCATCGTGGCCAAGTTCGCCGCCGCCGGGGTGCAGGTAGCCGGCGGCGTGCCGCTGATGTGCGACGAGGGCGAGAACTACCAGGCGTTCCGCATCGGCCTGTTCGGCCTCGACAAGCTGCACGAGACCGAGCGCAGCCTGGCCAATCTGGAAGCGGCACTGAAGCAGGTCGGCTGAGCTTCGCTCGCCTGCAGACGCAAGCGGGGCGGCCCTGTGGCCGCCCCGCTTGCGTTGGACGTTGACGATACGGCCCGTTACGGTCAGAAGTGACCGACCCCGCGGGGCAGCATGCCGAGATTGTTCTCCACGGACTTCACGCCGGGCGTGTTCTCGACGGCGACCTGTACCGCCATCTTCTCCTCCTGGCTCTCGACCAGGCCCCAGACCTGCACCACGCCCTCGGTCACGATCACGTTGATGCGATCGACCCAGACTCCGGTGTTCTCTTCGATTTCCTCGAGAATGGCATCGCGGATCTCGCGGTCGTCGGTGGTGGCCGGGGTCGCGGCATCGGGCGCGGTCATCGAGAAGCCACGCAACAGGTTGGCGCGGCTGACGATACCCACCAGCTTGCCGTCACGCACTACCGGCACCCGCTTGATGTGGTGCTTTTCCAGCAGCTTGGCCACGCGGTTCAGCGGCTCGTCCTCGTTGATGGTGATGGGGTTGGGCGTCATTATCTCATGCGCCTTGCGGGCGTGAGACTTGATGTATTCGCTGGCGTTGTTGGCGCCGGCAAAGATGGACTTGAGCCACCAGGACTTGCGCCGTTCGGTACCGTTCTCGACGCGACGCATCAGGTCGCCCTCACTGACGATGCCGAGAACCTTGCCATCGTCTTCCACCACGGGCAGAGCGCTGATGTTGTGCTCGAGCAACAGGCGTGCGATTTCCCGAACGTCGGTCTCGGGTGACACGGTGATGACCTTTGGGGTCATGACATCGACAGCATGCATGACGGGATCCTCCTGGCTGGTCCCTGCTTAAAATCTAGTCCGACTTGTTCAACGTCACAATTTCCTACATTCCCCAAAGTAGCAGAGCGGACGAGCAGCCATCTTGACCTGTAGCAAAACAGACGTGACAAACCTTTATATGCGGTGAAGATTCAATGCTTCCTTGGCGAGAGCTTCCTTGGCGAGGGCTTCCTTGTCGGCCGTGCGCTTTTCCCCACCCTCCTGGTGCACCTTGACCACGTCGACAATTCGCGAGCGGCTCATCACGATTTTCCAGCGCTGCAGAATCGGCTCGGCATGGGCGACCTCTTCTCGTACCACCAGGTTGAGCAGGTGCCGCTTCTCCACCGACTCACGGGTGACCTGGCCGTCCTTGAGCCGATACACGTGGTGGCTGCCCTTGTCCATCAAACGGGTCAGCTGCGAGAGATCGAACGACAGCGTCTCGCGGGTCTGCTCATAGCCGCTCAGGAAACGGGTCGGCGACATGCGTGAGCTGGAGCGATAGTGCAGCACCACCTCCTCGCGCTGCGCCACGTTGCGCTGGCGCACGCGCTGGATCTGCTCGTCGAGCTTGCTGAAGCGCTTGTAGTCGAACCACTCGAGCTGGCGCCCGACCATGGCATTGCTGGTGGCATCGAAGTACTGTCGCCGCCACTTGGGGCGCCCCTTGCGCAGCCAGCGCCACAGCGTATTGCGCAGATCGTCCTTGAACACCTCGCGCATGGCATAGAGCACGGCCATGGCCAGCACGAACAGCGCGGTGATGTTGCCCCAGGCATCCCGCGCCTGGAGCAGCCCCAGCGAGACGAAGATCATGACCAAGCCGGTGGCGAGCCCTTTCACCGCCTTCTGTTCCGCACCGCCCAGCTCCTGGCTCTTCTGCTTCAGGGTGACCGGGTATTCGATGAGGCGACGCAGCAGGCGCATCTTGTTGGACATCCGCGTCGGATCGCGCGTTACCCGCGAGGCGTTGTACTCCTCCTGATCGCGGTATTCGCTCTCGGCCTGAACGATCTCCAGCAGGCGCTCGCGGATGGCCCGGTAGTTGCGCCCCCGCGGCAGGTGGGCTAGCAACGCCAGCAGCCGCTGCTCGGTGAACCAGGAGAGGTAGTTGTCGATATTGGCATAGTACTTGAGCAGGTTGTCCTCGCCGGGCCGGTTACGGCGCAGGCGACGCAGAATGCCCTGGGCCAGCTCGCAGAGCTCCTCGAGACGCTCCTCGAGCCCCACCGAGGTGGGGTCGGAGAGCGTCTCGCGACTCTCCTCGTCACGGCCCTTGCTCTCCTCGGCGCTGGGCTCACCCGATTCATCCCGCTCCTCGCCCTCGGCCTTCTTCACCTTGCGTGCAGTGTCGAGCAGGCTCTGGGTCGCCCGCTCCAACGCCACCACGTACTGGTAGGCATAGAGGCTCAGGCTGAGGCGATACTGCTCGGTGCTGAGCTTGCCGCGACTGGCCAGGCGACTGAGCACCAGCGGCAGGTGGTGCTTGTCGCTGTAGTAGGTGCGCTTGACGTGGATGCCGCTGTAGTAGAAGGCATCTTCGGAGATGACATGCTCATTGAGCCCGAGTTCGCCGGGAACGAACAGGAACAGATCCAACCGGTGCGAGGTTTCCTCCTGCAGCACGCGGGAAATCTTGAGGTGGAAGCTGTCCTTGCGTTCGACGGTGATCACGCTGCCCCGTCTCCTTGTGCCAGAGGCCCGGATAAGGCGGTATGACTTTCATAGTACGGGGAAAGCCGGCCCGCTTTCCATCTCGAACCAGCGGCATCAGGCACTCACCCCAAGGCGGCAGGCCATCCTTCGTGCAGATGGCGTTAGCCCGTCTCGCGCCGGATCAGCTCCACCGGTATGGAGACGTGGCGCGGCGACCTGCCGGCCAGTGCATCGCCCAGCAGCACCACGCTCATGGTGGCGATGGCGGCGATGTCCTGGCGCAAGGTGGTCAGGCGGGCCGCCAGCAGCGGCAGGTCGTCGAAGCCGGTCACGGCCACCTGCTCGGGCACGGCGAGGCCATGGTCATCCAGGGCCGCCAGGCAGCCCAGGGCGATCTCGTCGGTGGCACACACCAGGGCGTCGAAGGGGGGCGCGTCCCAGCTCGCCAGCTTGGGGGCGAAGAATCGATAGGCGGTCAGCGACGCTGAGGTGACGTCATGCGGCAGGCTGAAGAACCGCTCCGTCAGGCCCGCTTCGGCCAGTGCCTGGCAATAGCCTGCCAGACGCGGGGGATAGCAGGGCTGCTCCAGCTCGCCGCCCACGAAAGCGATCCGCCGCCTTCCGCTCTCGATGAGGTAGCGGGTCATCTGGACAAAGCCGTGACGATCATCTGGCGCCACCGAGAACCCCTCGCCGGGCTCGCCGATGCGCACGTAGGGCACGCCCGACTCGGCCAGTCGCTCGGCCCGCCGATCGCCGGGAAACTCGCCGAGCAGGATGGCGGCGCCGGCCCGTTCGGGCAGCGACGCCGTCTGGTCGTGAGCAAAGAAGATCGGCACCATGCCCTGCTCATGGAGGGCAAGGGTGAGATGCTGGTAGAGCAGGATGTAATAAGGATGCAGCTCGACATCCTGGCGCCCCAGCGAGATGCCCACCACCGCCGCCTTGCCGCTGATCAGCTGGCGGGCGGCGGCGCTGGGCCGGTACGCCATTTCCCGGCTGATCGCCAGGATGCGCTCGCGCAACTCCTCGCTCAGTCCCGGCTTGCCGTTGAGGGCCCGGCTCACCGAAGCGATGGAAACCCCCGCCTGCCGCGCGATTTCCCGGATGGTCGCCGACCGCGACGAATCTCTGCTCATCTGCCTGCCCCATGCCTGGTGCAGCGACTGCAATGTGCCGTCGCCTGCCCTTGAAGGCCGATGATTGTGTCAAAAATCCGTCAGCGGCGCGAGGCAGGCGCGCCTCGCCAGCCGGGTCGCGCCAGCCAAGCCACCATCGAGGTCTGAGCGGTGGCAACCGACCAGGCTCAACCGGCCAGGGCCAAGCTGCGATCCTCGGCGTCGGAGACGAAGCAGGCATCCAGCACCCGCTGCAGCGCCGCACCGCGGGCGAAGTCGGGCTGATCGTTATGCCCCTTGACGATACCGTCGATGAAGCGACGGTAGAGGCTGGGGGTTTCGGGGGCGACTACCTCGCGCCAGCAGGCCGGATGGACATCCTCACCCAAGCACACGTGCAACCGATCCTTGGCCGCGTCCAGGTCGACCCGAAGGGCGCCACGGTCGCCGTGTACGCTCAGGCTCAGGGAGTTGTGATGACCGGTGGCCCAGCGCGTGGCATGGAGACTGCCCAGCGCCCCGCAGGCGAACTCGACGCGCATCAGGGCGGTATCGTTGGCGTCGAGCACATAGTCGCCGATGCGGCTGTCCGGAGCCTTGTCGTAGCACTTGAGCCGGCAATTCACCGCCGTGATGTCGCCCACCGGGAAGCTGGCAAAGTCGAGGATATGAATCCCCACATCGCCCAGCACCCCTTTGCTGCCATGCCTTTGGGAGAGCCGCCACAACCACTGGCTGTCCTGATCCCAGCGCCCCCAGGCGTGGCTGACCAGCCAGCTCTGGCGATAGCTGGCGTCCACGTGGCGGATCCGCCCCAGGGCCCCCGAGGCGATCAATTCCCGGGCTTGGTGAATGGCCGGCGCATTGCGATAGCTCAGGTTGATCATGTTGATCACTCCTGCCTCGCGAGCCGCCGCCGCCATCGCCTCGGCATCGGCGGCGCTGGTGGCCAGGGGCTTCTCGCAGAGGATGTGCTTGCCGGCAGCGATAGCCGCCAACGAAGTCGCCTTGTGAGCGGCGTCCGAAGTGACGTTGCTCACCGCATCTATTTCCTCCCGGGCCAGCATTGCCTCGAGATCGGTATAGGCAGCGGGAATGGCGTGACGTGCGGCGAAGGCCTGCGCCCGGCCGCCATCCAAGTCGCAAACGGCCACTAGCTCGACCCCGTCGAGGGCCTGAAACTGCTTGGCATGCTCGCCGGCCATGCTACCGGCTCCGATGATCGCCAGACGAATCATTTGAATCCCTCCTCACCGGGCTTGTGCAGCCCCTCGCCTTTCACCACCACCGGGTCGGGAGCCTGCTCGGGCGGCACGTTGGGGCAGGCATCGATCCATCGCGAGCCCTCTGGGCGCGCCCACTTCACTGCGTTCTTGAGCACCCGGCGCACCTTGACGTCGTGGTAGATCGGGTAGGTCTCGTGCCCAGGACGGAAGTAGAAGATCTTGCCGTTGCCACGCCGGTAAGTGAGCCCCGAGCGGAACACCTCGCCCCCTTCGAAGGCGCTGATGAAGATCACCTCGTCCGGGTTGGGTACGGCAAAGGGCTCGCCGTACATTTCGGTATGGGGCAGCTCGATGTAATCGCCTACGCCCTGCACGATGGGATGTCCCGGATTGACGACCCAAAGCCGCTCGCGCTCGCCTGCCTCGCGCCACTTCAGCGAGCAGGTGGTGCCCATCAGGCGCTTGAATATCTTCGAGTAGTGGGCCGAATGCAGCACCAGCAGCCCCATGCCCTGAAGCACCCGGGCCTGAATCCGGTCGACGATGGTGTCGCTCACCTCGCCGTGGGCCGCATGCCCCCACCACAGCAGCACGTCGGTATTCTCCAGTACCTCCTCGGTGAGGCCGTGCTCCGGATCCTGCAGGGTGACCGAGCGCGCCTCGATCTCGAGATCCTCGTTGAGTCCGTCGGCGATGCAGGTGTGCATGCCGCTGGGGTAGATCCGAGCCACCACTGCATTGGTACGCTCGTGGACGTTCTCGCCCCAGACCGTGGCCTTGATGGTCATCTTGCGCCTCCTGGTGAGCCTGACGGGCAGGCATTGTCGATATTGAGAATCACAGCGTAACGGCAGCAATGTAAACGTTTACCCTTGGAAGGTAAACGTTTACTCACAAGACCATGGTCTAATCCGAACAGGTGCCAGGGAACTTTCCTAGAGACGGCTTCGGGCGCCGCCGCGGGGCGGCGGGCTACAGGTGGCAGGCCGCCATGAGATTGACTTCAAAGCATCGACGGCCTGCGCTAGCAGGCCGCCTTGAGCGGAAGAAAGCACGGCCTGCTCACGACGAGTCCGGCGAGGCACGCTGTGGATTGGTCTCGCCCTCGGGATCGGCGATGCCGGCCTCGCCCGGCGCCCGCCCTTTGGCATCGCGCAAGGTGGCCGGGTCGCCATCGTTCTGCCCTGGCTCGTCCGTCATGGGGTCGCCCGGCCGGCCCTCCATGCTGACGCTGAGGCGCGGCATGCCCAGGTCGATGCCTTGGGCCTCCATGCGCTGCTTGAGCAGCAGGTTGAAGGCGCGCGCCACGTCCCACTGCATCACCGGTGCGGTGCGGAAACGCATGCGCAGCACGGCGGCCCCCTCGTCGAAGCGGTCGATGCCCTGCATCTCCAGCGGTGACCAGATGTGATGTCGCATCATCGGGTCCTGGCGCAGCTCCTGGGCGGTTTCCTGCATCAGGGTGATGGCATCGTCGATCTTCATGGTGTGAGGGATGCGGATGCGCATCAGCGCGATGCCGAAATGGCGCGACATGTTGTGGATCGACTGGATGGCGCTGAAGGTGATGATGTGCAGGATGCCGTCCAGGTCGCGCAGCCGCACGGTGCGCAGGGTCAACCCCTCGACGGTGCCCATGTGGCCGTTGATCTGCACGAAGTCGTCCACCGCCAGCGAATCCTCGATGATGATGAAGATGCCGGTGATCAGATCCTGCACCAGGGTCTGGGCTCCGAAGCCCACCGCCAGACCGATCACGCCGGCACCGGCCAGCAGCGGCGTGACGTTCACGCCGAGATTCGCCAAACCCACGATGGCGGCGATGATCACGATGGTGGCGAACATCACGTTGCGGATCATCGGCGTGATGGTCTGGGCTCGCGCCTGATTGACGCGCCGCCCCCGCGAGCGGGCGGAAGACATCAGGGCGCGCTGAATGGCGGTGTCGGCGAAGATCCAAGCCAGCCAGGCCAACAGCACCGTGAAGCCCAGGGCCAGCAGCGCCTGGCCGATACGCACCCCGGCCACGCCCTCGCGGCCCAGGCCGAACAGCGAACCGCCCCACACCTGCAGCGACAGCTCGGCGAAGACGATCCACGCCACCACATGGGAGAGCGCGTAGCCGAAACGCTCGAGGCGCCGGCGATACTCGCTGAGCCGGCGACGCTTGCCGCGGCGCTCGCCGTGACGCTGGATCAACCCGGTGATCACCAACGTCAGCACCAGCAGTGCCGCGGAGACGATCGAACGCGCCAGGGCGCCCCCCACGTCGCCCACGGTGACGAAGATGGCCAGCAGCGACCCCACCACCACCAGCAGCGCCGGCACGTGCCACAGCTCGCCGACGATGCGCGCCAGCTCGATGCCGGTTCCCCCCTCGCGGCGTACGCGCCAGGAGCGGTTGCGGATCAGGTGCCGAATCGGGCGCTTGAACTTGAAGATGAAGCGAATGCTGAGCAGGGCGGCCAGCATGTTGGTCAGCACCGAGCCCAACGCTGCCAGCTCCTCACCCACGATGAGCGAGAGCCGGGCTGCATTGAGCGCATCGCCAAGCGCGATCAGGGCACCGATCACGAACAGCATCCTCAGTGCCTTGCGCTGCAGGATCAGCACCGCAGGGAAGCGATGGCCGCGAGTGAAGACCGAGACCACACACTCCACCACTACCGACAGCGTGCGACCACACAGCGCCAGATAGGCCACGATCAGCGCCAGGGTCCGCCCCGGGCTGGGCGGCAGCACCTGCACCAGCCCCATCACCAGCAGGAACGCGAGAGCCCACGGCAGCATGCGCCGTAGGAAGTGCAACGCCAGCAGCCAACCGCGCGGCTCGCGCGGCAGATCGAGGGGTAGCTCGCGTCGCTTGAACAGCAACCGGCCCAGGGCGATCAGGATCACCAGCAGGCCCGCCCAGATGCCGAGCATCACGGCGCTGTCGATGGCGAAACGCACCAGCGTGTTGGTGCCGGTATCCACCATCAGGTCGCTGAGTTCCGCCCAGCCCTGCTCCAGTTGGCGCTGCCAGTCGTCGATGGGCGACTCGCCCGCCTCGGCCTGCTCACCGAACTCGCTGATCGTTTCGGCCAAGGCGCCGAGCAACCCCTGGCGCTGGATGGCACCGTCGTCGGCGACGTGCTCACCGTGTGCCTGCTGGATGTCGCGCAGCTCACCGAGCAGCGCGCCGCGACGCTCCTCGTCCTCCAGCGTCGCGATCACTTCATTGAGCGACTGCTGGAACGACTCGGCATCGTGGGTCTCCTGCGGGGCCTGCTCTTCCTGTCCCAGCCCGCCGAAGGTCAATGTCTGAGCATGCAACGTTCCCGCTGCAAGCAGCAGACTCAACAACAGCCCGAAACGGATCATGACCGGCACGGCACCGGCAAGCCCCGCTCGGATAACTCCAACTGGCATCGCTTACACTCCCTTGTCCGTTCTGCCAAGCCTTGGGACAACAGTAGAACAAGGTTCGGTCCCTGACGGCTTCTCATCGCTCTGTGCTAGGCTGGCGTTCAGACTCTCGAGTCGCACAGGATGCCTTCATGCTGCCGCAATCACCACCCGAGCCGCTGAACGTTCAGGGCAAACCCCGCCGGATCGGTGTCGAAATCGAGTTTGCCGGGCTCCCCCCTCAGCAGACGGGCGAACTGGTGCGAGACCTGTTCGGTGGCGAGCTACAGCAGGTCAGCCCTCATCGTCTCAAGGTCGTGAATACCCATTGGGGCGAGTTCATCATCGAGCTCGATACCCAGTATGCCCACCCCGATAACCGGATGCTGAAGCAGACGCCACACAGCGATACCGAGTGGGAGCGACAGCGGCATCAGATGCGCATGGAATTTCATCACAAGACTCGCGAGCTGATCGGCGACGTGGTGATGGGGCTGGTGCCAACCGAGATCGTCTGTCCGCCGGTGCCGTGGAACGAGCTGGACAAGCTCGACAACCTGTTCGCGGCGCTGCATGCCCATGGCGCCAAGGGCACCGATGCCAGCCTGCTGTATGGCTTCGGCCTGCACCTCAATCCCGAGGTGGCAAGCCTGGAGACCGACTACCTGCTGCGCCAGCTGCAGGCCTATCTGCTGATGGCCGCCTGGCTGCGCAAGGAGATCGACATCGACATCACCCGCGAGGTGCTGCCGCATGCCAACCCCTTTCCCAAGCACTATGCCATCCAGGTGCTGTCACCGGACTACGCGCCCGACCTGGATACGCTGATCGCGGACTACATCAGCTTCAACCCGACGCGCAACCGCGAGCTCGACCTCTACCCGCTGTTCGCCTTCCTGCGTCCCGATTACCCCGACCCGCTGATTCACACCAGCCTGATCAAGCCCAGGCCGACCTTTCACTATCGTTTGCCCAACGCTCAGCTCTCGCAGCGCGGCTGGGGAGCCGTGATGGAATGGAACCGCTGGGTCGCCGTCGAACGGCTCGCTGACGACAGCAAGGAACTGCGCGAACGCGCCGGTCGTTTCGTCAGCCTCAACACGCAATCATTGATGACGCGCATGGCAGGCAAGCTGCGCAGCTGGATCAAGGAGGTCCGCTCCCCCTCATGACACGCCCTCTCATCGGCATCACCACGTCGGACTACAAGAGCCGTATCGCCTGGTGGTTCGATTGGTTCGCCGTGTGGCGACACGGCGGAAGGCCACTGCGCCTCTCTCCCTCACGGCCGCTGCCACAGGCCCTGGATGGGCTGATCATCGGCGGCGGCGACGACATCCAGGCTCATCTCTACGGCGGCGAGGTGCAGCTCGACGTGCGCCTCGACCCGCAGCGCGACGAGCTGGAGCTGGAACTGATGGAGCGCTTCATTCCTCAGGGCAAGCCGGTGCTGGGGATCTGTCGTGGCGCCCAGATGCTCAACGTCCACCTGGGCGGCACCCTGGACCCCGACATCTACACCACCCATGAGGGGCTCAAGCGCCGCCGCACCGTGCTGCCGCGCAAGACCGTGGACATCGTGGCCGACACGCAGCTGCGTCGTATCCTCAAGGTGAGCTGGTGCCGCATCAACAGCCTGCATCACCAGGCCGTGCAGGAAGCAGGGCGCGGCATCGAGATCGTGGCCCGCGACCGTGACGGACTGGTGCAGGGCATCGAATCCCGCGACCACGAATTCCTGATCGGCGTGCAGTGGCATCCGGAGTGGCTGATCTTCAATCGCCCCCAGCAGCGGCTGATTCGCGCCCTGGTCGATGCCGCACGGCGCACCATGCCCTGAACACGACAGCGGCCACCCTCAGGGTGGCCGCAGGCAGCACGAAGCACGACTCAACTTTCCAATGAGGCGTCCAGCGTGATCTCGGCCTTGAACAGTTTGGACACGGGGCACCCCTCCTTGGCCTTGTTGGCCGCGTCCTGAAAGGCCTGCTCGTCGGCGCCCGGGCTGCGTACCCGGGTGGTGAGGTGGATCTTGCTGATGCTGAAGCCGCCGGCGTCCTGCTCGAGGGTGACGGCAGCCTCGGTGGCAATGCGCTCGGGTGTCAGCCCCGCTTCACCCATGATCATGGAGAGCGCCATGGAATAACAGCTGGCATGTGCCGCACCGATCAGCTCCTCCGGGTTGGAGCCGGCTTCACCTTCGAAGCGCTTGGCGAAACTGTAGGGCACGTCATTCAGCACACCGCTCTCGGTGGAGACCTGACCCTTGCCCTCTTTCAGGCTACCCTGCCACACAGCGCTACCGGTTTTCTTGATGCTCATGTCGGTCGACTCCTTGCGATGGGAGAACTGGCAATACCTTCGACGGCAGCGCCAGGGGACGCTGCCACTCCTCACCATAGCCCATCGACTTGTCTTCGCCATCTCTTTGGCGAATAATTTTGAAAATATTTTCCAAAATATACTTACGAGTCCACCATGACCGACCACCCTACCCCGCACGTGACCCTAACCGCCACCGCTCATGCCCCCGCTCTCGAGCTGCCCGCCATCGGCCAGGGGACCTGGTACATGGGCGAGGGCCTGGCACCGCGAAGCGACGAGGTGCGCGCCCTGCAGCAGGGCCTGGAACTGGGGCTGACGCTGATCGACACCGCCGAGATGTACGCCGACGGCGGCGCCGAGGAGGTGGTCGGCGAAGCCTTGGCCGGCCGTCGCGACCAGGCCTTCCTGGTCTCCAAGGTCTACCCCTGGAACGCCGGACGCGACAGCGCCATTGACGCCTGCGAGCGCAGCCTGAGGCGCCTGGGCACCGATCATCTCGATCTCTACCTGCTCCACTGGCCCGGCAGCATCCCGCTGGCGGAGACGCTGGAAGCCTTCGAGCGCCTGCGCGAGCAGGGCAAGATCCGTCGCTTCGGTGTCTCCAACTTCGACGTGGAGGAGCTCGACTCGCTGGTGGCACTGCCCGGCGGTGGCGAGTGTGCGGTGAACCAGGTGCTCTATCATCTGGGGTCGCGCGGCATCGAACATGCACTGCGCCCGCGGATGCAGCGCCTCGGCATGCCGCTGATGGCCTACTGCCCGCTGGCCCAGGCCGGCCAGTTGCGCCGTGACCTGTTCGAGCACAGCGCGGTACGCGAGGTGGCCGACGGGCTCGGCATCACCCCCGCCCAGCTGCTGCTGGCCTGGGCCATTCGACCGCTGAACGGCCGGCGCGACGTCATCGCCATCCCCAAGGCGGTGCAGCCGCAGCACGTCGCAGAGAACACCGCCGCCCTCGAGGTCGAGCTCAGCGACGAGGCCCTCGCGCGGCTCGACGCAGCGTTTCCGGCGCCTGGGCGCAAGGTGCCGCTCGACATCGTCTAGTCTCGGTCGGGGACCTGACCACGCAGCGCCGCCAACTCGGCGCTCAGGCGTTCGCTGCCGAGCTGGCCCATGCGTTCGATGTTGCGCTCGGGAATCGCCTCGGGGTCCGGGTAGTGGGCCAGGGCATGTTCGAGCCCCGCCTCGCGCAGCAGGTGCAGCATGGGCCAGGGTGAACGGTTGGTGAAGTTGGCCGGGTCGTCCTGTTCGGCGCCGTCGAAGCAGTAGTCGGGATGGAAGCTGGCCAGCTGGTAGGTCCCCTCGTAGCCCTGCTCGACCAGCAGCGCCTCGGCCACGGCGAGGAAGTCGAGATAGTCGTCGAAGTCCTCGAGCCCCGGGCGCAGCACAAGCAGGGTGGTCTCGATGGCCGGTGTAGCGTCGAGCCGACGGCACTCTTCGATGAGCGCCTCGAGGGCAGGCTCCCATTCGCTGGCCGCCACCTCGACGAAGCGGATGGTCTCCCCCACCAGCTCGCGGCGGGCGAAGGGGCAGACATTGTGGGCCACGACGAAGCCCTCGACCCAGTCACGAGTGGCAGCGCAGGCGGGGGTCAGGGTGTCGGGCATGATGGGCCTCGTCGGCAAAAAAATGGCCTGGCAGTATACCCGAGCCTGCGCGCAGGGGGGCTCAATCCCCCGGTTGCGGCATGGGTCCGCGCCGCGAAGCGAGCCTATCGGCCAACCGCGTGGGCTCCGGCAGCTTGGTGCGGCCCAGGCACTGCACCACCCAGTCGAGCGACGTCGCCAGGCTGATGCGATGCCCCAGCGAGACGAACACCGGCTTGACGCCTACCCGGGTGCGCAGCACCGCACCGATCGTCTCGCCGCGATGGCGCAGCGGCGTCCACTCACCGCGCCCCGTGGGCACCTCGTCGTGCACGCCGCACAGCCGCGACTTGGCCACGCCGATGGTCGGCAGGTCGAGCCACAGCCCCAGGTGCGAGGCCACGCCGAGACGACGCGGATGGGCGATGCCCTGGCCGTCCACCATCACCAGCTCGGGCCGTGTGGCGAGCCTGTCGAAGGCCGCCAGCGCCGCGGGAATCTCGCGAAAGGAGAGCAGCCCCGGAATGTAGGGCATGCGGGTCGGCTCGCGATGCACGACCTGCTCGACGATTTTAAACCCGACAGCGGGATCGCCGGGCCAGGCCAGCACCACCACCGCCGCCCGGGTGATCTCGCCGTTCTGCTCGAAGCCGATGTCGACCCCGGCGATATGACGCACCGGTGCCAGGCGGTCCTCGCGCTCGATGCGTGGCGCCAGCTCGCGCTGCAGCGCGATGGCCTTCTCCGGCGTGGGGGTCCATTCATGCAGTGGCGTCATCCTTGCCTTCCTCACAGCGTAAGCTGGTCCGCAGTGTAGGCTGTCAGGGTGCACTTCCCAAGGTCGGTCGACAACGACGAGGTCGGGGTACGTTCGTGTATCATCGGCGCAGAACCGACGACGAGGGATACCGTGCTCAAGCTGATCCATACCGCCGACTGGCATCTGGGCCAGACCTTTCACGGCCAGGAGCGCCACGCCGAACACCGTCTCTTTCTCGACTGGCTGCTCGACACCCTCGTCGAACGCGAGGCCGACGCCCTGCTCGTCGCCGGCGACGTCTTCGACGTGGTCAATCCCTCGCTTGCCGCCCAGGCGCTGCTCTACGACTTCATCGTCAGTGCCCACGAGCGCCTGCCGGCACTCGACATCGTATTGATCGCCGGCAACCACGACAGCGGCAATCGCATCGAGCTGCCGGCGCCGCTGATGCGCCGCCTGCGCACCCACGCCCTGGGCCGGGTGAGCTGGCTCGACGACGGCAGCCTCGACGCCGAGCGCCTGCTGCTGCCGCTCACCGACGCCAACGGCGAGACCCGCGCCTGGTGCCTGGCGCTGCCCTTTCTGCGCCCCGCCGAGGTCACCGGCCGCGGCCTGGCCCGCGACGACGATACAGGCCAGACGGAGCACGGCACACCGGGCAAAGACAGCGCTCGCAACGACAGCGCGCGCAACGACTATGTGGCCGGCATCTCCCGCGTTCACGAGCAGCTAATCGACGCCGCCCGCCGGCGGCGTCAGCCCGGCCAGGCGCTGGTGGCCATGAGCCACGCCCACCTGCACGGCGCCGCCGTTTCCGAGGCCAGCGAGCGGCCCATCGTGATCGGCGGCGAGGAGTCGATCTCCGCCGGGCTCTTTCCCGCCGACATCGCCTACGTGGCACTGGGCCACCTGCACCGCGCCCAGCAGGTGGGCGAGGCACGCATCCGCTACAGCGGCAGCCCTCTGCCGCTGGATTTCAGCGAGGTGAATTACCCGCATCAGGTGGTGGAAGCGGTGCTGGAAGGTGAAACCCTGGCCACCACGGAAGCGATCCCCGTGCCGCGCCCAGTGGCCATGCAGCGTGTCGGCCCCGGCGAACTCGACGCGGTGCTGGCGGAGCTCGAGGGGCTGCCCCACGACCCCGCCGTGCCACGGGAACAATGGCCCTGGCTGGAAGTGCGCGTCACCCTCACCGCCCCCGTACCCGACCTGCGCGCCCGGGTGGAAACGGCCCTCGAAGGCAAGGCCGTGCGCCTGCTGCGCCTGGAGCGGCGTCTGCCCCAGCAGGCTGCCGATGGCAGGCCGGAGCGAATCGATCTGCAGCAGCTGGGGCCGAGAAAGCTGTTTCAGCGCACCTGGGAAAAGCAGTGGGGAGAGCCCCCCGGCGACGACGTACTGGCCGACTTCGACCAGTTGCTGCAGGACGTGCTCGATAGCCCCACCGAGCCGCGCACCGGGGAGCGTCGCCCATGAAGATACTCGCCCTGCGCCTGGCCAACCTCGCCTCCCTGCCCGGCCCGCTGGAGCTCGATTTCACGGCTCCTCCGCTCAGCGATGCCGGCCTGTTCGCCATCACCGGCCCCACCGGCGCCGGCAAGAGCACCCTGCTCGACGCCCTGTGTCTGGCACTCTACGGCAGCACGCCGCGGCTGCGCCATGCGCCCAGCCAGAACGCGCCGCTGCCCGACGTGGAAGGCGAGACGGTGAGCACCGCCGACCCGCGCACCCTGCTGCGCCGTGGCACCGCCGGCGGCTACGCCGAAGTCGACTTTCTCGGTCGCGACGGGCGTCGTTACCGCGCCCGCTGGGCCGTGCGCCGCGCCCGCGAGAAGGCCAGCGGGCGCCTGCAGGCGGTCGAACAATCGCTCACCGATCTCGACGACGAACGCCTGCTCACCGCCCAGAAGCGCGAGTTCGCCGAGCTGTTGCCGGAGCGCCTGGGACTGACCTTCGATCAGTTCACCCGCGCCGTGCTGCTGGCCCAGAGCGAATTCGCCGCCTTCCTCAAGGCCGACGACAACGAGCGCAGCGACCTGCTGGAACGGCTCACCGGCACCGCCGAGTATTCGCGCATCTCCGAAGCCGCCTACCGGCGGGCCATCACGGCGAAGCGGCACGTCGACGCCCTGCAGACGAAGCTCGCCGACGACCTGCCCGCCGAGCCCGAGGCCCGCAGCGCGCTGGAACGCCAGGCCGAGAGCGCCGAGCAGGCCCTGACCGGCCTGCAGCAGCAGGCCAGGGAGCTCGATGCCCAGCGCCAGTGGCATAGCGCCGACGAACGGCTGCGCCAGGCCTACCTCAATGGCGTTCGTCAGCAGCGCGATGCCGAGGATCGCTGGCAGGCGCTGGCCGCTGCCCGGGCCGACCGCGACTGTCGCCGCCTGCTTGCGCCCCAGCGCCACCACCTGCTGCGCCAGGCCGCGCTGCCGGGCGAAGTCGCCGCGCTGGAGCAGGCACATCGCCGGACCCAAGAGGCCCTCGAGCAGGCCCGCGTCCTGCAAACCCAGGCCGAGCAGGCCCGGGATCAGGCCGCCCGTCAATTGGAATCCGCCAGCCAGGCCCGCCAGCAGGCCGAACCGAGCCTGCGCGAGGCGCGCGAGCACGCCCAGGCGCTGGCCAGCCTGGAGCGTCAGCTGGCCGAACTCGAATCCCGCCATCACGACTGCCGCCAGCAGGCAGAGGCACTGGACCAGCAGCACCAGGCCACCGCGACCAGGCTGCGCGAGCTGCAACGCCGGCGCGACGAGTGGCAGGCCACCCTGCGCCAGCTGATGGGCAGTCACGAACGACTCGATGCCGCCCGCCAGGCGGCGCAGCAGACCCATGACCGTGCCGCCCGCCGCGGCCTGGTGCTGGAGGAACTGGCCAGCCGCTGGCAGGAGCTTCTGCACACCGAACTGGCCCAGCGTCAGCTGAGCGAACGCCTGGCCGGGGATGAGAAGCGACAGGCCGAACTGACCGTTCAGGGCAAGACTGCCCGTGAGCGGCTCGACAGCAGCGAACAGCGCTACGCCACCCTGCGCGATTTCATCGAGCGCAGCCGTGCCGCCCGCAGCGAGAGCGTGGCACGGCTGCGCGACACGCTGCGGGAAGGCGAGCCCTGCCCGGTTTGCGGCGGCCACGACCACCCCTTCCGTCACCGACCGCCGGCCACCCCGGAGGCAGCCCAACTGGCCGCCCAACAGGAGCAGGAAGAGGCACAGCTGGCCGAGGCCAGACAGACCTTCGAGCAGGCCCAGCTGACACGCAGCGAACTCGAGGGCGAGTACCGCGCCGCGCTGGCGTCGATCACACGCGGACGGCAGGAGCTGCAGCAGGCCGAGGAGAGACTGGCTCAGGCCCGGCACGCCCTGAGCGGCCATCCCCTGCACACGGAACTGGCCGACATTGCGCCTGTGGAGCGTGAAGCCTGGCTCGCTCACCAGCGCCAGCACAGCGCCGCCGAGCGTGAACGGGCCGAGCGTACGCTCCAGGAGCTGGCCCGCGCCGAGGCGGCGCTGAGCCCGCTGGAAGAGGCCCTGCGCCAGGTCGAGCTCGAACGCGCCCAGCATGAGGCCCGGCGCGCCTCGCTGGCGGAAACCCAGACCCAGCTCGACGCCCAACTGCCACCTCTGCGCCAGGAGCGGCAGTCACTTGCCGAGCGGCTCCAGGCCCTGCTTGGCGAGCACGGCTCGGCCGACGCCTGGCAACAACGGCTGGAAGCCGGCCAGGAGGCCGCCCGTCGTGAGCGCGACCAGGCCATCGAGCGCTGCCACGGCGCCGAACGCGAGCAGGCCCGGCTCACCCAGCAGGCCGCTCACGAAGCCGAGCGCATCGAAGGGCTGCGTCAGGAGCAGGTCGAGCTGAAAGCTCGACTGGCCGAGTGGCGCCACGCCCATCCGCAGTTGGACGACGCCACCCTGGCGCGGTTGTTGGCACAGCCCGAGGAAGAGGCCGCCCGCCAGGAACGAGAGCTTGCCGATGCCGACGAGGCACGCCAGCGCAGCGAGGCCAGCCTCGCCGAGCGGCGTCATGCCCTGCTCGAGCACCGTCGCGAGCGGGCGCTGGCCGACAGCGAGACCGAACTGCTGAGCGAAGCGGTCGAAGCCCGGATCGCCAGCCTCCGGGAGGCGCTGGATGCCCAGCAGGCGGCGCTACAGCCCAAACTGGCGGAAGCCCAGCAGGTTCGCGACGATGCCGTTCACGCCCTGCGCGACGACGACCGCCGGCGCCTGCGCCAGCAGCAGGGCCAGGCCGAACTGGAAGCCGCCCGTGCCGAACAGGTGCGCTGGGGGCGCATCAACGAACTGATCGGCTCCGCCGACGGCAAGGCGTTTCGTCGCATCGCCCAGGCCTACAACCTGGAGCAGCTGCTGGAGCATGCCAACGCCCACCTGGCCAACCTCAGCCGCCGCTACCGGCTGGCCCGCGGCGGCAGCGAGCTGGGCCTGCTGGTGGTGGACCACGACATGGGCGACGAGCGCCGCTCGGTGCACTCGCTCTCCGGCGGCGAGACCTTCCTCGTCTCTCTGGCCCTGGCGCTGGGGCTCGCCTCCATGGCCTCCGGCGAGCTCGTCATCGAGTCGCTGTTCATCGACGAGGGCTTCGGCAGCCTCGACCCGCAGTCGCTGGCACTGGCCATGGAAGCGCTCGACGGCCTGCAGGCCCTCGGCCGCCGCGTCGGGGTGATCTCCCACGTGCAGGAGATGCACGAAAGAATTCCGGTACAGATCCAGGTGGAACCGCTGGGCAACGGCACCAGCCGGGCTAGGTTGGTCAGCCTTTGAGGTCTCTTCGTCCTTCCATTGCGCCGGCTCATCCCGTGCGCCATCTTCTACGGGTCAGCACGCCAAACGTGAGGTCTCCCATGAAGTACCTCTGTCTCGCCTATGAGGAAGAGCGAATATTCAGCGAAATGACGGAAGCCCAGTGGCATGAGCTACTACAGGAAACCCTGGACTATGTGGACGACCTGCAGAAACGGGACAAACTGGTCCTGACCAACGCCTTGCAGAGCGCCACCAAGGCTCGCACTCTGAGAATTCGCCATGACGAACTCATCATGACCGATGGCCCCTTTGCCGAGACCAAGGAGCAGTTAGGCGGTTTCTTCCTGATCGAGGTCGCGTCAGAAGAGGAAGCCCTGGAGATTGCTGCCGGCTGGCCGTCAGCGAGACTTGGCACCATCGAGGTGAGGCCCGTCGAGGAGGAATTGAGACTCGCAAGCCGCTACTGAGCGGGAGGTTAGTGAGTGTCTAGCTGCTCGAAGAGACGTCGATAGGCGGCCTGGCTCGGCTATGCTGCATGAGTCATGGAGAGATTGAGGGAGGCAGCATGAAGGAGTTGGCGTTGCACGGCATACGTTACCTGGGCCTGACACTGCTGTTGGGGCTGGCGGGCCAGGCGCTGGCAGCCGAGGTGAACTGGCCGCGGATGACCGAGTCGGCAGACGGCGTGCCGATTGCCTACGAGGTGCACGGCAGCGGCGAACCGACGCTCGTGTTCATCCACGGCTGGAGCTGCGACGGACGCTACTGGCGCGGACAGGTGCCGTACTTCTCGCAGCAACATCGGGTGGTGACGATCGATCTCGCCGGTCACGGCCATTCCGGCCTGGAGCGCGAAGACTTCACCATGCCGGCCTTCGGCGAGGACGTCAAAGCGGTGCTGGAGGACCTGGACGTGGAACAGGCCCTCCTCATCGGCCACTCCATGGGCGGACCGGTCGCCGTGGAAGCGGCACGACTGGTGCCGGAACGCGTCATCGGGATCGTGGGCGTCGACACCTTTCACAACGTGGCAGAAGAAATCACCGAGGCCCAGATCGACGAAATGCTGGGGCCGATCCAGCAGGATTTCGTCCCGGCCACCCGCCGCTTCGTCGCCTCGATGTTCCTCGAGGAGACCGATGCCGCCCTGCGCGACTGGGTGATACGGGACATGACGGCGGCACCACCTCAGGTGGCGACCAGCGCCATGCAGGACATGTTTACCCGACATGTCGAGGGCGAGGCAGCACAACACTTCGAGGAACTGACGATTCCGGTGGTCGCCATCAACGCCGACCTGTGGCCGACCGACATTGAAGCCAACCGGCAGCTGCTTCCCGAATTCGACGCCGTGATCGTGGAAGGCAGCGACCACTTCCTGCACATGGCCCGACCCGCGGAGTTCAACCAAGAGCTTGACCGGGTAATCGGCACGCCTCCATGACAGGTAAGTGGACTGGCCGGCTGGCAGAGTGGCATTGCGCCGCCCCCACAGGTACATGGTTCTGTGCGTACCATTTCCGTACAGGAGAAAACGAGTGAAAGCCATCAGCTACACTGCCGTCCGCACCCATCTGGCCAAGACAATGCAGCAGGTCTGCGATGACCATGCGCCGGTGATCATCACCCGCAGCAAGGCCGACTCCGTGGTAATGATGTCACTTGAGGACTACGAAACCCTCCAGGAAACTGCTTACCTGCTGCGTTCGCCGAGAAACGCCCGCCGCCTGCTCGAGTCCATCGCACAACTGGAAGATGACAAGGGCCAGGAGGTACGCACTGCTGATCACGCAGCTGTGATATCACTACTGAAGGTCGCTACCGATCCGCCCCCAGATACTTGATCCTGCGGTAGAGCGTGACGAGAGCACCGCCGCCCAGCATCATGCAAAGGCCGGCGACCACCACGACCAACGCCTCAAAGGCGATGCTGCCGGTGGCAGTGTAACCCCCCACCAGCATGCCAACATGGCGTACCACCAGATAGACGCCTATCAGGAAGGTGCCGGCACGCACCAGACCCTCATCCGTAGCAGCGACGGCCGAATCCGAATCGCCATGCAACCTGTCCGCCAGCCTACCCGCGAAGCACCATAGCAGCACCCCGCCCAACATCGGCACCATCACCGTGGCGATCAGCACCGGCAGCATTTCTCCGCTCCAGAACTCACCGACATTCGGGATGAACAGCGCCGGCAGCACCGAGAACAGCGTTTTCAGGAAGAGATAGAGGCCCAGCAGGCGAATCATCAGTATGGAAAAGGGCTTCATGGCGGAAAGGCCTCATTCAGCCACTTGATGAAATTTCGCTTTTGCCTGAACTCTACTCGCAGTTCGATCAAAGCCGTGGCAAAGGCCTGCTGCTGGGCCACTGTGTCGAGAGTACCGTGCAGCTCCTCCAGCTGAGCGATAGCCCGGCGATAACTCTTGTTATCGGTGTTGCGAACCTCACTGCGTACCAGGCGAAGATAGAGCGGCAAGCTCTTGTCGGGATCGTCCAGCGCCTGTGCCAGCTTCAGCAACAGCCCCCCATTTACCGGTCTGTCGGCACATAATGTCAGTGCCTCGTCGAGCCGGTGTTCGGACAGATAGATTTCGAGCAGGCTATTGATCGCCTGAGGAGCGAACGCCCACGGGTTCTGGGGCACTTGATCGAGCCGCTCGGTCAACCAATCGTGCACCTGCTGGCGATAATCGGTGGCAAGACCATGCTCCTCGGCCAAGGCCAGCAGGTGACGGTAATCGTCCAGTTGCTGCGTCTGCTGGTAGATCTGCCACTGCCGTTCCGCTGCCGCCTCGGTCTCGCCGCGATGCAACAACAGGCGTATCCATAGCCGCTCCCGTTCGCGCCTCCAGTGAGGATACCGTTTGTCCTCCGCCTTGGCCGCCCGCGCCAGCCACAGCTCCACCTGGTCCCAGGCATCGTGGATCATGCACAGCTCGGCGATCTCCAAGTAATCCTGCGAACTGGTGGCACTCTTCTGATGCAGCGCCAGGATGGCCACAAAGTCACCACGTGCCTCGGCGCGCTTGAGCAAGGGCTCGCGCAACCGCCGATATCGGAATTTCTCCGACCAGCCCGCCTCGGCGGGCAAGCTTGGCAAGGCGTCCCAGACCTCTTGTAGCAGGGCCTGATATGCCTCCATCCCCTCGCTGCCCAGGGCCTCGGTATAGGCGCCGGGAATCTCCGGATAAAAATCATAGTGGTCGCCGAAGGCGATGCCGTAGAGATGGTTGGCCAATTTCTCGGCTGGCCAGCCAAGGCGCTGAGTACTCTGCACGTGGAGCGTCTGCAGCGTCGCTTCGCAATGCAAGCGGTAGCCGCCGGAGTCGTCGATGGTTTCCAGCGCTCGTGCCATGCGCAATATGGCGTACTCCACCAGTGCCAGGTACTTTTCGGGCGGCAGCCGCGGCGCCTGCTCGGCAAGCTGATCGACCACCGCCTCCGCCTTGGCGAAAAAGGTCTGCACCTGACCATAACGGTAGAGGTCACGGTTGATGGGAAACGCTGCCGTAATGCGCTTCTTCAACGTCTTATGATCGAGCACGCCGAGTACCGCATCGGCCCGCAGCGACCAGAGATGAAGCGATACCGGGTCTTCCTCGATCAGCTCGACCAGGGCATCCACCAGGGAACTCTTGTCGAGTTGCTGAAGGTAGGCCCGCACTCGGTCGATGTCCCCGCCTTCGCTCAGTCGCTCCTGTTCGCCCAGCTCCGCCCGATAGGCGAGCGCCGTGGCCACGCAGTGCTTGCAGAAATCGATGCCTTCGGAGGCGGGGCAGTCACAGCCGCCATCCAGGCCGCGCTTGTTGAGGGTCAGGGTCACGTGATAGCACTCGCTGCCCTCCACCTCGGCGGTGATGGTCTCCCCCTTCTTGTTCCAGCCCAGCACCTGGCCCTGCCGAAAATACGCCACACCGCGACCAAAAGCCGCCTCGCCGGCGAGCAGTATGAGCTGTCGGTCGGAGAGAAGTGCCGCTTCGTCCTGTTGCTTCATGGCGTTACCCTTTCCATTGCAGTGCTCCGCCGCGCCCGTATTGGCTTGTGGTTTGCTTTCTCCGCCTTGATCCGCTCCAGCAACGCCTCGGCAGAGTTCTCGCCGCTGATCAGGTCGGGGTTGGCCGCACGCCATTCGGCAGTCAGCTCGCCGCGGAAGGCCTTGGCGAGAATGGACTGAGTCAGCTTATCGACGCGGGCCTGGGCGTTAGCGACCTGCTGTTCGATCTGGTCGGCGAAGGCGAAGAGTTGATCGACGCGGCGGACGATTTCGGTTTGCTCTTCGATGCTAGGCAGCCTTAATGAAACGTCTCGGATATTCTGGAGATTGAGCCCGGGTTTTCCTCCACCGTATGCCATATCCAAAAGTTGCTTCCTCCCATGACTCTCAGATTTAAGAAACAGCTCAAGATATGGGCCATATTGTCTCTCACTCCACCTAACCAAGCCAACATGCTGACTCACATATGCTACTCCGACATCCATACCCACTAAAGCACACTTTGTGACATTAGCCCCGGTAATGGTTATCAGAAAATCCCCTTCCTTGATTTTTGTGCGCGTGCCCTCGGCCCTATCCGGCAAGTCCACATAAGCCACTTCATCAAGATCCAGAACATCGTTTTTTATGTTCTGCGCTCGAACAAAAAGCTCCCCACTATCAGAATAGTACTTAGACCATCCCCGAGACCCACTGGTTACTAATGCTGCCAAATCCCCAACGCACACATCCCGCCAGCCATTCGCATTATCGAAACTATAAAGTTGACCACTCACCGCCGCCGTTAGCACGGACTGCCGAAACCGCTTGAGGATAGCAGGAATGGCATCCAGGCGGGCTTTCAGGTTTTTTACCTGAGCTAGCAACTCATCGAGCTTATCGGCGATGACCTTCTGCTCTTCGGATGAAGGAAGAACAAATGGCAAAGATTTAACTTTAGCACCTGAGACTTCTTTAAAAGTCGTCCCCGTTCCCAAGCTTTCCGCCAAGCCACGAACAGACCTTAGATAGTAGTAGGCAAACCCCGAATCTACACCCACACCAAAAACGAAGCTCTTGAACCCTTGGTTTGTACATATTTCATTTTCAGAAATTGCAACATGGCCAATTGGAGCGCGACTACTAAACAAAACCGACCCGGCTGGCATCAATTTTGCCGAACAACTAGCGTAACCTTTCTCCGACAGATCTCTGGCCCCATGCGCAATTCTCTTTTTTCCATACCCTGATAAATCAGCAGGCGTAAGCCATGGGATACCTTTCCCTGCCACCTTAAAGTTTTCCGGATCACCAGCTTTCGGCGTCCCCCCGGACACGACCTCGGCAATCTCACCAACTGAGACTTCAACCCACCCCTCCGGCAATACCCGCTCGCTCATACCTTCACCTCATCGCTGCCGGCGTCATCTGCAAGCCCCAGCGCTTCGGCCAGCAGCCTCTTCTGCGCCGCGGCTTCGTCCTGGCTACCCAGAGCGGCCATCAGGCCATCGAGTTCGCGCAGAGCTTCGGTCAGCTCGCTCATCGCCTCGGCGGCGAGTACATCGGGCTCGGGTAGGTTCTCGGCGGCGAGGCTGTCGGCGTCCTTGAGCCAGGTGATGTCGAGCGAGTCGCCCTTGGTGTCGCGAATCCACTCACGGCTGAACTTGCGCCAGCGGGCGGTCTGCAGCTTATCGTCCACTCCAGCGTTCGCAGCATCGGTGCCGGCAGCCCGGTCGGCTTCCACCTCCTCGGCGCCGAAGCTCCAGTCGCCCTCTTTCCGGGCGGCCAACTGCTCGCCCAAGGCATCGCTGCCCGCCGGGTTGTAGCACTGCTCGAAGGGCTTGAGGTGAGCCTCGGTGAAGGGGGTGCGCTTGCCGAAACTCGGCATGTTGGTGCGCAGGTCATACACCCACACATTGTTGGTACAGCCTTCGTCCTGGTGGGGGTTTTCGGCGGTGCCGCGAGTGAAGAACAGTACGTTGGTCTTCACGCCCTGGGCGTAGAAGATTCCGGTGGGCAGGCGCAGGATGGTGTGCAGGTGGCACTTTTCCATCAGGTCGCGGCGCACCTCGGTGCCTACCCCGGCCTCGAACAGCACGTTGTCGGGCAACACCACGGCAGCGCGGCCGCCGGGCTTGAGCCCGCGGTAGATATGCTGCAGGAAGGCGAGCTGCTTGTTGCTGGTGCGGAACGTGAGGTCGTCGCGGGTGATGCTGGCCTCGCCGCCCTTGGCGGTGCCGAAGGGCGGATTGGCGAGGATCACGTCGGCGCGGGGCAGCGCCTTGCCGGCCTCGCCCAGGGCGTTGCCCAGGTGCACCACGCCTTCGTCGTCACCTTCCATGCCGTGCAGCAAACAGTTCATCAGCGCCAGCCGCCGAGTGCCCGGCACCAGTTCGATGCCGACGAAGGCCTTGAGCTTCTGGAAGGCCTGGGCCTTGGCGTCGAGGTCGAAGTGATCATCTGTCTGCTGCTTGATATAGGCGTCGGCGGCAATCAGGAAGCCTGCCGTACCGGCGGCAGGGTCCTGTATCGTCTCGCCATGCCGGGGACGGATGCAGCGCACCATGGCGTTGATCAGCGCCCGGGGTGTGAAGTACTGGCCGGCACCGGACTTGGTCTCGTTGGCGTTCTTTTCCAGCAGCCCTTCGTAGAGATCGCCCAGGCCGTCACGCTGGGCGCTGAACCAGTCGATGCGGTCCAGGTCGCGGATCAGCTGTTCGAGGTGGCGCGGCTCCCGCAGGCGGGTCTGGGCATCCGTGTAGATAGCGGCAATCAGCCGGTCTTCGCTCTTCGAGAGGTCGAGCAGCATCTGCTTGTAGTAGTTGAGCAGTTCCAGGCCCGAGCGGCTGGTCAGCTGCGGCCAGCGGGCCCACTCCGGCAGGGCATGGGCATTGAGCAACCCGGCCTGGGTGTTTTCGTACTCCATCTTGATGAAGAGCAGCAGCACCAGTTCGGTGACGTAGTCGGAGTAGTTGATGCCGTCGTCGCGCAGCACATCGCAGAGGTTCCACAGCTTCTGGACGATGTCATTCTGGGTCATGAGGGGTCCTGATTGAGAATGTCGATGTAGGCACGGTAAGCGTAGATTCGATTACGCTTCTGCCCGGTGATCTCGTTGACGATTCTGAGTTCTTTTTCCATGCCAGTGAGCAGCTTGCCGACCGTTGCGGGGGTCAGACCCGTGCGTTGGCATAAATGACTGATGTTGGCGATGGGCTGCTGGAAAAATGCATCCAGCAGGAGGCCTGCCGACCCGGCCTGGCGACCCAACTCTGCCAGGCGGGCCTTGTCCTGCTCGCGCAGTCGGTTGAGTTGCTGGGCAGTAGCCACTGCCCGAGTCGCCGTGTCGGCAACGGCATCCACGAAAAAAAGCAGCCAAGCTTCCCAGTCGCCGGTTACACGTACTTGCTGTAACCGCTCGTAGTAGGTCTGCCGATGCTGCTTGAAGAATACCGAGAGATAAAGCAGTGGCTCCTTGAGAATGCCGGCCTCTACCAGAATCAACGGAATCAGCAGGCGCCCCAGGCGCCCATTGCCATCCATGAAGGGATGGATGGTCTCGAACTGCACATGGGTCAGGGCGGCCTTGACCAGCGGGTCCGTCGCCTCGGGAATGTCGTTGATGAAGCGCTCGAGCGCCGCCCAGCATTCGGCAAGATGCTGAGGCGGCGGCGGAACGAAAACCGCCTCATCTGGGCGATGCCCCCCCAGCCACACCTGGTTGCTGCGAAACGCTCCCGGCCCCCGGTGTATACCGCGCCCCGAGGTCATGAGTGCGGTGTGCATCTCCATGACCAGTCGATGGCTGATGGGAAATCCCTCACGTATGCGCTGCACGCCGAGCGTCAGCGCATTCACGTAGCAGGAGACTTCCTGCACATCATCCATGGGCACGCCCGGCATGCCCTCCATCTCGTAGAGCATCAGGTCGCTGAGAGAGGACTGGGTGCCCTCGATTTGCGACGACATGACAGCTTCCTTGCGCACATAGCTGTAGAGGAACAGCGAGGCTTCAGGCAGTAGGGTGCTGATGGCATCAAGGCGTCCAAGCGAGAGCATGGCGTGGTTGATGCGCTGCTGTAGCTTGCCATCCAGCGTCAGGGGCGGCTGGGGTGGAAGCGGATCAGGCAAGAACGCCTGGCAGCGCACCCCACCAGCAATGCTGTCTACATAGTGGCCTGTCAGCCCGCGATCCATGGATTCACCTGGGGTTCGATTAAAATAAGGATGCGGCTTATTTTAATTTGTAGCTGAAAATAAAATAAGACCCTGCGCTATTTTACTTTCGCGCTCTCCTTGCCTGCCGATATGTCGACGCCATCGACACGTTCCGGGAACATGTCGAAAAAATCGCGTTTCGTGAACATGTCACAGCGACATGTCGATGGCATGGACACGTCAGCTCGCTTCCCATAGCGAGTCGTTGAGGGCATCCAGCACCTCATCGAGGTGGTTGCCGAGCACGGCGTCGAGCTGCTTCAGGCCACCGTGGTCGGCGAAGCGCTGGTTGATGAAGGCCCGGTCGAGCACCACTTCATGAGTGAGCTGCCTGGCCAGGCGGTCGAGCCATTTGCGCTGGCTGGGCGTCCAGGGATGCAGTGCATAGATGCGCTGCATGGCCTCGCGTACCCGCTGCTCGAAAGGAATCAGCGCCTCGCCCAGGGCGGCACGGCGGATGTGACCGACGATGCTGGCCGCAATCTCCTGGTTAGTCGCGTTGCGCCAGGCGCTTTCTAGGGCGGCTTCGCTGTAGCCGGCGCCGTCCAGCAGCAGGCGCACTTCCTTGAGCGTCTCGCGAGTCAGGTCACGGGGACGATTGACCACGACACTCAGCGCCACCGAGTCGTTCAACTGGTTCTTGATGAAGTCATCGAAGCTCTCCAGATAGTCGGCGGGTTTCTCATGTACGCCGTAGCTCTGGCTACGCTCGAGCAGTTCGTCCTTGCCTTCGTAGATCAAGGGCATGCGCTCGCTGCCGATCAGCTGCTTCACCTCGACTACCTGGGCCAGCAGTCCGGCATGTTGGCGCAGGAAGTCGGCAGCGGACTTGGGGCCGAGCTCATGCAGGTGCTTATGCAGTTTCTGCGGCGCCACGCCCCAGCTCTCTTCGAGCTGCTCCAGAAGCTGGCGAACGTCCTCACGGCTTTCGGCACGCTTGCCGGCCTTGCGCATCACCCGCATCAGCTTCTGGCTGAGCTGATCGAGCAGATCGTCGGCGTGGCTGAACCCTTCCCGTTCGCCAGGCACCTCCAGAGCGTGCTCCAGTTGCTCAGGATCGATGAGTTCATCGTGGAGCTGCTCCAGCGTGATACCGGGATCTTTCACCAGCGGCTGCATGGTGTTGACGGCTGCCAGCGCGGCGTAGATATCCACCGGGTCATAGATGAAGAAGACGGTTTTGCCGATCTCGTCGCAGCGGCGCGTGGCGCGTCCGATCATCTGCTCGTAGAGGATGCGCGACTTCACCCGGCGCAGGAATACCAGATGACAGATGGGCGGCACGTCGATGCCGGTGGTGAGAAGGTCTACGGTAATGGCAATGTTGGGGTACTTGTCATTTTTGTAGCGGCGGATCAGCTCATCCACCTTATCGGCCTTGCCGGTGATCTTGGCCACCGCCGCCTGCTTGTAGGCGTCGCCGTACTTGGTGTGAAACGCTTCGTCCAACAGCCGCTTGACCATGTCGGCATGGAGGTCGGTAGCGCAGAAGATTAGTGACTTCTCTTCGCCAAAGGGGTCCAGCTCCTCGGCGAGCTGCGCACAGATGACCTCATTGAAACCCGGGGTGATCACACGACGGTTGAAGGCCTCGACCTCGAAATCGAGTTCATCCTCGAGCTCGGCACTTTCCACCTCACCGGTACGCGCATCGACGACACTCACCGCGTCACCCTTGGCAAAGTGGATGCCGTGGCGACTGAGCAGCGTCTCGTAACGGATGGGCGGCTCGTGATCGATCAGCCAGTCGTCCGCCACCGCCTCGCGATAGGAGTAGGTGAATACCGGGCGGCCGAAGATCTCGCTGGTATGCTTGGCCGGGGTCGCGGTGAGCCCGATGCGCACGGCATCGAAGTGCTCCAAAACCTGGCGGTACCGCGAGAGGTACTGGCCGGCGTCACGGGTGGCCAGCTCGCCCTCGGTCATCTCCTGATCCAGGGTATAGCCGCGATGCGCCTCGTCGACGATGATGCAATCGAAGGTATCCACTGGTGGTGGCTCATCGGCCATGAAGAGTCGACGTGACATGGCTTGTACGGTAGCCACTTGGACACGAGTCTCGGCTTCGGCGGCCATGTCGCCAAGCGTGGCCACGTTGTAGATCTGTGAGAGTGTGTGGTTCTGTTCCAGTGGGGCCTCGTCGAAGGCATCCATCGCCTGCTTGCCCAGGGCGTTGCGGTCGACCAGGAACAGGATTCTGCGGAAACGTTCAGTCTTGAGGAAACGGTAAATCAGACCAATGACGGTGCGGGTCTTGCCGGTCCCGGTGGCCATGGCTAGCAGGGCACGCTGCTCTCCTTCCTGCAAAGCTCCTTCCACGGCGTGAATGGCCCGCTCCTGATAATCTCGCAGCCGCAGGTAGCCAAAACCCTCTTCGCGCAGCCGCTGCTCTGCCTGGGCGCGACTTCGCTTCAGGCGGTCGAGCAGACCTTCGGGACTATGAAAATGCGGTAGCGCCCGCGCCAGATTGCCAGCCTCACGCACGTCGCGAAACCAGATGCCTGATTTCTCGGCAAGCTGCGGCAGGTAAGGTCGGCCGTTGCAGGAGAAAACGAAGGGCACGTAAAAGTGGCCATCCCCCTCATCAGGCCACGCAATAGTGCGCCCTTCCCGCTCCCAGGCCGGCTCGAACGCCCCCTTCGGCGTAAAAGCCCCGGTGAAGCCTCGTGAATAGCGCTCGGCTTGCCCTAACTTGCCTGCTACATCGATGTTCTGGCGCTTGGCCTCCACTACGCCGATGGGGACTAGGCCATGGAACAGCACATAATCGGCACGCTGGCCGTTGGGAAGTTCCCACTCGGCGATGGCCAGGTACCGATTCGCTTCGGGGCGCACGCCCCTTTTCCAGGAAAGCACCTGCGTATCGGCCTCCCAGCCAGCCTCCCGAAGCTGCTGGTCGATTAATAGACGAGTGAGTTCTTCATCCAGCCCCAACTGGACGTTGAGCGCCCGGTTGGCCTGGCCGATGCGACGGCGCATCGCCTTGGGTGGTTCGCTCTCGGCCCCCTCTCGGGCCTGTTCAGCCAGACGCCGTTGAAATTCCCTCTCGCGTCGCTCTAGTTCGGTCTGATGGGCTCGTGACTGCTCAGCCAAGGCGCGTGCTTCCTCGTCCATGGCCTCGGCCAGCTCGGCGTACTCCCGCTTTTCCCGGGCTTCCAGCTCGGCTAACTTGCGCTGAGCATCAGCCTGCTCGGTAGCATTGACCAGTTCGCTCTGCAGGCGCTCCATTTCGGCCTGAAGCTCACGTAACTGTGCACTGGGGTCTGCTGGCGGTGTGAAAGCGCCAGGCTTGAAGTCGGGGTCGGCGAAAGCGCGGTGGAACCATACGGCAAGACTACGAGCGATCTTGAGCCCCTGGATTGCCTCGCGGTGCTGGGTGCGAAACTGGTGAGTCGCCTTGTTACCCTCGATACGCAGGGTATGAAAGAGTTCGCGCACCGTGGGGTCGAGTCCCAGCGCGGTATCTATGCGGTAAAGCAGATCGCGCTGGCTCACGCGCTCATCTAGTTCGAGACCAAGACGAGCCGCAATATCCTGGGCCATGGCTTCGCCGAGCTGGCGCAGCTTGATCAGGGTGGTATTGGGATCATGGCTGAAAGCACGCTCTGCGCTGGCCGCAAGCTCCAGGAAGATTGGGTCGTGCTCACCGAGAAAGTAAAAATTTCCGCCACTATGGCTGCGCGTATCTTGTCCCTGCATGCGTATCCCCGATCCCGTGCCATAGCCTGCTCTACCGGCAGATTGTTACTGGCTCTTTACGTAGACTGCCATCAATTCGGCTTAGGAACCAGTGCCACTACTACGCGACCGGTGGCGCTTCTCCCTGGGCACGCAGGGTGGGCTTAAACTCTTCGACGGGTACCGGCCGGCCAAACAGATACCCTTGATACAGGTGGCATCCCAACCCGGCGAGCACGGCGCGCTGTGTCTCCGTTTCGACCCCCTCGGCGATGACGCCTAGCTCGAGACTCTGAGCCAAGGCCACGATGGCGGCGGCAATGGGTGTCGACTGGGTGTCCTGACTGAGATCTCGAACGAAGGCAATGTCGATCTTCAAGGTATCCAGGGGCAGCGCTTTGAGATAGACCATGGAAGAGTAGCCGGTGCCGAAGTCGTCCAAGGCGAAGCTGACACCGATGCGTCGCAGCAGCAGCATCTTCTCGATGGTGCCTTCCGGATCATTGAGCAGCAGCGACTCGGTGAGCTCGAGGGTCAGCCTGCCCGGCGCCACCGAGTGACGATAGATTTCCGTGAGCACCTGGTCGACGAAGTCAGGTTGCTGGAACTGGCGAACGCTGACGTTCAGGGAGAGCTTGAGAGCGCTGAATTCGGAATGGTGCCGCCACTCCCCCAGCAGGCGGCAGCCCTCCTGCAGCACCCAACTTCCCAGCGGCAGAATCAGCCCGCTCTCTTCCGCCACCGGGATGAACTCCCCTGGCGAGACGAAGCCCCGGGCAGGATGCGGCCAGCGCACCAACGCTTCTGCGCCGATCACATGACGGTCGGCATCGACCTGGGGCTGGAGATGCAACCGCAACTCACCGTTGTCGATGGCATGTCGCAGCTCACGCTCCAGCGTCAACCTCGCCTCCCGCTCCTGCTCCAGTTCCGGGCGAAACAGCTGAGGAACTGCATCGCGCTGCCGCTTGGCCTCGAGCAGCGCCAGGCCGGCACGCTTGAACAGCTGCGCCGGTGTCGTGTCACCGTGAGGATTGAACACCAGCATGCCGACACTGAATCGGCAGGGGTAGGTATGGCCGTGCAACAGATAGTCGGCGCTAAGCGACGCCAGCACACGCTCGGTAAGCCCTCGCGCTTCACGCCCGGCAGCAGACCGATGGGTGGCGCTCAAGCGCGCCAAAAGAGCGAACTCGTTGCCGTCCAGGCGTGCCACATGAAGATCGTCATTAGCCCATTGGCGCAGACGTGTCGCCAACTGACGCAGCAGCTCATCGCCGATGTCCTGACCCAAGCTGTCGTTGAGGATCTTGAAACGGTCGATGTCGAACAGCACCAGCAGCGACAAGGCCGTTTCGCTACCCGGATGACGTTCACACCCATTCAACCGCTCCTGCAGAGCACGCCGATTGGGTAACTCGGTGAGGGTGTCGTGATAGGCCAGGTACCGTATTCGTTGTTGAGCCGCCTGTTCAGCGGAGCGATCGGAGATCAACGCCACATAATCCCGCTCGTTGCTATCGGCATAGATCACCCTGCTGACGCTGAGCCAGGCTGGGAAGCGCCTTCCATTGCTGTGCAGGGCTTCGATCATGCCACTCCACTCCCCTTTCTCCGAGAGCTCCCTGAGCAGCGTTTCCTTGAATACCTCGCTGTTGGCGGCAAAGACGAGCTTCCACGCCGACTGATCCATAGCCCGTGCCATGTCCCAGCCAAGCATTTTCTCGAGAGCGGCGTTGCTGAGCCGAATGCGCGCCTGATCGTCCAGTAGCGCAACGCCGTCGTGAAGTGCGGACAGGACCTCGACGAGCCGTCGTCGTGTCATGTGCTCGTGCTGCTCGCTGACATGAAGCCGCCGCTGTGCCTGCGCTGCCACCACGGTGAGCAAGGCAACCAGAACGACACAGCCCCCAATGAGATAAATGAGCCAGTGCGATTCCGCTGTTGGCAGTGGCAAAGCCGCACCTGGATGAGGAACGAACCAGGCAGCGCGCATGGCCACGTAGTGCATGCTGCAGATGGCCAGTGAGACGAACAAGGCGCTGATGAAGGCGCAGGTCTTGGCCCGCCGCAAGCCCCACTCCTGACGGCAGAGGCGATACGCATAGGCACTCAGGATGCCGAGGCCGACAGCGACGAACAGGGAGAAGAGAAAGAGTTTCAGATCATGGTAGAGCACCGCCGGCATTCGCATGGCGGTCATGCCCATATAGTGCATCATGCCGATCCCCAGCCCCAGGCTGGTGCCGGCCAGCATCAGCTCTCGGTGAGTTGAGGCCTCACGCGACAGTAGCAAGATGGCCACCAGGCTCCCCGCCACGGCGGGCACGATGGATAAGAGCGTGAGGATCGGGTCATGCTGCACGGGGAAGGCAAGCCGATAGGCATGCATGCCGGTAAAATGCATGCTCCACACACCCAGCCCCATGATGCCGGCCCCAGCGACAAGCCAAAGCCTGCGCCACCCGGCGTGCCTGGCCTTGCTGACCAGCTTGATGAGATCCAGGCCGGCATAGGAGGCTGCCAGCGCGATTGCCAAGGACACCAACACCAGCGGGAGCTGGTGCTCCCCCTGCACGGCGTCCAGGGTGCGCGGGTCGAGAATAAGATTGGTCAGTATGGTCATGAACTCTACTTCGACACCGCGGCTCTCTTCTTGAGGGCGACTCAGCGATTCACGTTGAAAAAATGTTTATCTACCAGCCGAAAAAAGGCGCCCCCTGTCGGGGCGCCTTTTACTACGCTTGACCCGATCACGCCAGGTCGAAGCGATCCGCGTTCATCACCTTGTTCCAGGCGGCGACGAAGTCCTCGACGAACTTCTCCTTGGCATCGTCCTGGGCATAGATCTCGGCGATGGCACGCAGCTGCGAGTTGGAGCCGAACACCAGGTCGACGCGGGTAGCAGTCCACTTCACTTCACCGCTCTTGCGGTCGCGGCCCTCGAACACGTCGGCATCCACCGAGGTCGGCTGCCACTGCGTACCCATGTCGACCAGGTTGACGAAGAAGTCGTTGGTCAACGTCCCGGGGCGATCGGTGAACACGCCGTGGCGCGAGTTGCCGTAGTTGGCCTCGAGCACCCGCAGGCCGCCCACCAGCACGGTCATCTCCGGCGCGCTCAGGCCCAGCAGCTGGGCCTTGTCGATCAGCATCTCCTCGTCGGAGACGGTGAAGCGAGCGCGGCGGTAGTTGCGGAAGCCGTCGGCCTCGGGGCGCAGCCACTCGAACGACTCGACGTCGGTCTGCTCGGCGCTGGCGTCGGTGCGGCCCGGCGAGAACGGCACCTCGATGGCGTGACCGGCGTCCCTGGCCGCCTGCTCGATGGCAGCGGCACCGCCCAGCACGATCAGGTCGGCCAGCGACACTCGCTTGCCGCCGGCCTGGGTGGCATTGAAGTCGCTCTGGATGCTCTCCAGGGTCTTCAGCACCTTGGCCAGTTGCTCGGGCTGGTTGGCCTCCCACTCCTTCTGCGGCGACAGGCGAATGCGCGCCCCGTTGGCCCCACCGCGCATGTCGGAGCCGCGGTAGGTGGAAGCCGACGACCAGGCGGTGTAGACCAGCTCGGCAAGGCTCAGACCCGAAGCGAGGATCTTGCTCTTGAGGCTGGCGATGTCCTGGGCATCGATCAACTCATGGTCCACGGCGGGCAACGGATCCTGCCAGATCAGCTCTTCGGCCGGCACTTCCGGGCCGAGGTAGCGTGCCTTCGGGCCCATGTCGCGGTGGGTCAGCTTGAACCAGGCACGGGCGAAGGCGTCGGCGAACTCGTCCGGATTGTTGTGGAAGTGCTCGGAAATCCTGCGGTATTCCGGGTCCTCGCGCATGGCCATGTCGGCGGTGGACATCATGATGCCCACACGCTTCGAGGCATCTTCGGCATCCGGCGCGTGGTCCTTGTCGGCAAGCCCCTTCGGCACCCACTGCTTGGCGCCGGCCGGGCTGGTGGTCAGCTCCCACTCGTAGCCGAACAGCACGTCGAAGTAGCTCATGTCCCACTTCGTCGGTGTCGGCGTCCAGGCGCCTTCCAGGCCGCTGGTGATGGTGTCGCGGCCCTGGCCGCTCTTGTAGCGGCTCTTCCAGCCGAAGCCCATCTCCTCCATGGGTGCCGCCTCCGGCTCAGGGCCCACGTTGACCGGATCGCCCGCGCCGTGAGCCTTGCCGAAGGTGTGGCCGCCGGCGGTCAGGGCCACCGTCTCGTAGTCGTTCATCGCCATGCGGCCGAAGGTTTCGCGAATGTCCCTGGCCGATGCCAGCGGATCGGGGTTGCCATCCGGGCCTTCCGGGTTGACGTAGATGAGGCCCATCTGCACCGCGGCCAGCGGGTTCTCCAGCTCGCGTTCACCGGAATAACGGCTCTTGGCATGGCCGCTGTCGGCCAGCCACTCGTCCTCGGCGCCCCAGTAGATGTCCTCTTCCGGCTGGTACACGTCCTCACGCCCGCCAGCGAAGCCGAAGGTCTTGAAGCCCATGGATTCCAGGGCGACATTGCCCGCCAGGATGTACAGGTCGGCCCAGGAGAGCTTGTTGCCGTACTTGCGCTTGATCGGCCACAGCAAACGCCGTGCCTTGTCCAGGTTACCGTTGTCGGGCCAGCTGTTGAGCGGTGCGAAGCGCTGGGTGCCGGTACCGGCGCCGCCGCGACCGTCGCCCACCCGGTAGCTGCCGGCGCTGTGCCAGGCCATGCGGATGAACAGCGGGCCATAGTGGCCGTAGTCCGCCGGCCACCACTCCTGGGAGTCGGTCATCAGCGCTTCGAGGTCCTGCTTGACGGCGGGAAGGTCGAGAGACTTGAACGCCTCGGCGTAGTCGAACGCCTCACCCAGCGGGTTGGACTTCGGCGCATGCTGGTGAAGGATGTTTAGATTGAGCTGATTGGGCCACCAGTCCTGGTTGGAATTGCCGGTATCGCCCTTCTTGGTGCGCGCCCCGTGCATGACGGGACACTTGCCTGCGCTGCTGTCGATTTTCTGGTCCATGACGCTCTCCCTTTGTTGCCGCGTTGTCGTGCAATGTGGCTGTATGGTGAGAATAGGTATATCAGCACAATCGAAAGAGAGAGACTTGATTTTCCACACCGTGGCAATAGCAAATTTCAATAACATCGCCAAACTCGATTGAGTCAGGCTTTCGTCATACCAATCCGGAGACGACCATCCGCTGCGATGGGTGCAGGCGTGTTAGGCTTCAGGCAATGCCCCGAAGGAGAGAATCATGACTGCCGCCGAGATGCTCGAACGCCTGGTAGGCTTTGCCACCGTTTCCCGCGATTCCAACCTCGAACTGATCGCCTTCGTCGAGGGCTACCTCGACGAGCACGGGGTCGAGCATTGGCGGGTGGAAAGCGACGACGGCAAGAAGGCCAACCTGCTGGCACGCATCGGCCCGGCGGTGGAGGGCGGCGTGGTGCTCTCGGGGCACACCGACGTGGTGCCGGTCGACGGCCAACCGTGGTCGACCGATCCGTTCACCCTGATCGACAAGGACGACGGCAAGCTCTACGGGCGCGGCACCTGCGACATGAAGGGCTTCATCGCCTGCGCCCTGGCCGAACTGCCCGAATGGCTGAAGCGTGGCTTGGACAAGCCGATCTACCTGGCGCTCTCCTACGACGAGGAAGTCGGCTGCATCGGTGCGCCACGCATGATCGAGCGGTTGATGGCCGACCACCCCCGCCCGGCGGCGGTGATCGTCGGCGAGCCGACCCTGATGCAGCCGGTGGTGGCCCACAAGGGTGCCACCAACCTGCGCACCACCGTGACCGGCCGCGCCTCGCACTCCAGCCAGATCGACCAGGGCGTGTCGGCGATCCACGTCGCCGCACGGCTGGTGACGAAGATCGAGGACGTGATGAGCGAGCTGCGCGCCGAGGGGCGTGTCGACGAGGCCTTCAACGTCGCCCACTCCAGCCTACACGTGGGCAAGATCGCCGGCGGTACCGCGATCAACATCATGGCGCGGGAGTGCACCTTCGAGTGGGAGATCCGCCACCTGCCCGGCGACCGCGTCGAGGAACTGCTCGGCAGGGTGAACGACTACGCCGCCGAGCTCGAGGCCGAGATGCAGCGCCGCGCCCCCGAGACGAGCATCGTCACCGAGGCGCTCAACGTCACGGTGCCGGCGCTAGCCGACGACAACAATGCCCAAGTGCTCGACCTGTGCCGCGAGCTGCTCGGCGAGCAGCCCAGCGGCGCGGTGGCCTACGCCACCGAGGCCGGGCAGTTCCAGCGCGCGGGGCTGCCCACCGTGATCTGCGGCCCCGGCAGCATCCGCCAGGCCCACCAGCCCGACGAGTACATCGAGATCGAGCAGCTCGCGGCGGGCACCCGCTTCATGCAGGCACTGGGGCGGCGGCTCGGTCAGTAGCGTCGGAGCCGCCGCCCGCGCTGGCTAGCCCAGGCGGTCGTGGCCGTTATTCAGGAAGGGGTAGTCGGTGTAGCCCTTTTCGGCACCGCCGTAGAAGGTGCTCGAATCGGGCTCATTGAGCTTGGCACCGACACGCAGCCGCTCGGGCAGGTCGGGGTTGGCGAGGAAGGAACGGCCGAAGGCCACGGCATCGGCAGTACCGTCTTCCAGACGCTGGCGCGCTCGCTCGCCATCGTAGTTGCCGCAGTAGATCAAGCCCCCGCGGAAGCGCTGACGCATCCCCTGACGGAAGCCCTCGGGGAAGGTGATGTTCCCACCGGCCCAGTTGGGCTCGTTGAGGTGGATGTAGGCCAGACCACGCTTGGAGAACTGGTCGGCCAGGTAGTAGGCCATCTCCTCGGGCTCATCGTCGGTAAGGCCGAACAGCTCGATGAACGGAGTCAGGCGAACGCCGACGCGTGCAGGGCCGAACACTTCGGCAACCGCATCGATCACCTCCAGCGGGAAACGCGCGCGATTCTCGAGGGAACCACCGTACTGATCGGTACGCCGATTGGTACCGGTCGCCAGGAACTGGTTGAGCAGGTAGGCGTTGGCAGCGTGCACTTCGACCATGTCGAACCCGGCGCGCTTGGCACGCACGGCGGCCTGGCGGTAGTCCTCGACGATGCCGGGGATCTCGTCGGTCTCCAGCGCCCGCGGCGTGCTGGTGGGGTGCGGCCCCGCACTGCCGTCCTCGAACTCGACGAAGCACTCGGCGCCTTCTCCCTTTAGGGCGCTGGGCGCCACGGGCGGCTGGCCGTCCGGCTGCACCATCTCGTGGGACACACGCCCCACATGCCACAGCTGCAGCGCCATGCGTCCGCCCTTGGCATGCACGGCCTCGACCACGCCTTTCCAACCGGCTTCCTGCTCGTCGGTCCAGATGCCCGGCGTGTAGACGTAGCCGCGAGCGGTGGGCGAGATATTGGTGGCCTCGCTGATGATCAGCCCCGAACCGGCACGCTGGCCGTAGTAGATCTGCTGCAACTTGCCCGGCACGCTGTCCGGGGTGCGCGAGCGGGTCAGCGGGGCCATGATCACGCGGTTGGGCAGGCTCAAGCCGCCCAGCTGCAGCGGGGTGAATAGGGTGGTTTGCGACATCTTGCCGACTCCTTTGGCGAACGAAATTGACCTTCCCTGTCTTTATGAGGACGCTAACGAAATTCTCCAACCCCGCCGACACCAATTGCAACAAAGCGTCGACCATCTCGCACGCGACGCTATTGCTGCCGGTGAGGAGCTACCCCTTGAAGCCGGGCTCGGCGAGCCCCGCCACGCCGGTTCTCATCTGCAGCAGGCTGCCGGCCTGCGGCCAGCGCGCCTTGCCCTCGGCGTCGAGGTGCTGGGTCGCGGTGGTGATGTAGAGCGTGCGCAGATCGGCCCCGCCGAAGGCCACCATAGTCGGGTGCGGGCACGGCACCGGGTGCTCCGCCACCAGTTCGCCCTCGGGCGAAAAACGCACGATGCGCCCGCCGTCGTAGAGCGCGCTCCAGTAGCAGCCCTCGCTGTCCACCGCTGCGCCGTCGGGCACGCCGGGCAGGCCCAGCCTTTCCAGGTCGACCCAGGTCTCGCCCTCGCCCAGGGTGCCGCTGTCGAGGTCGAAGGGGTAGCGCAGGATGCGCCGGCTCAGCGAGTCGGTATGGTAGAGCCAGCGCCGATCGGGGCTGAAGGCCAGGCCGTTGGAAATACCGAGGCCCGTCAGCCGCGGCGTCAGTTCCCCCCTGTCGAGACAGTAGAGCGCCGCGCTGGGGTTCGATTCGTCGGCGTCGATGGTGCCCACCCACAGGCGCCCGGCGGCGTCGCAGCGACCGTCATTGAAGCGGTTGCCCTGCCCCGCCGGCCTCCACTCCGGATTGTCGGCCAGCCGTTCGGGTTCGCCGCCCGTCGGCAGGCGCAGGATGCCCGAGGCCGCAGCGGCCACCAGGCCCGCCTCGTCGAGCGCCACGCAGCCAACCTTCTCGCCCAGCTCGATGCGTGTCGGCGCCCCACTCTCCTGCGGCCGCCAGGTGTAGAGATGGCCGTTGTTGATATCGGCCCAATACAGCGTCTGGCGCTCAACCGACCACACCGGGCTTTCGCCCAGGCTCATGTCGAGCTTCACTGCCACTTCGATCACACCGTCCTGCATCGCTCGTCTCCGTTCGCGGTGAATTCCCTTTGCCTCAATGGTTGTCCCGCGGTGGGCTCTGGCGTGCCACGTCGCGGTACTTGGTGGCTCCCGCCAGCGTCATGCCGCGGTCGAGCGGTTCCACCAAGGTGCGCTGGATCTCCTGCCACGGCGTCTGGTGGCCTGGATAGCGGTAACCGCCCTGCTGCGCCAGTCGCTCGCGGCGCGCCTCTATCTCGGCGTCCTCGACCAGCAGGCGCACTTCGCCGCGATTGAGGTCGACGCGCAGGCGGTCGCCGTCCTCGAGCAGCGCCAGGCCGCCGCCGGTGGCCGCCTCGGGCGCGGCATTCAGGATCGAGGGCGAGCCGGAGGTGCCCGACTGGCGACCGTCGCCCAGGCACGGCAGCGATTCGATGCCGCGCTTGATCAGCGCCTCGGGGGGCTGCATGTTGACCACCTCGGCGCCGCCGGGATGGCCCACCGGACCCGCGCCGCGCATCACCAGGATGGTGTGCTCGTCGATGTCGAGGGCCGGGTCGTCGATGCGCGCGTGGTAGTCCTCCGAACCGTCGAACACCACCACCTTGCCCTCGAAGGCGTTGGGGTCGTCGGGGTTGGAGAGGAAGCGCGCGCGAAAGTCGGCGGAGATCACGCTGGTCTTCATCAGCGCCGAGTCGAACAGGTTGCCCTTGAGATTGAGGAAGCCGGCCTGCTCGACCAGCGGGTTGTCGTAGCGGCGGATCACCTCGGGATCGCGGGTCTCGCAGCCCGCCACGTTGTCGGCCAGCGTGCGGCCGTTGACGGTGAGTACGTCGCCGTGGAGCTTGCCGGCGCCGAGCAGCTCGTTGACCACCGCCGGCACGCCGCCGGCGCGATGGAACTCCTCGGAGAGATAGGCCCCGGCGGGCATCACGTTGGCCAGCAGCGGAATGGCATGGCCCAGCGTCTGCCAGTCGTCGTTGGTCAGCTCGATGCCCGAGTGGCGGGCAATGGCGTTGATGTGGATCGGTGCGTTGGATGAGCCCCCCAGCGCCGAGCACACCACGATGGCGTTCTCGAACGCCTGGCGGGTGAGAATGTCGCTGGGGCGCAGGTCGGCCCACACCATGTCGACGATGCGCGCACCGGTGTCGTAGGCCACCATGGCGCGCTCCTTGTAGGGCGCGGGGATCATCGCCGAACCGGGCAGGCTCATGCCCAGCGCCTCGGCCATGGAGTTCATGGTCGAGGCGGTGCCCATGGTGTTGCAGTGCCCCACCGAGGGCGCCGAGTCGGTGGCTCGGGCGAGGAACTCGGCATAGTCGATGTCGCCGGCCGCGAGCCGCTTGCGCAGCTCCCAGATGATGGTACCGGAGCCGACCCGGTCCGGCCCGCGCCAGCCGTTGAGCATCGGCCCGCCGGAAAGCACGATGGCGGGAATGTTGACCGTGGCGGCGGCCATCAGGCTCGCCGGGGTGGTCTTGTCGCAGCCGGTGGTGAGCACCACCCCGTCAAGCGGATAGCCGTGCAGCACCTCGACCAGGCCTAGGTAGGCCAGGTTGCGGTCGAGCGCGGCAGTGGGCCGCCGCGCGTTCTCGTGGATCGGGTGCAGCGGGAACTCGAACGGCACCCCACCGGCGGCACGAATGCCCTCCTTGACCCGCTTGACCAGCTCGATGTGATGGCGGTTGCACGGCGTCAGGTCGGAGCCCGACTGGCAGATGCCGATGATCGGCTTGCCGCCGGCGAGCTCCTCCAGGGTGATGCCGTAGTTCATGTAGCGCTCGATGCACAGCGCCGTGGTACCCGGCGATTCGGGGTTGTCGAACCACCAGCGCGAGCGCAACTGGTCGGACGTGATCTTTCGTTGGGTCATGGTCTTCCCCTGAGTCATATTCACCTATAGTTTTCGCGTCCGAGCCAGCCATGGAAACCTTACGGGATCCCCACGCACCACATGCTCATCACCAATTGTTCAGAAAGTCACCCAGGCACCGCCCGACTGCGAAGATTCCAGCGCCCGGGTAATGAACTGCAAGCCATCGACACCATCGCCCACCCCCGGCGTGCCCAGGGCCAAGGCGTCTGCCGAACGGCCGGCCTGGCGGGCCCGGATCTGCTCGGCAAAATCACCATACAGCTGGGCGAAGGCCTCGAGATACCCCTCCGGATGCCCCGGCGGTATGCGCGCCGCGGTCAAGGCCGCTTCCCCCAGACCTGGTCCGTTGCGCGTCAGGATGCGTGACGGCTCGCCCAGCGGCGAATGCAGCAGCCGATTGGGCTCCTCCTGATTCCACTCGAGGCCGCCACGACTACCGTAGACCCGCAGCCGCAGGCCGTTCTCGTTGCCCGGCGATACCTGGCTCGACCACAGCATGCCCCGCGCACCGCCCTTGAAGCGCAGCATCATGTGCACGTTGTCGTCGAGGGCACGACCCTCGACGAAGGTGTGCAGGTCTGCCGCCAGCGACTCCAGCTCGAGCCCGGTGACGAAGCGTGCCAGGTGATAGGCATGGGTGCCGATGTCGCCCAGACAGCCGGCAGGTCCGCTGCGCTGAGGGTCCGTGCGCCACTCGGCCTGCTTCACTCCGCTCTCCTCCAGGCGGGTGGAGAGCCAATCCTGGGGGTATTCGACCTGCACCACCCTGAGTTCACCCAGCTCACCGGCGGCGACCATGTCGCGGGCCTGACGCACCAATGGGTAGCCGGAGTAGTTGTGGGTCAAGCCGAAAAACAGCCCGCTACGCTCGACCAGAGCGGCCAGCGCCTGGGCATCCTCCAGGTTGGTGGTCATCGGCTTGTCGCAGATCACATGGATGCCGGCCTCGAGAAAGGTGCGCGCCACGTCGAAGTGAAGGTGGTTGGGGGTAACGATGGCGACCACGTCGATACCGTCCTCGCGCCGACGCTCGGCCTCGGCCATGGTGCGGTAGTCGGGATAGGCACGCTCTTCGGCCACATGCAGCCCGGCGGCGGCTGCGCGGCTGCGCCCGGGGTCGGAGGCGAAAGCGCCGGCGACCAGTTCATAGTGGTCGTCGAGCCTGGCGGCAATACGGTGTACCCCGCCGATGAAAGCGCCCTGGCCACCGCCGACCATGCCCAGACGCAGCCGGCGTGGTGTGTCGTGATATTGGCTCATGTCTTATTTCCCTCAGTCGAGGCCCAGCAGGCGACGGTTGGCCGCCTCGTCGGCACCGCCATCGGCGAAGTCGTCGAAGGCCCGTTCGGTGACTTCGATGATATGGTCGCGAATGAAGGCCGCGCCCTCCCGCGCGCCAGCTTCGGGATGCTTGAGGCAGCACTCCCACTCGAGCACCGCCCAGCCGTGATAGTCGTTGGCCGCCATCCACGAGAAGATGTGCTTGAAGTCCACCTGGCCATCGCCCAGCGAGCGAAAACGGCCGGCGCGCTCGACCCAGCTCTGGTAGCCGGAGTAGACGCCCTGTCTCGGGCTGGGGATGAATTCGGCGTCTTTCACATGGAACATCTGGATGTGCTCGCGGTAGACGTCCAGGAACCCGCGGTAGTCTAGCTGCTGCAGAACGAAGTGGCTGGGATCATAGAGAATATGACAGCGCGGATGATGGCCAACCCGCTCCAGGAACATCTCGAAGGTGATGCCGTCATGCAGATCCTCACCGGGGTGGATCTCGTAACAGAGATTGACCCCGACTTCGTCGAATGCATCGAGAATGGGCCGCCAACGCCTGGCCAGCTCGTCGAAGGCGGTATCGATCAGGCCAGCCGGACGCTGTGGCCACGGGTAGACATAGGGCCAGGCCAGGGCGCCGGAAAAGGTGCCGTGATCGGTCAGCCCCAGGTTGCGTGAAGCACGTGCGGCAAAATGCAGCTGCTCCACCGCCCAGGCCTGGCGCGCCCGAGGATTGCCCCTCACTTCAGGCGCGGCAAAACCGTCGAACATCTCGTCATAGGCCGGATGTACGGCAACCAGTTGGCCCTGCAGGTGGGTGGAGAGTTCGGTCAGTGCCAAACCGTGCTCGGCCAGGGTGCCCTTGATCTCGTCGCAGTAGGTCTGGCTCTCGGCGGCACGTTTCAGATCGATCAGACGCGCATCCCAGCTGGGAAGCTGAACTCCCTTGTAGCCCAGGTTCGCCGCCCAGGCGGCGATGCTGTCCAGGCTATTGAAGGGTGCGTCGTCTCCGGCGAACTGAGCAAGGAAGATCGCCGGTCCTTTGATTGTGTTCATGATGGCTCTCCGATGATGATCGACAGGTGAACCGAGCGGGCGCCGAGCGCCCGCTCGGATCGATCAGAACGGTGAATCGGGGAAGTAGTATTGCTCGGCATTCTCCTGAGTGATCAGCGGGGAGCCGAGAATGTACTGACCGACCACCGGACCATTGGAGACGAAATGCTGCACCGTCAGGTCCATGGCGGTGGCGATCATCGCCGGCGGATAGAGCACGTCGACCGGCACGAGCCGATCGCCTTCCATGACTCGCCTGATGATGTCCTTCATGCCGGCGCCGCCGACGATGAAGAGCTCGTCTTCGCGCCCGGCCTGACGTACCGCTTCGATCACCCCGATGGCAATATCGTCGTCCTGGGCCCACACCGCATCGATGCGATCGAAACGCGCCAGGAAATCCTGCATCACTTCGAAGCCGTCGTCACGGTTCCAGTTGGCGTGCTGCATGTCGAGGATGTTGATCTCGGAGCCCTCGATGGCTTCCTGGAAGCCCTGCACGCGCTCGTCGTCGATCACCGTGGGGATCCCGCGCAGCACCACGATGTCGCCCTGGCCGTCGAGTTGCTCACGAATGTACTCACCGGAGACACGTCCCAGCTCGTGGTTGTTACCGGCGACGTAGAGATCCTCGATACCCTCCTGCTCGAGGCCGCGGTCGACCACGGTAACGAACACGCCGGCATCCTTGACCCGCCGCACCGGGTCGGTCAGCGGGCCCGATTCGAAGGGCAGCACCACCAGCGCATCGATGTTGCGCTGTGAGACCAGATCCTCGAGATCGTTGGCCTGGCCACCCGGATCGCTCGCCGTGGTGATGGTGATGGAAATCTCGGGATAGAGTGACTCGAGGCGCTCTTTGGCCTGTTGGGCATGGAAGTTGACCCCGCCGGTCCAGCCATGGGTGGCGGCAGGAATGGAGACGCCGATCGTATACTCCTGAGCGGCGGCGAAAGTGGGCAGTCCCAACGCTGCAGCGGCAGCGAAGGCTGCTAGGGTCCTCTTGGTTGGCATGCTGATGCTCCTTAGCTGTTTGTGCTTGTTATCGTGCTGCTATAAGAGCGCCTCATGGCGCCGACTTTCTCCACGATGCGCGCTGCAGGTACACCGCGACGATGATGATGATTCCCTGCACCGTACCGTTGAGATAGTTGGAGATGGCATCGGTCAGATTGAGAATGTTGCCGATCATGGTCAGCATGATCGCTCCCACTACCGTGCCCCAGATGCGGCCGTGCCCGCCCTTGAGCACGGTGCCGCCGATGATCACCGCCGCGATCGCCTCGAGTTCCCACAGCACCCCGGTGGCGCCAGAGGCAGAGCCCAGCCGCGGCACGTAGATGATGGTCGCCAGCGCCACGCATACGCCCTGCAGCATGTAGGTCATGGTCTTGATGCGATCGACATGGATGGCGCTGTATTCGGCCACCTTCTCGTTGGAACCGATGGCAAAGCAGTAGCGGCCGAAGCGGGTATGGTTGAGCAGAATGTAGCCGGCCACTGCCACCATCAGGAACACCAGCACCGGAATCGGAATGCCCATCAGATGGCCGTAGTAAACCGGCCGATAGATGTCACGCACCCCCCAGTCCAACGACAGGGTCCCGCCATCGGCCAGGTAGGTCACCAGCGAGCGATAGATGCCCATGGTGCCGAGGGTGACGATGAAGGCCTCGATCTTGCCTTTGGTGGTCACCATGCCATTGATGAAACCGGCACACAGGCCCAGCAGCAGCGAGGCGCCGATGCCCAGCAATATGGTGGTGAGACCCGGGCCGAACTGCTCGACCAGGCTGTTCATCAGGATGATCATCACCCCGGCGATGAAGGCCGCCATCGAGCCCACCGAAAGGTCCAGCCCACCGGCAGTAATCACGAAGGTGGCGCCGATGGCGATGATGCCGATGAAGGCGCTGCGGGTGAGCATGTTGGAGAGGTTGTCCAGCCCCAGGAAGGCGGGATTGATCAATACGCCCAGCATCGCCAGGGCCAGCAAGGCGATGAAAGGCCCCCATGTCTTGAGGTCGACGGAGACCCTGCTCTGCGTGAGCGATTTGTTGTCAGGCACGGCGTTGTTCATCGGCTCCCACCCCCTTGATCCCGGATGCGTACTGCATGATTTCTTGTTCGTTGATCTGCTCGCCCTCGAGCACGCCTGTCAGTACCCCGGCACACATCACCGCCACCCGATGCGAGAGGCCGATCAGCTCGGCCATCTCGGAGGAAACCAGGATCACCGAGCGCCCGGCCTCGGTGAGTTCCCGCACGAAGTGATAGATCTGGTGCTTGGTGCCCACGTCGATGCCACGGGTCGGCTCGTTGATGACGACGATCTCGGGATCGATGGACATGACCTTGGCCAGCAGCAGCTTCTGCTGATTGCCACCGGAGAGCTCGGCGGCAGTCGCCGCCTGGGTGCGCAAGCGAATGTCGAAGCGCTCGACGGCCTCCTTGAAGGCCTGCTCCTCGCGGCGACGGTCGATCAGCGGGCGGCAGTAAGCGCGCAGGTTGAGTAGGGTGAGATTGGGGCGCAGCCCCATGTTGAGCACCAGGCCCTTGCCCTTGCGGTCTTCGGTGAGATAGGCGATGCGCTGGCGCACCGCATCGCGCAGGTGGCGCAGTGCCACCGGTTGGCCGTTGCGCAACACCTCACCGCCACTGCGGGCACGCAGTCCCAGCACCGCTTCGATCAGTGCCGTGCGCCCGGCCCCCACCACCCCACCGAAGCCCAGCACCTCACCGCGGCGCAGGGTGAAGCTCGCCTGTTTCACGGCACCGGGGACGACGATGTCGCGGGCCTCCAGCACCACCTCCGCGTCGCTGGCCAGCTCGGTGCGCTCGGGGTACATGTCGCTGATCTCGCGACCCACCATCAGCCGCGCCAACTCCTCCTTGCTGCGCCCGGCCATCGGTGCACTGTCGATCAGCCGGCCGTCGCGCAGCACCGTGACCCTGTCAGCGATCCGCTCGATCTCGCGTAGCTTGTGAGAGATGTAGAGGATCGCCACGCCGCGCTCGCGCAGCCTTGCGATCAGGGCGAACAGCACCTCAACTTCATGCTCGGTGAGGGCCGCCGTGGGCTCGTCCATGATCAGCACGCGCACGTCGCGCGTGATCGCCTTGGCGATTTCCACCATCTGCTGATCGGACGTGCTGAGGTCCTTGACCCTGGCCCGCGGGTCGACCCGGGTTTCGAGCTCGGCCAGCGCCGTACGGCAGCGCTCACGCATGGCCCGATGGTCGAGGAAGGGGCCGCGTCGAATCTCGCGACCCAGAAAGACGTTCTCCTCCACGGTCAGCTGCTCGGCCAAGGCCAGCTCCTGGTGAATCATCACCACGCCGTCGGCTTCGGCATCGCCGCTGCTGCGGTAGCGGCGCAGTTCGCCCTCGAGGCGGATCTCACCTTCGCTGGGACTCAGATAGCCCGCAAGAATGCGCACCAGCGTCGACTTGCCTGCGCCATTCTCACCCAGCAGCGCATGGACCTCGCCCGGCACCAGCTCGAGGTCGATGTCGAACAGCACCTGGTTCTGGCCAAACGAGCGGCAGATCCGGCGAGCCGACAGCAGCGGATGATTCCGTGTGTGCATCAGCCCCACCCCGCATCGACGGTGAACTCATGGCCGGTCAGCTGGGCGCCGTCGTCCGCCGCCAGGAAAAGAACCATGGGGGCCACATGATCGGGCGACAGGCGAACCTTGAGACATTGATGCTCACGGATGCGCGCCTCGTCATCGGGACCGATCCACTTGTCGAGCTGACGCTGGGTCATGATGCATCCCGGGACCACGGTGTTGACGCGGATATTGCGCTCGCCCAGGTCCCGCGCCAGGCTGCGCGTCAGCCCATGCACCGCCGCCTTGGCCGTGACGTAGGCCGCCAGCCGGGGAATGGCCGTCTTGACGCTGATGGAGCCGAAGTTGATGATCGCCCCGCCGCCGGCTTCGATCATCTGATGTGCCGCCGCCTGGGCGGCAAAGAACATCGGACGCAGATTGAGCGCCATACGGTCGTCCCAATAGGCCACGTCGATATCCTGCCAATCATGGCGGTCGTCATTGGCGGCGTTGTTGACCAGGGTATGAATGGGGCCCAATTCGCAGCCCACGGTGGCAATCGTTGCCTGCAGCGCCGCCACGTCACGGATATCGCAGCGGTGGTAATGCGGAGCTCGGCCGGTCGTTACCTGCAGCTCCTCCACCAGCGCCTGGCTGGCGGCATCGTCGATATCGACGAAGGCGACTCTGGCCCCCTGGCGGTGAAAGGCCCGGGTCATCGCAGCGCCGATGCCGCTGCCGCCACCAGTAATGAAGACCACCTGCTGCTCGAGGCTGGGGTAGCGCGTCACGTCGCTGTTCATGCTTCATCTCCCACTTAGTTTTTTTTATTTACTAACTAGATTGGTCACCCCACCAAAAATCGTCAATGAGACGTTAGTCGACGATCCCTGTTTATCCTTCCATAACAGTATATTTGTCGCCGTACATCCGATATCGCAGTCCTCTTTAGGAAGGACTGATACTCATCAATTCGTTCAGTCTGACAACCAACTCAGGACACACGTGCCAGGATGCCGAGGCATGCCTACTCCGACATCGCCGCCCGGGGAGTCGGCGATGTCGGCTCGATTGGTGCTTCTCGTGCGCTCGGGCTACGCGGCAGCGTCACTCATAAGCCATCTCTTCGAGCTCCTTGCCCCGCGTCTCCTTGACCAGGCGCAGCACGAAGAACACCGACACCACCGCGCACAGGGCATAGAAGCCGTAGGCGCCGGCCAGGCCGATCGTGGCCAGCATGATGGGGAAGGTCATGGTGATGCCGAAGTTGGCCAGCCACTGGAACAGCCCGGCGATGGCCAGGCCCGAGCCACGCATCTGGTTGGGGAACATCTCACCGAGCATCACCCACATCACCGGGCCCCAGGAGACGTTGAAGAAGAACACGTAGGCGTTGGCGGCCAGCAGGGCGAACACCCCCATGTCATCGCCGAGACGCAGGCGGCCATCGACCAGGGTCGCCGTGGAGAAGGCAAAGGCCATGCAGGCCAGGGTCAGGGCCATGCCCACCGAGCCCGCCCACAGCAGCGGCTTGCGCCCGATCTTGTCGATCAGGGCGATGGCGAGCAGGCAAGCGCCGATGCTGACCGCCCCCGAGATGACGTTGATCAGCAGCGCATCGCCCTCGGAGAAGCCCACCGACTGCCACAGCACGGCGCCGTAGTAGAACACCACGTTGATGCCCACCAACTGCTGGAACACGGCCAGCCCGATACCCACCCAGACGATGCCGTGCACCTTGCCGGTGGTATGGTCGAGCACGTCGCGCAAGCGCGGCTTGTGATCGCGGGCCAGGGTCGCATCGATCTCTGCCAGCTTGGCGCTCACCTCGCCCTCGGGCATCACCAGCCCCAGCACGCGGCGTGCCTCACTCTGCTTGCCGCTGCTGATCAGGTAGCGCGGGCTCTCGGGAATGAACAGCAGCGCCAGCAGGAACACCGCCGCCGGCAGCAGCTCGATCCAGAACATCCAGCGCCAGGTGGCGAAGCCCAGCCACAGCTCGGCCATGGCCGAGCCCGACACATGGGCCAGCACGTAGTTGCTGAGAAAGGCCACGAACAGCCCCGAGATGATCGCCACCTGCTGGATGGTGGCAAGCCGCCCGCGATAGGCGGCAGGTGCCACTTCGCTGATGTAGGCCGGGGTCATCACGCTGGCCGCCCCCACCGCCATGCCGCCCAGCACCCGATAGAAGACGAACTCCAGGGAACCACCGGCAATGCCCGAGCCCCAGGCGCTGACGAGGAAGAACACTGCCGCCACGATCAGCAGCGTACGGCGGCCGAAGCGGTCCGCCAGGCGCCCGGCGAAGAAGGCGCCTACGGCACAGCCGAGCAGCATCGAGGCGACGTTGAAGCCGGTGCCCACGCTGTCGGAGCCGAAAGCGGCCTGCAGGCCATCGACCGTGCCGTTGATGACACCGCTGTCGAAGCCGAACAGAAAGCCGCCGATGGCGGCGATACAGCAGATCATAAAGATATAGGCCGAGCGGCTCATTACCTTGCGTTCCTGCATGACATGTACTCCGCAAAAAGGGCGCCCGTGCGGGCGCCAAGGGGAGGAAGCCCCGCGATGAAGGGTGTCCTGGCGTGCGTTACCACCACACGTCCATCTGCAGACCGAAGGTCACGCCGTCGCTGTCATCGATGTTGATGGCATCGCCCGCCGCGCCCGCATCGATCGAGCGACTGGTGCGATCCGCCTGGAAGGCGTCGCCGTTCCAGTCCGCATAGGTGACGAAGGCGCGAATGACCGGACGTGCGAAGCCGCCCACCCCCGCCGACCACTGCTGCGCCAGGGTGGCCTTGCTCAAGCGGCGGCTGGGATCGCCGTTCTCGGGATCGACATAGTCATGGCCGATCTCCAGCGCCGTGCTCAGGTTGTCGGTCCAGTAGTAGGTCGGACGCACGCCGAGCGACATCCAGGTGGCCCCGGAGTCGTCGTCGAAGCGCTTCTCCTCGTAGATGGCCGCATACAGCAAGTCGAACCTGTCTGGCGCGAGCCAGACGTTGCCGTGATTGATCACGCGCCACATCTCGCCGCCGGGCACGTCTGGAGAGACCCCGGCATTCATGCGCCCCTGGCCGGTGCCCGCGTTGATGATGCCGTCGGTGGCGTACTGCAGCGCCAGCTTGTTGGTACCGCCGAACCAGCTCTCCTGCTCATGCTGCAGAGTTACCATGTGGCCCCGCTTGGCCTCGCTGCCCTGGTAGTAGGCCTCCTGGGCTTCGCTGAGCTGGGCGCGACCGTAGTTGTAGCCCAGCACCAGGCTCCCGCCGGGATTGACGGGAATGTCCGACCAGCGGATGTCGAGAGTGTCGTTGGAGATGCGGTTATCGGCATCGGGGTATTCGGTGTCGTCGGTGCCCGTGGCACGCATCCACGCCAGATGCAGCCTGCCGGTACCCACGTCGATGTTCTCGATACCGCCACCGGGGCCAGTGGAGTCCCAGTAGAAGAAGTCGTTGATGTGTACGTCATGGCGGCGGTAGAAGCGCTTGCCCGCCCATAAGGTGGCGCCGGGTAGGGCGTCGATCACGTTGTTGCCCTGAACGTACAGCTGCCGCAGGGAAACCTCGGTATCCTCGGCATCGTTCAGCTGGTTGGTGAAATACCCCACCATGCTGTTGAAGTAGAACGACCTGTCGCCCTCTTCGAACAGAGTGGCACCCAGCCCCAGCTCGGCATAGGTCTCGCACTCGTTGCCCAGACGATACTTGGCCCCCGCACCGTTGGCCCGAAAGCAGGCCTGGTCGCCGCCGCCTGCGGTATTGCCGACGCCGGAGCGCGCATAGCCGGTGAAGTCGATGCCGGACATCGCTCCCTCTTGTGCCTGTGCGCTGGCGAAAGCGAGGCAGCCGAGCCCGATCAGGCCCAGGCGGGAGAGAGTGTGTCTGGCATGAGGTGGCGTTTTCACTGTTGTCTTCATTGTTTGCTCCTGTGAATGATGGCGCTGCTTGTTGTTGGTAATAAGTCTGAACTAAGTGGTTAAGCGATGCGTGTCGTCTCCTTTGTCGTCAAAAGCAGGTATCGAAAAAGCGGGTATCGAAAGAGCGGGTACCGAACGTGAGTTCAGTCAGCGGGGTGACAGCGGAAGTGGCAGCACATCTCGCAGCGCTCCCCCTCTTCCAGGATCACCAGGCCTGATTCTTCAGAGGTAAGGCCCTGGGTGGGGGAGTCAGCGAAACGGTGGGCATCGACGCCATGGGAAACCGGCTCGAAGCAGAAGAAATCCGCCTGCTTGCCCGGCGAGAAGACCAGGTAGCGCGAGGTGTCGGCACGCACCTCGAGCGTCACGCCGCGCTCGGGCCAGCGCAGCTCGGCCCGGCCGTTCCAGCCGGTGAATAGATTGTCGATCTTGCCGCTCGGCAGCCCCTTACCACGCGAGAAGTTCCAGCTCTCAGTCGCCTCGAGCCGGCGCCATTCGGTTGGCAATTGGTCGGCGTCGACCTCCCACACGCCTTCGGCAGTGGCCTCGAGCCGCACATCGGCGCTGCGCGGGAACCAGGGATGCAGGCCCAGGCCATAGGGAGCCGGTGTCTCTCCCCGATGAGTCACGGCAAGGACCACCTCGAGGGTGTCATCCGCCAGGCGATAGCTCAGCTCCGCCAGGTAGTCGAACGGCGGCTGCTCAAACGAGCGCAGCGTCAGGCGCAGTTCGTGCTGCGCTTGCCGCTCCACCCGCCATTCCCGCTGCCAACCGTCGCCGTGGATCGGCAGGGGCTCACCGGCCAGGTTGGCCGCGAGCGGGTAGTGGCATCCCTGCCAGGTGAAACCGCCCCCGCCGATACGGTTGGACCACGGCACCAGCGGATACATGGCCAGTCGGTTAGGGTCGCGCTCGGCGTCGTTGCCCGGACGCATCAGCGGCTCGGGGCCATGCTCGGTGAGCCTGTCGAAACGCACCACGGAGCCGCCGACGACTGGGTTGACCACCAGTCGCAGCCTGCCGTTGTCGAGAGTGATCGTCGTCATTGCGCTGTTCTCGCTCCCGGTTCAGGCCATGGTGGCCCGAGGTCTGGCCAGGGCCTCGTCCGGCAAGCGTCGTCCATCGATGCCGAAGGCATGCAGCAGCTCGTAGCGCGGCGTCAGGTAGAGAATGTCGCCGCTGCGCACCTCGGCGTCGCCGGGCAGACGCACGGTGAGCGGGCCGGTAGCATCGCTGTCGACATAGGCGAAAGCGTCGGCACCGAGCATCTCCACCACCCGCACCCGGGTGCGCCACTCCCCTGCCTCGTGGCTCACCTCGAGGTGCTCCGGGCGAATGCCCAGCGTGGTGGCGCCATGGGCCTTGGCCACCTCCCCTTCGATCAGGTTCATCTTCGGCGAGCCGATGAAGCCGGCCACGAACAGCGTCTCGGGGCGCTGGTAGAGGTTCATCGGCGTGCCGACCTGTTCGATCTGGCCGGCGTTCATCACCACGATGCAGTCGGCCAGGGTCATTGCCTCGACCTGATCGTGGGTGACGTAGATCATGGTGGCGTCGAGCCGCTGGTGCAGCTCGGCCAGCTCCACGCGCATGCGGTTGCGCAGCGCCGCGTCGAGGTTGGAGAGCGGTTCGTCGAACAGGAACACCCCGGGGTTGCGCACGATGGCGCGACCGATGGCCACGCGCTGGCGCTGGCCGCCGGATAGCTCGGCTGGCTTGCGCTCGAGCAGCTCTTCCAGGTTGAGCAGGCGTGCCGCCTCGGCCACCTTCGCCTTGCGCTCCTCGGTGGGCACCTTGGCCAGGCGCATGCCGAAGTCGATGTTGCGTGCCACCGTCATGTGCGGATAGAGCGCGTAGGACTGGAACACCATGGCGATGTTGCGCTCGCTGGGCTCGGCGGTGGTGACGTCGCGCCCGCCAATGGAGATGGCACCGCGGGTCACCGTCTCGAGCCCGGCAATCATCCGCAGCAGGGTCGACTTGCCGCAGCCGGAGGGGCCCACCAGCACGGTGAAGGAGCCGTCCTCGATGCGCAGGTTGAGGTTGGGGATCACCGTGGTCTTGCCACGGAAGGTCTTCTCGATGTCGACCAGGGTTACGTCAGCCATAGCATGTCTCTTCTTGCCGCCTGTTGTGTTTGGTTGTGGGCGTAATCGGGTTCAGCGGGTATTGCGGCGATAGCGGAACCCGGCGAAGTCCGCCGGCGTGGCGCGTCCGCTGATGTCATGCGCCGCCATACCCAGAAAGTTGCCGGTGAAGTAGCCGTGGGCGCGACCGCTGCCTTCGTCCGAGAGCAGCCCGGCGTCCAGCACCGGGCCGATCGGCCGCCACCCGGCGCTGCCCTGGGCGAAGCGGAACTGCAGCTCGCGCTCACGGATGTCGAGGCCGAGACGCACCGGCAGGCCGGGCTCGAGCGCCACGCCGCCCTCGACGATGTCGAGCTGCCCGCTGGGCCACTCGTCGTGGCAGCTCATCACGCTGAGCACCTTGTTGCCCTCATCGTTCAGGCTCACTGCGAGATAGTGGAACTTGAAGCGGTTGTAGTAGGCGATCAGCCCGGCGAACTGCTGGATGTCGTCGGGCTCGAACTCGAGTTCGGTCTCGGCGCTGCAGTGCCAGCTGTCCTGGCGCCTTGCCACCAGCGCCTGCTCGAACCAGGAACCCACCGACTCGCGGCCGTAAAGACGCAGATAACCGGGCAGCGCATCGAGCGAGAACAGCCGCCCGGGCTCGGGCGTGCGCAGCCACTGGAAATCCGCCGGCAGCGCGCCGGGCGCGAACGCATAGGTTTCCTCCTCGGCCGGCTCCCACTGCGCCACGCCGGTCTCGACGCCAGCAAGGGCCACCTCCAGCGCCGGAACGTTGCCGCCATGGGCCAGGCGCAGCCAGCCGTCCTCGCCCCACTCGACCCGCTGGATCGCCGTCTCGCGCCCCAGCGGCGAGCGGCGCGTGCCGGGCAGCGGCCGGCTGCACAGGTGCACCATATAGGTCTCGCCTTCCGGCGTATCGACCAGATCGGCGTGGCCGGCACGCTGCAGCGGATTGTCCGGATCCTGGCGCGTGGTCAGCACCGGGTTGTCCGGGTGTACCTCATAGGGGCCGGCGATCTCGCGCGAGCGCGCCATGGTCACGGCGTGGTCGTAGCCGGTACCGCCCTCGGCCACCAGCAGGTGGTACCAGCCGTCGCGGCGATAGAGGTGCGGCCCCTCGGTGAGTTTCATCTCGGTGCCGGCAAAGATGTTGCGGATCGGGCCGACCAGTTGCCTGCGCTCGACGTCGTACTCCTGCAGCAGGATGCCGCCGAAGCGATCGCCGCCCTCGCGCTGGCGATAGTCCCACTTGAGGTTGACCAGCCACTTGCGGCCGTCGTCATCGTGGAACAGCGAGGGATCGAAGCCGCTGGAATTGAGATACACCGGGTCGCTCCAGGGTCCCTCGATGGCGGGCGCGGTGACCAGATAGTTGTGGCCGTCCTTGAAGTTGCCCTCGTAGCGCTTCATGTCGGTGTAGATCAGCCAGAACAAGCCGTCGGCATGGGTCAGGCAAGGCGCCCAGATGCCACAGGAGTCGGGATTGCCGCGCATGTCGAGCTGGGCGGCCCGGGCCAACGGCCGGCTCACCAGCCGCCAGTTGGCCAGGTCCCGCGAGTGGTGGATCTGCACCCCCGGGTACCACTCGAAGGTGGAGGTGGCGATGTAGTAGTCCTCACCGACCCGGCAGATCGAGGGATCTGGGTTGAAGCCGGGGAGAATCGGGTTGCGGATGGTATCGGTCATCGGTGTCATCCCTTGACGGAGCCGCCGGTCAGTCCGGCCACGATGTATTTCTGCGCGGCGAGGAAGAAGATCACCGCCGGCGTGATGGTCAGCGTCACGAACGCCAGGATCATGTTCCACTGGGTCAGGTACTCGCCCTGGAACTGCATCATGCCCAGCGGCCAGGTGTAGATGGAGCGGTCGTTGAGCACCACCAGCGGCAGCAGGAAGTTGTTCCAGCTCTGCACGAAGACGAACACCCCCACGGTGGCCAGGATCGGCGTCGACAGCGGCAAGGTGAACGACCAGAAGAAGCGCAGGTAACTGCAGCCATCGACGTAGGCGGCCTCGAACAGCTCCTTGGGCAGCTGATCGAAGAACGCCTTGAACAGCAGGATCGCCAGCGACAGGCCGAAGGCGGTCTGCGGCAGGATCACCGCCCAGTAGGTATCCAGCAGACCCAGGTCGCGCACCTTGATGAACAGCGGCAGGATCGCCGCGGCGAAGGGGAACATCAGCCCCAGCAGCAGGTAGGAGTGGATCATCCGCGAGCCGAAGAAGCGGATCTGCGAGAACACGTAGGCCGCCGCCGCGCCCACTACCAGGGTCAGCAGCACCGTCATCGACGAGATGAAGAACGAGTTGCCCATGTAGCGCCAGAAATTGCCGTCGAGGAAGATCGCGACGTAGTTCTGCGGATTCCAGGCGTCGGGCAGCCACAGCGGGTTGGTGCGCAGCTCGGCGTTGGTCTTGAAGCCGCCGAAGAAGGACGCCAGCAGCGGGCCGATGACCAGGCTGGCCACCAGGATCAACACGATCACGCGCAGGGTGTTGCGGAAGGTCGCGCTGCTCATGTCCGCGCCTCCTTCGCCGTGGCGCGCTGGTAGAACAGCGCAATGCCGATGGCGAGCACGAACAGCACCACGGCGGCGGCACTACCGAAGCCGATGTTGAGCCGCGACAGGCCGAAGGTGTAGAGGTAGGTGACGATGGTATGGGTCGAGTTGGACGGCCCGCCGTTGGTCATCGGGATGATGATGTCGAAGATCTGCAGCGAACCGATGATGGCGAAGAAGCCGCTCACCACGATGGCGTGCTTGATCAGCGGGATCTGCACGAACAGGGCCACCTGACGCGGCTTGGCACCCTCGAGCTTGGCCGCTTCGATCAGGTCCTTGGGCACGCTCTGCAGCGCGGCGATGTAGATCATCATGTGGAAGCCGAAGTACTTCCATACGATCACCGTCATGATCGCCGGGAAAGCCCACTGGCGATCGGCCAGCACGTAGACCGACTCCTGCCCCAGGGTCTGGAACATGAAGGCGGTGATGCCGTAGTCACCATCGAAGACGAAGCTCCAGATCAGCCCGGCGGCCACCTCGGCAAGAATGTAGGGCAGGAAGAACACCAGCCGGAACAGGGTGTTGGTCGGGGTCTTGCGATACACCAGCAGCGCCAGGCCCAGCGCCAGCGGCATCTGGATGATCAACGAGACGAGGATCAGCTTGGCGGTGTTCCACAGCGCAGTGTGGAACACCGAGTGGTCGAGCAGCCGCTCGTAGTTCTGGGTGCCGACGAAGTTGGTCGGCGTGCCGTAGCCGTTCCAGGAGAAGGCACTGTAGTAGGCCGCGTCGGCCAGCGGCAGGATGACGAACAGCGAGAACAGGATCAGCGCCGGGGGCAGCAGGATCAGCACGGCGGTGAACTTGCCGTTGGCCAGCCCCTGCCGCAGGCGATCGGTGTTGCTTCTCCTGTGCACGGCAGGTCGGGTCAGGGTACTCATGACGGATTCCCTTCGGAGAACGGGGCCCGGCGCGGCGTGAGCGCGGCACCGGGCATGCTCAGGTTCGTGGATGCGTCCGACGAACGGCTCAGCGGAACATCCAGGCCTCTTCGACCTGGGCAGCCGCCTCCTCGGGCGTGATCTCGCCCTGCGCCAGGTCGCCGCTGATGTCGTTTACCGTGGCACCGACGGAAGTGCCCAGCGCCTGGTCGAGGAACACCTGATGGAAGTTGGATTCGCTGAGGATCTGCGCCACCTTGCGCGCATAGGGCGTATCGAGTTCCTCCTCGGAGCCATGGGCCACCGGCACGAAGATGCCGAGCCGCGCCGCCTCGCGCTGGTTCTCCTCGTTGAGCAGGAAGCGCAGGAAGTCCACCGCCTCGTCGGAAGCGTCGCGGGTCACGGCGAAGCCGTTCATGCCGCCGAAGCTGTCATCGTTGCCGGCGCCATCGTCCACCCGGGGAAAGCGAATGAACTCGAGGTCCTCGTCGGGCACGCCCTCGCCCGTCATCGAGCGCTCCTTGGAGGGGATGTAGTCCCAGTCGCCCATCAGGTGCAGGGCCGCCTCGCCGTCGCCGAACATGCCGCTGGCACGCTCGTAGGAAGTCGCCATGAAGCCCGACTGGAAGGGGTTGAGTTCGACGAAGGACTGCAGCAGCTCGCCGGCGCGCACGAAGGGCTCACCCTCGAAGCCGCCGTTCTCGCCCTCCTTGGCCGCCTCGATGCCCTCGCCGCCGGCCAGGCGCGTGGCCAGGTAGCCCCAGTAGAAGTGCATCGGCCAGCCATCCTGGCCACCCACCACGGCGGGGGTGATGCCGCTTTCGCGCAGGGCGACCACCGCCTCCTGCAGGTCCTCCCAGGTCTCGATGGCTTCGATGTCGACGCCGGCCTGTTCGGTCAGTGCGGTGTTGGCCCAGAAGCCCACTACGGTAGCGTAGAGCGGCGCGCCGTAGACGCGATCGTCCAGCGTGAAGGCGCGCACGGCCGACTCGGGATAGAGATCCTGCCAGCCGTCCTGCATCTCCTCGGTGAGGTCGCGCACGAAGCCGGCCTCGACCTGGTCGCGCAGCCCCTCGCCGCCCCAGCTGTAGAAGATGTCAGGGCGCTGATTGGATTGCAGCAGGGTGGGCAGGCGCGTCTTGTAGGCCTCGTTGGCAATGTATTCGAAGACCACATTGACGCCCGGGTTCTGCGCCTCGTACTCGGCGACGATATCGGCGTAGTACTGCTTCTCGACGTCGCTGATCTCGACCCGCAGCACCCGTACGGTGGTATCGGCCGCCGCAGCGAATGCAGCCAGGCCCGAAGTGAGCGCAACGGCAGCGGCCAACCAGCGCTTAGCGCGCGCCGGCTGTGACGAGCGTTGTCCTGTAATGTGCATGACGAGCTCCTTGTCTTGTTGTAAGCGCATGGTGCACCTCTTGTTCTGAGAAAATCATTGGGATGAAAAATCAGCCCCAGCCGCCATCGACGGCTATCTCCTGGCCCGTTATCGCGGCGCTATCGGCACTGGCCAGGAACAGCACGGTGGGGGCGATGTGCCTGGGCTCGAGCCGCAGCTTCAAGCACTGATGGGCCAGGATCGATGCCTCCTCTTCGGGGCCGATCCACTTCTGCAACTGGCGCTCGGTCAGGATCGAGCCGGGCACCAGGGTGTTGACGCGGATGCCGTAGCGTCCCAGGTCGCGGGCCAGGCTGCGTGTCAGGCCATGCACCGCCGCCTTGGCGGTGACGTAGGCCGACAGTTCGGGGATGGCCATCTGCACGCTGATCGAGCCGAAGTTGATGATCGCGCCGCCGCCGGCCTCGATCATCTGGTGCGCCGCTGCCTGGGCGGCGAAGAACATCGGTCGCAGGTTGAGCGACATGCGCTCGTCCCAGTAGGCAACGTCGACCTCTTGCCAGGTGTGGCGATCGTCGTTGGCAGCGTTGTTGACCAGGGTATGGATGGGCCCAAACTCCCGACCGACCTCGGCAATGGCCGCTTGCAGGGCCGCGACGTCACGGATGTCGCAGTGACGATAGTGCGGCGCCCGGCCGGTCTCTGCCTTGAGCCGCTCCACCAGCGCCTGACTGGCGGCATCATCGATATCGACGAAGGCGACACGAGCTCCCTGTCGGTGAAAGGCTCGGGTCAGTTCTGCGCCAATGCCGCTACCTCCGCCAGTGATGAAGACCACCCGCTGTTCGAGGCTGGGGTAACGCGCCGCGTCGTTGCTCATGCTCTCTCCACTTAGTTTTTTCTATTTACTAAGCGGAGAGTGGACACCCTCCGATGGATCAGCAATGCGACGTTAGTAGAAACTCGAAGTTTATTTACCTAAATCAGATAGATTCCTGCACATGACGGGAATGGGCAGTCACTTTCGAGCATGGCCGATGGTTTTTAATTCGTTTATTCTTGGAACCAACCCGCTCTCGCAACGAACCCAGACGCTCTTCGGTACGCTACGCGTGGGCATCGGCTTCATCCGTTTTTCCGCTGTGCGCGGACCGCAGGGCCTCCTTACTCTATGTCTACCAGCAATCAACAGCACAAGGCGGGCGATCTCCACTTCCTCAAGCGGCTCAACCGTAGCGCCATTCTCGAGCTCGTGCGTCGTACCCCCGGCCTCACTCGTGCCGACATCGCCACCCAGGCTCAGTTGACCAAGGCCACCGTGGGCGCCGGCGTGCAATCCCTGCTGAATCAGGGTTGGCTGCGGGAAGGGGAGCTGCAGAAGAGCAGCGGTGGTCGCCCGGGTCGTGCTCTGCACCTCAACGAAGAGCAGCACGTCCTGCTCGGTGCCGAGGTTGGCGTACATGGGTTACGCCTGGTGGCCTGTACGCTGGCGGGCCAGGTGCTGGTTTCACACCACGAGCACCTCGTGCCCACCACCCCCGAAGTCACTGCCGAGCTGCTTGGGGAACTGCTGCACGCGCTGATGCAAGAAGCTCCGGTCAAGAAGCGCCGTTGTCTGGGCCTCGGCATTGCCCTGCCCGGCCCTATCGCACCCAACAAGCCGGTACTGCGGCTGGCTCCCAACCTGGGCTGGCGAGACGTGCGTTTCCTCGAGCTGCTTCGTCCCCACCTGCCCCACCTGGAGGGCACCTGGCTGATGGACAACGAAGCGAAGTCGGCGGCCTTCGGCGAACTCTACTTCCGTACCGGCAACATTCCCGAGTCGCTGGTTTACGTCAGCGCCGGCACCGGCATCGGCAGCGGCATGGTGGAGGGCAGCCACTTGCCGCTGGTCACTCGCGGCATCCAGGGTCTGGCCGGTGAGATCGGGCATACCGTCCTGCAACCCGGGGGGCTCTACTGCCACTGCGGCAATCGCGGCTGCGCCGAAACTCTGGTCAGCGGCTGGTCGATCCGCGCCGCCCTGGGCATTGCGGAAGAGGAAGACCTCATCGAGAGCTTGCTGCCAAGGCTGGATGAGCCCGACGTGCAGGTCACGCTGCGCCGGGCCGGCGAAGCGCTGGGAGTCCTGCTGCTCAACCTGCACCATACCCAGAACCCCTCCGAGATCGTGCTGGGCGGCTCCCTCACCCAGTTGGGCGCTCCCCTGCTCGGCCCCGCCCTCGACTTCTTCAAGGCCAATCAGAACCGCCTGCTCGGCACCACTCAGCAGGTACCGCTGCGGGTGGTTCAAGACTCCACCTTCATCGCCGCCAGAGGCGCCGCCGCCCAGGTTCTGGCCAGCATCATTCACGGCTCGAGCGATCTCGGCGACACCTTTTTCTGATATGCCCCCTGCGGATAGCGACCAAAGTCGACACCAACCACTAAGTTAAAAGATTGAACTTAGTGGCTTCATCACCCAGGATAAAACCGGATACACCTAGCTGTGCATCCGTCGGACCGAATCCATCATCGACAACAACCGCAGGAGCCCGTCATGTCCCTGGAAGGCAAGATGCTGATCGGCCGCGAGGCCGTCAGCGGCAGTTCCACTCCCATCCACGCCGTCGATCCCGCCACCGGTGAGCGGCTGGCACCCGCCTACGCCGGTGGCACCCAGGCCGAGGTGGAGCGCGCCTGCCAGCTCGCCGAGGAAGCCTTCGCCAGCTACCGCGAGACGACGCTGGAGCAGCGCGCGGCGTTCCTCGACACCGTCGCCGGCGAGATCGAGGCCATCGGCGACGAACTGATCGAACGCGCCATGGCCGAGACCGGCCTGCCCCGCGCCCGCCTCGAGGGCGAGCGCGGCCGCACCTGCGGCCAGCTGCGCCTGTTCGCCAATGTGGTGCGCGCCGGCGAGTGGCTCGACCTGCGCCTCGACCCGGCCCTGCCGGAACGTGAGCCGCTGCCCCGCGCCGACCTGCGCCAGCGCCACATTCCGCTCGGCCCGGTCGCCGTGTTCGGCGCCTCGAA